>JBAWXH010000004.1:0-121902 GCA_037144155.1 Planctomycetota bacterium | reverse complement strand
ACCAAGACCCGATCGATGTTCGGATCATCGCTGACGGCGTTCCCGAATTTCTTCACGAGTTCCACCATGGCCTGAAACGATGTGCCTTGATCGGCCACGATGCTCCCGACCAATCGTCCTGTATCTTGTTGCGGAAAGAAGCCTTTGGAAACCTTGACATACAAGTACACGTTGAAAGCGACAATCAACCCAAAGGCCACCATGGTCCAGCCCGGAAAATCGAGGACGACATCCAAACATTTCCCATATGCCTGTTCCATCCAATATCGATTCCTTCGATGCGACTGCTTTGGGTTGTGTTTCAGCAAGATCGCGCACAGCATGGGGGTCGTCGTCAGCGATACGACGAGTGATATCAAAATGGCGATCGACAACGTTACGGCGAATTCGCGAAAGAGCATTCCCACCACGCCGCGCATCAACAGGATCGGAATAAAGACAGCGATCAAGGAAACCGTGATCGAAAAAACCGTGAATCCGATCTCCGCCGACCCTCGGAGCGCCGCGTCGATCGGCTTCATTCCCTTTTCCATGTAACGACTGATGTTTTCGGTCACGACAATGGCATCATCCACGACGAAGCCCGTCGAGATGGTCAGGGCCATTAAAGAGAGGTTGTCGAGACTGTATCCGAACAGATACATGACACCAAAGGTTCCAATGAGTGAGACAGGAACCGCGATGGTCGGAACGATTGTGGCTCGAATGTCACGAAGGAACACATAAACCACCACGATGACCAGCAACACCGAGATGATCAGAGTCTTTTGCACTTCGTCGAGTGACGCGCGGATGGTGATCGAGCGATCCATTCCCATGCCCAAGGTCACCGAAGCGGGCAACTGGGATTGCAGCTGGGGGATCATCGCTTTGATGCGATCCACGGTTTCGATGATGTTCGCGCCTGGCTGACGGAAAATAAGAATGCTGATCGACGGTTTGCCATCGGCCAAGGCAAAGTTTCGTACGTCTTCGACTGAATCCGAAACGGTCGCCACGTCCCCTAAACGAATCGGTGCACCGTTGCGAAAGGCGACGAGCAGCGGTCGGTACTCGTCTGCGGTCATCAGTTGATCCGATGTATTGAGGGACCACTGAACCCCTTCTTCTTCAATGATCCCTTTGGGGCGATTGGCATTGGCGGTTCCAAGCATGGCTCGAACGTCTTCCAAGCCGATTTTGAGCTGATTCAATACCGTTGGATTGACTTCGATTCGCACGGCGGGATTGGAAGCGCCCGTGGAGAAGACTTGGCCGACACCGGAGATTTGAGACAGCTTTTGCTGAACGATGGTGGAAGCAAGCTCATACATTTGCGGTTTCGAATAGATATCCGAAACCATCGTAAGAAGCATGATGGGGGAATCGGCCGGGTTGACTTTGCGATACGAAGGATTGTTTGGGAGATTTGCAGGAAGTTGGCTGCGCGCGGCATTGATTGCGGCTTGGACTTCTCTTGCGGCGGCATTGACATCCCGGTCGAGTTCGAATTGCAACGTTACCGAGGTCGATCCCAGCGTACTGGTTGAGGTCATCTCTGTGACGCCGGCGATTCGGCTCAAGCTGCGTTCCAAGGGAGTTGCTACGGCGGAAGCCATCGTTTCTGGGCTGGCGCCTGGTAGAGAAGCGCTCACCGAAATCGTCGGAAATTCCACTTGGGGCAATGGGGAAACGGGCAGCAGAAAGTAGCCCAAGATGCCGGAAAGCGTCACCGCCAAAGTCAGTAGGGTGGTACCGACCGGTCGACGAATAAACGGCGCGGAGAAGTTGTATGCTTGAATGGAGGACGAGGAATCTCCGCGATTCATGCGACACCCTCCGGACGAACCGTTGCCGATGTGTTCGTCTCACTGGGTGACTGACGCCATGGGTTGAGGGTATCGAACCAGACGTAGATTACAGGGGTGGTATAGAGGGTAAGTGCTTGGCTAAACAGAAGACCACCGATGATGCTGATACCCAAGGGCTGACGTAACTCAGTCCCGACTCCAGAACTAAAGGCTAGAGGCACTGCTCCCAGCAGGGCGGCCATAGTCGTCATCAGAATCGGCCTAAGTCGCAACAAGCATGCATGGAAGATCGCATCTTCCGGCTTGAGTCCATGCGTGCGCTGCGCTTCGAGCGCAAAGTCGATCATCATGATGGCGTTTTTCTTGACAATACCGATCAGTAGGATAATTCCGATGATGGCAATGATGCCCAAGTCCAATCGAAAGTAGATGAGCGCTAAGAGGGCTCCGACTCCAGCGGAGGGCAATGTCGAAAGGATGGTAAGGGGATGGACGTAGCTTTCGTAGAGTACCCCAAGAACGATGTAAACGGTGATGAGTGCCGCCAGGATAAGGAGAGGTGTAGTCTGGAGTGATCGCTGATACGCCTCCGCAGATCCCTGGAAAGCACCCAACATGCTGCCTGGAATTTGAAGTTCGCGGGTTGCTTCTTGGACGGCTTCTACGGCATTCCCCAAAGAGACCCCTGGCGCAACATTGAACGAGACCGTGACGACCGGAAATTGACCTTGATGATTGATGGCCAGTGGCGCGTCGAGATATTCCATGCGCGTCAATGATTCGAGGGGGGCCGTCTTGCCGGAGGTGGTTTTGATGTAGATCGAACCGACATCCTTCAGCGAATCCCTAAATTCGGGTGCGACTTCTAGCACGACTCGATATTGGTTTAGCTGAGTAAAGATCGTGGACACCTGTCTTTGGCCGAAGGCGTTGTACAGGGCGTCATCGATCATCATAGGAGTGACTCCCAATCGCGATGCCGTATCTCGATCGATGACGAGCATGGCTTCTTTGCCAGAGGTTGCAAGGTCGCTGGCGACGTCTCGCAATTCAGGTCGGTCTTTGAGTTTCGCTACCAGTTTTGGAACCCATTCCTTCAATTCTTCTGGATCTGCGTTTTCGAGTGAGTACTGGTACTGCGTGCGCGAGACACGCGTCTCAACCGAGAGATCTTGAACCGGTTGAAGGTACAACTGGAGGCCAGTGACCTCGGCGGCTTTGGTCGCCAGTCGATCCATCACGACCGCGATACTCTCGTTCCGTTCATGATGTGGTTTCAGGTTGATAAGAACTCGGCCGTTGTTGAGAGTCAGATTGACTCCGTCGATACCGATAAAGCTGGCCAAATTATCGACGGCAGGATCGCTGGCAAGAATCGCATTGAGTTGCTCCTGCTCTTTCTTCATGCTCGCGAACGAGGTGTCTTGATTGGATTCCGTGATTCCAAGAATGACCCCAGTGTCTTGGACTGGGAAAAATCCTTTTGGTATGCGAACGTACAAGAAACCTGTTGCGAGCAACGTCAAGGCAAACACCAGCATGGTGAAACCTTGATGCCGCAGGGTCCATCGCAATGTGATCTCGTATAGGCGAAGTAGCCAAGGAAAAACCAAACCTCCCGATGCTTTGTCGGGATCATGTTTGGCCGAGTTCGGATAGAGCTTAAGCAGAAACGCGCACATCATCGGCGTCAGGGTTAGTGAAACAATTGCTGATACAAAAATCGTGACGCTGAGCGTTACCGCGAATTCGCGGAACAGCCTTCCCACGACATCTCCCATGAACAGCAGCGGGATCAAAACGGCTACCAGCGAAACGCTGAGAGAGATGATCGTGAAGCCAATTTCCGCGGCACCCTTCAGGGATGCAGCGAGGGGCTCCATGCCTTCTTCGACGTATCTCATGATGTTTTCGATCATCACGATGGCATCATCGACGACAAAGCCAGTGGAAATCGTAAGGGCCATCAACGTGAGATTATTGAGTGTATACCCGAGCAGGTACATAATCCCAAATGTACCCACGATCGAGAGTGGGACGGCGGCGCTCGGAATGATCGTTGCTCGGACGCTATGCAGGAAAAGATAGATCACCAAAACAACCAAACCAATCGTCAATAACAATTCATGCTGAACGCTTTCGACGGACGCTCGAATAGTGATCGTTCGATCGGTGAGGACCTGGACTTGGATGTCGGCAGGCAGGGATTCTTCGAGTTGCGGCAGCATTCCCTGGATGCGATCGACGACTTCGATAATGTTGGCCCCGGGTTGACGCTGGATATTCAGCAGGACAGCCGGGGTCGTGTTGTGCCAAGCGGCCTGACGAATGTTCTCCACATCATCGATGACGTTAGCCACCTCGGCGAGTTTGACCGGGGCGCCATTGCGGTAGGTAATGATGAGTTCACGGAACTGCGCCGCTGTAAAGAGTTGGTCATTGGCGCCGATGATGATGGATTGCTTGGGTCCATCAAAGCTTCCCTTGGCTTGATTGACGTTGGCTGCAGCGAGGGCATTGCGAAGGTCATCCAGGGTCAATCCTACGGCGGATAGACTGGTTGGATTGGCTTGGACACGGATGGCTGGTTTCTGGCCGCCCGTAACGGAGACTTGGCCGACCCCTTTGACTTGCGATAGTTTCTGAGCCAAACGTGTATCTGCCAAATCCTGGATTTGAGGTAGGGGGATTGTGTCGGAGGAGAGAGCCAACGTTAAGACGGGCGCGTCTGCTGGATTCACTTTGGAGTAGACTGGCGGGTTTGGCAGATCGCGAGGAAGGAAATTGCCAGCGACGTTAATAGCCGCTTGAACCTGTTGGACTGCGATATCGATATTCAGATCCAACAAAAAGCGCAAAGTGATGACCGAACAGCCTTGCGTGCTCGAGCTGGTCATTTGTGCCAGGCCTGGAATCTGCCCGAACTGTTTTTCCAGGGGAGCGGTAACGGACGAGACCATGACCTCAGGTCCCGCGCCGGGGTAAAACGTCACGACTTGGATCGTCGGATAATCGACTTGTGGCAATGCAGCGACGGGCAGCTGGCGATAAGCGACCCAGCCGCTTAGCAAGATCGCTACCATCAACAGGACGGTTGCCACTGGCCGAAGAATGAATAGTCTCGAAACGTTCATCGCATCAACCTGCGCGTTGTGAGTCCGGGCGCTGGGCGGGCCCGTGGGGGTGCTTGTTTTCTTCACCGCTTTTGGACTCACTGCGCTGTCCCGCTTCCTTGGTATTTCCTTCTCTTGGAGCAGACTCCTTAGACGCTCCCGGCAGCGTGACTTTCCCTTTCGGCTGCAATTTGTCCGTACCCTCCGTGACCACTAATTGCCCTTCGGACAAACCGGAAGCGACAACAGTTCTTCCGGCTTCGCTAAATGCGACGTCGACGCGAGCGACATCCACCGTGGAATCATCCCCGACCACATAGACATACAAGAAGTCAGCGCCGCGCTGGATAGCCGTGGAGGGGATGACGATTGAGTCTTCCCATTGTTTCACAAGCAATCGCACATTGACAAATTGATTGGGAAAGAGATTTTCTGCTTCGTTTTCAAAGGTTGCCTTGAGTCTCAATGTACCCGTCGTCGCATCGACTTGATTGTCGATGGCGGTGAGTGTCCCTTCGGCAAGTTGTTCTTTGAAACTGCGGTCATAGGCAAAGACCGGAACGGACTTGGAGGCCGCGAGTTGTTTCTGTACGCGCGGTATCTCATCTTGGGGAATCGGGAACACAATGGAGATAGGCTTGAGTTGCGTGATGACAGCGATTCCGTTAGGGTCACTGGCCTTTACCATGTTTCCTTGGTCGACCAATCGCAGTCCGACCCTTCCTCCGATGGGAGATGTGATTTTGGTGTAGGTAACCTGAAGTTCGGTATTGGCAAGCGCGGCGCGGTCGACGTCTACGACGGCTTGCGCCTGTTTGTAAATTGCGTCGAACTCATCGCGTTCTTGTTGCGACAACGACGTTTCGGAAGTCAGGTTCTTGGAGCGTTCGAAATTGAGGCGAGCCAATTCCAAGGCGGCGAGATCCCTTTGCAGTTGGCCTTGCGTTTGATCGCGTGCGGCTTCGAAGCCGCGAGGGTCAATGCGTGCGAGCAACTGGCCCGCTTCGACCATTTGCCCTTCGCGAAAGGCGACGTCTACCAACTCGCCGTCGACTCGACTTTTGACAGACACGCTATTGAACGCAGTCACGGTCCCGAGGCAGTTGATGAACTGCGAGACCGATTCTTTTTTGGCCGATGCAATCGTGACCAAAGGGGCCGGTCGGGTTTTTCTCGGATCCGATGCGGGTGGGCGAATCCATGCATCGAGCGCGGGTTCCCATCGTTCGCGAGTCCAAACCGCAAGACCTACGGCACTGGCTGTCAAAACGAAGGAAACGATACGATATCCCCATGTTCGCCAAGCGGGTGAGTCACTGCGGTTGCTTGGAATGGATGTGGGCGAGGTGGATCCCTGCAAGGATTCGTCAATGTCCTGACTTGAAGCAGGAGAGTGCCCATCGGGGGGAAGATCCAATTGCGGAATCTGAGACATAGGCAAACTGGATCCGGATGAGGGAATAGGTGGGAGGTTGGAAGGATATCTAGGAGGGAGGAGACGAGCAAAGGCTCGACTCCGGTCGGGATTGTGAAGCAAATCGGAGGTTGCCAGGATCAGGGGTATTGCCAATCTTCCAGAAGGCGATCAGAACTGATCCCAAACAAATCCACGGAGCTCGGTAGCGAAAATTCGATTGATCTATTGTAATCGAGGTGGCTAGGTAAAGCATATTCCGCCACCAGTTCGTTGACCGCTTCGACGAGCGTTCTTCGCGGATCCGTCATTTAACACCGTTCACCAAACAAAAAATCCATGCCCCTGTTTCCTAGGTTCCAGTTTCCCCGCTCGTGGCGTCACGATTTCACCGAGAGGTCGGACGTACGACAAATCCCTGAAGAACTATTCGATCGCATCGAATTCGCTTTGGAATTGGCCAGCCTTGCCAGCGATGTTTCGCTCCGTTTTTATCGAACAGAGGATTACCGAGTCGAAAGAAAGAGTGACCGCTCCCCAGTCACGGCAGCGGACAAGGAAGCCGAGAAAGCGGTTCGAGAAGCGGTGGAGCGTAGGTTTCCGTCCGATGCGATTTTGGGTGAGGAGTTCGGGAGTGCCACCGGAACCTCGGATTATGAATGGATCATCGACCCGATCGATGGGACCAAAAGTTTCATTTCTGGGGTACCCCTCTATTCGACGTTGGTGGGCATGACCTTTCGTGGTCAGCCATCGATCGGAGTAATCGCGATCCCCGCGCTCGGGGAATTGTGCATCGCATGGATGGGTGGAGGGGCTTGGTATGGAGCGTCCAAGGGCTTCGACCGAGACGACGTCGAATTGCGGTCCTGCTCCGTTTCGAAAGTGGATTCGTTGGCCGATGGTTTGTTTCTGACCTCGCAGGTGGACAATTTTGAGCGACGCCAAGCCGAGTCGGCCTATCGGGCATTGGAGAAAGAAGCCTATGTCACCCGATCTTGGGGGGATGGGTACGGCTATCTTCTGGTTGCTACGGGGCGAGCCGAGTTGATGGTTGATCCCATCGTTAATCCGTGGGATATCGCTGCGGTGGCACCGGTCATTCTCGAAGCGGGTGGGAAATTCTCATCGTGGTCCGGAGCGATGGACATTCGAGCAGGACATTGTTTCGCAAGCAATGGACGGGTACACGAGGCGGCTTTGCAGGTCTTAAAGCCCTATGCGAGCCGGAACATCGTGGACTAGTCTGCCTGGATCCGACATTCTCCGATGAGCTACGGCGACGACGTGCAGAGGATCGAATCCGGATCATCGCCAATGAACAGGTTTATCGGGAGCCGCAGACGCGGACGAGATGCCGTGCCCCTAACCCTAGTTCAATTCGGCTTCCTCCGCTATGATCTTTCGGGAGTGGTACCAAACACGCAAACGTGAGGCGAACAACTTTGATTTATCAAGGAAAACGCGGTTTCCTAGCGCTGGAGGATGGCACCGTTTTCGAGGGGATTTCGATCGGCGCCGAGGGTGAGACCGACGGCGAAGTCGTATTCAATACCTCGATCACGGGTTACCAAGAAATCCTGACCGACCCCAGCTATCGCGGCCAGATTGTGACGATGACCTATCCCATGATCGGAAACGTAGGGATCAACTTTGAGGATATCGAATCTGCGAAGCCCCAAGTAGCGGGCTTCATTGTCCGAGAAAGCAGTCGTCTTTACAGCAATTTTCGGTCTCGGGATTCCCTCGGTCATTATCTAGAACAGTTCGGCATTGTGGCGATTGCCGGAATTGATACCCGAGCGTTGGTGCGACGGATTCGGGATCGAGGGGCTCAAAAAGGGGTGATTTCAACGCGCGATAGCGATCGCGACTCCTTGGTCGAAAAGGCTCGATCGAGTCCGGGATTGGTGGGCCGAGATCTGGTTCGCGAAGTGGTGCCTGATGCCATCCGAATATGGGACGAATCGCTCCACGCTTTGGCGGCGCATCCGGATGTCGATTCAAGCCGTTCCGAATCGGGCCGTGAACCCTTTCATGTGGTTTGCCTGGACTTCGGAATGAAGTGGAATATCCCTCGCCATTTGCGAGCACGCGGGAATCGAGTGACGATCTTGCCTGGGACAGCAACCGCCGATGACGTCATGCGTCAACAACCTGACGGAGTGTTTTTGAGCAATGGGCCAGGGGATCCTGAACCGCTGACTTACGCGATTTCCACCATTCGAAACTTGCTGGGTCGCAAGCCGATTTTTGGAATCTGTCTTGGACATCAACTCCTTTCCTTGGCGAGTGGTGCAAAGACATTCAAGTTGAAGTTTGGGCATCGAGGTGCAAACCAACCGGTACTTCATTGTTCGACCGGAAAAGTGGAAATCACTTCGCAGAACCATGGATTCGCAGTCGCTGAAGAAAGCCTGCCGGAGTGTCTCGAAATCACGCATCGCAATTTGAACGACCAGACAATTGCCGGCGTAAAGCACAAAAACGCGCCTGCTTTTAGCGTGCAGTACCACCCGGAAGCTTCCGCGGGTCCGCACGACAGCAACTACCTATTCGATGCGTTTCAGTCTTTGATGGCTGGCAAGGTTTAACCTGCATGCTTGCCAAACGTGTCATTCCATGTCTCGATGTTCATGCCGGTCGCGTAGTCAAAGGAACCAACTTCGTTCAACTCCGCGACGCAGGCGATCCGGTGGAGATTGCGGCTCGGTATGAATTTGAGGGGGCGGATGAACTGGTTTTCTTAGATATCACCGCCAGCCATGAGCAGCGGGACATCATGATCGATGTTGTTCGGCGCACGGCCGAGCAAATTTTCATGCCTTTGACGGTCGGAGGTGGGATTCGTAACCTCGAGGACATTCGCAATTTGCTGCGAGCGGGTTGTGACAAGGTTTCGCTCAATACCATCGCGTGCAAAAACCCAGAATTCATACGGGAGGCAGCCGAGCGGTTTGGTTCCCAGTGCATCGTGGTGAACATGGACCCTCGCAGAGTGCAGCACGACGGCAAGGAATTTTGGGAAGTCCACAGTCACGGTGGACGGACGCCGACTGGGCTGGAGGTCGTCGAATGGGCGCAGCGCGTCGAAGCGTTAGGAGCCGGAGAGATCGTCGTGACTAGCATGGATCGAGATGGCACCAAAGACGGTTATGACCTGCCGATTACAAGTGCGGTCAGTCGAGCGGTCTCGATTCCGGTGGTGGCAAGCGGTGGAGCGGGACGACCGGACCACTTGATCGATGCCATCCGGTTGGCAGGTGCGGACGCTGTGTTGGCGGCCAGTATTTTTCACTTCGGAGAGTACTCGATCGCCGAAACCAAGCGGAGAATGTCGGAATGTGGAATTCCAGTCCGGCTGTGATTCCAATTCCCAAGAAATGAGTCACCATAGAGGGACATTGGCGCCCTCCTAAAAAAGTTACTGGGGAACTCGCATTGCCGAGGTGCTCGTCAGTGCGTGCGGAATGCCTTTGTTGCCATGGGGCGGCAGGGGATAGGTAAGTTCTCGGATCAATCCATTTGAGATTCCTTGGATCATCAACACTATGGCCGTTTCAGAATCGGTACGTCCTGCTCCCGCACCTCCGACCAGCCCGGATGCACTCGCGGCATCTTTGCTCAAAGGAAAGCAAGAACTTGAAGTGGACAAGCTATTCAAAGCTTGTGTCAAACTCGAAGGGAGCGACTTGCATCTCAAGGTAGGCACAGCGCCTATCGTACGAATGAAAGGGGATCTGAAGCCCCTCAATCGCCCGCCGATCGAGTTGGAAGAAATGGTTCGATTGCTTATCCCGATGCTCGACGATCGGAATCGACGCATCTTCGAAGAAGAAGGTGGGGCTGACTTTTCCTACACCGTGAACGTCGACGGAGAGAATTGGCGTTTTCGCGTGAACATGCTCAAGCAGCTTGGCAAGCCAGGACTAGTTGCGCGGCGAATCAACAACTTCATTCCGAACTTTGAAGGATTGTTCCTCCCACCTATTCTCGAAGAATTGTGCAAGTACGACCAAGGGATGGTGTTGCTCGCAGGTGTAACGGGATCCGGGAAAAGCACGACCATCGCATCGATGCTCAATTGGATCAACCGAAACTATCGCAAGCATATCCTGACCCTTGAGGATCCCATTGAATTCGTTTACACCGAAGACAAGTGCCTGATCAATCAGCGCGAGGTCGGTGCGGATGTGAAGGACTTTGGGATCGCGATGAAGCATGCGGTTCGGGAAGACCCAGACATCATCCTGGTCGGTGAGATGCGGGATGAGGAAACGTTTATGACGGCGATCCACGCCGCGGAAACCGGTCACTTGGTTTTCGGAACGATCCACGCGTCCACAGCGCCATCGACCATCGGCCGTATCCTCGACTTGTTCCCCGACTCCTTGCACAAAGCCATTCGCAACGCGATCGCGTTTAACATGAAGGGGATCGTCGCACAGAAATTGTTGCGATCCATCAAGCAGGGTGTATCGCGAGTTCCCACGTGCGAGATCATGACATTCACCCCTATGATCCGTAAACTGCTGCTCGAGGAACAAGATCAGAAGTTGTCGGATGCCATTCGAATCGGTGCGGCGGAAGGGATGCAAGACTTTACGATGAGTTTGAAGCAACTCATCGACGATGGACTCATCGATCGGCCGACGGCATTCGAAGTCGCCCCGAACCCAGAAGGTCTTAAGATGGCGCTCAAGGGGATCAACGTCAGCCAACCTGGTATTATCTAGTCGTTATCCTCGAAAAGGAACAGCATGGTTTTTGGAAAGAAGAAGCCCAAGCCCACCGATCAGACACAAGGCGCAGGGACCGATATACCTGTCCCGAATCTTGAGATCAAAGCCCTTGGGGTTGAAAAGGACGAAGCGACCGGGCTCCTCATCGCTTCGAAGCAATTGCCCGGATGGCCACTCGCTCTCACATTGGTCGCGAATGCCATCTCTGGAAAAGCCGATCGTATCCTGATCGATTTCTCCGCCCAAGGAGCAGTCGCACGGTATCGAGTCGACGGCATCTGGGAAACGCTCCCTTCATTCGATCGTCCCACAGCCGATGCGGCACTGGTGGTCTATAAAAAAGTTCTCGGTTTGAATGTTGTCGAGAGGCGCCAGCGACAGGACGCTAAATTCGCCACGAATTTTAAAGACATTGACTGGGTGATCTCGTTCATGAGCGTCGGGGTTCCGTCTGGGGAACGCGTGCTGTTTTCGATTGAGCGGAAGAAGCCCCTCATCAAGACCCTCGAAGACTTGGGGATGCGCGATGCGATGCAGGAGTCCTTCAAGAAGTTAATGAATGGCGACGAAGGGATCGTCGTCATCAGCGCTCCGCCGACACATGGCTTGCCGACGACCTGGAGAATCGCTCTCGAAAATGCCGACAAGTTCATTCGCGATTGGGTCTCGATCGAAAACTCCAAGGAAGCGGATTCCGAGATCATCAATGTCACGCCGTATTTTTATGGGGATGCTGATGGGAGTTTGCCGGAAGCGGTGTTTGAAAAGGTGCGTCTCAAACAGCCCGACGTGTTTGTTTTGCCTTCGCTGATCAACGACGAAATTGTCGAAGCCGTTTTAAATCAGATCACTAAGGAAAAGAAGCATGCCGTGACCAAAGTGGTGGCAAATGACGCTGTGGATGCGATTCTGCAGTTGGTCAACGCTCATCAGAAACATGCGAAAGGACTGGTCGCTGCCCTTCACGGAGTCCTGAACCAACGGTTGATTCGTCGATTGTGCGACAAGTGCAAGCAGCCTTACCAACCGACGCCACAACTTTTGGCAAAGCTTGGGATCCCGGCAGGTCGCGTGAACAAGTTATACAACCCAACCATTCCACCCCCACCCGACCAACGTGTCGACGCCAAGGGGAATCCGATAGAGATCGAGATTTGCAAACGCTGTAATGGGCGAGGTTACCTCGGCAGGCTTGCGATTTTTGAATTGCTAACGATCGATGATGATGTTCGCAAAGCAATCCTCAAGTTGGCTGGCAAACCAGAGGAGCTCAGAGATTTCATCAAGAAACATAGCCATCTTGGCTTTCAAGAAGAAGGGATTCTCGCCTGTGCGATGGGGGTGACCAGTTTGCAAGAAGTCCAGCGGATGCTCACTGCGAAATAGGTCAGGCACATCCTGCTTGGGTATGCCTCGTACTTTATACTTTGTCTCGGACCGTGTCTCCTGTTGGTCCGCGGTCGATCGATTATTTCCTCATAAAACGAGTTATCTCATGTTGCGAACGATCCTCTTCGGGGTTGCGTTGGCTAGTTTGTTCGTCCCGTTTTCCAACCTTTGGGCGCAACAAACGGGCAAGCCTCGGGCGTTGTTCGCAGCCGACTATCAGAAGAAGATAGCCGCGGTTATCAACGCCGATGGGACGGTGGCTTGGGAGAAGAGTATCGGTGACATTCATGATTGCCAGCCTCTGCCGGATGGGCATTGGTTGCTTCAGACTTCGTTCGGGAATGTCATCGAAATCGACGATCAAGGCAAAGAAGTTTGGAAGTATCAAGCCGGGAAAACAGCATCCGGTGGACCGATCGAGATTCATGCGTTTCGACGGCTTGAGAATGGATTGACGATGATCGCCGAGAGCGGTGCAGCCCGGATCATCGAAGTGGACAAAGACCAAAAAATCGTCCATGCGATCCCGTTAAAGGTCCCAGCTCCTGATGCGCATCGTGATACGCGTTTGGTGAGACCGACGTCGAAGGGAAATTACCTCGTTGCGCATGAAGCGTTGGGTACGGTCCGCGAGTACGACCGGGATGGGAACGTGGTTTGGGAATACGAAGTCGGCTCCAAGATCTATTCGGCGATTCGACTGAAGAACGGTAACACGTTGATTGGCACCGGAGATGGGCATCGCGTGATCGAGGTCAACCCCGATAAGAAGATCGTCTGGGAATTGAGCGAACGGGAATTGCCCGGCGTTCAGTTGGTGTGGGTGACGATGGTCGATCGATTGGACAACGGCAACACGTGGATCGTGAATTGCCATGCAGGTCCAGAGAACCCACAAGTTCTTGAAGTCACACCGGAAAAGAAGATCGCTTGGTCATTCAAGGATTTCGATCGGTTTGGCAACGCACTTCCCGTGGCAGTCCCAGTTCTGTCCAAATGAGTGGATGGATATTGGCGGACTCGGCGTCGGTACGACGATTTGTCGCGGAAATTTGCAACGGGGATGTGCGCATTGAAATCCGGTTTGCATCAAAGAATAAATGCTTCCAGTTGACTTCGCGTTCGGTTACACTAGCCGCCTCGCGGGCAGGGCAAACCGTAGGCACCTGAAATGTGCTTCTGTGTTTTGTTTGATGATTGGCCATCTTAGAGTCAAACAGTCGAAGGGAATCTATTCGGTTGTCGACAGGGTGGCTGCGAGGTGGAACTACTTGGATTGGTAGCCTCTCCTCGACTACGTGTTGTCGTTCGTGCCGTCTTGCAGCAGCCTTAACCACGGGAAAGTTCATCCTTTCTTAACACATCCTTGTGTTTGGTATTTGCTGTGCAAGAGCATGGAAGCAAGCGTTGGAATATATGAGCACAGAGCGATAGAAACCAACAATCTTCTCGATCGGAAATCCGATAGTCATGACACTGAAAGAGTACAAAGACAAAATGCGGTACCACAATCGCGTGGCGACTGTATGGATTGTGGGATTGGTGCTGGGTGCCGTCGTGTTGTTGGCGGCGTTGATTGCGATGGTTACGTCGTATCGCGAATTGAGGCCCTTGGCCATAGGCGTTCTGGTCGGGTATGTCATGTTCACGTTGTTCAATCTCTATCGCATCGATAACTATTTCCGCAGGGTGCCGGGGCTGGTGTGCCCCAGTTGCGATTCGACACTTGCAAAGCACAAATCCATTGTGCTTGCTACAGGGTCCTGTCCGTCGTGCGAGAACCGCGTGCTCGAAGATCACTGGGTTTCTATTCGGAAGCGGGAGCATAGGGCACACGGAATCGCAAGCACCATCGCAAAGCACGAGAACTAAGGAATATCGGGTGCAGCTTGTTAAGCGATCGACCGTAATCTGACCGCAACCTGTATGTTGTCCTGGGAGTATTTTGCATCTGGGTGACTCCTGTAGGGAGAGACTCTTTTCTTTGCAATTCGTTCGCACTTGGCGTTCGTTGATCCTGCTGCGGATCCGATCTGCTGCGAAAATAGACGCACTCACGCTCCGGCGTATTGCCGAAACATTCCTGAGGATTTGCCTCGGAGGAATTGCCTGGTGTGCTCTGTCGTCTCGCAGCTCCATTTGTGGAAAATTCCGTGAATTCTGGCGTGCGGAGTCGATGTGGGATATTCGTGAAGACCCTTCTGTTTACGATGAAGGAGTGCAGGTTTCACGACGATCAACCAAGGGAAAGATTAGGACATGATGCGATTGAGCCGAGTATGTGCGCTGAGGCGTTACTGTATGGCTACGTTGGTGCCCTTGATTTGGGCTGCCACGATGTGCGATGCGGATGGCCAAGAAAAAACGGCGGAACCACCTCCTCGTCCGGAGGACGTGGTCATCCCCGAGGGCTTGGACTCCATCGCGCGCTTGCAACACATCGCCATCACTTCGCTCACGGCGGATTGGGGGTTTTGGGGATATCGTCCGACCAGTTACAGCAGTTGGACGAACCATTCCAATCGATTGATTCCCGTATACGTCTTCGGCGATTCGCTGTCGCCGTTCATTGGCAAAAACAGCCTTTATCGCGACCCAGAAAAGATTAGGCAACTGTATGGTCGCTTGCCTGAAAATACAGTTAATCCAACTGCTAACTACGCAGATCAAACCGACATTTATCGATTGCAACTCGACGCGATTGCGAGCCGCAAAAAGAAATATGTCTTCTTGGTAGTCTTTGACGGGATGGATTGGCAAACGACATGGTCCGCTGCCATCTATAAGACAGGACGAGTGCCGTATACGGAAGGGAGAGGAACGGGCCTTCTGTTTCAAGATTATCGCGGCTGCTCCACCGATTTCGGATACGTGGTAACCTCCCCCCGTGGCGATGAGGTTGAAACCGATGTCGATGCTCAAATCGATAAAGTGCCATCGACCAAGCTAGGTGGTTACGATGCACGATTTGGAGGGAGTACGCCCTGGGAAACAGAATCGGATATTGAGTACCCGATCGGCCGCAATAAGCAGTCTCCCCATGCGTATACCGATTCATCTTCTTCGGCAAGTTCGATGACTGCGGGAGTAAAGATTCTCAACGGTGCGCTCAACATCCTACCGAATGGAGAGCAAGTCACAACCATCGCGCAATTGGTCCAACGTGAGTATGGCATGGGGGTAGGTACAGTGACTAGCGTCCCCATTAGTCATGCGACACCAGCGGCGGCCTATGCCGTCAATGTCAGCCGCGACGACTATCAAGACCTGACTCGGGACATGCTGGGATTGCCGTCGGTTTCGCACAAGTCAAAACCGTATCCAGGATTGGATGTAGTGCTGGGGGGTGGATATGGGGAAGTGACCGAAAAAGGGACCGGACAAGGGGAGAACTTCGTGCTTGGCAATCGTTACCTAGCCGAGGCCGATTTGGAGAAAATCGATATTCGATCGGGAAATCCAGAAGCCAAGTATGTGGTTGTGCAACGTACGGCGAATGAGTCCGGGGCCGAAGTGTTACGGGCTGCTGCAGAACAAGCAGCACGTGGGGGGCATCGATTGCTAGGGATGTTTGGAGCCGTCAATGGGCATCTCCCTTTTCAAACGGCTAATGGGGATTACCGTTCGGTCGCATCCATCAAAGGGAACGAATTGATTTCTGAGGCAGACATTCGAGAAAATCCAACCCTCAAACAACTCACGGAAGCCGCCATCCATGTTCTTGAAAAGAGGGACAAAGGGTTCTGGTTGATGGTGGAAGCGGGAGATGTGGATTGGGCGAATCATGGCAACAACATCGACAACTCGATCGGTGCAGTCTTCAGCGGAGAAGCGGCCGTGCAGTCCATATTTGAATGGATCGAGAAAAAGAACGCGTGGGATGAATCGCTCGTCATTGTTACTGCAGACCACGGCCACTTCTTCCATTTGGTTCGCCCGGAAGCACTGATTCCAAACGATTAGGTCCCTCGTCAATCACTCCCTTTCAAGATTGATGAAGGGGATCGACTCGATCTGAGTGTGTGGAGAAAGCCTTTTAAGAAAGGGCGCGAGCAGACGCGTATTCGACGAAGCAGCGAGGTGCGTGGATTGGGCGTCTAGGTTGTTCAAGTACAGGGTTTGAACGAGCAATCCTCTTGAAATTGCTACGGTAATCGTCGAGAGAATTTGATGTACGACCCCCAATCGATTGGGGGCGACAACCCACAAAGGGTAGCCGATCTTTTCGGCTAGGTCGGCATTGGTGCTGTTCCAAGAAATTGGAGATAGGAGTCCACCGGCCCCTTCGATGAGCAGGAAGTCGCAGTTGTTCGTCCAGGCTTCGACACCATCGATGATCCGATCTTCGTCGACAATCCGATTTTCCAGTTCGGCAGCGATCGGGGGAGCGAGAGGTGCGATGAATGACTGTGGATTCACACGTTCGATCGGAAGCTGGGTTCCCGAGGCTTGCCAAAGTCGATATGCATCGCTCGTGTCGATCGATTCCGAACCGCTGGCGACGGGTTTGTAAGCGCCTACGCGAATGCCTTTCGCGCGCATCCGCGTCAGTTCCCAGCACGACACAAAGGTCTTGCCGATTTCGGTATCGGTGCCCGTGACAAAAATTCCGGCGGGAGGTTTATTGGCAATGGATTTCATGGGGATGAATCGGTTCCGCGATGATCGCGACATAGCGCTCACCGATACGTGTCATCAACAACGTTCGCTGGGCTTCTGCGTCTTGGTTTACGATGAGGTCTTTACGAAGAGCATCCAAATCGACATCGACATTGCGGCTTTTGAGCTCCCAGCTTCTGACCGGATGCTCACGAGTATAAGCCCGTAGCTTTTTTCTATCTGCAGGCAATACATCGAATACTCGGAACCAGCGAAGGAAGGGATGCATGACGATGCGATCGGCATGATAGTAGCCCATGGCATTGCCTACGCATTGGATACCTAATCGGTCCGCCAGGCGGTTGCAACATTCCGCGGCTCTCAATCCAGGGTCTTGATCCGCGATGTAATTACTCAACGCATCTCGAGCATCAAGGGCTCGGTTGGACTCCTGCGCATTTATTGATGGAAATGCTTCGTGATGCCACGATCCATTTTTTTGCTCAACGCTCACGATGCGGTGATTCGAGGGCCAGCGGTCGATGTTCCAGTACCATCGCTGTTGACGCACGCTTCCGTCGCGTGAGAGCCATCGCATCGAGCTTGGGGGCCCGGATTTGCCGAATGGGATTTCCGACGGCATGCGGGACCCTGGAGCGAGCTTGAGGGAAACGCCTCGATAGTTTCCGATCCATCCCGCGATCTGATTCCACGACGGAGACATCCGGTCGAGATGAATGGTTCGGCTGGTATGCGAACGCCGATCGGGATCGATATGGAGATAGTACTCCGAGTCCGCTGGAAGTTGTTCGATCGGCGAACTGATGCATCGCAATGGAACGCCGTGCGAATCCGAATTGGCGCGTGTTAGGGTGCATGCGATGGAATCTTGATCGACGGCTGTCACGCGATTGGTCGATTTTGCCAAAGCAACTGCATCTGAACCCGCACCGCAACAAGCATCCACGATGAGCGAGTGGGACGGAAAGTCTTTGGCAGTTTCTGCAGCCGTAAATTCATCCGACGCTTGTTCAACGAGCTGACTGGTCCAAAACCATTGGCTTGGATCGGCAAACTTTCGACGCGCCGGGCCCAGGGCAAGACGACGCTGTTCCAGGAGCAGTCTCGATTGGTGGGCGGTACAACGGTCGTGCG
Source organism: Planctomycetota bacterium (assembly GCA_037144155.1). GTDB lineage: Bacteria > Planctomycetota > Planctomycetia > Pirellulales > Pirellulaceae > JBKCUI01. The sequence goes on along the minus strand of JBAWXH010000004.1, from coordinate 103,700 downwards.
TCCTGAGAGTATTTGGAAGGGCACGATGATCGCTTTGGGCGTTTTGGGCCAGGAACATCTCCCAAGCCCTTCGTCCCTCATCGGATACTAGCCATCGGTAATCGTCCAAGCCGAACATGCACGTGATGCGGATGTAAGCAAGAGAAGAATGGGTGATCGCTGGACGGGTGGATACAAACGGAACGAACTGCCTGTTCGTCCCGTTGAGTCAATAAACAGGAATCCCAAATCGCGCCTGCCGGTCTGTCATGCCAAGGGAATCGCTAGGTTTGGTTTCTAGCTTTGCATTACGACGGGCTCATTGAACGACAGGTTCATTCATCCAGGACCGGTTCATCGGACGGTGGTGTTGGTTGGGAATCGGTCGGCTGCGGTTCCTCCACCATAAGGTGATCGATACCGAAGATATCGGGGGAGCTGGACTCGGTACTCTGCGGACGGGGTGCAGAGTTGAGCAATGGGAAGCTCTGTTCGGTCGCAGCCGTTCCGCGATTGACCAGATCCTCGAGTGCTTCCTTGCGGTAGGAGACTTCCGAGTCTTGGAAGACACGGAACCCTGTACCTGCCGGGATCAAGTGTCCGAGGATCACATTTTCCTTCAAGCCTACGAGCCGGTCGACCTTGCCAGCCAGTGCGGCTTCGGTAAGGACCTTGGTGGTTTCTTGGAAGCTTGCAGCGGAGATGAAACTGTTGCTTTGAACAGCGGCTTTCGTAATTCCGAGCAATTGAACTTCGGCGTGCGATGGCTTTGGCTTCTTTCCCTTGGCAGGCTTTCCACCTAGACCTTCGCACTGAGCGTTGGACGTATCAAAGGCTTCCTTTGGAACGATTTCACCAATGGCAAACTCGCTATCTCCTGGATCGGAAATCTTGACACATTTGGCGATATGGTCATTGTGCTTCTTGAATTCGAAGCGATCCAAGACGAGCCCTGCGAGCAGATTGGTGTCACCGGGATTGGTGATTTTTATCTTTCGAAGCATGCGTGCGATAATGATCTCGACGTGCTTGTCGTTGATTTCCACACGTTGGGATCGATAAACCTGTTGAATCTCGTGGAGCAAATACTGCTGGACGGCTTCTTCGCCACTGACTCGAAGGATATCGTGCGGAACGAGAGGACCTTCGACCAGGGCTTGTCCTGCTTTGACCGTATCTCCCGAGTGAACGAGGAATCGCTTTCCTGGTGGAACCAAGTGTTCGATCTCTTCACCGCTTTCGCTGCGGACGAGGATGGATCGTTTTCCACGCTTACGGTCCTTGGAGATTTCGACCAAGCCATCGAGTTCAGCCACAACGGCTGGATCTTTGGGTTTGCGAGCCTCAAAGATTTCGGTGACCCGAGGAAGACCCCCGGTAATGTCCTTAACGCCCGTGGCTTCGCGAGGCATTTCCGCTAGTTCGGTACCGGCGTTGACCTTCTTGCCTTCCTGGACGTTGATGACCGCCTTGTCAGGCAGATAGTGGACATCGACCGCTTTCCCATCGGCATCTTCGATGACGATTTGAGGGTGGAATTTACCACGTGAATCTTGAATGCGTCGACGAAGGTTTCCACTGGGATCCTTTTCGACCTTGAGGGTTTCCCCTTCGACGATGTCTACGAAGGAGACCTTGCCGCCCACCGTAGACAGGATTGGAATCTTGTGAGGGTTCCATTCGCACAGGGTTTGTCCCTTGGGGATTTCTTGATTATCGGAAACGATCAAGCGGGCTCCAATGGGAACTTCGTAGCGTTCTAGTTCGCGTCCGCGAGCATCGACCACCGCGATTTCGCAATTTCGGGTGAGGACAACGTCCTGCCCGTCGTCGTTGCGAACAAATCGCATCTTGATGAACTTGACGATACCGCTCTTCTTCGCCTTGGTATCGCTTTCCTCGATCGTAGTCCCGGCTGCACCACCGATGTGGAACGTACGCATCGTGAGCTGAGTACCAGGTTCACCGATACTTTGAGCTGCGATGATACCGACAGCCATTCCTTCTTCGACGACTGCACCGGTGCTCATATCCATGCCGTAACAGGCGCGACACACACCGAGCGGTGCATCGCAGGTCATCGGCGAGCGGACCTGAATCTTTTCGAGACCCATTTCTTCGATCTTCTGCGCGATGACGCGCGTGATCATTTGGTTCTCTTCGACGATGGTTTCGGTGGTAATAAGATTAACGATGTTCTGTCGGCTGACGCGACCTGTGATGGTTTCGGTCAATCGCACTTCGACTTTTTCACCTCGGTAGATAACTCCCTTGGTGATTCCCTTGGAGGTGCCGCAGTCGTTCATCGTGATGACAACGTTTTGCGCTACGTCGGCCAGCTTACGGGTTAGGTAACCCGAGTCAGCGGTTTTGAGGGCCGTATCGGCCAACCCCTTACGGGCCCCGTGCGTGGAGCTGAAGTACTCGAGCACAGACAGGCCTTCGCGGAAGTTCGACTTGATCGGTGTTTCGATAATTTCGCCGGTTGGCTTGGCCATCAAGCCCCGCATGCCAGCCAATTGGCGGATTTGCTCGATACCGCCCCGGGCACCCGAGGAAGCCATCAAGAAAACCGGGTTCACATACCACGGGCCACGATGCTGGTCGGTTTCCATGGCCGCGAGCATGTCTTTGGTAATCAACTCGCGAGCGGCGGTCCAAGCATCAAGAACTTGGTTGTACCGTTCCTGTGCGGTCATCACCCCCTTGAGATAGTTCTTTTGGAAAGCCATGACTTTCTTGTCCGCTTCCGCGATGTGCTTGAGCTTCGATTCTGGAGTGACCAGATCGTCTGCACCGAAGGAAAGACCGCTATGAGTCGACTCGCGGAAGCCGAGCTGATTCATATCATCGAGGAGTTTGATGGTGGCGCGTCGGCCCAGCAATTGATAACAGTCGCTGATTACCATTGCCAAGTCACTGGACTTGAAAGACTGATTGTAAAAATCCATGCCTTCGGGAAGGATGGAATTGAACAGAATGCGGCCGTAGGAAGTTTCGACGATTTGGCCACCTTTGGCACCTGGTTCGTCGGTCTTTAATTTACGACCCTTCGATAGGCGAACTTTGATCTTTGCATGGAGCGCAATCTTGCTTTGGCTGTATGCATAATCCGCTTCCATCGGAGAGGAGAAGATCATGCCTTCGCCGGGTTGATCGGCCAGCACGAGGGAGATGTAATTGCAACCCATGACCGTATCCTGCGAAGGACTCATGATCGGCTTGCCGTTGCTCGGCGCGAAGATGTTGTGCGTGCTCATCATCAGCGTGTGGGCTTCGACTTGAGCCTCGATCGACAGTGGCAAGTGCACTGCCATTTGGTCACCATCGAAGTCGGCATTGAAGCCTTTGCAAACGAGTGGATGCAAATGAATCGCATTCCCTTCGACCAGGATTGGTTCGAAGGCTTGGATACCCATTCGGTGGAGCGTTGGAGCACGGTTCAAGAGAACAGGGTGATTTCGAATCGCCTGTTCGAGGATATCCCAAACTTCCTCGTCCTTGCGTTCCAGCATCTTCTTCGCGGACTTGATGGTATCGGCATGACCGAGTTCCTTAAGCTTGCGAATGATGAATGGTTGGTACAGTTCGAGGGCGATCTTCTTTGGTAATCCGCACTGATGCAATTTCAGTTTAGGCCCAACGACGATGACCGAACGGGCAGAGTAGTCGACCCGTTTTCCGAGGAGGTTTTCGCGGAAACGACCTTGCTTGCCTTTGATCATGTCGGTCAGCGATTTGAGCGGACGATTGCTGCTGCCCAAGACAGGGCGCTTGCAGCGGCCGTTGTCGAAGAGGGCATCGACTGACTGCTGCAGCATTCGCTTTTCATTGCGGATGATGACTTCGGGAGCATTGAGATCGACCAGCTTGCGCAAGCGATTGTTTCGGTTGATGATCCGGCGATAGAGATCGTTCAAGTCGGAGGTTGCGAAGTTACCACTGTCAAGCAACACGAGAGGACGGAGGTCGGGTGGGATGACAGGGATAACATCAAGGATCATCCATTCTGGGCGGTTTTCGCTGTCACGGATGGACTCGACCAGTTTGAGCCGGTTGATCAGTTCTTTCTTGCGTTGTTTGCTGCTCGTCTCATGGAGTTCGATGCGCAGTTCTTCGGACAGCTTGACCAGGTCGAGACTTTGCAGCAGTTTGCGGACGGCTTCAGCACCCATGTCGGCTTCGAAAGCATCGCCGAATTCCGCACGCTTCGCTCGGTACTCGTCTTCGGTAAGCAGTTGCTGGGCTTGGAGGTCGGTGGTGCCAGGGTTAACGACAACGTAGTCCTGGAAGTAGATCACTTTCTCAAGACTGGTGGTCTTCATTTCCAGCAGGTTGCCGAGACGGCTGGGCATTGCTTTAAAGAACCATATGTGGGCGACGGGTGCAGCCAATTCGATATGGCCCATGCGTTTACGTCGCACGCGCGAGTGGGTTACCTTCACTCCGCATCGATCGCAAATCATCCCCTTGTACTTCATCCCGCGGTATTTGCCGCAAGCGCATTCCCAGTCTTTTTCCGGTCCAAAGATCCGTTCGCAGAACAGGCCATCTTTCTCGGGCCGGTAAGTTCGATAGTTGATCGTTTCCGGTTTTTTTACTTCTCCGAAGGACCACGAACGGATGTCTTGCGGTCGCGCGAGAGAAATTTTTACCGAGGTGTAATCGTTTACGCGATCGTATGTGGCTTCGGAAGCTGTTGCCATTACGAGTTGCTCCTGGGGGACGCAGTGGGGAGTCGTGGTCTGGGGTCTGGATGTCCATTTGCCGTGAGGCGAGCGGAACAATTATTTTTTGGGTTGTTCGAGGGTGCTGCGGGAGCGTGGTTCGCGCTTTGTACTGCGTCGAAACCACGGATTCCTTTGGCTCGGTCACCGAGCGAATTACAGTCGTCGCTTTTCAAGACGCATGTTGAGGGCGAGCCCTCGAATCTCATTCGTCAAAACATCAAAACTGGCTGGGGTGCCGGCTTCCAATGTATTTTCGCCTTTGACCATGGATTCATAAATCTTGGTTCGTCCTTCCACATCGTCGCTCTTGACGGTAAGGAGTTCCTGGAGAATGTAGGCGGCACCGTACGCTTCGAGCGCCCACACTTCCATTTCTCCAAACCGCTGACCGCCGAAGCGAGCCTTGCCCCCGAGGGGTTGTTGGGTGATGAGGGAATAGGGACCTGTGCTTCGCGCATGGACCTTGTCGTCTACCAAGTGGTGTAGCTTCAGCATGTAGATGTAGCCAACCGTCGTCTCTTGCTCCATTTGCTCGCCGGTGCGTCCGTCGTACAAACGGATCTTTCCGTGGCGAGGAAGACCTGCTGCTTCGAGCGCGTCGTTGATGTCACCTTCGGTGGCCCCATCGAATACCGGAGTGATGGCTTGGAAACCGGAAACGGCACCGGCCCAGCCAAGGTGGGTTTCGAGGATCTGACCGACGTTCATCCGGCTGGGAACCCCGAGAGGATTCAGCATGATCTGAAGGGGTGTTCCGTCCGGAAGGAAGGGCATGTCTTCGACTGGGAGGATCTTGGAAATGACCCCTTTATTACCGTGACGGCCTGCCATCTTGTCACCAACGCTGATCACTCGCTTGGTCGCAATGTAGACCTTGACCATTTGTAGAACACCAGGTCGCAACTCATCTCCACGTTTCATGCTGTTGAGACGACGGTCGCGGATATCGAGTGTCTCCTCGACGGCGGGCCACAAGTTTTTGTAGACCTTCTTGACTTCTGCATGAAGTCCCGCATCCAAGCGGTTCAGCAAACGAGACAGGTTGAAGGTCTGTGCCTTTTCAGCGATGTACTTCGGATCCTGACCACCTGTCAGCGGCGTCCCATCATCGTCGGTCAGCTTGCCACCAATGGCCTTTTCGAGTTCTTCAGCGAACGCACCAAAAGTGCTCGCGATCTCTTTATTGCCCTCGGTTTCGACTTGTTTGAGGTCCCGTTCAAAGTTCTTTCGTTCTTCTTCGGTCAAGCTCATCCGACGGGAGAATTTCTGCGTGTCAATAACGATGCCTTCGATCCCGGAGCTGACTTCCAGTGAATCGTTTTTGACGTCTTCCCCGGCGCGACCGAAAATCGCGTGGAGCAGCTTTTCTTCGGGCGTCAGTTCGGTCTTGCTCTTTGGCGAAACCTTGCCGACCAGAATGTCTCCAGGCCGAACGTAGGTCCCGACGTTGACGATGCCTGTCTCGTCGAGATTGCGAAGGGCTTTTTCGCTGACGTTGGGGATGTCTCGCGTAAATTCTTCGCGACCGAGCTTGGTTTCACGAATTTCAACATCGAATTCCTCGATGTGAATCGATGTGTAAACGTCTTGTTTGACGAGCTCTTCACTGATGATGATGGCATCTTCGTAATTGAAGCCATCAAAGGACATGAAGCCAACGAGAACATTGCGACCGAGCGCCAGTTCGCCCAAGTGGGTCGAAGCGCCGTCGGCAATGATCTGCCCTTTCTCGACCTTGTCACCGATATCGATGATAGGGCGTTGATTGAGGCAGGTCCGTTCATTGAGCCCCTGGTATTTTTTAAGAGGGTAAATGTCGCTACCGACCTCAATCCGTGTCGCATCGACAAAGGTTACCTTCCCAGCGCGACGCGCTCGGACCACCATGGAGCTATTGGCAGCGACCTCTCTCTCGAGACCCGTACCAACGATAGGCGGTTCGGCGATGAGCAGAGGCACGGCTTGCCGCTGCATGTTGGATCCCATCAATGCGCGGTTGGCGTCATCGTGCTCCAAGAATGGAATCAATCCAGCCGACACACCGATCATTTGGGATGGAGAAATATCCATGTACTGGACCAAATCGGGTGCGACGATTTCAAAGTCGCTGCGGTGGCGGGCGATGAGCCCTGGCCCAGGAACCAAGGCCGAATCCTTGACCGCCAAGTCGGCAGGTGCGATGTATGCATCGGATTCTTCATCAGCACGCAACCATACGACATCATCCGTGACGTTGCCCCCCGAGACTTTTCGGTAGGGAGTAACCAAGAAGCCGTATTCGTCGACACCCGCATAGATCGAAAGGGAACTGATCAAACCGATGTTGGTTCCTTCAGGCGTTTCGATGGGGCAAATTCGACCGTAGTGGGAGATGTGGACGTCGCGGACTTCGAAACCCGCACGCTTACGGTTCAAACCACCTGGGCCCAGAGCAGACAAGCGTCGCTCGTGGGTCAATTGCGACAGAGGGTTAGTCTGGTCGACGACCTGTGACAGTTCACCTCGACCGAAGAAATATTCGATCGCAGCGCTGATGCTCTTGGGGTTGACCAGTGAGCGTGGTGTCATGTCCTCAACTTCTTTGAGGCTCATACGCTCTTGCACGGTACGACGAAGCTTCAGGAAACCTTTCCGTAGTTCTTCGCAAGCCAATTCGTCGATGGTACGCAAACGACGATTCCCCAAATGGTCGATGTCGTCAAAACGAGCGTCCGAATCGTTGTCGAACAAATTGATGAGGTAAATGATCGAAGCGATCAGGTCCTCGGGACGGAGCGCCATCTCGTCTTCCGGCACCGTCAAGCCAAGCTTGCGATTGACGCGGAAGCGGCCAACCCGACCCAAACGGTATCGGTTGATATCGAAAAATTTCTCATGGAATAATAGGCGGGCCTTTTCCAATGCGGGTGGATTGCCCGGACGGAGACGCTGGTAGATCCGCAACAAAGCCTCTTCGTGGCTGCTAGTGTTGTCCTCAGCCATCGAATTCAAGATGTAGGGGAACTTCGGAGCGTCCATCACTTGCGCCGATTTCACACCGACTGAGCAAATGGTTTCTGCGACTGCTTTGCTGATTTTTTGACCCGCTTCGATGATGATCTCGCCAGCCCGTTCGTGGGTCGAAGGGAAGACGATGTCATCGCAAGCGATCTTATTTTCGACCTTTGGGAGAGAACGTCCATCGGTGATTTTCTCCGTCTTGATCTCGTAAAAAACTCCGAGGAGGTCTTTGTCGGTGCTCAATTTGGGTGACATCGCTCGCAGCAATGTGATCACGGAAAACTTGCCCGATTGATCGATCCGAACCGAGAGAGAATCTTTCTTCGTTACGTTGATTTCGATCCAACTGCCTCGTTCGGGGATCACACGGGCCGAGGGGAGTTTGCGGTCGGAAGTCCCTTCGTTCTCTTCGACAAAGTCCACGCCGGGAGAGCGGTGCAACTGGCTGACGACCACTCGCTCGGCACCGTTGATGATAAATTCGCCACCTCCGAGCATGACCGGGATGTCCCCGAGGTAGACCTCTTCTTCCATCGGCTGCTCGCGGTTCAGTCGCAACCACACTTTGAGAGGTTTGCCAAACGTCAGGCGTAGCTGACGACACTCCTCGGGTGTGTAACGAGGCTTGCCCAATTCAAAGCGCAGGTACTCGAGCGTGACGGTGGTGTCGTAGCTGGAGATTGGGAAAATCTCGCGGAAGACCGCTTCGAGCCCTTGGTTCTTACGCTTGTCCGAAGGGATATCTTCTTGCAAAAAAGCTTCGTAAGAAGCGGTCTGAAGAACGGTCAAGTTGGGTATTGGGAACTGGCTTCTTCCCGAACCAAACAGGCGTGTTTGTTGAGTTTGAAGTCGTCGCTTCGAAGATGTTGCCATGGGAGACTAACGTGGGTTGAAAGTGACGCGGAACAAGATAGACGGGAGCGGAGCAAGGAAAAGCATCGAGACTACGGGTCGTTAACCGCAACTCAATCTTTACGCTTGGTGCGAAAGGCCGTGGGGTCAGCAGGATCGACGCGACGCGAAAAAAATTCGATGACGTCCGACGATGAGCTTTGAGAAGTTCTGAGAAGTGGCCTGTGGCTTGCAGCGGTTTCGGATGGAAACCTCGCAAGCAATTGCATAGGAAGAGGCTTGGTTGAGCGACAGTGAACGGCAAAAAAACTGTCCAAAGCACGTCCCCCAAAAGGCCAAAGAATGAGCGAGCAGGGAAGGAAACGACGTTCGGACTGCCGTCCTCGCCACCGATCTCTTCCCTCATCCGAAGCCATAGTGTAGCGTGCATCTTTATCCCATAAAGGCCACTTGCATGGGAAAAGGACTCTTTTTTGGAAATTAATTTGCGAATGGCACTCGACTAGCACAACGCGGGCGGGTGCGACGTGCTTGGGTTGCTGTAAGTCGTTTGCAGATAGTAGTTTGTCGTACTTTCAATTCCAACTGCACCGGGAGCGGAAAGTGTTTGCCAAAGAGGAGATCCGCGCGATCTGCTCCGGGATTAGCTGAATTTTCATCGCCTGGGCGGTTTCCTCGATCTGGTCGGGCCGTTTTGCTCCGGCCAGCACTGCGGAGATTCCCGGCTGCCGAAGAGTCCAAGCGATCACCAGTTGGGCGACAGTGCAGTTCCACTCGCATGCCATGCCCCTTAGCGCGTCTAGCAGATCTTGCGCCGTTTCCCAGCGAAGTCCTTGGTAGATTGGGTAGTTTCGGCGCCGGTCGTCCGGATCAAAACGATGATTGCGGGGGAGTTTGCCGGCCAGGATTCCTTTCATCAGGACCCAGTACGGGATGATGCCAATACCGCGTTGAAGGCAGAACGGGAGGAGTTCCTGAACTCTTTCTGGCTGAAGCATGTTGAAGTGGGTTTGGATCGCGACGATTGGACATCGCGAATGGAATAATTCCGCTTGCGAAAAAGTAACGTTGCACACGCCGGCATAACGCGACCATCCCTGTTCGAGGATTTCGCGGAGAGCGTCTGCCGATTCGGCCAGTGGAACGTCGGGATCCGGGGCGTGCAGATACATCAGATCGACTCTTTCCACTCCGAGACGAGTCAGGATTTCCATCGTTTGTTCTCGCAGTCGCTCGGGTCTGCCATCGGCTTGCCAACGTCCCGCTGGGCTGAGCGAGCCACCGACTTTACTGGCCAGAACCACTTGGTCTCGCCGCCCTGCGATGGCTCGGGCGATGATCCGATCACTCCGACCGTCAAAGCCATACGAATAGGCCGTGTCGATCATATTGACGCCGCAATCGAGAGCCCGTTGGATCGTGGCGATCGATTGCGCGTCGTCCACCCCCAGGCTGGAGACGCCAGCGATCGGCCATGCCCCGAATGCAACGCGGCGAACGGAAAGATTGGAATGACCCAACCGAACGGGTTCACTCGAAGAATGATTTTGATTCATCATAGGGACTAGGTTGGAGGGAATCGGCCTTTGAGATATGATTTCGGCGGAGTTGTGCTTGCGTCGTCATCCCTAAATCATCGTTCCGCCATCCCGTCAGTTTCCCATGACCGAAATTGTTGTTCCAGCCGTTGGTGAAAGTATATCCGAAGTCCAGATCAGCCAATGGCTAAAGAAGGAAGGGGAGTGGGTTGCTGCAGGGACCGACTTGGTTGACCTAGAAACCGAAAAAGCATCCGTGCAGATCTCCGCGCCGGTAGATGGAGTTTTGGTCAAGATCCTAAAACCCAACGATCAGTTTGCATCGGTCGGTGAAGTCATCGCTCAGTTTCAGCCCGGCCCCAAAGCAGCAACGACATCCACACCTGGCTCATCTGTTCCTCCAAGCGCAGCAGCGCCGGTAGCTGCTCCTGGCGGTGGCAATGAATCCCGCGTGATGCCGGCGGCTCGACGCGTCTTAGAGGACAATAAAGTGTCGGCGCAAAGCGTCACTGGAACAGGCCCCGGCGGACGTGTGACGAAAGAGGATGCGATACTGGCCAGCTCGACCCCTCCATCGAACGCCGCCGTTTCCGCGGCAGCGACAACCATTGCGTCTTCTGCTGTTGCGACTCCGTCTCGGGTTTCGCGACCGGTAGCCACCACGATCACGCCATCCTCGACGGCGTTGCAACAAGGAGGTCCCAATCGCAACGAAGAAATTAAGCCGATGAGCATGATTCGGCGAACGATTGCGACGCGATTGGTTCAAGCCCAACACAATGCGGCATTGCTGACAACCTTCAACGAAATCGACATGCAACCTGTGATGCAATTGCGAACCAAGTATCGCGATGCTTTCAACGACAAGCATGGGGTTAAACTCGGGTTTATGTCGTTCTTTGCTAAGGCCACTTGCGAAGCGCTCAAACGTTTTCCATCCGTGAACGCAGAAGTCCGCGGTAACAACATTGTGTATCGAAACTACTATGACATCGGCATCGCGATTGGTGGTGGCAAAGGATTGGTTGTTCCTGTGCTTCGGAACGTCGAGCGGTTGGGCTTTGCGGATATCGAGCGAACGATCTCTGAATACGCAAATTTGGCGATGGCGAACAAGCTGATGCCCGAGGATCTCGAAGGTGGTACTTTCACGATCAGTAATGGAGGTATTTACGGTTCCCTCCTTTCGACGCCGATCGTGAATCCACCCCAAAGCGGTATTCTCGGACTGCATGCCATTCAAGAACGCCCCATCGCGCTCAATGGGCAAGTCGTCATTCGTCCAATGATGTACGTGGCACTGACCTACGACCATCGCATCATCGATGGTCGAGAAGCCGTTTCTTTCTTGAAAACCATCAAGGAAGTTATCGAAGACCCCTCGCGTCTGTTCTTGGAGATCTAGTCTCGATGATGCAGCTAGGATTCGTTAGCGCGATCGTGCCAGAGTTGTCCTTTGATGAGGTCGTTACGCTGGCGAGTGACCTTGGCTATCGGTGCGTGGAAATCATGTGCTGGCCTCCCAGCAAAGCCGACCGTCGTTATGCCGGTGTGACACATATCGATGTCAACGCTTTGGACGAGGCTAGGATCCGGGCGATCCACAAGAAGTTGGCGGAAACTCAGATCGCGATCAGTGGGCTTGGTTACTACCCCAACTGCTTATCGCACAACGCCGAAGAGGCTGAACGCAGCACGGAGCATTTGAAGAATGTGATTGCGGCGGCGCCCCGTCTGGGCATTCAAACGGTCAACACGTTTATCGGACGTGATCCTACGTTGAGTGTCGAGGATAACTGGCCTCGGATGTTGAAGACATGGAAACCGATCGTCGATTTGGCGGAGAAGCATGGGGTCCGTATTGGGATCGAGAACTGTCCGATGCTCTTTACCAAGGATGAATGGCCCGGAGGCAAGAACTTGGGATCGTCACCCGCGCTGTGGCGACGACTTTTCTCCGATTTGGGAAGTCCCAATCTCGGATTGAACTACGATCCGTCCCACTTGGCATACCAACGCATCGACTACTTGAAACCGATACGAGAGTTTGTCGATCGCTTCTTTCATGTCCATGCGAAGGACGTCCGCGTCGATATGCACTTGCTCGATGAACATGGAATTTATGCCCATCCCAATCTTTATCATTTCCCCAAACTGCCGGGTCTTGGTGATATCGATTGGGGGCGGTTTTTTTCCGTGCTCGGCGATGCTGGATATCGTGGCCCTGTGTGCGTCGAAGTTGAAGATCGCGCCTACGAAGGAAGCGTGCATGACAGGATCGCTTCTCTGGATCAAAGCTTCCGATACCTTTCGCAATTTGTTGCAACGTGACGGGCTGCAGGTCGTAAGCCTTCGCAGCAGTCGATTTGGCTAGCTCCGTTTCACCGTTCTGCAAAATCCCCTTGCCTTTTTTAGCCCATTCGCGTTTTTCCTCTCGCCTTTTGACGGTACTTTGGAATTCTCTTCATGACCACTCCCTCGGACCCATCCAAGCAAATCGCGAACGTAATGAACGAAACGCGAGTCTTTCCTCCGAGCAAGGAATTCTCTGCCCAAGCGTTGCTGGGATCACACGATGCCTACCAATTGCTTTACGATCGATCGATCGCCGATCCGATTGGATTTTGGGAAACGCAAGCCCGCGAACATTTGCATTGGTTCGAGCCGTTCCACACGGGTCTTGAGTGGAACGAACCGTTCGCCAAATGGTTTGTCGGTGGCAAGACCAACGTGTCGTACAACTGTTTGGACGCACACGTAAACGCTGGGCGAGGAGAGCGCGTCGCCTTTCATTGGGAAGGGGAGCCCGGAGACCGACGCACAGTCACGTATGCAGAACTGCTAGCGGAGGTCTCCATGTTCGCGTCCGCATTGACAAAGCTCGGAATCAAGAAAGGGGATCGGGTAAGTATCTACATGCCGATGGTGCCCGAGTTGCCCGTGGCGATGCTGGCGTGCGCTCGGATCGGCGCCATCCACTCGGTTATCTTCGGAGGCTTTAGCGCGGAAGCGATCGCTGACCGCAACAACGATGCCCAGGCCAAGCTTCTCATCACAGCCGATGGAGGTTGGCGACGTGGCAAAGTTCTGAATTTGAAGCAAACGGTCGACGAAGCTCTGGCCAAAAGCAGTAGCGTGGAGCATTGCGTCGTTTTGAAGCGAGCAGACAACGGCGCGTCGATGACGCCAGGTCGCGATCTTTGGTGGCACGAGTTGGTCGAAGGGGAACCGACCGATTTTCCTGCCGTTCCACTCGATAGCGAGGACACGCTGTTCATCCTGTACACGAGCGGATCGACCGGAAAGCCGAAAGGCATTCGCCATACCACGGCAGGCTATGGCTTGTATGCTCAGCGAACCTTTGAATGGGTTTTCGACCATCGCGACTCGGACATCTTTTGGTGTACAGCCGACTGCGGTTGGATTACCGGGCATAGCTACATCGTGTACGGTCCGCTCGCCGCAGGGGCAACACAAGTCCTCTACGAAGGAGCCCCGAATTGGCCCGAAGAAGATCGGTTTTGGGAACTGATCGAGCGGTATCGTGTCACGATCCTGTACACCGCTCCCACGGCCATTCGATCCTTCATCAAGTGGGGGGATCACCATGTGGAAAAGCACGATCTGTCGTCTTTGCGATTGCTCGGAAGTGTCGGCGAGGGGATCAATCCCGAAGCTTGGATGTGGTACTACGAAAAGATTGGCGGAGGGCGTTGTCCCATCGTCGATACATGGTGGCAAACCGAAACCGGCGGCATCATGATGTCGCCGTTGCCGGGAGCCATCGCTTGCAAGCCTGGTTCATGTACAAAACCTCTCCCAGGTATTGTTCCACGGGTGCTCCATAACGATCTGACCGATGTCGGCACGAATGAAGGTGGGATGCTGTGCATCGAAACACCGTGGCCCGGCATGCTGCGCGGGATTTGGGGTGACGACGAACGTTTCCAAGAGACGTATTGGAATCGGGTTCCTCATATGTATTTGACCGGCGACAATGCCCGTCGCGACGAAGATGGTTACTACTGGATCATGGGACGGATCGATGACGTGATCAATGTCTCTGGGCACCGCTTGAGTACCATCGAGATTGAAAGCGCACTGGTTAGCCATCCGGCCGTGGCCGAGGCGGCAGCGGTCGGTCGCCCGGACGAGATCAAAGGACAAGGCATCGCGGTCTTCGTCACTCTGAAGAACCACAATCCAACGGATGCCATCCGCGATGAATTGAAACGGCATGTTCGCAAGGAGATCGGTGCCTTGGCGGTACCGGACGATGTGCGTTTCACTACGGCATTACCGAAAACACGCAGTGGCAAGATCATGCGCCGATTGCTGCGCGACATCGCAGCTGGCAAAGAACTGTCTCAGGATACATCGACGCTAGAGGATTTCACGGTATTGGCAAAGCTTCGAAGCGACGAAGAATCTTAAAGCGACGAAGATTCGTAGGAGAAATGGATGGCAAAAGGAAAGCGCTCGAACACGCCGGGTACCGCAGAACTGTCTAACAGCGTTGCAACGCCATCTGACGAGAAGGGACTTGAAGATGGAAACCCGATGGGGGAGGCCGTGGAGTGGAGTACGTTGGTTGGACATGTTCAACGCGGCAATTGCATCGAGCGCATGAGGCAACTCCCGGCCGGATGCGTGCAACTGATCTTTGCCGATCCCCCTTTCAACATTGGATATGAATACGACCAGTACGATGATCGACTTGAGAAGGAGCAGTACTTGGCATGGAGCAAGGAATGGATCTCTCAGGTCAAGCGGGTCGTGGCGCCCAACGGGGCTTTTTGGCTTGCCATTGGCGATGAGTATGCAGCCGAATTGAAACTGATCGCGCAGGAAATCGGGTTTCATTGCCGAAGTTGGGTGATTTGGTATTACACATTTGGTGTTCATTGCAGGAACAAATTCACGCGGTCGCATGCTCACTTGTTCCATTTTGTGAATGACCCAAAGGACTTTGTCTTCCATGCCGAAGAGGTCGCCGTTCCATCGGCGCGGCAGTTGGTGTACGCCGACGCGAGAGCCAATCCCAAGGGTCGGACTCCGGACGATACATGGATTCTCCGTCCGCAGGACTGCGCCGAAGGACTATCACCGAATGAAGATACCTGGTACTTCCCTCGCGTGGCAGGAACATTCAAGGAACGGGCCGGGTTCCATGGTTGCCAGATGCCCGAGCAATTGTTGGGACGCATCGTACGGGCGTGCAGCGGTCCAGGGGACTCGGTTTTGGATCCGTTTGCTGGAAGCGCTTCGACTCTCGTCGTCGCAAAGAAGCTGCATCGTCGATGTTTGGGGTTTGATCTATCGAGCGAGTATGTGCAGCTTGGAAATGCGAGGCTCGATCAAGTCTCCGCAGGGGATCCACTGGTCGGTGCGGTCGACCCTAAAATGAGTGCTCCGGCGACACGGGATGGAAAGCAAATTCATGGCGATAAAGAAGAGCGTTCCAGGAAGAGCACGAAGACCAAGTCCGCGGGCAATCAAACACCATTGCTTCCATTTTCTGAAGAACTACTCAGTCGGTCGGAACAATTAGATCAAGCCTTTCGAATCTCGCATCGAGGTTTCAGCCCCGACCGGTGCATTATCGATCCTTGGTTGAATGCATCGTTCCAGGCGAATTGTGATCGAATGCGGGTCGAAGGGAGCCCAGCCGAGCGGAATCGATTGTTGCTGAAGCTGAGATCCCAAGGAAGATTGTCCGACGTTTGTTTCGATTCCGAGCAAAGGACTGCGCTGGAGTGGTGCGATGTAGATCGGTTTGCGTATGCATCCGAGATTGCATGGCGCACCATGGTGGATTTGTATCGCGTGTCGCTGGAGGAAATACTATGCTCGCCGGAACTCGCGAAGGCATTCGATCGATTTGCCATGGACCGTGCTCCAGGCCGCTCGTCGCTTGAATATCGTTGGACGGCATTGATGTTGCGTCGCGAAATGCAGCAGTCACGCAGCAACGACCCAGTGACTTCAGGTGGATCGATGATCGCTCCTGATGGAAGTATGCTATGGAGCGAACGTCAGAAGCTCAGCCGCGATTCAATCGACGCAGTGCCAGCATGCCCTGCGGTCTACGCGATCTCCGTCCATGAACAGAGCCGGGCCACCTATATCGGCTATACGTTGAATTTGCGATGCCGACTGGAAAGCCAATGCCAAGAGGGTTGGTTAGACCGAGTGCCCGGTGGGCCGTATTCAGATGCAGAGCTTTGCTATGAGCTACTGGCTGCTTCGAGCCACAGCGATGGATGGCGTCTGCGAACGCGTCGGGTACAAGAGTCGCTGCCTCGATGGAATGTGTGGGACGGCGAATCCGCGTCCGAATAGAGAGTTAGCAATTGGCTTTTCTCGGTTGCCCGCTCAAGGAAGCGTGGAGAGCAACCCGCGCTGCGGAATCGGATCTAGGTGCTTTCTTCTTCGGCCAATCGCCCACGCCCAAATGCGAATTCGAATTCGCTCAATGCTGGAATGAGCATGGCGGCGGTCGCGAATGCATACGAAACAGCGATTGTGCTGAAAACGGTCAATTCTTGATCACGCAAAATGAAGCTGGTGATCGCGAAGAAAGTAAGAAACGGAAGGAGGAATGAAGTAATCGTGATGGCAGGGGATGGATTGCGATTACCTAAAGCCACATACAGTCCGGTGCCGCCACCCAGAATAATCATCAGAAAGGGAGCTAACTGCCTACCAAAGGATCCTCGGAACATCAGCATGATGAGCATGCAGGTAGCCACGCCGAGGAATAGAAAGAATACCGTCCCAAGACTTGTACCTATCGCGACCTTGCTTTGGAAATAGATCATGCCGCAGTGAATCCCGAGCATGGCAACAAAAATGTCCATGATCAGCAAACTGAGCACCGTGAAGACCATATTCTCGGTGGTAAGGCCTCCACCCCACCACAGGTAGGCGCAGAGTACGATTGGAGCCAGGACCATTTCCTTGGAAACGTAGAGGACGCCCAGGATCTTTCCAAGCAGGAACGACAATGGGGTGATTTCGGTCACGAGGAGTAAATCGAGGGCGCCGCCGTCCCGTTCGTTCGTGATCGAGTTTACCGCTAAGGCGTTGATCATGATCAGCGATAATACGAAACATGGGGCGAGGAGCGCCACCGTGGTCGGAACCAATTGCTCTTGAAAACCTCCATCTTGAAACGCGACTCCGGTTTGCATCGTTTGGTGGAGTCCGAAACCGATCAGCAAAGCGAAGAGCAGGTACGCAACTCGAATGAAAAGAACTTTTCGACCGTAGGCCCACGTCCGCATTTCTCGCCATAGGATGGGGTTGTTCCACATCGCTCGTGGCTCGCGGCTTTTCCAAGATTTGACGATACGTTCCGTGGAAGCAGGCGCCGTCGCATTGGCGATCGAAGGGGAAGTAGCCGGTGACACATTGGGCGCATCGTCCCATTCCGCGACGACGTTCCGCCGTTCTCTCGAAGGGTTCCAAATGCGGAGTTTGTGAATGGATAACATCATCAGGAGCAGGGATAAGCCTGCCATGAATCCTCCCGATAGGATGGCGTTCCCGGTGCTCTCCAATCCTGGAATCCAACTCACGGAGGGAATGGGCTGCGCGATGTCCCATACGGATCGTAACGGGCTAATAATCGGTGCCAACGAAGTGGGGATCGATGGGATCAGTCCGCTCGCGATGACTTCGCCCAAAGCAAGCCAAAGGGCGATGATGAGCATCGTGACCGCGATCGCTTGAAACGTTTTTTCGCGCCAGAAAGCGACGGTCGCACCAAGAGAGCAACTGGCGATGAGTGTTAATGCCGTGACGACCGTGCAACTGATCACTTGATCGAGGGAAACGCCTCCCAGCAAAGGCATCAAGAAGACGATGGGAGCAGATGCCAGGAATGCGTTCATGGTCGTCAGCAATCCGGCACCAATTTTTCCGAGGACGACTTCGGAATCGGTGAGAGAGGTCATCAACAAAAGGGTGAGAGTCTGTTTGTCCTTTTCGTGGCTCACGGCAGAAGTGCCAGCGAGGGCAGCCATAAATAGCAGCACCACCATCTGAAAGGGTGCTAGGAGTTGGAAGATCAGGACACCGAAGCGAGCCAGGTCTCCAGCATTCTGAACAGGTTGAACACCAGCCAACAGAAGCCAAGTCGTGCAAATGATAGCGAAGAGCATGACGAGAAAAACCACACGGGCGATGAAGTGCCGTGGTCGTCGAGGGAGTGTCCCCAATTCGCGCTGAAAAATAGGTCCTACCATGGTGTTGCAAGTGTACTTGCTATTGGTTGCGGTGACTATTGCCGATCCGGCCGACAAGTCGTGCCGTCACGAGGAGGTGAACGTTGATCGCGGGGGTGGGCGGCGGTGACTAGAGAGACAGTGGAAATAACTTCAGAAAATCCTTGTTGATTTTCAACTTTCTGGCGGTAGCCGATCCACATTTGATGATGGGGTAGCTTGGTCCTAGACGAAAGCTACAGCATCGATGCGTTTCGGAAAGCGTATCAAGGCGGATGGCGTGATCGATGGAGAGTGCGTAATGGGTTATTGGAAATACTGGAAGATGACCCGGCACCCGTTTTCCGTTCGTAACCCGAGCGAAGGTTTCTTTGCGATGGGTTCCGTTGGTGAAGCGGTCAGGAAATGCGAAGGGGTGATAGAGCATCCCCATTCACTGGGCCTGCTCGTCGGGTCTGCAGGGGTCGGCAAAACGAGGGTGTTACGGCACTTGTGGAGCAAATGTTCATCCCAGGAACAGGGAAACCTTCAATTTCATTATGTCGATCTCGAAAATGCGTCTGCCCTTGAATTGCTCGAGAGAATTGCAATGGCAGTCCTGCCGAGCCGCAAGCGGTGGTCGGATCCTGAAGGTCACGAGGATTTGCGGTGGACCGGGGCTCGAAACAGTCGGTTGATGGTGGCGGTCGAGGAATGTCTGAGCATGCGGAGCGCGGCTGGGATTCCGTCCGTGTTCTTTTTGGATCACCTTGGAATGGCCCATCGAGAAGCATCGCAAGCATTGGCTGCGCTTCTGTCCAGGCCCTTCCTTGGGAGCCTGATTTTGTCGCTTGAGCGGGAGCAGATCCCGATGCTCCCCAAAAAACTTCAGGAGCATTGCGACCGGCGGATCGAGGTGCCGGAATGGAGATTGGAAACATGGTGCGAGGCGGTCGACTGCATCCTGCAGCAATGCGGTTCCTCGGCAAAGATATTTGAATCCGACGCACTCGGTTGCATTTATGAATATGGCGGGGGAAATGCCCGTCGCATGGTCCAGCTGGCAGATTATTCCCTATTCCAAAGTGCTGAGGACCAAAAAGATCGCGTGGATGTCCAAACGGTCTACGAGGTCCATCAACGCTCTTTTTCCACAAGTTCCCATCTTTTCCAGACCGCTCAATAACGGTCAGCATTGAATGCTGGCTTTGGGGAGCGAAAATAGAAATAGGGAAAGTTTTTTGGTCCGAAGAATCGTTTGGGATCCGGTGGAAATTGAGGAAATTGCCACCCAGTTGAACTTTTCCAACAAGCGGGTTGTGGTTATTGTCACTGTAACCATTGGATTACTCAAGCATCGGCCGACGTCCATGACAACCAAGACTAGCCCGCAAACCGTGTTCTCGATCGAGCAAGCTCGTTCGATGTTGCCGTTGTTGCGATTGATCGTAACGGACATTTCGTTGTCGCACCGCGAATTGACCGAACGAAGGTCCACTCTGCGACGAATGCTGCGGAACCATCAGGGCAACTCGAAGTTCAAGGTCTATGACCAAGAGATCGTGGAGATCCAGAATGACTTGAAAGAGCAGTCGGCCCACCTGGAAGATTACATTAGCGAACTCGAGCAGCTTGGGGTCGTATTGCGTTCTGCACATGACGGAATTGTAGATTTCCCAACCCTGATTGAGGACAACCCAGCTTTCTTCACCTGGAAAATGGAACAGGACGATGTTTCGGATTTCCACTGGGCGAATGAATCGACTGCGGATCGCCGCCCTTTCGATCGCGGAATGAGTCCATGAGCGGGCCCGGGCCGGAGTTGACTCTGAAGGAGTTGCAGGCCACGGTCGACGAGTGGATTCGCACAATCGGGGTTCGCTATTTTTCTGAATTGACCAACCTCGCTGTTCTGATGGAGGAAGTCGGGGAGCTATCGAGAGTTTTCGCGAGAACTTTCGGTGATCAGAGCTTTAAAAAATCGGATGCTGCCTACAATCTTTCCGACGAGATGGCGGACGTTCTGTTCGTCCTGGTTTGCTTGGCCAATCAGACCGGAGTGGATTTGGATCAGGCCATCCGCCTGAACTTGGCTAAGAAAACCGAGAGGGATAAAACGCGCCATCGCGACAATCCGAAGCTGAGTCTAGACGGGCCCAAGCCGCTTCCCGACGGGAATGAGTCCGCATTTTAGTGGGCGATTTTGGTAAGGAATATTTCGGTGGCGAAAACTCGGTTCATCCGTGGAATAGGCTCCGATCTGTGACTCTGTAAAATGAAGACCGCCGCGTGAGCGAGGGTCATTCAAGTCCCTCGCTGACGCAAATCGCAATGAATCAATCAGTAATTTGGTCTCTTTGAAGCGGATCGGATGAAGGCCCGGGGTAGGGATACCGTGACATGGACGTGACGTTTAGGGATGCAAGCCTTTCTGGCAAATGTTCTGCCGGCATCCTGCAGCGAAGATCGAACGCAAACACTTTTTACAAGGCATTCAATTCATGAGTCTGACAATCATGCGGCGCATCCATTTTTGCGCAGGCCATCGGCTGTACAAACACGGGGGCAAGTGCGAGCATTTTCACGGCCACAATTACGTTTGCGATTTCTTCGTAACGGGTGAAACGCAAGACTCGGTCGGACGAGTTTTGGATTTTGCGGATCTCAAGGCTCGTTGCAAAGGGTGGTTGGATGAGCATTGGGACCACAGTTTTCTCGTCTCGCACGAAGACGCGAATGCGATCGAAGCCTTGCGCATGGTCAAGCCCAGCCGACTGTTTATCCTGCCTTACAATCCTACTGCGGAGAACATGGCCAAGTATTTGCTTGAGGAAGCCTGCCCAAAGATCCTTGACGGATCGGGAAGTACTGCCACCTGCGTACGGATTTGGGAAACCGAAGAGTCGTACGCCGAAGCCACTCTCAGCCCCACGCATGCAACCTTGGTGACTACCTTCGAAGGAGTGGCCGCTAGCGACTAGGAACGTTGCATAACCGGGTCTGGTTGGAACGAGTAGCGTAACGACTCTCTTGTGTGTGTCTCGTGGCTCAGAATTAACCTCATTCGCCATCGTACGGGCGATGCACTCGGCCCAACGGACATCACCGACGGACATCACCGACGGACATCACTAACCAACCTACCCATCGATCTTCGCGATCGGTCGCTTCTCGCCATGAAAATGTTGCTGGCTGTTATCCAACCGAACAAAGTCCAGGCCGTTCAGGATGCTTTGCATAGCTTGGGGGTGACCAGGATGACGGTTTTCGAAGCCGAGGGTTTTGGTCGGCAACGAGGGCATACGGCCCTGTATCACGGTGTGGAGTATCGTATTGATTTGCTTCGCAAAGTCATGCTCGAGATTTGCGTTAATGACGACTTCTTGGAAAGAACGGTCGAAGTGATTTCCGCCTTGGCTCGCAGCGGATCGGAGGGCACGATCGGAGATGGTAAGATCTTCATTGTACCTGTGGAAGAAGCGATCACTATCGATGAAGGACTACGTGGTCCGGGTGCGGTGTAAATTCCTTTTGAACATCCCCCCCCTACTTCTCCAACGCACCCGATGCCGAGTCGCTATACACACTTGTTTCGATAGACTACTCCCTCGGACTCCTGTCTCGCCTTTGTTTTGTTCGACGATGCACATTCCGTCGATGTGCATGCTGTTCCAATCCTCTTTGTCCCAATCCTCTTGACGTTTCTTCGATCGAGTCACCATGAAGATCGCCCTGTTTAGCAATGACCTCATGTTTCAATCGCGCATCGATGCGACGGCCAAATCGCAAGGGAGCGATCTTGTGGTTGCGCGGAGTTGGGAGATGTTGCGAAGCAAGCTTTCGGCTGAAGATTCACTGGGCTTGGCAATCTTTGATCTCTCTTTTCGCAGTTTGGACTTGAACGAAACAGTCCGGTTGGTGAAGCAAGACTATCCTCAAATTTCCACATTGGCCTATGGCCCGCACGTCGACACAGAGAGCTTGCGGAATGCGGCTCAAATCGGCATCGATCATGTGCTGACGCGTGGGCAGTTTGAACGCGATATGGAGCAATGGCTAGGCGAAAGAGAGGGCTAAACCATGTACGCGAGTTCTTCGATTCGAGAATCTCGGTCGGTGCTGGTCGCGTTGCGAGAGGCCACATTGGATGCTCTCGAGCGGCTTGAGGGCAAGCCGCAGATAGCAATCGTTTTCGTTTCGGGTGAGGATTGCGATTCAATCGCACCACAACTACTGGAAATGGTCGCAGCCGAGATCGGTCGCGCGCCGGTGATTGGCGGAGTCGTGGATTCAATCATCGGTATCGGGAAGGAGCTCGAGCGGCAGACGGCAGCGAGCGTGATGCTTTTAGGGGGAATGGACGGAGAGCCAAAGGTCGCGAGTTTGGAGTGCACGCAGACACCCGATGGTTGGTCGGTGCTTGGAATCGACGAGGAGTTGCATGGGAGTGCTGCAGCATGTGGTGGCCTGCTAGTGATCGCGTGTCCTAAAACATTTTCCGTGGACATTTTGAATCAATCCCTCGAGACATGGAGAACGGAGGGAGATCCCATCGTCCCAATTTTGGGAGGAAATCTCGATCGCGGTTCCTGGAAGAAAGAGACCATTCTTTTCGCGGGGGATCGGATCACCCAGGAGGGGGCAGTGACCATAGCAATGCCGTCGTCCGTTCAATGGTCGACGGTGGTGAGCCAAGGTTGTCGGCCCATCGGCGAGCCGATGGTGATCACCGAGGCGCGAGATGGAATGATTGTCGGACTAGGTGGCAGACCAGCTCTCGATCGATTGCGAGAGACGTTTAACGAGTTGCCTAACCGCGAACGTGAAATGGCGATGCGATTGTTGCTCCTTGGCCGAGCTATCTCCGAGTATTCTGAGACTTTTTCCCATGGAGAATTCTTGATACGGAACATCACCTCAGTGGATCGCGAGACCAAGGGGATCGCCGTTGCGGATCGCGTGCGAGTGGGGCAAACGGTCCGCTTTCATTTGGTGGACACCCAAGCGGCCGATGCGGACTTGCGACAGCTCTTGAAGCGCGCCGAATCGCAAGGACTATCCCCCCAGGCGGCTTGCATGTTCACTTGCAACGGTCGAGGGGAGAGGTTGTTTGGCGAGCCGCATCATGATGCCAGCGTTCTGAACCACTATTTTCAAGAAATACCGACGATCGGTTTTTTTGCGTCAGGAGAGTTTGGCCCGGTTGCTGGTCACAATCTGGTGCACGGCTTCACGGCGGTAATCGGGCTCCTCTGTGACAAGGTCAAAGGCTGAACCTCGGATGCACTTTCCTCGGCAATCGATCCAGGCGACTCGAAGGAGAGGAATGATCTCAGGTTTCTCATTGCTTTTGCAATTCGCTATTGGACGATGTCCCAGAGTGATTTCTTTCTGACGGTGTTCTTTGATACGTTTTCTTGGATGCCTCGACAGGTTCTGGTCGGCTAACAGCGGAGCCTGGGAGGATCAGCAATTTCCCGTTCAGATTCCTTGGGTAAGATCGCTTGACCCACTAACAACCAAAGTTATCCGCTAAAATTCGCCGTTTCTCAATCGGTCTGTGTCCGTCCTCACGAGGTCATGAAGTCAGCAATGTCAGTTTTGTCAATCGTAATCCCTTGTTACAACGAATCCAAAACGCTTCGAGATTGCGTCGAATCCGTTTTGTCGGTCGATTGGAAAGGGGTCGGACTACAGATAGTGATCGTCGATGATGGATCCAAAGACGATAGCCTGAGTATCGCTCACAGATTGTCGGAAGAACACCCTCTCATACAAGTCATTGCCCACGAGAGAAATTCGGGAAAGGGTGCTGCCTTGAAGACGGGGTTTCAGGCTGCGACCGGAGATTTTGTAGCCGTACAAGATGCGGATCTTGAGTACGATCCGAATGATCTTCGAAGGTTGTTGGAGCCATTGTTACGGGGGGAAGCCGATGTGGTTCTGGGGTCAAGGTTTTTGACAACCCAGGAACATCGAGTGCTGCACTTCTGGCACTCGACCGGAAACAAGATTTTGACTCTGTTGTCGAATGTGTTCACGGATATGAATCTGACCGACATGGAGACCTGTTACAAAGTTTTCCGAAGGGAAATTATCCAAGGGATCGAGTTAGAAGAAAAACGATTCGGCTTTGAGCCCGAGATCGTTGCGAAAGTCGCCGATCTCCGGTGTCGTGTGTACGAGATGGGAATTTCGTACCACGGCCGAACTTACGATGAAGGCAAGAAGATCGGATTCAAAGATGGTCTTCGCGCGCTCTATTGCATCATTCGCTACAACGCGCATAGAGCTTCGCTTCCAATACAATTCATGGTTTATTCCGTCGTTGGCGGGGTTGCCGCTTTATTCAATCTCGCGTGTTTTCTACTGCTCCTTTCGTTAGGAATGAACGCCATACCTGCAGCAATAATTGCATTTATTACTGCTGCCGTATTGAATTACTATCTTTGCGTAAAAATAGTATTTCGGCAGCAGTCCAAATGGAAAATTTCGACCGAGATAGCAGTTTATTGCTTGGTGGTAATAATAGGTGCGCTCGTCGATGCAGCGGTTACCTGGACTTTTATCGGAGGTGGGATGGCACCTTGGCTTGCAAAGTGTGTGGGGACCGTGGTTGCCTTGGCTGCGAATTTTCTTGGTCGCCGATTTTTCGTTTTTGGTTCGAACGAACGGAAACCGTGGTAATCCTTTCCTTCGCCTTCTTAAGGATAGTGCTAGAAAAATAGTAGGGAAAGACGAGATCTGTAACTGGAGATCGGAGCTGCTGAAAAGCTCCGCGATGAATCCGATCGAATACTAGGTAGGCGATCGAATTCCGTCTCCGAGTAACTGGTGGAGATGGAAATGGTGCCGCCCCAATTTGCCACCGTAATTCCCGCCGGTGATTTTACGAACGCCACAAGAGGGTCCGACTTCGCAGGCCGCAAGTATGCCGACGCGCATGGCTTCGCGAACGAGATCGGCGGACAAACCATCGATGACCAGTTCCAACGCAGCGCTGGTTTCGGAAAGGACCTGAGACTTTAGTGTCTCTCTCAAGGTCGGGCAAAAAGCATCGTTCGTGGATGCCGTCAATGTTTTGTACTTAGATCCTACTTTCGAACCACTGCGAGCAACACCTCCTGGAAAGGGAGTAATGCAGCCGCGAACTTTCTTGATGGCTCGGACGGCGGAGTCGCACGCGTGCAACGCGCCGTGAATGGTTTCTGCAAGCACCAAAAAATTGCCTCCACCGACCGCATGGGTGCGAGACACCGAATCCTGGCAAACAAACTCGCCGTCCATAACCGGAATGCGCCAGTATTTCTCATCTCCGATGCGTTTCGAAATTTGATGACCATCACCGAAGTATCGCAACTTGGAGCCCATCGCGATTTTTTTCTCGCTATCGATTCCACTGAAGACCGATGTGCTCGGACAAGTCAGCACGCATTGGCCAACGCGGCGAATCAGTTGTTTCTCCAATTCAGTCCCGGAGACACTAAACATCAGGACGGAAACACCAGGCCGGCCATCCGGGGTTTGTGAGGGTTCAAGTGATTGTTCGATGCCTGCTTCGACTCCACAACCAATGACACTGGTTGCGAATCCCGTCATGGCTTCTGCCGACCGACGAGCCCAAGAGTGTTCAGCGGCCGTGATGATGATTCGAGTGGCCGTCATATCAAAGGCTTCTGCGAATGTATCCTCAATCTCGATCCCATTGATTTGCATGACGGAATTGGAACTCACAATCGAGAAAGAAAAGAACACTAGGCATCTGGTAGGGGGCCCCTTCAATAGACCATAATACTATCACTTTACGAAATCCGATGAGGGCAGGGGGAGATCGCGCCGCGATGGGAAATTTTCAAATCGGATTCCAGTATCCTTCCATGCTTTTTCTGTTGGTCTTGATTCCAATCGCATGGTGGATCGGGATGCGATCGCTGGCGGGCTTGGGACCCGTTCGACGGGTGTTAGCCCTGGTACTCCGATCGCTCGTTTTGCTGCTGGTCATTCTTGCTCTCTCTGGGGTGCAATGGATCTGGTCAAGCGAACGGCAAACGGTGATTTTTTTGTTGGACCAAAGCGATTCGATTCCCATTGCCAAGCGGCAATTGATGTTGCGATATGCGGTCGAGAGTGTGAAGTCGCACCGCAACAAGCGTCGCGAGGATCGCGCTGGACTAATCGTTTTTGGGCGGGAAGCTTCGATCGAGATTCCTCCTTTGGATGAGAATTTGCCCCCGCTTAGCAAGCCGGAGAGTAATTTTGGAAAGACGGACGCCACCAATTTGGAAGGGGCATTAAAGCTCGCGGCCGCAAGTTTCCTGGAGGATTCGGCCAAGCGAGTCGTCATTCTCACCGACGGCAATCAGACTCTCGGCTCAGCCGAGTCGTTCGCCAAACAGCTTGTCGACTCGGGTGTTGGTATCGATGTGGTTCCGGTCCGGTTGGATGCTTCGACCGAAGTATTGGTCGAAAAGATCGATGTTCCGGGTTATGTGCGGCAAGGACAAATGGTCGATGCCCGTGTCGTGATCAATCGCTATCGAGAAAAAGGCGCGCCGGACGAAGCCATCGATGGCAGGTTGCGCGTCGTTCGCCGTTTTGGAAACCAATCGGATGTCCTGGTAGATGCCCCGTACACCTTGGATCGAGATGTTAATGTTGTGCCGATTCCGCATCGTATCGAAGAGACTGCCGGTTACACGTACGAAGCTGAGTTCACGGTCGATGACGCCACCAAAGACACGATCGTTCAGAACAATCGAGCGACCGCATTTACGTATGCGCGAGGGCGTGGGCGAGTCATGCTCATCGAGGATTCCAACAATCCCGGCAACTACGATATGCTCGTGGAAGCATTGCGGCGCAGCGACATCGATGTGGATGTTCGCAATACAAACACACTTTTCACAAGTTTGGTGGAATTGCAGAGCTATGACAGTGTGATCATGGCTGGAGTACCACGGTCGAGCGGCGAGGATGTGACTCAAATCGTCTCAATCACGAACGAGCAGATCGAAATGCTGGTTCAAAGTGTGCAGCAGTTTGGGATGGGCCTGCTGATGCTGGGAGGCCCCGAGGCATTTGGAGCAGGAGGATGGACAAATACCAAACTCGAAGAAGCAATGCCCGTTAACTTCGCCATCAAGAACTCTAAAGTTAAAGCGGTCGGAGCCTTGGCGATGGTAATGCACGCCTCGGAGATGGCGGAGGGGAACCATTGGCAAAAAATGATTAGCAAGTCCGCATTGGAGGCTCTCGGTCCCGAAGATTATTGCGGCGTGATTCATTACGACATGTCGGGTGATAAATGGTTGTGGGAAAAGGATAACAGTGGCTTGCAAAAAGTGGGTGAAAATCGGTCGATGATGAAGTCTCGACTTCAGCGCATGGTGCCCGGGGATATGCCTGCCTTCGATTCGTCATTGCGATTGGCGATCAAATCCTTGAAAACGGTTCCGGCTTCTGTTAAGCACATGATCGTTATCAGCGACGGAGATCCCACGCCTGCGACCAACAGTGTTTTGGCCGAATATGTCACTGCAAAGATCAAGATCTCGACCGTCGCTGTCGGGGCGCATGGAACGGTGGGTACGGCGGAACTCAAGCGTATCGCCAATCGAACGGGTGGAAACTATTACGTGGTGACGAATGCAGCTGCGTTGCCCAAGATTTTTATGCGCGAGGCGAGACGCGTGGCTCGTCCGTTGGTGTTTGAGCCCGAGGGGGGAGTTTCCCCCAGTATCCAACTCCCAGGGCATGAAGTGATGTCCGGCATCACCGGACCGTTGCCTCGCATCAGCGGATTCGTTTTGACTGAGCGCAAGGATAGTCCATTGGTGGAAGTGCCTTTGTTGTCACCCATGCCCGAAGAATCGGAGACTGCTTCTTTGTTGGCGACCTGGAATTATGGATTGGGGAGAACAGCGGTCTTCACATCCGACGCAGGCAAGCGATGGGCGAACGATTGGGTAGGTTCCACCTACTACGACCAGTTCTTCTCTCAATTGGTGCGATGGACGATGCGAACCCAAAACGACGATGGAAAGTATTCCGTTGCAACCCAAGTCAAAGATGGCCGGGTGCAGATTATCGTCAACGCACTCGATGCGAACGATCAGTTTCTCAACTTTCTCGATATGAACGCAACGGCGATTGGTCCCGATCTCAAGCCGATGACGCTCCCACTTCGGCAGCAAGCACCCGGGCGCTACGTCGGCGAATTTGTACCTGAAGGGGCTGGAAGCTATATGGTCAGCGTGAATCCCGGATCGGGGAGAGCCACCATGACGACCGGCGTCACAGTCCCCTTTTCCGATGAGTACCGCGTGCGACAAGCCAATATGCGATTGTTGGAAGAACTGGCGGAGCAAAAGCCGCTGGGAGGTGAACAGGGAATGCTGATGCCCCCTTTGGAAAGCGATAGTTTGGAAGAGATTGTCAAGATAGATACCTATCGCGCTGGCATTCCCTCCGCAAAGAGTCTTAAAGATGTTTGGCCGATTGCGTTGCTGTTGGGTTCCACCCTCTTTTTTGCCGATGTTTTTGTGAGACGAGTCGCCTTGGATCTTGGAAAGCCGCTCAGGAAAATGGCTCAATGGATTCAGCGTTCTCGCCACACCGAAGTCGATGAAAAACGTCAAGCCAGTCTCGATCGATTGCGGTCGAGCAAGTCCCAGGTTTCCGGGGAACTCGATCGACAGCGGGCGAGCGCTTCTTTTGAGATACCTGATCCAGCCACTTCGGAAGTTCCCTCTGCGAACCAGCCCTCAGGGCTCGATCGCTTTGGAAGCGAGACCAGTCGGCAAGCAGGACCTTCGGCACGATCCGCGCCTCCAAGTATGCAAACGGACGACGAACAGAGCTACACTTCCCGTCTGTTGGAAGCCAAGCGTCAAGCCAAGAAGAAACAATAGAAACAATAGATACGACCCTTTCGAATTGGAAAGAACGGACCCCTATGAGCAACGTGGCAGAATCGATGCAACAAGAAGCAGAGCGGTTTCGCGAGCGATATTCCGCAGTTCGGCAGCAGATCGGTCGAGTGATCGTCGGGCACGATGAAATCGTCAATGGAGTTCTGACAGCGATATTTGTAGGTGGTCATTGCCTTTTGGAGGGGGTACCAGGGTTGGGCAAGACAATGCTCATCCGAACTCTTTCCGAGACATTGTCATTGGATTTCAATCGGGTCCAATTCACGCCTGACCTGATGCCGTCGGATATTCTCGGTACCAACATGATCGTCGAGAACGATGGACGAAGGGAATTTCAGTTTCAGAAGGGGCCGATCTTTACGCAGATTTGCTTGGCAGACGAAATCAACCGGGCGACTCCGAAGACACAATCCGCCTTGCTCGAGACCATGCAGGAAGGAACGGTCACGGTGTCAGGAACTCGCTATGAGTTAAAGAAACCTTTTTTTGTGTTGGCCACCCAGAACCCGATCGAACAAGAAGGAACGTATCCCCTGCCGGAGGCGCAGTTGGACCGTTTCTTATTCAAGTTGGTGGTGGGTTATTCCAGTCGCGAAGAACTCAACACCATCATTGATCGGACGACCCGAGGGGTTACGATCACACCAGAGAAATCAATGGATGGTGAGGAGATCTTGCACTGGCAAAAGTTGGTGCGACAAGTCGTTTTGGCGAAGCATGTTCAGGATTATGTGGCGAGGCTGATCCTAGCTACGCATCCCGGTGGAACTTTGGCTCCCGATGTCACGAACCAGTACATTCGATGGGGGGCAAGCCCTCGCGGGGCACAGACGATCGCGCTGGCTTCGAAAGTGCGAGCTTTGCTCGACGGCCGATACAACGTCAGTTTTGAAGACGTCCGTCGCGTGTTCTTGCCTTCCCTCCGACATCGCGTGTTATTGAATTTCGAAGCCCAAGCGGAAGGGATCGAAGTCGATCGAGTACTCCTGGATTTGCTGGAGAAAGTCAATGAGCGTGCGGAAGATGTGTAACGCGAGTTCGGCATGGCAATGGGTCGCGGTTCGAAAAAAAATCGGATTTGCCATGTTTGCCCTGTTGGCTTGGATCGATGGTACCTGCGTGTTGGGAATAGCCGCTCACGGCCAGGAGGCATTTGAAAAAGATGACGTGGATGCAGCGGTTTCGCGTGCGATTCAGTATCTCGTCACGCAACAGAAGCCGAACGGATCTATCACCGATCGGGGTAGTGAGAATGCGATGACAGCTCTGGCCATCATGGCGATGGCATCTGTTGGCCACCAACCTGCCGATTCGAGCGCCGAAGGGGTTGCCATGGCTCGCGGGCTCAAGTACCTACTCAGCGAAGGTCGACAGGACAAGGCTGGGTACTTCGGCGCAGCAGATGGTTCAAGGATGTACGGGCACGGCATCGTTTCGCTGATGTTGACTGAGATGCTCGGCATGACATTGAATGAAGGAATGGATGAAGAAGTCCATACTTCCGCGCAAAAGGCCATCGATTTGATCGTGCGGAGCCAACGGGTGAAAAAAGGGGTCAACGCACGTGGGGGATGGAGATACACGCCGGATGCAGGAGACAGCGATCTCTCGGTGTCGGTCTGGCAACTGATGGCGCTCCGGAGTGCAAAAAACGATGGATTGGATGTTTCCTCGAAGACGATTGAAGACGCTGTAGGTTACTTGAAACGATCGTTTTCGTCTCCATTGGATTCGAAAGGAACGCCTCGCGATGCCAAGAATGGTTTCACGTACGAAGCCAATGGGGGCGGGCCGACGTTTACGATGACCTCGGCAGGGCTTTTGGCGATGCAAGTCTGCGGTCAATACGACTCGCCGTTGGTGTCAGGGGCGGCGGATTGGTTGCTCGAACATCCACCGAATTGGAACGAACGATTCATTCTGTACGGACTGTATTACTTTGCCCAAGGGATGCATCAGCGAGGTGGCGATCATGCCGAGAGGGCCGCCAAAATCGTCTCGGAATTGCTACTATCCAAGCAAAAGCAAAATGGCGCTTGGGAATCTTCTGGAGGAGAAGAGCAAAACGCGGGATCGGTCTATTGCACTTCCATGGCCGTCCTTAGCCTTTCCGTCAAATACCATTATCTGCCGATCTATCAGCGTTAGTTCAGATATCGCGGTGTTCGCCGTTATCGAGCCGGATAATGGTGATCGATTATTCCTGGTTCGTCTTCGCACCCAACGCAGCGTTTGTTGTCGCAGAAAGATCCTGTGCGACTAGTCTGCGTTCATTCCCCGTCAAATAAACAACGGCTCCGATCAATGCGATCACCACCAAGATCGCGCGATACGTTGTCGCAACGACCAAGCCGGAGAATGCACTGGATACTTCGGGGATTTCCGCAAAGAGGGTTTGAATCAAAAGCTCTTGAATACCAACGCCACCCGGCGTGATGGGCAAAGTGGCTGCAGCCATAGCGGGGGGAATGGCTTGAAAGTGTTGAGCTAACGTCGGTATCAGGTTCGGCTCAGAGTGATAGAGCGCAATGGAGATCAGCCAGCAAGAAGTTGTCAGCAATGAATGTACCATCAGGGAGGTCACAATCATTTGAACGACGAGCCATGGCCGGCCGTAAAAGACCATGCATGAATTAGCAACACGAAAAACGATTTGGCCTATCCATGGCAGTTTTTGGAATCGATGGGTTGGAAGCCATCGACCGAAAAGGAGAACGAGCAGCAGGGCAAGAGAGCCCAGTGCGCTGAGCGTCAGTGCGGCCGACCAGATCCATCGCATGGTTGGCGAGAGTGCAGTCGCTAGCGACAGGCTGAAGGAGGCAACGAGAACTAATCCGAGCAGGCCAATCGCGCGATCCACCAGCACGGATGTCACGACCTCGGTGCGTTTTCCTGGGGCTAAGCGTGCGGCCGCGACCGCTTTGAACACATCTCCTCCCACCGATCCGACGCTAACCATGTTGAGGGTCGATCCGAGAAATCCGAGTCGACATGCTTCGATCAGACGCATGGGAAGCCCGAGGGCTCCAAGCAGAATCTTCCATCTCCAAAAGCTTACCAGGTGAGCGAGCAAGGCTGTGCTGAGGGCGAGAAAGAGAAAACGCCAATCCTTGGATGCCGACAGGAGAGGGCGCCAATGATTCTCGGGGAATCGATAGAGAATCCATCCCAAAACCATTGCGACGGCAATGATTTTTAGGGATGGAATGAGAAACGCGGGGAGGCGGTTGGGATGCATGATGAAGGATGAATGCAAAAACCTCGGCACGCAGGAAGGCATACCGAGGTTCGCAATTCTGAAAGATCGAAATTAAAATTCGAGTTCCGACAGAGGGCGCAATCCAGTGCGACCGTCGACATCCATGCGACGCACGAGAATCAGCCCCGAATCGCTTTTGCCAATTCGCTTGCTCGGGCCGTGCTTTCCCAAGTGAACTCTGGCTCATTGCGGCCGAAGTGACCACCGGCGGAAGTTTTGCGATAGATGGGGCGGCGCAAATCGAGGTACTCGATAATGCCGCGCGGGGTCAGGTCGAAGAAAGTCTGCACAACCTCGCAAATCCTTTCGTCGCTGACTTTGCCCGAGCCCTGAGTATCCACGCGTACGCTGACCGGCTTGCTGACGCCAATGGCATAGGCGACTTGAACCTCGCATCGATCGGCGACTCCCGAAGCGACGATATTCTTTGCCACGTGGCGAGCCATGTAAGCAGCGCTACGGTCAACCTTGGTCGGGTCTTTGCCGCTGAACGCACCACCGCCATGTCGCCCCCAACCACCGTAGGTATCTACGATGATCTTTCGGCCGGTCAGCCCACTATCGCCATGAGGTCCGCCGATCACGAAGTTTCCAGTTGGATTGATGTGATAAACGATATCCGGCGAAAGCAATTTCGGGGGAATCAGCGGCTTGATGATTTTCTCGATGACGAATTCGCGAATTTCCTTTTGCGAAACATCGGGACTATGTTGCGTGGAAACCACCACGTTATTAATCCCAATCGGTGTGAACTCGTCGTAAATGACAGAGACCTGACTCTTCGAATCGGGTCGAAGCCAGTCCACTTCTTTATTAAATCGGGCTTCCGTCAATCGATTGGTGATGCGATGGGCCAATGCGATTGGCAACGGCATCAGTTCCGGCGTATCGTTGCAGGCGTAGCCGAACATCAAGCCTTGGTCTCCGGCGCCGATGTCCTTGCCGCTGTCCGAATCGTCGTTGACACCTACTGCGATATCTGGACTCTGACGGTCCAAGGCGACCATAACGTTGCAGGATTTACCATTGATGCCCCACTCATCATCGACGTAACCAACATCGACGATGGCTTCTCGCACGATATCTGCATAGTTGACGATGGCCTTGGTTGTGATCTCACCAACGATCAATGCCAGGCCCGTTGTGACGACCGTCTCGCAAGCAACGCGACTCATTGGGTCCTGTGCGAGAAGTGCGTCGAGGACGCTATCGGAAATGCGGTCAGCCAGTTTATCTGGGTGCCCCATGGAAACGGATTCACTCGTAAAAACGTACTTGCCTGATGCCACCGAAGGACCTCCCGTGAGGGAAACAACGAAAGAGACGAAAACAAAAATCGCGACAATCCACCCTGGTTTCGCGGGCCCCTAGTTTACAGACAATCAATGATTCTGAGAGGGGGTCCGATGGTAGATTTCCAGTGTCTCCGCTCCTGGCGATGAGAGCCGCCGTGAAGTTTCAAGGGCCTGCTCTCTCTCTCGCGCGTTGACTTTCTGTGACTTTCCATAAATTGGCATTGGGCGGCCAAATCGATTCCATCGCATTCGACGGCGGATACTCACTGTCATGGAATCGCCAAATGCTTCGGAGATAGGTTGCAAACGAAGGCCGATTGCCGTTTTGCATGCCTGAATGCCCTACAGCATGGATGAAGAACAAGGTTGGGCAAACCGAGGCTCTTTTTGCACGGATACGCTTCGCAGCGTCTGGGAGCAGCGTCTGGGAATCGACTTTTCCTGGGTGCTTGGTTTTCGATGTCAGGGGACCCAGTTGTTTTGTTTCCGCTGGGGCTTCGTTCCCATCGAGGGAATCGAGTACGATATCCGGCTCTGGAGGTAAGCCTGTGGATTCGGGCCGAAACCGTCAATCGTCTTTTGCGTTCGATGTTTCGGAGTAATGATGTCCATGGTGCCTAAATGCAAATTCCGCCAGCATCTGGGTCTCGTCGCTGCTGTTTCCATTGCTTTGGCGACATCCGTTGTGTGGATGGCGGAACGGAATCAAGCGACTGCAAGCGGCGCCAAGGTTTTGCCGTTCGAGGACAAGGATGTTCTTCACGAAGTCCTTTCTGCGCAAGCGGTCGCTTGGAATCAGGGGGACATTCCCACCTTCATGCAAGCCTACTGGAACAGTCCTGACCTAAGTTTCAGTTCGGGAGGTGCAACTACTCATGGCTGGGAGGCCACGCGAAAACGTTATCTGGATCGATACCCGGATCGGGCGACGATGGGGGAGTTGACCTTTAGTGATTTGGAGACGAAGTTGTTGGGCGACCATGCCGCTCTCACGCTTGGGAGGTGGCATTTAAAACGAGCCGAACCAATCGGTGGTAATTTTTCACTCGTCTGGCAGAAGCTGGGCGGCCGATGGGTTATCGTGCATGACCATACTTCTGTGACACCCGCTGCCAAGTGACCGTGACGGTCTATCGACCCTATGCCTCAGATCCAAATTCAAGATCTTTCGATCGGTTATCGTGGCCCACTTCTATTGGATCGCGTTTCTGCGCGTGTCGAACGAGGAGAAAAAATCGGACTGCTGGGACGCAACGGAGCAGGAAAAACGACGTTGCTACGGTTATTGGGGGGCGTGGAGAAACCGGATGCTGGAACCATTGAGTTCGAAGCTGGAACGAGGATAGCCTGGGTTCCGCAAGACGTGCCAGAAGGAATCTCCGGAACGATCGAACACGTCGTTGCCCAGGGTATGCCCGAGGAACTGTCGGACGTCGAAAATCATTGGAAGCGCGAGCAGCAATTGGAACGGATCTTTGATCAATTGCAGCTTCAGCCCGATTCTGAATTTACGGAGCTTTCCACAGGCCTGCAGCGCAGGACCCTGATCGGACGAGCCATGGCTGGGGCGCCCGACGTGTTGCTGTTGGATGAACCTACGAACCATTTGGATATCGATGCCATCACATGGATGGAAGGGTATCTTGCAAACCTCTCCTCGACCCTGCTTTTCGTCACCCACGATCGAGCGTTTTTAACTCGATTGGCGACCCGGATTCTCGAAATTGATCGAGGTCGACTGTTCGACTGGACGTGTGATTATCCTACCTTTCTTCAACGCAAAGAATTGGCGCTCCAAGCGCAAGAGAAGCAGGATGCACTCTTTGATAAGAGGTTGGCAGAAGAAGAGGCGTGGATTCGGACAGGGGTCAAGGCGCGGCGAACTCGCAACGAAGGGCGAGTACGCCGTCTCGAAGATATGCGCCGCGCTCGATTGCAGAGACCCTCGCGGACCGGCACGATGAAGCTCAATATCGATTCGGGCGAACGTAGCGGCATGTTGGTTTGCGATCTCGAAGGGGCATCGTTTGGTTATGGCGATAAATGCATCGTGCCACCGCTCGATTTGACGATCATGCGAGGAGACAAAATCGGAATACTGGGAAGAAATGGAGTTGGAAAATCGACCTTGCTTCGCGGCCTGTTGGGGCAACTAGCCCCGTTGCAAGGAAGCATTCGAATGGGAACGAAATTGGAACTGGCTTACTTTGACCAGACGCGCGAGGTCTTAGATCCAGAGCAAACGGCGGAGGAAAACGTCGGGGTCGGGCGTACTACCATCACCGTCGCTGGGCGTTCGAAACACGTCATTGGATACTTGCAAGATTTTCTGTTCACGCCAGAACAAGCTCGATCCAAGATTCAATTTTTGTCGGGAGGGCAGCGCAATCGATTGTTGCTGGCCAAACTTTTCGCACAATCCGCCAACTTGCTGGTGATGGACGAACCTACCAACGATTTGGATTCGGAGTCGCTGGAATTGCTCGAAGAGAAATTGGTCGAATACGAAGGAACGTTGCTCGTGGTCAGTCACGACCGAGCATTCCTGAACAATGTCGTCACCAGCATGATCGTTTTTGAGGAGCAAGGGATCAAAGAATATGTCGGTGGTTACGACGATTGGCTGAGGCAACGTTCTTCCGCCATTAAGAATCCTACCTCTAGCGATCGGCCCTCCGGCAAAGGGAAATCCGCCACGATGAAAGGCTCGGGAGCATCATCAACGACGACGAAAACCGAAACGAAAAAGCTGAGTTTCAAGGAAAAGCAGGAACTCGGTGGCTTGCCTGCCAAGATTGAAGCTTTGGAAGGGGAGCAAGCAAAGCTGAATGCTTTGAGGAGTGAGCCCGAGTATTACCGACAGTCGCCAGACATACTTGCCCGCGACCAGAAGTTGCAGGACAAGCTGGAAAACTCCCTCACCAGTGCCTATGCACGCTGGGATGAATTGGCGAAGCGGGATGTCGTGTGATCGCTATTGTGCAGATGGATTTTTATGCTGACCATGGCCACGCTTTGCCAAGGGATTGCTGTTGGAATGTATGCAATTGAGCGATACCCGATTTGGCAAGTGTGATCAGTTGTGCTAGCTCCAATTCGTCGAAGGTGCATTCTTCCCCTGTCCCTTGGATTTCGACGAAACGATTTCGCCCGGTCATCACGACATTCATGTCGACATCCGCTCGCACATCCTTCTCATAGTCCAAATCCAAAGTGGGTTTGCCATCGACGATCCCAACGCTGATGGCGGCGACCGAATCTCGTAGTGGGTACTGATCGATTGGAACCCCTTGGAACACCGTATTGACTGCATCGATCAGGGCAATCATCCCTCCGGTGATCGCCGCCGTGCGTGTACCCCCATCGGCTTGTAAAACATCGCAATCGATCGTCAACGATCGTTCGCCGAGCTTGGTTAAGTCCGCGATTGCACGAAAAGAACGTCCTATCAGCCTTTGAATCTCGGTCGTTCTCCCGTCGACTTTACCGTTTCTTTCACGCGCTTTGCGTTGTGGAGTGCTGCCGGGCAACATGTTGTATTCAGCGGTAATCCATCCTTTGCCTTTGCCGACCAGCCAATCTGGGACTTTGTTTTCGAGGCTGGCGGTGCAGAGCACGACGGTGTCGCCACTGCTGTACAGGACGCTTCCTGGAGTCTGCTTGGTGAAGCCACGTTCAACGCGAACGGGGCGGATGTTGGAAGAGTGGTTCATGCGTTTATGGGCTAGCGAGTTCGTGAAAGCGAGAACGTTGAAAGGGTTTTGAAAGGAACTGGAATCAACTGCGTGAGTTTGGAAGAACGTCCAATGGGGTCGAGGTGGACGTTTGAAATCTTATGGGCAGGACACAACGGAACGTGCTGCCTTGACCCAGCTGGCTGCTGAGGGAGATATCACCACCGAGCAAACGACAAAGTTCCCGCACGATCGACAAACCCAGACCGGTGCCGGAATGCTCCCGCGTCAACGAATCTTGCCCTCCGGCAGAAGTGGCTTGACGGAATTTCTCGAAGATGACTTCGTGTTCATGCGGAGCGATACCGACGCCTGTATCCGCCACCGAAACGAAAAAGTCCTGGTCGCTGAGCCAATCGCAATTGATCGTGACCAAACCTCCCTCCGGTGTGAATTTGATGGCGTTCGAAAGCAGATTGGTAAGGATTTGCGCGAACTTGCCCTGGTCCTGAAAAATCATCATATCGCACTGATTCGAGTCGACTTGGATGTCGATGTTTTTGTCTTCGGCCATTTTGCGAAAGAGTTCGATTTGGCCTTGAATCACGGCGATCAGATTGAATTCGGTGGGGCGTACTTCCATCTTGCCTGCTTCGACTTTTGCCAAGTCGAGAATGTCATTAATCATCTCGAGCAGGATTCGACCGCTGTTCTGAATGTTGGAAACCCAGCGACGCTGTTTATCGGTCAGTATTTCGATGCCGCTAAGGACTTCGCTGAATCCGAGGATACTGTTGAGGGGCGTTCGCAATTCATGGCTCATGCTGGCGAGGAATTCACCCTTGAGCCGATTGGCTTCAAAAAGCTGCAAGTTGAGCGATGCCAAGTCATCGACTTGGCTGTCCAGTTTGTCGTTGGCGGTTTGAAGTTGGAATTGGGCTTCCGTCACGTGCCGAAGCATACGATTGAACGAGTCCGAGAGTTCGGAGAATTCATCATCGGTATCCACTCGGAACTGGAGGTTGCTCTTGCCACTGATGATCTCTTCGCTCACGGTTTTGAGTTCCGAGAGAGGGTTGATAACCAGTCTTTTCAATACCCAATGAATGAAAAGAAGGGATAGGGCCAGTGTTGCAATCCCGATCGAAGTTAGCAGCGAGTAGCTCCAGATTCTCCATAAACTTGTCTCCCTGTACGGAATTTGCACTCGCACGACCCGCAGAAGATTGCTTGGTTCTAATGCCGTAATTTTCTCGGTTGCCCGCAGCTTTTCATGGCATTCGTTGCATTTTGTTGCTAAGGAAATGGGATGGTAATAATAATAGAATCCGTCGATAGGACCTTTCTCTTCAAAAATGTATTGGTTTGGATTGGTAAGGCTTGCGATTGGATTGGCATTCACCGAACCACCGGCGATCGGCGCCGCGTCCGAGGATGCGGGAGTAACGTCATCGCTGGCAGTTCGTTCTTTGAATGCCGCAAGAGGGATTATTCGGTCGTTTGCATTCTTTTCGGCCTGATCGGACCAATTCACGCGTTCCTTCATACGTTGCAAACGCTGAAGATCATCATCATGAGCCTCGTTGACCTTCAGCCAACATCCTGGCTCGGGGGCTTTGCCAATGCGGAGGATGGTGCAATTGAATCGCAATAGCCCGAAATCTTCGCGATGGGATTGCATCCACTTGTCTTGATTGGCTCTCGCTTTCGCTTTGATTGCATCATCTTGGGGAAGACTACCAGCTCTTTCTATGTCGCGAGCATCGAACGAAAAGAGACTCAAGCCGATGTAGGAATTCGCAAAATCCCGCGCTGTTTGGCGGGTTGCTTCGATGACCAAGCGTTCGGCCACGAACTGGACGGCAAAGAAACCCAGGACCAACGAGATGAGAAGAGCTAGGCCCAAAAAAAGTAGGCACTTGCGTTCCAACGACCAGCTACCAAACAACGACTTGAGCAGTTTCCTTAGCATGTTGCGGATAGAGTCGCTAATCCCGAACTGCGATAATGAACTGGGTAAGCACGAGTCGTTTTACTCCGATGGCTGCGGCAGGAACAAGGGCATGGTACGGATAGGAAACACTAAATTATCCGTTCAGTCTGGCCATATTGTAAGGGATGCAAGGAAGCTGCACATGCACCCGATGCAAACCCTGCAATCCGCAAGTCCTCTACGCATGCACATCGAAACTATGCGGAATCGCTAATTTTTGCATAGGCGCTCATGTTTACCTAGCCAAAAAAGCCGAACAAACGATAGGTATCCATGGCGACGAGTCCGTTCGTACTGTTTCGTGTCCCCAGCCAAAAACTGGAGGAATCTCCCAGTTGGCCTGGGGCACGCGTCGCAGTTCGATCCGAGCGAGCGAGTGTTGAGTCCCCAGCCTCGCATCCAAGACGTTGAGTTTCGAGATTTGCACCACTATGTCAAAGCCGTTTGCATTCTGGGTTCGCTTTGCGACGATCGTATCTTTGTCGACGATGGCGTCGATCCATGCGACCGCTAACGCATCGTCGTCGAACGGAATCGTGAGGGAGCGATATCCTTTCCCGACGCCACACCGAGCCACATCGGACTGGAGCACACGCTTGGGTGGGATTGTGGCCGTGGGTGGGATGCTTTTAGGTGGTGTGGTGGGTACACACGACCAGATCCTCGTACTGCATGGTCAATCACCAACAACAACTTGGTTGGTCGATTTCGTCGACTACGAGTTCGAGGGGACGGCACGGGAGCCATTGAATTCCGTGCCGTCGATGGTCGAAAATACGCACGTCGTCATCTGCGATACTTCCCCCTACTCATCGAAAACATCGATCTCCGGGGTTCCAAAGGGAGGCGACGATTGGGATCTGTTTACCAATCCGGGGACGAAGCCACCTGCATCCCCAATCTTTGAAGATCCGATGGCCCAGTATCGGGCGCCCTCCGTCGATGCCATGTTCGGGTCTCCTGTCGATTCCGAACGCAGTGAATTTTTAGTGGGACGAATCGATAGACAAATCGATGGGGAGCCAATGGACGGAGGCTCTCCTGCTGAAGGTGGGAGGAATACTCCAGTACGGGACGAGGCCAGTCCCATTGAG
This sequence comes from Planctomycetota bacterium, assembly GCA_037144155.1. Classification (GTDB taxonomy): domain Bacteria; phylum Planctomycetota; class Planctomycetia; order Pirellulales; family Pirellulaceae; genus JBKCUI01. The sequence continues at coordinate 63,148 of JBAWXH010000004.1, read as the reverse complement.
GCTCCAGTCCCCCGTTTGGAGCCGGATCGCATTCCAAGTGCGATGTTGTTCGCAGGTGCTCAAGATTCGGCTGACAAAGATATCTCCGAGATCCATCGCGATGCGTTTCGAGGGGCCGAGTATCGAGTCTGGAACGACAATACCGGCACGTTCTCAGTCACGGCTCGGGTTGCCATCATCTTTGAAGATTGTGTCCGACTACGGAAGGAAAACGGAAGGACTACCACGGTTCCGATGCGCCGCTTGTCAGAAGCGGATCGTCTCTACGTGCAATGGGTCGCAGTCTCGCTGACCCGTCGCGCGACGCAATCGAGCCAGCGCTGAGTGGTCTCGAATCCGAAGGTCTGTCGCAATCCTAAACGCTAGAAGTCCAAATCGCGAGAACTCAAATATCCATTCTTGACCGATAACCACAGGAGCAGTCCTTTTTGCGCGTGGAGTCGGTTGCCCGCTTGCGGAAAAACAATGCTCTGTTTCGAGTCCAATACGGAATCGGTGATTTCGAGTCCTCTGCGTGCCGGCAGGCAATGCATGATCTTGCAATGAGCTGGGGCCAATCGAAGCAATTGCTCGTTGATTTGATAGGGGGCGAACGCCTTCTTGCGGATTTCATTTTCGGCCTCTTGCCCCATGCTCGTCCAAACATCGGTGTAGATGAAATCAGCATGGCGAACCATCGAGGCGATCTCTTCGCTTTGTTCGAAATCGAGCGGACCATAAGCAGATTTCACGGCATCAAGGAAGTCCGCTTTCAACTGGTACGCCTTGGGGCAGGCGAGTCGAAATTTCATGCCAGCCAAATGAGATGCTTTCAGAAGCGATCGGACAACGTTGTTCCCATCTCCCACGAACGTGAGTTGCTTGCCCTGGAGCTGATGATTGTCCGCGTGCTCAAGCATGGTCATGACATCCCCGATGGCTTGGCACGGATGGGAGAGATCGGATAGCCCGTTGATCACCGGTAAAACGTTGTGCTGAGCCAATTCATCGATGGTCGACTGGGAGATGGCTCGACAAACGACAAAATCGCAATACTCCGCCAGAACCCGGACGAAGTCCGAGATCGATTCTCGCTCGCGCCAGCCTGCGTCACTGGTCAAATAGATCGCTGTCCCTCCGAGTTGAGCCATGCCTGCTTCAAAACTGACTCGGGTTCTCAAGCTCGCCTTTTCAAAGATGAGCGCACATGTCCGATTCTTCAATAGATCCGGTCGTTGTCCCATGGCGAGCTTCGACTTCAGTGCGCGCGACCACTGGATGATGGTATGCAAATCATCGCGTGAAAGATCGAACAAAGTCCGAAGGTGCTTCATGTTAGGACGGATTGATTCGTGAAACGGGAGAATTTCGGCTTTGAATGATTTCTGTTCCGACGCCGGCCGTGGTGTAGATTTCTAGCAATAGCGAGTGGCGGAGTTGACCATCGATGATGTGGACTTTCCCTACGCCTCGCTTGAGAGTCGATAGACATGCCTCGACCTTGGGGATCATGCCTCCTGAAATGACGCCGCTTTCGATCAGCGTCTGTGCTTCCTTTGCCGTCATGGAATGGATGACGCTGGCCGCATCGTCTTTGTCGCGACGGACTCCGTTAACATCGCTAATGAAGATGAGTTTTTCCGCTCCGAGGGCTTCAGCGACGGCCATCGCGGCAGTATCTGCATTGACGTTGTACTTTTGGCCCAGCGCATCAATACACATGGAAGGGATCACTGGAATTTGGCTGGTGTAGGTCAAGTTCTCAATGGTTTGACGGTCCACACGGGTGACTTGACCCACGAAACCCAAATCGATGGGGTCTGTCCCCGGTTCCTGGAGCAGAAGTTTTTCTCCAAAGAGAACATTCGTGGTGCGAAAATTGAGATTCATGGCGCGACCACCCAGCCGCTCGACTTCGTCTGCCAGGAATGTATTCAGATCATAAGCTAGGGTCCGTTCGACGATCTCCAGCGTCCTGGCGTCCGTGACCCGGCGACCTTTGATCCAAACCGGTTCGATCGCGGCTTCTTCCATGGCCTTGTTAATCGATGGTCCGCCACCATGCACCACTACCGGCCGCATCCCCACCGTTTCCATGAAGATGATATCGAGCAGCGTGTGTCGCATCGCATCGGGGTTGGCCATCAACGACCCACCCAATTTGATGACCGTGGTCTTTCCGCGAAAGCGACGGATCCAGCCCATGGCTTCGATCAGAGTGTCTGCTTTCTGGATGGCTTCGTTCTGGCTTTCCACTGGGGAACTCATGCGAAATTAGAGAAGTTGATTCAGTCGGTAAAAACGACATCGCCGACACGAGAGAGACCGCGTCGGCGATGATAATTTTCGGATTGGTGGATAAAGGGGTCGCGAATGCGATGGCCGTTGAGGATCGGCCAAAACGCACTAGTGTAGTTGCACGGTATCCGCCGTGTCAATCGACAGCCAGCGAGAAGCCCAGAGAGAAACCCAGAGGGAAGCCGAGAGAAGCGGCATCGAAGCGATGGGTGTCAAGGTGCTGTGGGTGTGATGTCATTCAGCCGCGATCGAGCGGTTTCGACAATTGGTTTTGCCCAAGGCAGGTCGCTGTACAGAAGGAGGATATTCTCATAGAACGCTGTCCGGCGCTGGGGATCGAGATTGGCTTCCGCCCAAACCAACCTTTGTTCCAAGTTCTTACGAGCCTGAGGGACTTCGGAATTCGGGGGGGACTCGAGTAGCCTTGAGCGTGCAAGCCGGACGGAATCCAACAGATTTCGTTGGCTTTTTGACAGTCCTTCCGCATTCTCGAAAATCATCATAAGGGCATTTAGTCGCCGCTCGGCTTGCTCGGGGTCAACACGGGCCAAACGCAGGGCGGCCAGCAGAGGTTGTTCAAGGGAGTCCATTCGTTCGAGCCCTGGATTGGAGGCACGCTTTTCCAATTGTTTGAAAAGGTCGAATGTTCTTGAGTTCTCGACCAGCTGCTTGGCTTGATCGGCGCGCGGATCGTCTGGGTACAGTGTCAAAAAGGTTTCTGCTAGATCGCTTACGGTCAGGAGTTGCTCGTCGTTGCCGGATTGGATGGCAGGAAGGATTTGATTCCAGATCCGATCGGCGCTGGGGGGGCGGGAAAACCAGACGGCGAGCCCGATACAAAGTCCTATGGTCGCCAGCAGCGCAACAATACTAGCGACTTGTTGCCAATGCCATGGTTCCGACTGGGGATTGCGGCCGTGGATGGCTCGATTGCGCTCTTCTTCGGTTGCGACGGTATACGAGTCACGGCGCAGCGGCGTCGATTCCTCATGGTCTTCGCCTTCGCTGGAAGGTACTTCGCGCGTCAAATCATTAGGTCCGGCGATACTATTGCTAGAATCCAATCCGTTGACATCAGGGCCTTTGGGATCGCTTCGGCGGTTGGTGGGCGTATTCTTTTGATGCGAGGACGGTTGCCGTCCGATTCGTGTTGCATCGTTTAGGTTTGGGGCCGACAGATCTGCAATCGAGGGATAATCGCTCATGTCGATGCTGGTTAGGCCCGCATACGGGTCTTGATCTGCCGCGGGTGAGGGTGGAGAGTCATGCTGCTTGTCGGTTTTGGAGCGAGGCGAGTCTCCGTACTTGGTGAGTCCAGCCCGCATCGCCTTGAGTCGGTTACCCACGAGGAAGGCGGTAGGTGGTCGGCTATCTGGATCGCGACTGAGTAGTTCATCGATGAGAATGGCAAAATCGGTTGGCGTTTTTGGTGCCAACTTTTGAACTGGGAGATAAGTTCCATACCTAACGTTGAACAAGATCTCGGGTGTGTTTTTGCCGGTGAATGGAGTTTTTCCGCAGAGAGCCGCGTAGCAGATGGCACCGAATGCATAGAGGTCGCTACGAACAGTGACATCGTTTCCTTCTGCTTGTTCCGGCGACATAAAGTCGGCGGTCCCTACGACGGAACCAGGATTGGTGGATGCGACGGCACCAAAAATTTTCCCGATGCCGAAATCGGTCAACTTGATCACTTCGGTTTTATTGATCATCAGGTTGGCGGTCTTGAGGTCACGGTGGATGATCCCGAAGTCATGCGCATGTTTGAGGGCGCCACAGACATCGATCGCCCAGTCGAGCATGGTCTGCCATTCGAGCCTTTTTTCTCTTTGCAACCTCTGGTGCAGATTCTCGCCATCCACGTATTCCATCACATAAAACAATCGCCCTTTTTCTTCGCCAAATCCGATGATTTGGACGATATTCGGATGTTTCAGGCGAAGAAGCGTGGTGACCTCGGAATCGAACCGACGCCTCATTTGCGTGTCATTTGCGAGATAGTCGGCGATGACCTTGCAGGCCACAGTTTCTTGCGATCGTTCGTGAATCGCTTCGTAAACGACTCCCATCCCTCCACGTCCTAATTCGCGGACGAGACGGTAGGGGCCCATGAATAGAGGTTCTGTTTGCACGAGAAAACGCACTTTGGGAAAAGAAGGCCGATTCGAAATTCTCCGGAGCTCTCGGAAGGAGTCCGAAGAGGGTTCATCCTAACCGATTCACGCATTTGGGGTCGCGATTCGGTCCGGCGGGGCGGCAAAGTCGGACCTATCATTTTTTCGGGAATCGCAGCGTCGGGTTTGAACGGGCCGGGGTATCGAGCCACCTGAATTCCCCTTGACGGACGTCCGATTCGTCTTAAACTCCAACCATTCAGGGCCATTGTTGAAAATGGTCTCCCATGCGGTCGTGGCGAAATTGGCAGACGCGCTAGCTTGAGGGGCTAGTGGTAGAAATACCTTGGAGGTTCGAGCCCTCTCGACCGCACTTTCTTTGGGAAAAACGTTGGACGGCCCACGAATAGCCCCCACGAATAGTTTTGGGGACTCTCCGCTTCTTTCGCGTTCTGTCTCAGTCCTCTCGCGCTTCAACCCATTGCGAAGGGAAATGGCATCGCAATTGTTGGATAGCGATTTCGCCCAGCACGGCAGCGGTGGAAACAGCGGTTTCTACGCGCAATATACGTTCCCCTAAATTAAGCAGCGAGCAGTGGGCAGCGCGGGCCATTTGAATTTCCTCGGAGGTAAATCCACCTTCTGGCCCAACCAGAAAAAGCAATTTCGTAATCGTTTGCTGTTGGTGGCGAACCCTAGCGAGTACCGTGGAGACAAATGAATCGATCGCGACGCCATCGGGGTCGGGATGAAGGACCCAGGATTGGATCTGCGGTTGGCTCTGGAGCCGCTGCATCAATGTTTCAAATTCGATCGCGGCATCGATTTGCATTTTTCGATTGCGATGGCACTGTTTGCATGCTTCGATACCGTAGCGATCGAGTCTCGCAACGGCATCCTCATCGCATTTGGCAACGCTACGCGAGGAATGAAGCGGGATCAACCGATCGACCCCCAGTTCGACCGAGCGTTCCACAACGCTACGTTGCCGGTCTCCTTTAGGAAGGGCGATGGCGAACCACAAACGATCGTCATGGTCACGCGGTGCAAACCGTCTGCCCTGAACATCAATCGAAACAGTCTTTTTGGTGATCGATTCGATGGTTCCAAAGCCCTCATTCCCTCGTCCATCAAAGACCAAAACATCCTCGCCGATGGCAGCTCGAAGGACACGCGCGGCGTGATTGGATTCCGCTTCGTCCAAACGGATACTGCCGGCTTCAGGGATTTCGGAAACATAGAAACGAGGCAAGGACATGCTAGGTTTCTGCGGAAGAAGAAAGCAACGGCGGTTCCGCCCGTTCGGACCCTGTCGAAGAACGATCGACATATTCCGACATTCCCGTTTTTGCGGGAGTGCGAATGCGAAAGATCAACACATAGATCGCGGGCAAATTGACCAGTGTCAAAAAGGTAGCGATGGACAGACCACCCATGATCGACATGGCCATTGGGCCCCAAAATACGCTACTGGTCAATGGGATCATAGCCAGGATTGCAGTGGCCGCCGTCAGGATGACTGGCCTTGCTCGCCGCACGGATGACTCGATGACGGCATCCCATTCGCTCAAACCATGAGCAATATCCTGTTGGATTTGATCGACGAGAATGACGGAGTTGCGCATGTCCATGCCTGCCAGGGAAATCACTCCGAGCAGCGCCACGAATCCAAACGGGGCGTTGAATAGGTGCAATGCAGCCACAGCGCCGATCAATCCTAACGGTGCAATGCCGAAGACGAGAAGCATCTTTCGGAAGTCCTGGAGTTGAGACATCAGCAACGTCAGCATGACGAGAATCATCACCGGGAACAAAGCGAACAGCGCCTTGTTGGCTTTGATGCTTTCTTCGCTCGCTCCCCCCATGTCAATACGATAGCCGAGCGGGAGTCCCTTTCGAAGGGCGTTCATCTCTTTGTCCATGCGAGCGCTAATGTCGGGCGCTTGGACGCCATCGACGACGTCGCAACGCACCGAAAGCATACGCTCCTGGTTGCGTCGATAGACAATGGGTTCTTCGAGGGTGTATTCCAGCTTGCCAATTTGTTGCAGTGGGACGCTTCTGCCGTTGAGGGTAAATAGGGTCATGTCCGCCAATTGATCCAAACTCAATCGTTCTTCGCTGATGGCCCGCGCGACGACGGGAATGATCTCAGTTCTTTCGCGATACTGAGAGATAGTGCTGCCGCTCAACAAGGTTTGAAGCCCCTGTTCGATTTCTTGAGGGGAGAGTCCCAGCAATCGGGCGCGGTCCTGATCGATCTCGACACGAATCGATTTGGCCAGCTCTTCCCATTCGAAATTGACTTGGACTGATGCAGGATCTCGTCGCATCACCTCGCGGACTTCTGCAGCGATGGACCGCACGACTTTCGGGTCCGGGCCCACCACGCGGAACTGAACAGGAAACCCGACCGGCGGTCCGAAATCGAGCCGCATCACGCGGAATGTAGCGTCGGCGAACTCCGGCTTGCCGTCGAGTTCTCGTTGTAGCAAGCTGCGGATCCTCTCCCGGGCGGCAGCGTTAGGCGTTTGGATGACGATCTTTGCAAAGCTAGGGTTGGGCAGGTCCGGGTTCAATGCGAGAAAGAACCGAGCGGATCCAGCCCCAATATACGAAGTGAAGTGCTGGATATCGGAGGCATTGGGATCGTCGCCGTCATGGATTTCCATTTGATCCGAGGTGTCGGTAGAAGATAGATGGGGCTGAATCACGCGCTCGAGTTTTTCCACCATCGCCTGCGTCGCGCCGATAGGTGCCCCTTCGTTCATGCGGATATCGACGAGAAGCTCTCCACGCGAGGAGAGTGGAAAGAACTGTTGCTGCAATCCAGTGAATCCGATCAGCGAAGCGAGGAACATGATCACCGTGATACCGATGATCCAGTACGGACGCGTTACAGAAAATCGAATGATGGACCGAAGCCAGCGGTGAAAGGGGGATTGGAAGTTTTCGTGGTGAGGATGATCCTTCGAGAGATCCGGCAGGAGTTTGTAGCCGAGCAACGGAGTGAACGTGACGGCTACGATCCACGATGTAATCAGTGTGATTCCAACGACCCAAAAAATTCCCCCGGCGTATTCCCCGGCAGCTGAGCTTGCAAATCCGACAGGAAGAAATCCGGCGATTGTGATCAAGGTCCCGGAAAGCATCGGAAACGCAGTGCTCGTCCACGCAAAGGTGGCGGCATCGAATCGATTCCAGCCCTGCTCCATTTTCACGGCCATCATTTCCACTGCGATGATGGCATCGTCGACGAGTAGTCCCAGCGCCAGAATCAGCGCGCCGAGCGAGATGCGATCCAAATTCATTCCCATGGCATTCATGATGATCAGGGAGATGGCCAGCACCAGCGGTACGGACAAAGCAACGACGATACCCGTGCGCATCCCAAGGCTGAGAAAGGAAACGACCAACACGATCACCAATGCTTCGAGAAAGGATTTAGTAAATTCACCAACCGATTCCTCGACGATTTTTGGTTGAAAAGCAACCGTACCAATTTCGACGCCGACGGGAGTCGCGTTTCGAACCAATTTCATTTCGGCTTCGATGCTGTGACCCAACTGCAGGACATTGCCACCTTTTGCCATGACGACACCGATGGCAACCGCGGGCTTGCCGTTGTATCGCATCAGATAGTTGGGTGGGCTTTCGAACCCGCGAGAGATTTTCGCAATATCACCGAGCCGAAAGATCTTTCCTGCGGCGGCAACGGGAACCGCTTCGATGTCGCGGAGTCCGTCGAAGTTCTTGCTGACTCGGATATGGATTCGATCTTCATTGGTGTCGACGCTTCCCGATCGAAGCATGGCGTTTTGTTTTTGGACGCTGTCAAAGATTTGAAGGGGTGTGATTCCGAGGTTCGCCAATTTTCGATGGGAGAACTCGATAAATATCTGTTCTTCTTGCTCGCCGATGATCTCGACCTTTTCGATATCGGGCAGCCGCAGCAATCGCTTGCGAGCATCTTCACAAATCTTTTTTAGATCGGCTAAGGAGTACTCGTTGCCGTAGAACGCATAGATCGCGCTGTAGACGTCTCCGTATTCATCATCCACGCTGGGCCCCAGCAATCCTTGTGGGAATTCTCCCCGAATGTCGTTCAGCTTTTTTCGAACTTGGTACCACGTGTCAGCGGCTTCCTTGCCTCGTACAGAATCTCGCAATTGGACGAGGGTGAGGAGTCGATCGCTGATGCAATAGGTCTGAAGAAAATCCAGTTTGGGCGTTTCTCGAAGTTTTTCCTCCAAGCGTTCCGCGACGTAACGTTGCATTTCTTCGGGAGTCGCACCCGGCCAATAGGCGCTGACAACGGCCGTCTTGATGGCAAAGGTTGGATCCTCGGCACGACCCATCTTCAAGTACGCTGCAATGCCTGCCGCAGTGGCGGCGAGCATTAGAAAAATCACAAACGATGGATGGGAGATAGCCCATTGCGACAAGTTCCAGCGATGGTTGGATTCGAGGAGCAATGCGCGATCAGGATCATGAGGCTTGCCCGAGACATTGGGCGGTTCGTGGGGCGCATGGGCCATGATCGAGTTTGCCTAGTTAAAGAAAAGAGGGAGCGTTCATTCGCGAGAGAACCTGCGATCGAAACTATGGGCTACACCGAAGTCAACCGAATCATCGCGGTTCGTACCAAATGCGCACTCGGCATCGATCGTCGATTCGCTGGGCACCTGCCGCGACGACCAGATCCCCAGGATGCAAATCGCCTGTCACGATGGCGCTGTCCTTCTCGTATTTTGAAATCTGAACAGGCACGGCTTGTACGTGTCCATCATCGAAAATTCTCCAGACGATGGGGCGATCACCCGCATTGGCGACGGCACCCATCGGCAATCGCATTCCTTCGCGCTGAGCGCGAATCAAATGCACGGTCGCGGTCATGCCCAGTGCCAACCCAGGCAATCGTTCTTTCAATTGGAAGCGGGCGTCGTAGGTGCGGGAGGCAGGATCTGCGATCGGAGAAATTTCCCGCAATTGCCCTTCGATACGTTGGTCTGGAAGAGACCAAAAGCTGATTTGTGCGGGATCGTTTTGGACAGTGCTGAGAAGAGATTCGGGGACGCTGACGACCGCTTCGAGTTCCTCTCCTTGGACCCATTGCAGCACCCCTTGGCCTGGCGCTACGACTTGACCCACCTCGGCATAAAGCTTGACGACCAATCCATCTTGATCTGCCGTCAAAGCACAGTATTCACGTTGATTTTTGGAAAGCTGCCATCGTCGTTCTGCAGAATCGAGTCTGGCTCGTGCGGTATCCCGTGCTGACAATGCGATGTCGTAATCGGATTGGCTAGCGGAATTGGTTCGTTTGAGCTCAGCCAGTCGTCTCTCTTCGGCGACGACCAATTGCAGTTGGGATCGGGCAGCGGCCAAGTCCGATTCGGCCACTTGCAATTGCAACTGACTATCTTCGGGATCCAGTCGGTAGAGGACTTGACCCTTGCGAACGCGGTCTCCGACTTCCACATTGCGTTCAACGATCTTGCCCGCGATTCGAAATCCCAATTGACTCGAATAGCGAGGCTGCAGAGTTCCGGAAAGGGTGTAGGTCGATGCGGCATCGTCGGCGGGGTCGGAGATTCGATAGGCTCGAACTAATACATCGGTACCGTTATTGACTGCTTGCGATTTTGGTGCATCCGCGGATGGACTACTTCCGGAAGGCCCATGAGAAGCAGGCTGGAGCAGCGTGAAGTAAACCAGACCGCCCCCGGCCAGTAATCCGATGGACCCACGAATCAGCCAAGGGGATATTTTCGAGTTGCGCAGGGGTTTCGCATCCACGACACTGGCGGGCGCGCGGGCGTTCATGACGGTTGGTTCGTGCGTTTCTCGTGACGTTGTTTGCAGCATAGTGTGACCCAAGCAGTTCTACAGGTTGTCAATGATTGACGTCGCGTCAATTTTTCAATGCGACAGGGTTGTTGGAGTGCGCGCTAAAGTGAGGGGGGATAGCGTTTCTGAGTCGTGGTTCGGCTAGGTGGAAGCAAGCGTGGCAACGTTGGTCATTTGGAAATGTTTTTCCCGAAGGATGTGGAATTGGGGAAACAGTTCCGTGTTCATCTGATCCGCCGTCGTTAGGTAATTCTCGACCGGCATGTGGGGAGCCCAATCGAAACCGTTGAGCAATGTGCAGCAATGAACGCGGATCGAACGGATCGGATCGTGGACCCCTAAGGCGGACAGCGAGGGGCTGCTTGCCATGAGGATTTGAGAACCGAAGTTGATCGCCCAAAGTCCGAAGACCATTTCTTCTGGGGGAAGGGCATCGCTACGGGGAAGTTCGCTAACTGCGATTCCATGGTGGATAACGGAGGAAACGATTGCCATGCAGGAGGCTTCGCATTGACGGATCAACTCCTGACGCTTCTGCGTGGATTTGTCCCATACGTTGGCATTTCGAACCCATTGTTCGATGACAAAGTCTTCGATGCAGTGACGAGTATAGAACTCGCAGGCAGTTCCGATGGCCATCATTCGAAAGCGAGTCGACCGAGGGTAGGCGACAGCGTGCTCGAAGAGTTTCCGCCTCAATTCCATCGATTCGAACGCCAAGGCTAAGACGATTTCTTCCTTGTGTGGGAAGTGGTTGTAGATCGTTCCTTTTGCATACTCCATGTCCGCAGCCACGCGATCCATGCTGAGAGCATGAAACCCTTCGCGTACCAAAATGGGTTTGGATACCCGAAGAATCTCCGCGGTCCGGCGCTCGATTTCCCGTTGCTTGCGACTTAGTTCAACCATGACGTCAATTTTTTACGCGACGTCACAAAAAGTCAAGAGGAGTGCGTTGTGCTGGGCGGAAATTGCGATCGAAGTATGTTTTTACCATGGAAAACCGAGCTTTCGAATCGTTTTTTTGGCGGTGGACGCTATAAAATGCGTCCGGAGACCGGATTTTCTGCCAGTGTTTCGCACGACAAGCGAATTCACGTTTGCCGCTTGGGATCGAGCGTTCGTTCAACCGGGTTCTTTCACGTTTTTTTCGAGGTGTCGCCATGTCGAGGGGTCGCTGGATCGTAGGTGCTTTGGTCCGATCGGCTTGTGCGGTCGTGGTCGTGATTTCTGCGTGCGTGTCCAGTTTGGCGCAGGATCGCAAAACAGACCTTGATACCGAGCGTGAAACAGAGGGTGGCCAGCAAACCGCTGCGCCGGTCTTTCTGCGAGTTGACAACGATGCAAAGGGTGAGCCTCGGGCTCTTCAGTGTGCGATTGCCAAATACCGCATTGCATCCGGCAAACATCAAGGAGCGGTGATCGAATTGGTGGCTGCTGTCCATATTGGCGAGAGTTCGTACTACAGCGATTTAAACCACCGTTTCGAGGGCTATGACGTGCTGCTGTACGAGTTGGTTGCTCGTCCCGAAGACCGTCCCAAACGAAATGAGCGACGCGCCTCAGGCAACCCTGTCAGTTCCATTCAAACCGGAATGAAAGACAAATTGAAACTGGCCTTCCAGTTAGACGAAATCGATTACCAAGCCCGAAATTTTGTTCATGCAGATATGAGTCCCGAAGAATTCGGCGAAGATATGGCTCGTCGAAACGACGGTTTTCTGAGCATGTTCGCGAGAATGATGGGTTCCGGTTTCGCCGCCCAAGGATCCAACAAAAACAACGACGCTCAGGCCGAGTTGATGGCTGCACTATTCAGTGGCGACACGATCAAGCTACGCCGTGCGATGGCGAGTCAGTTCGAATCCATAGACAGCCAAATGGCCGGCATCGCGGACAAAGAAGGGAAGAGCACTTTGTTGACCGAGCGCAATGCCAAGGCCTTTGAAGTCATGGCGCAGCAACTGGATCAGGGAAAGCAAAAGGTTGGTGTTTTCTATGGTGCCGGTCATTTGCTCGATATGCATCGGCGGCTAGTTAACGATTTCCAAGCCGAGCCCCTCGAGGTCGAGTGGGTCGATGCATGGAACCTCGCTGCGGATGCCGTTCCAAAGACTAAGAAAAAGAAATAGCCGATCACGGGTCCCTAGACGACCGGTCGCTTGATGAAACGAAGGATTGAATGCCAGTTCCACGTGTTGCAATTGTCGGCCGACCCAACGTCGGCAAAAGTTCGATTTTTAATTGGCTCGCGGGTCGCCGTTTGGCCATCGTCGAGGACGTGGCAGGGGTCACTCGCGATCGACTGACGACGCTGATTGAGCATGAAAATCGTCATTTCGAGTTGATCGATACTGGGGGGATTGGCATCGAGGACGTCGATAACTTGACGGCGCAGGTCGAGTCTCAGATCGACGCTGCCATCGACGATGCCGATGTTCTGTTGTTCGTGGTCGATTCTCGGACTGGTATGGTCCCGTTGGATAGCAAAGTCGCGGACCGACTTCGCAAGATCAATAAGCCGATCCTGTTGGTTGCGAACAAGACCGACAGCCCAAACCAAGACACCAACGCAGATGAGTTCCATCAGTTTGGCCGCGAACTGCTAATCCGTGTCAGCGTGCTGCAAAACCGAAACAAGAATGATTTGTTGGACCTCATCGTCGGACAGCTGCCTGCCTTTGATACGTCAGAAGATGAGATCGAACTGCCGACCATGAAGGTCGCGATTGTAGGGCGTCGAAACGTAGGTAAGAGCACGTTTGTAAATACATTGGCAAATGAAGAGAGAGTTATCGTCAGCGAAATTCCTGGAACGACGCGCGATAGCATCGACGTCATGTTTGAGCTCGATGGTCACAAGTTTATGGCCATCGATACGCCTGGGCTGCGACGATCCAAAAGTATTCGCACCAATATCGATTGGTATGGCGCCCACCGAGCTCAACGCAGCGTTCGACGGGCGGATGTCGTGTTGTTGTTCTTGGACAGCATGGAACCGATGAGCAAAGTGGACAAGCAATTGGCTCATTACATCGCCGATGAGTTCAAGCCGTGCATCTTCGTCGTCAACAAATGGGACCGATTGGCAGGGCAGATTCCAACAGAACGATGGGTGGACTATCTGAGAGAGCACTTTCCGACAATGGCCTATTGCCCGATTGCGTTTATCACTGGGCAGACTGGTAAGAATGTAAAAACGCTTCTTAATCATGCCCAGATGCTCTTCAAGCAAGCCAAGGAACGGGTACCAACGAGCCTGCTCAATAAACTGGTCAAGGCTGCTCTGGAACGTCATGAGCCTCCCTTGTTTCAACTGAAGCGTCCTAAGATCTACTATGCTACGCAGGTTTCGACCGAACCACCGACGATCGTCTTGGTCTGCAACAATTCGCAAGGGTTTACTGGTCCCTACCGCCGGTACTTGTTGACGTTTCTCCGGGACCATCTACCGTTCGGAGAGATTCCCATCAAGCTCTACTTGCAACCGAGGAAGCGAGACGATGAGCGCGACGAGATTCAGGGGGAAGCGAAACCCCGCGCCCGCGCTTCTGGGTCGGATACGGAACCGTGGGAAGGTCCCTTCGACGAAGAGGAAGGAGTTGAGTTCTTCAACGAAGACGAGTGGGAAGATGCCGAAGCGGAAGAAATCGAGTCCGCGGAGCAAGACGAAACGGATCCACAGGTCTGAGTATCCAGACGTTTTCATGGAAGCCGTTCGCGGATACCTGACTCGTGGATTCGCGAGTCGAAAGAGCGATTTCGTCGGCTCCTAAAGATTCCCGCTTCGCAGTTGATGTTCAAGCAGTTGGATCTCAGACAAGTATTCCGTGGCTTGATTGCGGCGTGCGGAATCTTCGATTCTCGATGCACCTTCTTCAATCCAATCGAGACCAAACGCGCGGGCGGCGAGTTTCATGCGGTAGGCGATACTAGCCACCGTCAGTGCATCCGATCGACTGGCGATCTCGGACAGACGATTGACTTCGGCCGAAAATCCGGCTGGGTTTGGAATCAGTTCGACGGAAGCCATGTTGTTTTTCGGTTTGGGCAATTCGGGCAAAGGGATGGCATCACCAAGTCTCAGAAAAGTACTTCTCTCGACGAGCGAACGATAGGTCTCTTTTTCTATCCGTGCATTGGACCGGATCCAAAAAAATCGAAAATGGACATGTTTCCAATCATTTTCCTACATCATGACGTAGATTTCCGTTCCGACATGCTGGGATTACGGGCCCTGGGTTGATTCTGTGAGAGTCGGTTTTCGGCCCGCTTGTGGTTGGAAATTGGAACCAGATTCGTAGCCGTCCGTCTACAAGTTGCAAGTAGGGCTGCGGGTTATCGCAGCGTGTACCAAACTGTCTTTGCGGAGCGGTCCTATTCAGGGGTTTCCGCCAGGACTAGGTTGGGAGTCGCGAATGGTACGAACCCCTTTTTCACTTGGTCTATCTGACACTTCGATTCCTTCCGGGAGTGAATGCAATGCGAGCAGCATATCTTTTCTTTGGTACGAGCGAGGCAACCATGGGGTCGTGGTGGGAAGGAGTGGCTCCCAGCAGTTTCCAAAAGGCGCTAGTACGCGTTGTGGTGGGTGTGGGTATGACAACAGGTTTGGGTTTGAACTCAGTTTCATTTGGGCAAGCGACTGCCTTCGCGGAACGATTTGCCATTTCGGAGAATCGCAGCGCTCTCTTGGGAGAGTTGATCCCAGGGACCGAAGAGTACTTTTACTACCATACACTGCATGCGCAAAACGAAGCCATGGTTGCCGAAGCCAGGAGTATGTTGGATGCTTGGGTAGCCAAAGTCGGCATGAGTGAGGGAGCGAAGCGCATGACCACGCGCCAAATGCTTCTGGAGTACAGCAAGAATCCGCGCGCCGTTGCCGATTACTTGCGGCGCGAATATGGATTCCAGACATCGCATCCTGCTCCTCAAAAGGATGAAGCGGCGGTGCTCCCAAGCCGACTCGACTCCAAAAGCATCGATTGGAAGGAAGCCATCGAATCGACAGTCAAGAACGATAGGGGAATCCAACAGATCGAGGACGCGCTCTTGCCGCACGTATTGCCTTTCGTGCGGAACATGCCGGATCTGAGAACGTGGATTTCACGTATCGGACGAAATGATGTGCCTGGATTGGTAGATCGATTGACGGAAGAACTTAAACAAGCCGACAGCCAAGGGTTCGGTTGGGCGAGGATTCATCGCGAGTTGACGTTGGAGCAACTGAAGCAGTTGCAATCCAAGAATCCTGGCTTGTTGCAGAACGGTCAGTTCGTCAATGAGATGCTCCGTAGGATTCGAATCTCCGACGATGAATCGATGCAGGATCTTGCAACCCGGGGTAAGCACCTGGACACTTTGGAGACGTTCGTTCTTACGTTGCCAGAATCCAACACCAGCCTGATCGCCAGCGTGCTCTATCAGCGATTGGAATTCGATGCCAAGCAGGGGAAGTACGATCGCGATCGGTTTTTGCGGTACATCCAGTTGCCGAACAATCGGCCCTGGATTTCCAATGAGTTTCGGGTGCGATGCCAAGGGAAAGCACTCGTCGATTTCGGCGCTGCATTCCCACCTGAGACGCTGGTACGCACCATCGGAAACGATTCCCAATTGGTGCAAAGCTATTTAGAGCACTTCTTCCAATCCGATCAGAATTACGATGAGTTCGCAAAGTTCTTGGATCGGGGGTTTCTGAAGACTGTTTTTGCCAAGACCAGGATTCTGTATGGGATTGGGGATAGCAAGCCTTTTTATGCGCAATTGACCCCAGAAGACCAGCGTGAAATTGCGGCCCGCGTTGAGGTCAAATTTCTCACAACGAATGTTGATGTTTATCGTCCGTCGGATCGGGTACGGATTGAATTGGAGCTGAAGAACGTCCCGGAACTATTGGTCCGCATCTATCGGCTCAATGCGAAAAACATTCTCAGCCGACAAGCCGAGGCTATCTCGACCGCGATCGATTTGGATGGAACCGTTGCCAATACGGAACGTCGCTTGGAGTACGCGCAGCGCCCGGATCTTCGTCATCGTGAGACGATCGAATTACCCGAGTTGGAAGGGATGGGCGTGTGGGTGGTCGAGTGTTTAGCCGGAGGCAAACGCAGTCGTGCACTCATCCACAAAGGCCATCTGCAATCGATCCCAACTCTGTCCGATGTCGGTCATATCCTCCGCATCGTGAATGCAGAGGGGGACGCGGTACCGACCGCTAGGGTTCTTTTAGGGGAACGAGAGTTTGCACCCGAAGAGGACGGATCGATCATTATTCCTTTTGATGATCAAGTACGTACCCGCTCCCTCGTTTTGTTTGACGGAAATTTTGCCGTCGTTGAGCCCTTCGTGCATTTGGGAGAAGCGTACGAACTGCGAGCCAATTTTTTGATGGAGCAACAATCGGTTCTGTCTGGATCACGGACGGCGGTGGTCATTCGGCCTCGCTTGCTGAGCCATGGCCAACCGATTCCCTTGTCGAGTCTCGAGCAAGCGGAGTTGAAGGTCACGACCACGGATTTGGAAGAAATCGTTTCCACGCAAACGTTTACCAACCTTAAATTCGATGAGTTGGAAGAGTTGGTGCAACCATTCTTGGTTCCGCCGAGATTGGCGAGCTTGCGATGGGAACTGAGTGGCAAAGTCATGAATCTGCGGACGCGCATCTACGAGAACGTGCAGTCCAGCAGTCAAATATCAGTCAATGGATTGGCCAAAACCGGGTGGATGCATGACTTGTATTTGACGAGGACGGATGTCGGGTATTCGATCGAAGCCCGAGGTCGCAATGGTGAGCCGTGCGCTCGTGTGCCACTCCAATTGGAATTCAAATTGTTTGGGTTGGTTGGGCCGCGAAGTGCACGATTGGCGACGAATGAGAATGGAATCGTCGATTTAGGCCGATTGGCCGGAGTCGTACGGATTTCCGTATCGGGAGCAACGGCCCCCAAACGGGATTTCCCCCTGGTGGTCAATCGTTCGGACTGGCCTGAACGGATTCAGGTTGCGGCTGGAGACAAGATCGAATTACCGATCGCGATTTGGGATCACGCCGATTTGGAGCGTGCGCTGACGGTGGATGGCATACGCCCCGACGGCCCGCGCGTGGCACTCACCGAAACACGGGGCGGCATTCCTTACGCGGATGTTTCTGAGCGTGTGAAGTCGGTGCCAGGTGGGATACGAATCGAGGGCTTGGCGCCTGGCAACTACGTTTTGATCGACCACCGAACACAAACGACTTCATCGATTTGGGTGACCGACGGAGAAGATCGCGAGGGAATGATTGTTGGGAAAAATCGGACCTTGATGCGAACCGGATTTTCTCCCCTGCGGATTGAGAATGTTGTTGTCGCGGATGGGAAGATACGCGTGAAGTTGGAAGGACAAGGCCTCTTGACGCGCGTCCATGTCATCGGGACGGCCTATGAGCATCTATCGAATGAAGGTTGGGAAGGGCGGAGCATTCGATTGCAAGCGCCAGCCATCCTTCGAAGGCGTCTATCGAGTTTCTATCTTGATTCTTTGCAACTGGACGAAGAATACCAATATGTGCTTGCGCGGCAATTGAAGAAGCCTCTCTTGGGGAGCATGTTGGTCCATCCGAGCGTCTTGCTCAACCCATGGGAGATATCTTCGACAATGAATACGGGACTAACGGCGAATGCTGGTGATGCCATTGCGGACTTCAAACAAGAGGCAATGCAATCGGCTTCTAATAATGCCGCCCCGAAGCCGGCGTCTGATCCTGGCGCTGTTCAGCCCGAGATCCAGTACGACTATGAGTTTCTGGAGCGGGCAAGCGCGGTTGTTCCCAATCTCCGTCCGAAGGACGACGGCTGGGTTGAGTTGGATGTGAGTGGTTGGGAAGGGCTAACAAGCATTTCGATCGTGGCTATCCATCCGAGTATGACGGCCTCTCGCAGAATTGGATTGCCTCTTGCGCAGCCACGAACAACGCGCGAACGCCGATTGCAAGAAAGTCTGGATGTAAAGACCGACTTCGTGCAAAACGAAACGGTACGAACGTTTGCGGGTGGAGATCCCCTCGATTTAGGGGACGCCGCGATGACCAAGCTGCGAACGTACGATTCGATCCATTCGCTGCTGCCAATGATGAAGCAATTGGCTGGGAGTGGCGAACCTTTCAACCGCTTTGACTTCCTGGGTCGTTGGTCCGGTTTGAGCGAAACAGAGAAGAAGATCCGGTACAGTGAATCGGCTTGCCATGAGCTACACATGTTTTTATACATGCACGATCGCCCCTTCTTCGACTCCGTCATCCAACCTTACTTGCGGAACAAAACACCCAAACAGTTTATGGATGATTGGTTGTTGGATCGCGATTTGAGCGACTACACGCAACCTTGGAGATTGCAACAACTCAATACTGTCGAACGGGTGCTCTTGGCAAAGAAGTTGCAGGCTAAGTCGCCGGGAGTCCAGAGATGGCTGAGCGATCGACTGCAGGCGTCTCCGATTCCATTCGCGGATCGGGCCAATCGCTTCAAAACGGCCCTTCGGTACTTGCCGACGCCTAGTCCCGACGACGCATTCGGAGTCATGGGTACTAGGAACGCAGGAGGCGCTAGGGATGGGGAAGCGTTTGAAGCGTTTATGGAACAAGAGTCCCTTGCTCGTGTCCGACTCAACGAGTGGTCCGACGCAGGGAACGCAACACGCGGCCTGTCCAAATCCCGCTCGGAATTGCAAATGGGAAAACCCTCGGCACCTACGGCAGGAGGTATGCCCGGTAGTACGAGTGAACGGTTCGGAACCAACGGCGCGCTCAAGAAGGATGCGTACTTCTTTGAAAATGGTTCCGACAAAGAGGCCGTGAAGCTCCAGGCGCTCCGGGACGGCATCGAGCAAAATCGATTGTCCGATCGCAAATCTGCGAGTGCCGAAAAAGAACTCGGCGAACAAGCCGGTGTTACTCTCGGGCGACGACTGAAGCGAGGCAATCAAGTTCAAGCGGCGATGTTTGAATCGTTGGCCGCCACGCGCAAATGGGCTGAGAGCAACTACGATCGGCTTCTGTTATTGAACCAGAATGCGGAAGTGATTAGCCCGAGCCCCTTTTGGCTCGACTATTTGCGACATGATGGAAATGGACCATTTCTTTCGGAGAACGTGCATTTGGCTGCGCGCAACATCCACGAGGCTTTGCTGGCCCTGGCGGTGTTGGGGCTACCGATCGAATCCCAAAAAGGCCATTTGGGCATCGAAGGGGATCGCTGGGTTCTCAAGGATTCTGGGCCATGCGTCAGCTATATCCAGGGAATCGTATCGGCGGATGGATTGGACGGGGAATCGAAGTTGCTCCTGAGCGAGAATTTCTACTTGGCGAACGCCGATGCGTCGGCAAAAAGTTTGGATCGAAACGCGTTGGTAGCAGGGGTGCCGTATCGAGGTCGCGTCGTGATGACGAATCCGACTGGGAACGCTTTGCATATTCAATTGCTGATGCAGATACCTCAGGGCGCGATCGCGCTCGAAGGAGGACGAAGTGTGACTGTCCGAGAGTTTGACTTGGCTCCATTCTCAACGCAAGAAACCTCCCATGTCTTTTACTTCCCTGTGCCGGGTGATTTCCAGCACTATGGCGCCAGGGCATCGCAGGAAAAGAAAATCATTGCTTCGCAAGAGTCCTTGCCGGTAAAGGTGTTGGATCGACCCGCGAATGTGGATGACGCGTCGTGGGGGTTCATCGCGTCATGGGGAAGCAACGAACAAGTCCTCGCGGCGCTGGATCGATCGAACCTGGCGCAAATCGATTTGTCGGCAATCGCTTGGCGACTAGGTGATGCTGCATTCTGGAACGCAGTTGTCGACAAGCTCAATGCGTATGGGGTCTATCACGAAGGGGTTTGGGCCTATGCGCTTCTGCACGAAGACGTGGTGCGAGTGCGGGAGTTGCTCGAAGCAAATGCAAATGTGGTTGCGGCGGTTGGGCCGATGTTCGGTTCGAATGTCATGGTTACGAAGGCAGAATCTAGGCTTCAATACGAGCATTTGGATTTCCGACCCTTGGTCGTCGGCCGCAGTCATTTGCTTGGTAAGGAGCGGATCATCACCAACGATGGGATGAAGGAACAGTTTGCTCGATTCATGCAGTTGCTGTCCTATCAGCCGCGCATGGAGCCTCGGCATCGATTGGGGTTAACGTATTACTTGATTGCAGACAATCGGGTGGATGAGGCAATCGATCAATTCGCAAAGATCCCACGGGCGGAACTTGAGAAGATCGATGAGGCGGTCCTGCAGTACGACTACTTCGATGCGTATTTGGCGATGCGCCGCGGTGCCCCGGACGCGGCATCCGCGATCGCGCAGCGTTATGTCGGCTACCCAGTCCTGCGGTGGCGTGCTTGGTTTGAGGAAATTCAAAGGCAAATCGCTGAGCGCGAGCAATTGCTCAAGGGTGTCCTGGGAGGAGGGGAGTTTGTTTCGATTCAATCGAACGATGGAACGCAACGGATGCTGGGCAATGAGCGTGAGCAATCGATGCAGGATAGCGCCGAGCAACTACCCAGCCTCGAACTGGTACAAGAAGGAGACACCGTTTGGATTGAATCCAGGAACTTGCAAGAGATTCGATTGAACTACTATTTGATCGATGTGGAAATGATGTTCAGTCGGAATCCGTTTTTGTCGCGAACGGGATCTCGCCCTGCAGTGATTGAACCCAACGTGTCCGATGCGATCACTTTGGAAGGGACGAAGCAGCTTTCGCGAAGTCGATGGGAAGTCCCCGCGGCGCTTCGAAATCGCAACATGATTTTCGAAGTCCGTGGTCAGGGATTGGTCCGCAGCCTTCCGATTTACTCGAGCTCTTTGACCGTTTCCTTGGCGACGCCCGTGGGACGGCTACAAGTGCTACGCAAGAACGAGAGAATGGAAGAAGGGGTGGAAATAGCGTCCGGTGTGGTGGAAGGACCTGCGGA
This sequence comes from Planctomycetota bacterium, assembly GCA_037144155.1. Lineage (GTDB taxonomy): Bacteria > Planctomycetota > Planctomycetia > Pirellulales > Pirellulaceae > JBKCUI01. Next base: position 41,958 of record JBAWXH010000004.1, on the reverse strand, counting down.
GGGAGCATACGTCAAAGTCTTTGCACGACATACCGATGGATCCATCCGCTTCCACAAGGACGGATACACGGATCTGCGAGGGCAATTCGACTATGTTTCGCTCAGTGCACCGGGCCTAGATACGGTCGAGAAGTTTGCAATTCTGGTGCTTGATCCGAAGCATGGCGCTTGGATTCGCGAGTGCGATCCACCGAATCGCAATGGACGGTAGCAAGCAGTGGACGATAGCAGACCGACACCCGTAAGGGTTGCACGGCAGATCGAGGCAAAACCAGGTGGTCACGTCGAAACCCAGTGGTCCCTTCAAAACAGAGCGATGTTTTGGACGAGAAAAGAGCTTGAAAGGGCTCTTGGACTTGTCGATGTCGCGAGTGGGTGATAAGCTACGCCCCCCCGATTCCGTTCCTGTCGAACCGGGGCAAAGCATCGTAATCCGTCCAGTTGGCACGTTTAGTTGTTCTTAGGGGTGTTTCAGTGGGAGTGAAGAAGACTGGTCGAGGAAGGCGAAAGATTGGCCGAAAGAAGCGTCGGATGCGTGCTCGAATTCGCCATCGCAAGAAATAATTCCAATCGGAATTGAATGGATGGACTGCGGATTCTGCTGCGTCCATCCTCTTTTCGCTTGGGCATAGCATGAATTACCAAGCTGTGAATTCGGCAGACAGGGTGGATTTTTTCCCCTGTATATGAGTGGCGCGGTTCTGTCAGTCCACTCTACAGCTAGTTCTCTCCCCGTCGCACCTGTCTGGTTGGACGCACGTCGGTCAGCGATTTCTATCCATGGGTTCGCTAACGCCGGGCTTTTCCCGCGATAGAGCCAGGTGGGGTGGTAGCGACTTCGACGGTTGCAACGGTGTATTTGTCGGCAGGAGTGGTGAGTCATTCCGCGTGGCAAGTGCCGAAAAGTAGCCGGGTGAGAAGGTTTTTGGTTGAGTGGACGAAGGGGCTGGAATTATACTTCCAGGGAGTGTTTTTCCCGAGGCGACTCGGCAGACCGGTCCAATCCGAAGGGCGTTTTCCTGTGAAGACTTGGGTGATTCAGTTTTTGTCGGTGATTGCCGTGGGATTTTTGCACCATGCCGCCTTGGGACAAATCGCAGGCGGAGATGGCTCGCTGGATGCTGCGGATGGTTTGGGTTTAGGTACTCGAAAACTCGCAAGCGGCGTTCTGACCATTGTTCCTCCGGACCAGAATGCACAGGACACGGCGCTCGGTCCATTCGATCTTGAATTCGTGGCCCAACACCCTGAGTTGACTTGGGCAGCCCCTGATTTTCCGGAGAATAAGCCGAATTTTGCGTCTCCGGCGGAAACATTGTCGGTGCAATCGCGGGGTGTGACGTTCCGACATCCTGTTTGGGGTTTGGAATTTTCGTTCAAACCTGCACGGTTAATCGATGTCGATATTCCGACGGCATCTGGCAAGATGCAGCGGAAGACGGTTTGGTACTTACTCTATCGCGTTCGATACACAGGCAACGACCTGAATCCGAGCGTCAGCGATACATCCGATTCGGAAGCGATCCCCAAAGAGCCCAATCGAGTCATGTTTGATTCCGTTCGATTCCTGCCTCGGTTTACCTTGGTCAGCAAGGAACGACGATTGGCGATGGACGCTCAAATCTTAGAGCCCGCGTTGCAAGCCATTGCCGCCAAGGAACGAGTTCCCGGTCGCTTGATGGACCATATCGAAATTTCCAAAGCCGAGCTCAAGCTGAGTCGTACCGAAGAAGAGAACAGTGTGTGGGGAGTCGCAACCTGGACCGATGTCGACCCAAGGCTCGATTTTTTTGCGATCGACGTACGTGGGTTGACCAATGCGTACCAGATTTCCGTCGATTCCGGCGGCGAAAAGCGATTTCTCCGCAAGACCTTGCGGATTTACTTCTGGCGACCGGGTGATTCCATCGATGTCAGCCGGGACCGCATATTCTTGGGGCCGCCTGCGTATGAGGATCCCGCGCGGGTCAAGTACTTTTTGGACCAATGGGGGCTCAAAGAACGACTTGATTACGAATGGATCTATAGGTAAACTTCCGCTTCCTAAGTCTCCTAGAATGTCTGTTCGGATCGTTTCAATCGTCCAAATGGCTTTTCAGGAAGTGCAGAAGTGACGCAGAAATGACGGCGAGTAGGGATCGGTTCTCAGCAAAGATTAGCTCGGGAGCGGTTGCAGGGCGAGAGGTAGGATGTGCTCTGCGTGGTGAAGTTCATCCACAATGGATTCGCCACCAAACGTCGTTTTGATTACAACCCGAATCCACAGTTGGAATATTGATTAGAGATGGCACATAAAAAAGGTCAGGGATCTACCCGAAACGGACGCGATTCGAACGCACAACGTCGTGGAGTCAAGAAGTTCGGCGGTGAGTTGGTCGCCCCAGGCAACATTTTGATCCGCCAGGTTGGTACCAAATGGCATCCTGGGCACAATGTTGGTATTGGCAAAGACTATACGATTTTCGCTCTAGTCGAGGGAAATGTGTACTTCGATAGAGAAGGTCGACGTATTAACGTCCAGCCTCTCGCTAGCTAGTTCCGGCCGATTGCGATTTGGTTGGGCGAACGATTGGCTTTACGTGCGTGCAGTTTGCGACTCCCTATGCACGCTCAGTTTCGACCAGGGCGGTCTAGCCACATCCGACAAAAGTGAGCCTTAGTCGCTAGCCAACTTCTTTCAACATGCAATGATCGGCTAGGGCCTCAGGCTCATGCAAACGAAAATCGATTTTTGCAATAGGTGCCGGACGATGGCAGCCATTGATCCGTTTTGATGAAGCAGAACGGGCATCTATCGAGATCGCTTTATTTCCCGCCTGAAGCGTCCGCGTGGAACTGGAGATCGTCATTACTTGGTTCCGATCTTGTTTGGTGGAGTAATTGTTGGATCGGGCCGGCAAGTTCAAGGAATCCTTGCTAGAAACGTCGTCGCTGAAAGTTCTCGCTTCGGTAAGATGAAAGACCAGTTTCGATTGTTCGATCGAACGACCCTTTCTCCAAGCCTCGAAATGATCGTCGGGCGGCAAAGAATCTCAGAAGGTCATCGGATCGTCGTGAGGTCCGAAGAGGGATTTTGCCACAACGATTTTTTTTCGCCGGTGTACGATGTTCTAGGACATTCCCGAAATGAAGCCTAGAGTCCAGATTCTGGTCGGCGAGGCGTTGGAGGAGCGATCCTATGAGAAAGAGTAATCATGTTTGTTGATCGTGTGGAAATTGAAGTGATCGCGGGGCGAGGTGGGGATGGTTGCATGGCGTTTCGACGCGAGAAGCACGTACCGCGCGGCGGCCCATGTGGCGGCGATGGAGGCGACGGTGGGAGTGTGATTGTCAAAGCCAAGGCGGGTGTTAATTCTTTGGTCTCGTTTGCCCATCAGCGCCACTGGCGGGCTGACCATGGTTCTCCTGGATTGGGTTCGGATTGTCATGGACGAAATGGAAAGGATTTACTCCTTGAAGTTCCCCCTGGAACCGTTTTGTTGGACAAAGAGATCGGCCTCGAACTACGAGATTTGGTCAACGAGGGGGACGAGATTATTGCGGCCCGAGGAGGCAAAGGGGGATGGGGAAACACCCACTTCAAAGCATCGACGAATCAGGCGCCGAGACAGACGACCGCTGGTGCGCCGGGCGAATCAAGACGTTTGATCTTGGAGCTGAAATCGATCGCAGATGTTGGATTGATCGGCATGCCCAATGCGGGCAAGAGCACGATGCTGAGCAGATTGTCTCGAGCGAGGCCCGAGATTGCCGACTATCCGTTCACCACAAAATTCCCGAACTTGGGAATGGTGAGTGTCGACATGGATCATTCATTCGTCTTGGCAGATATTCCTGGCTTGATCGAAGGAGCCGCACAGGGGCATGGTCTTGGGCACGATTTTCTGCGTCATATCATGCGAGCGGGGATCTTGGTTCATTTGGTGGAACCGATGCCGATGGACCAAACCGATCCGATCGAGAATTACCGGATCATCCGACGTGAGTTGGAGGAGTACAGTCCCGATTTAGCGAGTCGACCTGAATTGCTAGTGGTCACGAAGTCGGAATTGCCGGGGTCGGACGATGTGCATCGCCAGCTTCGCGATGCGATTGGACGGGATGATGTATTGTTGGTGAGTGCCGTGACAGGCGCGGGATTGAACCAGATGGTCCGTCGCATATCCGATCTTCTCAAGCATCAAAAGAGCTTGTTGCGATGATTTTGGTCGATATTGGAAACAGTGGTTTGCGGACGACCAAGTTTCTAGGCCATCTCAATAACGATTTGGCGAATGCGGCTTGGCATGGACCGGTGATCAAGCTTTCGTGGAGCGCGATCGGGGATATGCTGCGTAAGGCTCAGCCAAAACAGGCTGCATCCCTTGGCGAGCGATGGAGCCAAATGGGGGATGCCCAAGCGCTGGAATGGGTCGTTTCCCACTTCGATGCGAAGGATGCTGAAGATTGGCGTATTGCCAGTGTGAATCGGCCTGTTTTCGATCGATTACGCGAGTGCATCTTGAATCGATATCCGTCCGCGCGCATTGCAGAGATTCGTTCTGAGGACGTGGGGATTGCGATCGATGTTGAACGTCCCGCGCGGGTCGGGATCGATCGATTATTGGCCGCGCGCGCGGCGATTCATCGAGTGCGCGATTCGGGTTTGGGTCCAACACCGATCATCGTCGTTCAAGCAGGGACTGCCATCACGATTGATTGGGTCAATGAGCGGAACGAATTCGGTGGAGGCGCGATCCTGCCAGGTGTGGGTTTGTCTTTGCAATACTTGGCCGCAGGAACCGACAAGCTGCCGTGGTTGCCAACTCAATCGATTCAAGATTACCCGGCATTGCCCGGCAAGAGTACCGATGAAGCCATCGTTGCGGGAGTGCATGCGGCGGTTGTGGGCGGGGCAGGTTTTTTGATCGATCGGTATCGAAGCGGTCGTTCGATTCCGGTCGTTGTGTCAGGCGGGGACGGGAGCTTGTTAAAGAAATCCATCGTGCCGCCTGCTTATTTCGTTGAGAATTTGGTGCTGTTGGGACTGGCGCTGAGTCAATTCGAGTGAAAAGACGCAAAGCGGTCGCATTATTGATCGAGACATCCAATGCCTACGCGCGTGGGTTGTTGGAGGGTATTGTCAAATGGCAAAGAGAGCACGATCGCTGGTCGATCCACTTGCCCGAACAGGAGCGCGGGGCGGCCCCGCCCAAGTGGATTCGACAGTTGCCTTTGGATGGGGTCATTGCCCGCATTGAAACGGCAGCCATCGCACGGGCGGTTTCCGATCTTCATGTGCCCGTCGTGGACGTCAGTTCCGCGCGTCGTGTGGCACAGGTCCCATGGATTGAAACGGATGATGCGGAAATCGCGAAATTAGCATTCGATCATCTGTTCGAGCGAGGCTTTCGTTCGTTCGCGTTTTGTGGACCCCAAGGATTGAATTGGTCTCGATGGCGTCGCGAGCACTTTGTGCACCGTTGTGCACAGGCCGGTGCGAAATGCCATGTGATGCAGACTCCGTCGCCTTATCGACGCGTTCTATCCGAAGGTCCGTCGCTCGAATTGGCCCGATGGCTGGCTGGTTTGCCAAAGCCCATCGGAATGTTCTGTGCCTACGATATCCAAGCGCAGGTGGTCCTGGATCGATGCCGCAATTTAGAAATCGCTGTGCCAGAACAAATCGCGGTTATCGGTGTCGATAATGATCCGTTGCTATGCGATTTGGCGAGACCGTCGCTGACCAGCATTGCCCCCGATGCTCGAGGAGCAGGATATTTTGCGGCGGAATGGTTGGACGTCGCAATGAATGAACGTCGAAGAACGAAGTCGCATCCGATCGATGCACCGACGCGGCTGATGCCACCCCTGGGAATTGTCCCACGGCAATCGACCGACATCTTAGCCGTCGAGGACTCGACGGTTGCGAAAGCGATCCAGTTCATTCGAGACCATGCATGCGACGGGATCCAAGTGGCAGATGTTTTACGGCATGTCGCCATGTCGCGGCGAATGCTTGAGGCCCGATTTCGATCGGCGACCGGCAAGACACCTCACGAAATGATCTCGACGACCCGTCTGATGCGTGTGAAAGAGTTGCTTTACCAGACCGATCTTTCGACGGAAGCGATTGCGACGCGGTCTGGATTTGAGCACGTCGAGTACATGAGTGTTGCCTTTCGGAAAGCGTTTGGATTGCCACCCGGCAGGTTTCGGAAACAAGCGATCAAATAACCTGCGATGGTTGCCAGCGTCACATTCGATACATTCGACTGCAAATGCTGTGGATTATCCTATTCTGACGAAATTCATTACCGAATCGGAAGAGGTTACCTAATCGTCGTGCAAGCTTGAGCAAACCACGAGTCTTTGCTTCGAGAGGCGCTTGCGCTGCGATGATTGCCATTAAACCGTTGTACCTGCTTTTTTGTGAAGGAAGTCTCGGCCTGCGCGGATCCCATCCCTTGGATGAGCGAGGTCGATGGCGATTTATCTTAGAGAATGTTGAAACAGGTCATCGCACCGAAGCCAGTGACACCGAATCGATCGGCCATCCGGACCGAACATCGCTTTTGGCTGTATTGAGAGGCCTTGAGGCGCTGGAACAACCCAGTCGCGTTACGCTGGTAACCACCAATCGTTACGTGGCTCGTGGATTGCAGTATGGTTTGTCCGAATGGCGCGAGAATGACTACTGTTGGGAGCACTTCGGATCGGTACAACCTGTCCGCAATTCCGATTTATGGCGACGGATTGATCGCGCCCTCGCGTACCACGAAGTGCAGTGCCGTTGGATGGCTCAGGATGTCGACGCGAATCACGAAGCGGGAGATGTTCGAAGTGTGTTGTTGGCCACTTCCGGATCGATGGCGTCTGTTGCTGACTCGGATGCAATACGAGAAACGGGTGAGTCCAGCGTTCAAACTGCTCCCAAAGTGGGAGTTCAATGGATGCAGGGCCGAAGTGTCGCGACGATCTCCAAGGAACCCGTCAGGGCATTTTCCAGGCCGTCACAATTGGCATTGTTGGAAAAGTGCCAAACAGATTCCTGTTCGGGCGCAGAATTTTCCGATGCGGACGTGGGTCCTTCGGCGGGCTTGATCGAGCGATTGGAAGAGGATTTGATTCTGCCAATCTCTGAGCCTTGGCGGACAGGTCGCGGGGTCGAGATGTCGCGAGAGGATGATCGCAATCACGACTACTTCGGCGTCGAAGGAGATCGTGCTGGAGATCGTGCTGGAGATCGTGCTGGAGATCGTGACAGTGCACGTGAAAGTGATCGTGACATCGATTCATTGGAGCGAGAGTTGGTGTTACCAATTTCCAACGCGACTGTCGATACAGAAGTTGGGCTCGGTTCTTACGGAACAGATAGGCAAACAGGTCTACCCGCGGAAACGAAGGTACCGAATTTGATCGATCACAAGGACCGATCGTGGCATTCCCGGTTCCTCGTGCGGTCATTGTGGGGGATCGTTTTGGGTTTCGATTCGTTTCTCTTCTCCTGCTTGCAGTGCATGTTCCTGTTGGATCCTCGACGAGAAGAGTTCCGATCGAGACGGCCTTAGATGGAAATGGCGAAGTATTCCGAGGGCGCGTTGAGGGTCCCTCCTTGGGCCAGGATTCATTCGCATCACTTTTTGAGTTATATTCGGAGCGGACGTGCAAACCCAATTGTCATTAAATCGGTTGAGTGAAGTGGTTTATGGCGCCACAGCCAATCCTAGAGATATTTTGGGTCCGCATGACGTGATCGTGGAAGGTGAGCGCGCTCTTTCCGTGAGGGGCTATTTCCCTGGCGCAAAGCAAGTGTGGCTGGTGGATCTTCAAGAGAATGCAGGTGCCGAATCGGTTCGACCGATGCGACGGCTGCATCCTTCGGGTGTTTACGAAGGCTTGATGAAGCCCCAGGACGCTTCCAAAAGAAACTACCGAATTCGAGTTTCAAACTCCGACGGCAAGACGATAGAGATGAATGACCCCTACGCAGTGCCGACACTCCTTACCGATCTCGACCGATATCTATTCGGATCTGGGAAGCACTGGAAGTTATACGACAAGCTGGGTGCGCATGTCCGTCAAGTCGAAGGTGGCGAGGGGGTCAATTTCGCTGTCTGGGCACCGAATGCGTTGAGCGTTCAAGTGGTAGGAGACTTCAATCATTGGGATGGGCGATCGCACTGCATGCACAAACAAATCCCATCGGGCATTTGGGAGTTGTATGTTCCGAACATCGGCGTGGGGATGAAGTACAAGTATCGGCTGCGAACGTTGGATGGCCAGATCATCGACAAGACCGATCCGTTTGGAGTTTTCGCCGAATTGCCTCCTCGCACGGCATCCATTGTGCAGTCGCTGGACCAATACGCGTGGAAGGATCGGGAATGGATGGAACGCCGAGCCAGCGACAATGCGCTGGAGAAGCCAATGTCTGTGTATGAAGTCCATTTAGGCTCATGGAGAAGGTCATCAATTGGTGTGCATGGTTGGATGAATTACCGAGAGCTCGCCCATCAATTGGTCGATTACTGCAACGAGCTGGGTTTCACGCATTTAGAATTGCTTCCCATTTCGGAGCATCCCTTTTCCGGTTCTTGGGGGTACCAGACTGTCGGCTATTTTTCCGTGACTGGTCGATACGGTACCCCGGAAGACTTCATGTACTTTGTGGATTATTGCCACCAGCACGGGATCGGCGTGATCATCGATTGGGTTCCCGCCCATTTTCCGAAAGACGGCCATGGATTGCGACGTTTTGATGGTTCGGCATTGTTTGAGCATGAAGACCCACGCCAGGGGGAACATCCCGATTGGGGAACAATGATCTTCAATTACGGTCGTCATGAAGTCCGTAACTTTCTCGTGTCCAACGCTTTGTTTTGGATGGACAAATACCACATCGATGGAGTGCGAGTGGATGCGGTCGCCTCGATGCTGTATCTCGATTATTCTCGCAAAGAGGGAGAGTGGATCCCCAACGTCCATGGTGGCCGTGAGAATTTCGACGCCATTCATTTGCTCAGGGAATTTAATGTCGAGTGCCATCGACAGTTTCCGGGGATCTTAACGATTGCCGAAGAATCGACAGCTTGGCCGGGGGTTAGTCGCCCCGTGGATTCGGGTGGGCTGGGATTCTCCCTCAAGTGGAACATGGGCTGGATGAACGACACGCTCCGCTACATGAAGCAGGATCCCATCCATCGTCAATACCATCACAATGAGTTGACTTTCAGTTTGATCTATGCGTTCACTGAAAACTTTGCTCTCCCGTTGTCGCACGACGAGGTGGTGCATGGCAAAGGGGCGTTGATTGCGCAGATGTCGGGGGATTTGTGGCAGAAGTTTGCTAATTTGCGATTGCTGTACAGTTACATGTGGACCCATCCTGGCAAGAAATTGTTGTTTATGGGGAGTGAAATCGCCCAGTGGCACGAGTGGAACTATGACAGTGAAATTCAATGGGATCTGTTGCAATGGGAAACGCATCGCGGCATGCAGAAATTGCTAAGCGATTTGAATAGGCTGTTGAAACGGGAACCCGCGCTTCACGAACTCGACTTCTCAGGAAATGGATTTGAATGGATCGATTGCATGAATGCCGCAGACAGCGTTTTGGGATCTATTCGCCGCGCTAAGAATCCCGATGATTTCCTGGTGGTTTGTTCTAACTTTACGCCGGTTTGTCGCCGCTACCGATTGGGAGTGCCCAAGGATGGATTTTATCGCGAAGTCTTCAACAGCGATTCGTCGTTTTACGCTGGATCGAACGTAGGCAACCATCCGGGTGTTATGGCCGATAGTGGTTTATCCCACCATGGGCGACCCTCTTCGATCGACATTCTTTTGCCCCCATTGGCGACCGTGGTATTCAAGCCTGAGGCTAAGTCCCTTTCATAATCGAGTGTATGCGAGGCCGTTATTGACCCGAGGTCGAACCCCCAAGGGCGGTTGCTCGAATGCTGTATTCCCTTCAAAATGGGATTTCATAAATCGCGATCGGCGATCGAACCTCACGCATCGAACCCTCAAGCACCGTCATTGGCTTGAGTATGCCGGGGCTACATTCTTGAGAATCAAGGTTCAATGAAGTGAAACCCAAGGCTGTATTGGCGTATTGTCGCGAGAAGGGGATTCGCGCCGTGGATCTGCGATTTCCCGATCTTGGTGGGAGGTGGAAGCACGTAACGTTTCCTGTGAGCGCGTTGACGGAAAACGCCTTCGAAACGGGGTTTGGTCAGGAACTGACGCTGCGAGGCCGATCGAAAGAGGCTCGCGAGCAAATGGTTCTCATTCCGATGTCCAATGCAAACTATTTGGATCCGCTGCTAGAGCAACCGACGTTAGTGATCCTGGCGACCATTCAGGAAGCATGGACTCGCATCGAGAGTTGGATGGACTCGCGTGCGGTGACAGGTCGCGCCAGCGAATACCTACGAGCGACGGGCATTGCGGATGAAGCTGTCGTCCGATCCTGCCAAGCCTTTTCGCTGGAGCGGCACGGGGCGACGTCAACGAGTCGGGAAGGGCCGCCGAGCCAAGCCTTTCTGAGTTGCGGTCCATTGGACTTTGATTTCAGCTTTCGCTGCGATCTGGCAAGCAGTGCAGCCGAGGCGGGAGTCAACATCGAGCGACATTATCGGGGAGAGATAGCGACCTCGGAAATCGTCCTTGGTGGGCTTCGTTTACTCGAATGTTGCGATGACTTGATGATGATTCGCTACATGATTGAACAGATGGCAGCCAAGCAAGGAGTTCGCCTCGAAACACATGAATTAACGACCGCCACGCAGTGGAGCTTGATCCGGTCGGGGGAAGAAATCTTTGGATCGGGATTGCACCCAAATTCGCATTTTGGATTGAGTGAAATCGGATGGAATGCCATGGGGGGGGTTTTACAGCATGCGCGCACGTTAGCTGCGATTGCAATTGCCGCTCCTCGGTTACCATCGACGGAACGTTATGAATGGCGAAGCATTGTTTCTGAAAACGATCCACGAGCGATTTGCAACGTCCTATTTGGTTCCCAAAATCCGAAATCGCGTACGATTGAGTATCGAGGATTGCCAGCGCGGTCCAATCCGTATCTTCATCTTGCAGCGGTTTTGATGGCCATGATCGATGGTATCCAAAACAAAACGCCTGTACCTAAACGCTCGGAATCGGTCTATGCCGAGTCCGAACCAGCTAGCCATCGCATCGCGGACGAGGAAAGGGGATTGCAGGACCGGGAATCGTTCATTGAGGCGTTGGCAGTGGATCGCGATTTCTTGTTGGCGGGGAGTGTCTTTCCCGAACCGCTCTTGGATTGGATCTCCGACTCATTAAAGGAATAGACGAAGCGAGAATGACCGACGCATTACCAAATTATCCCCGACGCCGTGAAAAGCTGCTCCGCGAATTGCGCGTTCGCCGAGCAAAGAACTTACTCGTGACCTGTCCGTACAACGTGACGTACCTGACGGGATTCAAGGGAGAGGATAGTTTTCTATGGGTCAGCGACGATTGCACCTTTCTGCTGAGCGACAGCCGATACGACGAGCAAATTAGGGAGGAGTGCCCTGATTTGCAGCTTGTGCTGAGAGCGTCCAACGTACCGATTATCGATGCTGCAGCGCAAGAGATCCTCGCCCACCAATGGGAGAATGTGTGGGTGGAATCGTTATCGACCAGCTTAGCGCAATGGGAGCGGTTGAAGGAACTGATGCCAGCGGCATCGCTTTGCGGTATGCAAGGAGCAGTCGAAAAGCTTCGAGAAAAGAAGGATGTCGTAGAGCTGTCAGCGATCGAGCGAGCCATTGACATGGCAGAGCGATCGTTCTTGTCTGTGCGAGCCATGTTGCATGGAGAACAAACCGAAAAGGATATCGCCAATGAGATTGAATTTGGCATCCGTCGTCTCGGGGGGGCGGGGGCCGCTTTTAAGACGATCGTCGGTGTTGGACCGAGGGCTGCATTGCCGCACGGCAGGCCCTCACACGCTCGATTGAATGAGAGCAGCTTTGTGCTCATCGACTGGGGCGCAAAGGAAGATCAGTACCTGAGCGACCTCACGCGGGTGCTGGCGACGGGCAAGGTACCAAACAAACTCGAGAAAATTTATCTTGTGGTATTGGAGGCCCAGCTAGCCGCCATCGCAGCGATTCGTCCAGGAGTTTTGATGAGCGAAGTGGACGCGATCGCGCGCGGGGTTATCGAGCGAGCTGGCTATGGCAAACGCTTTACTCATGGGTTGGGTCATTCGTTCGGATTGCAGATCCATGAAACCGTGCGGTTGGCGAAAGGGCAGGACCGGCCTCTCGAAACAGACATGGTTGTGACCGTCGAACCAGGAATCTACATTCCCGAATTCGGAGGAGTCCGCATCGAAGACGATATTTTGGTCACGAAATCTGGAAATCGAGTGTTGTCGTCTTTGCCCAAGGATTGGGACTGGTGTCGAGGGAATGGTTGATCGTCGCCGATAATGGCGCGGGCACTCCTCGTACAAAAGAACTCGTTTTTCCACTGTTTGTGTTCATTTCAAGCGTCTACGCAAACGTCCAGCGAGGGGTTTTTCGTAGGCGTCACAGCCATCTCGCAAGGGTGGGCTGGCCCCCCAAAGGATGGTTGAAGGAGGGCCAGTGGGTGCGGGGAATCAACAGATCCATGTTGCCTCCGGATTTGCTATGTTCTACTATTTTCAGGGGCTCGGTCGTGAGAAGACACTATCGAATGTCCCGCTCTGTCTCTTGAAATTGAAAGACGAACATGCAGATCCGATCCTTTGCTTCGCGAACCTCGAAGGGGCGCGTTCGTGCTCGAACTTTGTTGATGGCGTCTCTTTATAGCGCCTGCTTCTCGCCGTTGGTTTTGGATCGTGCTTATGGTCAGGAGTTTCCACGTGTTGCGAATGTCAAAGAGCAGCCTGCCGACAATCGACTCATCATCCGAAGCGTGCGGAATCTTGTGGAAGAGAACCACATATCGCAAAACAAGTTTGACGACGTGATGTCGAAGCGTGGATTCGATCTGTTTCTTAAGCAAGTGGATCCGCTGAAGTCCTATCTGCTGCAGTCCGATGTCGACGAGTTCCGTCCCATGGAAGCACAGCTCGATGACATGCTTGCGAAGAACAACATTTCGTTCGCTTATACCGTGTACAAGCGTTACTTGCAGCGTCTCGATGAAGTCACACCGATCATCCATGAGCAAATCGACGCTGAGCACGATTACAACGTCGAAGAGTTCATCGAAGGGGATGCCAAGAGCATGAAGTACGCATCCAATATGGATGAGCTGCGCGATCGTTGGCGCAAAACCATTAAGTTGAACTTCTTGTCCGCAAGAGCGGACGGTGACAAGGACGAGGACACTCGAGAGAAGCTTCACCGACGCTATCGAACCTACTACAAGTCCAAGTCGAAGACCGACGTCTATGAATTGCTTGAGATGTATCTGTCGGCCTTGACCGGGGCTATGGATCCGCACACCAATTACATGGCACCGCGGGAAAAAGACAATTTTGACATGCACATTTCGCTGAAGCTCAACGGAATCGGAGCAACCCTCAGAGCCGACGATGGTTCGACCATCGTAGAAAGTATCGTGCCGGGCGGCGCAGCCGATAAGGATGGCCGGTTGAAGGTGGGGGACCAGATCGTTGCCGTGCAGCAAGAGGATGGGTCAGCACCGGTCGAAACGCTCGATATGAAGATCGATGATGTCGTATCGATGATCCGAGGCCAAGCGGGCACGAAAGTGAAACTCCACGTGAAACCCAAAACGGGTGGAGAACGTGAGATTTTCGAGGTCACCCGAGCGGTTATCAAACTGGAAGACAGCGCAGCGCAAAGCGAGATCGTGGAGCGGGGGCAAAAGCCCGATGGCTCTCCCTATCGCGTCGGCTTTATCAAGTTGCCGAGTTTCTACCTGGATATGGAAGGAGCTCGAAACAATCGCGAAGATTATCGTCGTACGACACGTGATATGGAAACGATCTTGAAGTCGTTCAATGAATCCAAGGTCGACGTCGTCGTTCTCGACCTCAGCCGCAATGGTGGAGGTTCGTTGCCAGAAGCGATTTCGACAACTGGATTGTTCATTGATTACGGTCCTGTGGTCCAAGTCAAAGAACCCAATGGTCCCGCAAAACCAATGAACGATGACAACAAGAGTATCTCGTGGCGTGGTCCGTTGGTCGTGAAGACCAGTCAGTTGAGTGCCAGCGCCAGTGAAATTTTTGCGGGTGCCATTCAAGATTATGAACGTGGACTGATCGTCGGGGACCCAAAGACCCACGGCAAGGGGACCGTACAAACACTGTTGGATCTCGCCCCTGCCTTGTTTGGAGCGGGAGCGACCAAGCCGCTCGGAGCGTTGAAGCTGACTATTCAGCAATTCTATTTGCCAGATGGGCGTTCAACGCAACTGGAGGGAGTGGCGGCAGATGTCATTCTCCCGTCGATGACCGCGGAAATGGACTTCTCGGAATCGGATCTGGAGTATCCCTTGCCGATGGATAGCGTTCGGGCACAGCCGCACAAAGATTACATGATGGTCAACAGCGCCATCAAAGCCCAACTGCAGCAAGATTCGTTGGAACGCACCTCCAAAAACGCTGACTTCGAAAAGCTGTTGGCTCGGATTGAAGCCTACCGCAAGCAAAAATCGGAGAAATGGATTCCTCTCAAGGAATCCGAGTACATGTCGCGACGCAAAGAACTCAGTTCCGAGAAGGAAGAGCAAGAGCAACTAGAGGCCAAAGCGGAAAAGGACAAGGTCTTTGCCGTCAACTTCTATAACGAAGAGATTCTCAACGTTGCCATCGATTACGTAAAAGCCCTTCAGCGGGACAACAAACTCGTCGTACGGTAATCGGCTGTTTGACCACCGACCCTAGTTAAAAATGATGAGCTCGCCTGGATCAGGCGGGCTCTTTTTTTGGTAAATCGGCAGAGTCGAGGGGATTCTCGGTGTGGAGCATGCATTGAATCCTGCTGGGTAGAACAGAACATTGTCCGCTGTGCGTCTGGATTGTGTGCATGGGTGCAGAAAAGTGTGATAGGCTACCGATCGGAAATCTGGCGACGCATAATTTCGCGTACTCTGACTTTCCACCCAAAGTCTTTTTTCCGATGTGACGGAAATACCTCGATGGATCATGGGATCGACGAAACTCGAACAATGCCCGATGGGAGCGAGTAACGTCATGTCGGTATGAGGATGAGAACGCGGGAAAGAAACAACCAGAGCCGCTCGATGCTCCGAAGATCGACTCCAAGGTGTCGGTCGACGGGGTTGATTTGCGTCGAATCAGCCTTTTGACCTACAGGAAGGTATTCGATCTATGGAAGCGCGTGCCGACCAACAGAGCGATTGCCAAACATCCTTTATTGCATGCCAGACAATCTTATGAGTACTGAAGTTGAATTAGAGGATTTGAAATTCCCTGGGCAGCCGAAATTGCCGAAGAGGTTTCTTTTACTCAGTCTCTTGACCCTAATTCTGGTTGGCTTGATACCGCTTTCCCATTATCTGTTCGACGACATCGATCGGCAGTATGCAAACCTCTTGTCCATTCTGTTTGGTGTTCTCGCCTTTGTCTTGTTTCTCGTCACAGTTTGGAGGTTTCCTTTTGTCTCCTTGCAAGCCAAACAGATTGTGACCTTTGGGTCGCTGGGAATCCTTGTTTTGGGTTCGGTCCTGTTCGAATTCCGCGGGTTCAATGGCGAGATGCAGCCGGTTTTTCGATCGCGGTTTTCAGTTAGGCAATTCACGTCGGATAAGGAGCGGTTGAGGAACTTGTCTCCATCCGACATCGATGCGTTGCAAAGGCTTCGGTTCACTCAATTTCTTGGGAGCCGTCGAAATGGGGTCATCGACGATCCCTTGTTCTCGATGGAGTGGGAAAAAAGGCTTCCAGAGATTTTGTGGCATCGACCCATCGGTTCAGGATGGTCGGGTTTTTCCGTCGCCGAGGGGTTGGCGGTGACCATGGAGCAATTGGACGAAGAGGAGTCCATCACTGCCATTCGTTTGATTTCAGGCGAGATCGCTTGGCAGCATAAATCGCCCGGGAAGCATTTTCACGCGTTGGGAGGCATGGGTCCCCGATCAACGCCGACGCTGGTCGAAACACCCAAGGGTTGGCTAGTCGTTGCGCTAGGTGCAACCGGCAGACTCACCTGTCTGAGATTGGCCGACGGAAGCGAAGTTTGGAGTGTATCTTTATTGGATGATGCTGGTATCACACAGGCCCAATCGGAATTGGAAGTGAGTTGGGGCAGAAGTGCGTCGCCACTGGTGTTTGACGACAAAGTGGTCGTACCCCTTGGTGGGAAGTACCTGCAAGCGGAAACCAAACGATCGCTGATTGCTTATTCTCTGCATGATGGTGATGAGTTATGGCGAACAGGGATTAGCCAAATCGCCTACACATCCCCCACCCTGATGAGGCTCGATGACGTCGAGCAGATCGTCAGCGTGAACGAAGGGAACGTGACCGGTCATGATCCCAAGACGGGAGAACAACTGTGGGAGAGCCTTTGGCCTAGCAAATCCAATGCGGATGCTTGCGCCTCGCAACCGGTGCAAGTGGATGGGCAGCGGTTATTGATTGGCAAAGGATATGCACAAGGCTCGAAGTTGATCGAGATCAAGCAAGTCTCGGAGGAGACAAGAAATAAGTCGGTGCGCACTTGGAAAGCATCCGATCTCTGGGTGAATACGAAAGTACTAAAGACCAAGTTCACAAGCGCCGTATGCCAAGGGGACAACCTTTACGCTCTTAGCGATGGCGTATTGGAATGCGTTTCAGCGGGATCGGGGAAGCGGCTATGGCGCGGCGAACGGTTCGGGCAAGGGCAGTTGCTGTTGGTCAACGGGGTCTTGCTGGTGACTGCCGAGGATGGACGAATTGCAGCCGTTAATCCTGAAAATGGTATCACGCTTGCTCAGCATGCTGTTTTGGATGGAGTGACTTGGAACACGGCTGCAGTCGCAGGACCGTATCTGCTCGTGCGCAACGCGACGGAAGCAGTCTGTTTGAAAAGTTCGCTAGAATAGGATCGGGTAGGAGTTGGCGGATCATTTCGAGGAGATCAACGAATGGCAGGTGATGGAACGAATCAGCCATTGCATATTTTGGGATTGGATCCTGGGTTGTCGATTACCGGATATGGCGTTATCGGGACGAGTCGTGGCAAACCTTGCTTGATCGAAGCGGGTGTGATCCGAGTCGCGAGGGGAAGGACATTGTCCGAGCGATTAAAGGAGTTGTACGATGGGATACAAGAAGTTTTGACCACCGTCCCTATCGGATCGGTAGCTATCGAGCAGCTCTATTCCCATTACGAGCGGCCGAGAACAGCCATTTTGATGGGGCATGCGCGAGGGGTTCTCTGTCTTGCGGCAGCCGATGCAGGTTTGGCCGTAGATTCCTATGAAGCGACCAAGGTCAAACGGATGCTTACTGGTAGCGGTCGCGCACCGAAATCTCAAATGCAGCATGCCGTACAATTGCAATTGGGACTGAAGGAGCCTCCTGACCCGCCGGATGTGGCGGATGCACTTGCTATTGCCCTATGCCATTTCTTTAGTCAAAGTCCCATGGCTCGAATGCTTGCCTCTCGCAGTAGGAAAACGAATTGATTACCAAGATATCCGGCCAACTTGTTGCGCTCGCTGATGATTGGGTTACCCTGTCGATTCCCCCGTTCGAATACGAAGCGTCGATTCCGGAATTCACTCGGAGGCGATTGCAGGGGCGCATCGGCGAAGTGATCTCGCTTCATACACTGCACTACATCGAGGGGAATGCCGCTCAGGGGAGTCGACTGACTCCCAAGTTGGTCGGATTCTTGACCACGGCGGAACGGGACTTTTTTGAACTCTTCTGTTCGGTGGATGGAGTGGGGGTGAAAAAAGCGCTGCGCGCAATGACTCGGCCGGTTCAAGACACGGCCGTCATGATCGAACAGCAAGATGCGAAAGGGCTGTCCGGTTTGCCAGGAGTGGGGCCTGCCACCGCAGAAAAGATTATTGCCACACTACGCCGCAAGATGCCGAGGTTCGCGCTGTTGGTCCGCACAACAGAGTCCGGTGCCGAACCTCAGAAGCCCGGGGTCATCGAGGAGACATTTCAAGCCCTCTTGGTACTGGGGCATAGCGAACCTGATGCCCGTCGATTGATTGAGGCAGCGATGGCAGGAAGCAAGAAGTTCAAGGATTCCGAAGCCATGATCCACGCCATCTATCAACGCCAATCAGGTCAGACAGAGTAACGCCATTTGTACCCGTATGCCTACAGCGTTTTGAGATACTCCAGCAGATCCGACTTTTCGGTTTCCGAAAGTTGGTTGGGGAAATCATGACCGCTGGCCGATTTGCCAGTGACCGATGTGTCAAAGTACCATCGCCGCTCTGCCGGCGAGAGTTTCGGGGGAACATGGTCGATCTCCTCAACGACCAAACCGATGTGCTCTTCGTCCAATGCCATCGCAATTCGACGCCATACTTTGGGACGCGAGTCGGGATGAAGCAAATGCCAAAGGGTCGGAACGCTTCCGTTGTGCAAATAGGGGGCGGATGCCCAGATGCCATCCAAAGGAGGGGCGACATACCCATCCACTTCTTCATAGGTGGTTTGGTTGCCAAAATCAGCAAACCAGCTTTGTCCATAGGCCCGGCGATGGCGGCTGGTTAGGGCTTCAAAACGGACTCGATCCGTTTGCACCTCTTCGATGGGAACCATGCGTTCGGGATAGGACGCAAGTTGGGAATTGGGGGCTTCGTCACCGCCCATCCCATGGCAGTGCGCACAGTGATCGCTGAATACCAGCCGCCCTTTGGTGACTTGAGAAGCATCGACTGGCAAAGGATACTTGGGGGCGCGAAGTTCCGAGAGATATGTGTACACGTCTTCGAAGTCCTGCTCCCATCCTTGGAATTGTGCAGGTCCATTTTCACGAACTAGCATGAATTGCATCAATCCGCGATGTCCCTTTTCGGCAAAACCGTCGATGTAGATGTGGTGCTTGCGATGGAACTGCCACCAGGGTGGGGCGTCCATATCATGGTTGGTCATGGGTGCCGGCAAGCGATTCTGATGGACATTGAGTTCTGCGTCTCGGAAGTTCATCAGAGCCACTCCAAACATCACAGCGTTGCTGGTGCCGTTGGATGTTCCGAGGGGCATTCCGAGAGAACCGATGTCCATGTGAGTCAGTTTTTTTCCTAATCGAATCTTGGTCTTGCGAACGCTTTCGGTGAGGGACTGTAACCCGTACATCGTGTTGGGAGAGCCCGGGTAGGTTGTGCCGTACAGGTTTCCTCCATGGCATGCAAAGCAGTTCATGACATAACGACCGTCTCGCATCACTACGTACTGAAGGGGTTTGCTGGGATCGTCGGGACGGGGAGCGAGACCATGTGCCATCCACGTAGCCCGTCGGCGATCCTCTGGCAAAGGGACGTCCTGCATAGGCCAGGGATGATCCAATTTGTCGAGCTCGTCAAGAACTCGCTCGTCGAAATCGGATGGCAGATACGGCGATTCGACAAGGTTTTGATATCCCCGCTTAGCTGCGGGAGACATCTGGCGAAAGAGTTGGGAGTATTGTTCCGCAAGGCTAGATTGGATGCGATCGTGATGTTTTGTTCGACGGGTTACGAGATCCAAATGCTCAGGATCCCCTGCAGAAACATCCGATTGCGAAACCGCCCGCTCCGAATACGAGCCCATCAGGATCCCCACTAGGATCACTGCAGCCACGCATGACTGCGGCGGGAGGGAGACGCTCCATGAGCTCTTCCAAAGTTCCATCAATGCCTTCATAGATGCTTTAGTCATTCCGCAGGATTGCAAGTTAGGCCAGGAACGGCTCGAACCCAGGGTCCAATCAGTCCAGTCACCCATTTGGTTAGTTTCCCACATCCCCAGCCGATAGCAAGCGACACGCAACCGGCGATCGGCAGACCGTCCCAGACCCAAATCGACACAACCATTTTTTTAGGAACGCGTTCAGCGTAACCCTGGGAAGTGTTTTCCCCTGTCAAGGACCGGAAAGCGATCGAAAAGGCAACCAAAGACAAGCTTCCGTCGGTATCCGCGTTTGAAAATGCGTTGGAAAAAGAAAGGCCATCGAGTTTGGGTGGGGATTCGGAAGTTTGTCGCGAGCCTCGGATTGGACTTTAGATGCGGCCGGAAAAACTTAGAATGTGCGGCTCGGAATAAGACGAAGCAATGAGAAACCAATCGAGAAGAAACTGGGCAGCGACATGAGAGTCTTGATCGTAGGCAGTGGCGGTCGAGAGCATGCGTTGGCGTGGCGATTGAGCCAGAGCTCGCGATTGAAGCGACTTTGGATCGCACCCGGCAATGCAGGAACCGCTCTGGAAGGTGAGAACGTCCCGATTCCTGCGGATGATGTGGCAGGTTTGGTCCGTTTTGCAAAAAAGGAGTCGGTCGATCTGGTGATCGTCGGTCCCGAGCTGCCATTGTCGCTCGGGTTGGTGGACGCGCTCGCCAAGGAAAAGATCCGAGCTTTTGGTCCCACGCGGTCCGCAGCCCAACTGGAAGCGAGCAAGGTCTTTTGCAAAGTCTTATTGCGGCAGGCCGATGTCCCAACGGCGGAATATCAGACTTTTCGCGATGCAGATAGCGCGATGCGCTATGTCAAGGCACGCTATCCCAACGAACGCGACCGAGCCCCATTGGTTGTAAAGGCGGATGGATTGGCCAGTGGCAAGGGTGTTATTGTTTGTTCCAAACGAGAGGAAGTGCTCGATGCGATCGACCGAATCGGGCGCAAATCGGAGTTTGGAAAGGCGGGCGCTCAAATGGTCATCGAGGAACGTTTGGATGGCCCGGAGGTTAGCGTATTGGTTATTACGGATGGGAAGACCCTCGTTCCACTACCAGCAGCCCAAGACCACAAAGCTGCTTATGATGGGGACACCGGCCCGAACACAGGGGGCATGGGTGCGTACTCGCCGACTCCCCTCATGACCGATGAATTGTTGGAAATCATCCAAGACAAAATCTTGGTCCCATCCATCCATACCATGAAGCGGAATCGCAAACCGTTTCGCGGGGTTCTCTATGCAGGGCTGATGTTGACCGGCGCCGGTCCAAAAGTGCTTGAATACAACGTGCGGTTCGGGGATCCGGAATGCCAACCCATTCTGATGCGACTGCAAAGTGACTTGCTCGATCTTTTGGAAGCCACCGTTGATGGCCGATTGGATGAAATCGATCCACCCCAATGGGACCCCAGACCATCGCTATGCGTTGTCATGGCCAGCGCCGGTTATCCCGGTGAATACAGGATTGGTGATGAAATCTCTGGTTTGGATGCAGCCAATGCCATTCCAGGAGTCAAAGTTTTTCACGCGGGGACCAAGCTGCAGGACGGCAGGGTGATAACCAACGGCGGCCGGGTACTGGGTGTAACGGCGATCGGGGAAAGCATTGCGAATGCGAAGCTGCAAGCGTATACGGCAGTTCAAGCTATCCGTTGGCCCGGCGTTTGGTGTCGCAAGGATATCAGTGACAAAGCAGCCGCCTATTCCGAGAAACTATTGCAGAGCACCTAACGTCGAATCGCGTATGTTCGTGCCGTAGACTTTTTTACAGGCGAACGTAGATGCGGCGCCAATGAAGAAACGCCGCTAGGGAATAGGTTGTCAGAAGGACGGCCGTCAGCCCTAGTGCTACGTTGATCATGGCAGATTCTTTCGAGAGCCATGTTCCTACCCAGCTGATCAGAAAGCCGTGGATCGCATAGCACGTGATGGCATTGCGCCCCATGACATGGAATAATCCGTAGGCCCACGCTATTCGTCCGGACAGGGCTTCGAACAGCGCATAAATAGCGAGCGAAAAACCGGACGAGAAAAGGAGGTAGGAAAGGGTCCCTGCTTTCTGACTCATCATCCAGTAATTCCACGCGCGATGAGAAAAAGAAGGAGGTGGTACGAAGGGAGGTTCGGCCAACCAATCGACTAGTGCACGTTGTTCTTTCGCTCCTCGTGGTAGTGGATCACCCATGACCGGGCTGGCAGCGAGTTTGTCGGCCTGATTTTCTTCCGGTGGTTCCCGATCATAGCGGCGTGTGCCGCATGAAGCGACGTAGCCTGTCATCATCAAGCCAGCAGCCACCCATAGCCAGCAACGCATCATGCGATAGGGATTGGAAGCAGGTCGATTGCATTCGAGCCACACATCACCTGCCCACCATCCTGTCCAGGCAGGGATCGACCAAGTTAAAAACCCGAGTGGCCCACCGTCGATCCCTGAGGGTGCGGCATGAACCCAATGGAAGTACCAAATCTCGGATAGATAGAGGTGAAACGAAACACTTCCAATCAAC
Organism: Planctomycetota bacterium; assembly: GCA_037144155.1. GTDB lineage: Bacteria > Planctomycetota > Planctomycetia > Pirellulales > Pirellulaceae > JBKCUI01. Next base: position 19,627 of record JBAWXH010000004.1, on the reverse strand, counting down.
CATAGCCAGCGCCCTGTCCAACTCCATGCCACGCACGGAATCATCCACAGCGTGGTCCATGCAATATGACTCAGCGTTTGCATCCAGTCCCGTTTCCAAACGGTAAACCAAAAGTTTGGGTCCGAGATCTTTCGAGTGAGCTCTCTATCGGACCATGGGAAATAGAGAAGAAACGCCAGAAGGAGCAGTGCAGAGCACCGTTTGGTCAATTTCCATTGAAGCTGTCGAATTTGGGCTATATCCGTCGTTTCGAACCGACCGCACACCATCGCGACGGCCAATCCGACTGCGAACAAGAAGTGGGGCATGATGGTATCGGCATAGCTGCAATAGTCGTTGGTATGCCGAAGGAGGCGCGGCGTGCACGCGTAGCCCCCCAAAAAATTAACCACAATCATGCCGGCGACAGCATAGCCGCGAAACCGATCCAGCGCGAAATTGCGAGATGGCGGAGCAGGCTTGTTTTCAATGGGGGGAGACGATGGCAACGGTATCCTCCACCAAATCATCCTGTGACTCTACCAGCCTATATCGTCGATCGATGGGAACGTTTTGAAAGGTCGAGACTCGGCCGCTGGGCCATCTCACTTCTAGCCGATCAATGATGGGCTGCCGTCCCAGACCAAAAAATACCCAAGGTTCATTGCTGCATTCAAAACCGTTTCCCGCCAAACGCTGCTGCAACCAACGCTCCTCTCCGCAATGGACTTGAATGGTTGTACCGATGGCGTCCCTCTCCGATTCGGTTCCGATGCATTCGAGCATCAGCCAAGATCCGTCGCTGGTCGAGTCGTTCCGGAGGATCGTAAGAGGTTGATCCAGGTGAGTGATTGCCCAGTCAATCTTTCCATCTCGGTTGAAATCCCAAATTCCCAAGCTGCGAGAAAGGAAACTCTTGGAAAAGAACGTGCCAAATCCATCGGTCACCTGTTCTTGAAATGCACCATCGCGTTGCAGAAGGATCTGGGCTCGCATTTCGAAGGGTTGTCCCTTGGAGCGACAATCATCGACGTGACCATTGACGATGAATGCGTCTTGCCAGCCATCCAAATCGAGGTCGACAAGCTGTGTTCCGAATCCAAGGCTCATTTTCTTGGGATCGATCAATCGGTAACGACGCGATGCGTCTTGAAAAAAATGCGTTGGCGATTGCAAGTACAAAGCATTGTACTCTTCGATGAAATTCGTCATGAACAAATCGAGAGTCCCATTGCGATCGACGTCCGAGCAACCAATTCCCATACTGGCTTGTGGCCTCCCGTGGATGTCGACAGCACAGCCCCGGCGTACCGCTTCATCGGTCAACATAAATCGGCCAGGAAGCGAAGGGTCGTGGCTGCTGATCAGCAGGTTGTTTGCAGACATGTCATTGGCGATGTAGATGTCATTGCCGTACTGCTGATCCAAGTTTCCTACGATCAAGCCCAGCCCTCGACCATCGTCGAGTTCTAAATTCCATTGTGAGTTCGCCAGCTCAAAACCGCCGTAACCGTCGGAAAGATAGATGTAGTCCTTCGAAGGAGGAAAATCGGTTGGCCGACAAACTTGGGGGGTTCTATCTTTGGACAAACATTGACGAGTGATGACATCCACACCTAAGGAATAATTGACTTCGATCAGGTCCGGTAAATGATCGCCGTTCAAGTCCGCAATCGCTCCACTAACGCTCCAGATGGGATTGTTTTCGATGTTGCGATGCATGGAGGGGATGTCGACTTGTTCAAAGGTTCCGTCCCCTTGATTGTGCAGCACTGCGTTCCGTCCAAAGTTTAGGAGGAAGATGTCAGCGAATCCATCTTGATCCCAATCGCCAACCGCGACACCCTGCCCATACGCGATGTTGACGGCAAACGCTTTGGGTGCGACATCGGACATCGCTTGTCCTTGATGGTTGCGAAAAAGCACCGTCGGTTTATTGGAGTTGGGGACACGAGGATCTCCGCCACCTTGCTGTAAAAAGAGGTCTGGCCAACCATCTCGATCAAAATCGATACAGCCTGAACCGGCTCCGATACTCTGATGTATTTTCATTGCGAAAAATTTTTTGTCGTTGCCGTTGTCATATTGAAAAACGGCTCCCAATTCCGCGGCGACATCGCGCCACTGCAGTTGAAAAGAAACGTTTCCAGGGGATGAGAAAGTCGGGTTCGTTTTTGGGTTCTCCTTGGATGGACTCGATCTCTGGAGAGCGAGAAGGGACAGGTCTGGAGCGACCAATTGCTGACTCGTCCATGGAAGTCGGGTCGTCGGATTTGTCATTTGATACGACGAGGTCAGCTGTTGACGTTCCGCTTGCAAGGTGCGTATCTCGACCGAATCATTGCTGTTGACTTTCTCGCACCACTCTTTCCATGCCAGCGATTCGATCTTGCGATCGTGATCCGTCAATACATCTGCCACTTGGAGCATCCATTCCGGTTTGCGAAAGCCATCGCGCGCGTAATTGACATTTCGATTGGCCAACTGCATTGTTTGGAATTGACGTTCTGCAAAGGCGGCTTCGGTCAACTGCTGGTTTGCGGTGAGGGATTGCGAAAGAGGTCCCCAGGCAAGGAAATCGAAGGGGTCGAGTTCGATACTTCGTGTGAAGCAGTAAATTGCGTGCGGGTGCTGATCGAGGTGTTGATACCAAAGACCCATGATGCGCCAAAATAGAGGAAGTGCGTCGATGGCAGGTCGCGGGCTTTGAGCCAGCCATGCGGGGAGCTCTTCAAATTTTTCTTGTGCGATCAGGGCCGAGCCGAGGCCAGCATGGCAGGCTGCGGGGGCGGATGCATTGGCGAGTACTTTGCGAAACAAGCCTTCAGCTTCCTCTGGAAGATCTTCATAAAGTGCCCCGAATGCAAGTGAGCTATTCAATAATGCTTCCTGGGGTAATTCGTCCAATCGGCCTTGAATCTCATCGTCGCTTCGGATGGGCTTTGCGGTATCGATGGCTAGGATTAAATAGGTGGGATCTGTTTGTCCGGCGATTACAAGTTGCTGCATGACCTTCGACGCTTCGTACCTGCGACCTTGCAAATCCAAATTGGCCGCGAGGGACTTCAGTGTCTCGATATCTCGCGGTACTTTTTCCAATAGCCTTTGAGCCAACCGTTCGGATTCCTCCAGTCGCCTCGCTCGCAAACACCATTGGACTGCATCGCGGTGTGATGAGAGTCCGTATTCTGGGTCGGTAACTGCGATGCGATCGATCATTTGTAGCGATTGATCCAATCTCTTTCGCTCGTAAAGAACTTGGGCTGCAACGAAGAGAGCTCTCGCATCGGTTGGGGCGTTAACGAGCACTTTTTGACACTCATCCCAAGCCTCGTCGAATCGGCGGCCCTCAAGCAGTTTGAGAGCTCGCAGGGAGGAGGATCGCTTTGAAGCTGTCGTTGCTTGAGCTTCTTGACCCGGCGGGGGAGTGCCCTTCGATGAACTCGTCTTTGGATTTTCCAGTCGCGTGTCCGGTCGAGACTGTTCCTTGCAGCCAACCCAAAGAGTCGTTAACAGCAGCGCGACAATCGTGGTACCAGTCGGTATTTCACGTGGAGGCATTGGGGAGGAAATTGAAGAGGTTCGATCAAGTGGTTTAAGACGGACGCCCACGATTCCATTCTTACCATCCTACCGGAGATGGCAACGAAAAATTCGTATTTCTCTTTCGCCGTCCTCGAGATCGATCAATTCCGGTTGGCATTTCCAACCTGCAGCTCGAATCCAATGGAGAAAACGATCTCCTGTATGGCGTTGCGGTTCACTCAGAAGGACGACCCCGTCTGGAGCCAAGACCCGCCGCAGGCAGGGTTCCAAAATGGGGTACAGCGATGGGTTGTAAACAATGTCCGAACCAAGGACGATCGGGAAAACTTTCCGAAGAGAATCCGCACGTGACCACTCGAGCTTGCGCACGCAAACACGATCGCTCACCGATCGTGCGTTGTATCGGCACATCAAGAGCGCCATATTGGATGCGTCGGTAATGCAAACCTTTGCACCTCGCAGGGCGGCTGCGATCCCGGCTCTACCACTCCCCCCGCCCAATTCAAGTACGTCGACCCCCGAAAGACGGGGCAATCGACCCAGGTATTGATCAAGCCCTTGAGCTGCTCGCCAGGTAGCTGCCCAAAAAGGGTCGAGTTCGGCAACGCCATCTTGATTCTCAGCAAGTGTGGCATCGAGGAGACGATCGGGATCAACAACACGTGTCCATGGATACGCGCGACCAGCAATCCTTACCGTAAGATGCTCAATAGAAACATGTTTCTCAATCCGCCGGAGTAGCTTGAGGTACGACCTCCGATGGCTTACTGAGATTTCCGTGCATGGGGTACCAAGCGAGATTGTCATCGTCTCACTTCGGTCTCAGGACCGTTCTTCCATCTCGCGAATGTAAGCTCGGAGGCGTTCGAGTTCGTCCTCGGTACCTTTGAGTTTCAACATGTTCGTGACTCTCTTTTGAAACTCGAAACTACTTACCGGCTTGGAGAGAAAATCGTCGGTACCGGCTTCGACAGCTCGTTCGATATCGCCTAATTCGCTCAATGCAGTGACCATCAGGATCATGATCTTGGAGGTGTTCGGATCGCTTTTGAGCTTGCGACAAACTTCAAAGCCATTGAGCTTGGGCATCATGACATCGAGCAGCAGTAGGTCTGGCCCGAAGGATTCCACTTTTTGAAGTGCATCTTGACCATCGATGGCTGTCTCGGTTTCGCAGTCAATTTTGGAAAGCAACGCCTCGAGCAATTCACGGTTCGCAACGTTGTCGTCGGCAATAAGTATTTTCGGTAACATCGCGAGGGAACTCCTAAGCTTCTGCCCCAATCGTGGCCAGTCCTAACGCGGGGACAGGAAACTGATTCGCGAGTTCTCGGACTTCCTGGTGTATGCGACTGAGAGCATCGACGTTGTCGCCGGACTTCAGTGCGGTTGCGATCCAGTGGCCGATGCGTCGGAATTCATCTCCTCCCATGCCACGCGTGGTAAGGGCTGGGCTGCCTAAACGAATGCCACTGGGGTCCATCGGTTTTCGCGTGTCGAACGGGATCATATTCATGTTGACGGTGATCCCACAATGCTCCAAAGCTTTTTCGGCGACCTTGCCACCGATTCCGAAACTGGTCACATCGACGAGTACCAAATGGTTATCGGTACCGCCGCTGATCAACCTCAAGCCGTGAGACAGGAGGACTTCCGCCAGGATTTGGCTATTCGCGATGACTTGCTCGCCGTACTTACGGAAACTAGGTAGTAAGGCTTCAGCGAAGCAAACCGCCTTGCCTGCGACGACATGCATCAACGGGCCTCCTTGGATACCGGGGAAGACCGCGCTGTTGATCGCTTTCGCATACTCGGATTTGCACAGGATCAATCCACCGCGAGGCCCCCGCAATGTCTTGTGCGTTGTGGTCGTTACGAAGTCCGCATACGGGACGGGCGAGTTATGCAAGCCAGCCGCGACCAATCCAGCATAGTGGGCCATGTCGACCATGAGTTTGCATCCCACGTCGCGCGCTATCTCCGCAAATCGATCATGGAAGATCTCGCGAGGATAGGCACTCGCACCCGCGACGATCATTTTCGGCTTGTGCTCACGCGCAAGTTTTGCGACTTGGTCAAAATCGATCCGGTGGTTGACTGGATCAACTCCGTAGGAAATGAAACGGTATAGCTTGCCACTGATGTTCAGGTGCATGCCATGCGTCAAATGGCCACCCTGGGCAAGGTCCAATCCTAGCACAGTGTCCCCTGGCTGAAGCTGCGACAGATAGACGGCCATGTTGGCTTGCGATCCGGAATGGGGCTGAACATTGGCGTGTTCGGCACCAAAAAGTTGCTTGGCTCTGTCGATTGCTAAATTCTCGATGACATCGACAAATTCGCATCCGCCGTAATATCGTCGCCCAGGATATCCCTCTGCGTACTTGTTGGTAAGGATACTTCCGACCGCCTGCATCACGGCCACGCTCGTGTAATTTTCGCTCGCGATCATTTCCAACCCGTCGTGTTGTCGGATCGCTTCCGATTCAATCGCCGACGAAACGGCGGGATCTTGATTTTGCAGGATAGACATAGGGAATACTGGTTAGGAGTGGGACCGAGCAGAGGTGCTCTCGCCAAGGCATTTTCTGACAGTTCTAGGTGCATTGTTGACCAATGCTCCGGTTGCGTCAATCGATTCCAACATGCTGGTGTACGTCCGAATTTGACAATTATGCTGGCTGGGAAAAATGCGTTGAAAAAGGGAGGGCGATTTGCCGATGCTGGATTTGGAATGTAGGCGAATCGACCCAGGATGGCCGGTCGCAGAATTGCAAAACGCAATCGAACTCTAGCATTATTGACTTGATGTCAACGCAAGGATCCTAGAAATGTCAGAAAAACCATCGGTCTACCGTCGAGTGATTCGGGGTGAAGACGGACCAACAGCAACGGAGTACACAGTCATGCTTTCAGTCATCATCATTGTTTGTATCACCGCGCTGTCGAATACCGGCCGTCGATCGGGCGAGGCCAGGGGAAATGTTGCGAGCCAGATCAAAGGTCCGAATTAGACCAGTATGAATTAGTCCAAGGTTGTCGTCGAAATCCGATTGATGGTGTGAGCCTTGGCTCAGTTTGCTGTTCACACCCAGATGTCCAGTCACTCTGGAATTCATCGATTGCGGTCCCGCTGGCAGTCCGCTGAAGCAAGGAAGCGGGCCTCTGCAGACGCTGGCCTGGTCGTTTTATGACAGTGGGAGTACCGCTGTAGCGATCGTTCGAATTTTCCGATCGCCCACGAAAATAGCGAGTCCGGAAACTGAGTGGAAGCACGGAGGGTGCATGCATGAAGCTTTGCCTCGACAGCATTCCTGCGTTGCACTTGCGCTAAACGCGTCTCGGATTGCAGTTTGCGAAAAATACGTGCAGTAATTTCAGTCGTCCGCTATATTTTCGGTGCACGCCTGTCAACGTACTTTTCCCTTTCTCGTTTTCGAGCGACGGTACCTATCATGAAGCATGCACTGCTATTTTGTCTTGCCCTTCTCTTCATTCCGCTTTTCTCGAGCGATGCGGATGCAGGCGATGTCATCGTCCGCGACACGCTCTCTTTGCGAATCGCAATTCGCGATTTGAAGCCAGATCAGGTTATCAAGATCGCTCCTGGGGTGTATTCCGGAAACAACTATGTGAACAATGCGGAGCGAGTAACTTTTGAAGCGTTGGTTCCCACCGACAAACCGGTTATCCAAGGGGGAGCGACTGGTCTCCAGTTTGTCCGTTGCAATAACTTGACCCTTCGAAATTTGAAATTTCAGGGGCAGACAGACAATGGATTGAACCTCGATGACGGAGGTCAATTCGACCGACCGGTCGTCGGTATTACCCTCGAGAACATCGAAGTGAATGATGTTGGACCGAAGGGCAATTTTGATGGGATCAAGTGTTCCGGTTTGGACAATCTGGTCATTCGCAATTGCACCGTGAACGGATGGGGCGGTGACGGGATCGACATGGTCGGATGTCACAATGCACTGATCACCGGATGCAAATTTATTGCCAAGACTGGCTTTTCCACGACGACGGGTGTGCAAGTCAAAGGAGGAAGTTCGGACATCATCATTGAGAATGGCCAGTTTACGAACATCTCCGAACGTCCGATCAATGTCGGCGGAATAACAGATCTCAACATGTTTCGGCCTTCCGGTGCAAAGTACGAGGCTCGCCGGATCACGGTTCGTGGGAACACGTTCACGGGTGCACCTTGCGCAACCGCATTTGTAGGAGTCGATGGAGCTGAGTTTACGAACAATACCATCTTGTTTCCAACCAAGTGGATTTTCCGAATCCTTCAAGAGAACACGGCGCCTGGTATGGTTCCTTGTCGCAATGTGTTGATTAAGAACAACAAGATAGTCTTCTTGAGATCTCAAGTTCAGACCGAAGTCAACATCGGCGCAGGAACAGAACCCAAAACGTTTCGCTTCGAAGGCAATCGCTGGTTTGCACAGGACAAACCTTCCGCATCGAAACCATCATTGCCAACCGTCGAAATTGGCGGTACCTACGGGATTGATCCTCGTAAATAGATGAGGGGTTGATGGACCATCATCACGCAACTTCAGCACCGTCCCTCGCGGCGGTGCTGTTTATTCTGAGAGTCCGTTTGCATACAAACGGCAACTAGCTCACTCGGCAGCCATCGGTTGCCGCGCATGACGATAGAACAAATCTCGCATGGATTTCCACTCGCTTGACAGACGTTCGACAGTATCCGGACGTTCGAGTGCTAGGTTGTGGGATTCCGTTCGATCGGTTGTTAGGTCATAGAGTTCCCAAGGTCCACCCTCGCCAGAAGCGACCAATTTTAGACTTCCCCATCGGATCGACCGATTGTTTTCGTGCTGCCACCATAGTTTTCGGTCCCGCATGTTTGTAGTTGTCATCCCGGCATCGGGGTCATCAATCAACAGTGGAGCAATACTCATTCCAGGATGGGGAGGGCCCTGCCAAACATCTGGATTCACCACATCCGATTCCGCGACGATACTCAAGATCGTTGGGACGATATCGATTGCATGCGCAGGTAAGTCGATCGGTTTGGTATCGGGGGTGATGCGGTCAGGCCACGAGACGATCATCGGCGTCGCAATTCCCCCTTCATGCACCCATGTCTTGTGCCGTCGAAATGGGGTATTGCACAAGCTGGACCAGCCTGGGCCAAGGCAGAGAAACGACTCCGCAGATCCAGGAAGAGCATCTCTCTTGTGTCCATCGCCACGCACCATGATTTCTGCACTCGCGCCATTGTCGGATAGGAAGAAAATGCATGTGTTCTCTAGTTGCCCGGATCGTTTCAAGCAATCCAGGATGCGTCCTATCTCGGTATCCATGACCTCAACCATGGCGGCATGAACCGCCATTTTATCGACCTGAAACTCGCGCTGAATCGGTGTTAGTTCTTCCCATGGATTGGGCCGGTTGGATTCCCCTGGTCCGAGCGCAGCCAACGCCTCGGGAAACGGATAGGGAGGTCCCAGCCCCCTTTCTATGGCGCTGAGTTCGCCATTGGGGAAATCGTGCTTCATGCGATCCCACCGTTCCTGCCGCAAGACATCCCAACCGGACCGGTACTTCGTTCGATAACGCTGCACAATTTCCTGCGGGGCTTGCAAAGGGAAATGAGGTGCGGTGAAGGCAACGTATGAAAAGAATGGTTGATCGGCGAACCTTGCGAAATGCTCCTGCAGATGGTCGATGGCGTACTGCGCGATGGCTGTGCTGGAATAATAAGTTTCGGATTCATTCACGGCAGGCAACGCATGATCATCGGAAGTGTGATGGCGAGGATAGAAATGGCGATCGTGGTCTTGCAAGCTGTAAGAGCGATGGAAACCATTCTTCGTTGGGAGTCCATCGATGTGCCATTTGCCGGAATGGTAGCTGCGGTAGCCCAAGGCCTGGAGTCGTTGGGGAAGCAATACGGCCCAGTCAGGCCGTTTACCGGCATTGCCACTTGGAATTCCCGGGACCGCATCTCGGCGCACTTGCTGTGCATAGTAGCCTGTTAACAACGCGGCTCGCGTGGGCCAGCAGCGAGCGGTGTTGTAGAACTGCGTAAAACGCCTACCTTTTTGGGCCAATTGATCGAGATTGGGGGTGCTGATTTCCCCTCCATAGACGCCAATATCGGAGAAGCCTAGATCATCACACAACACGATGAGTACATTCGGCGCTCCGGTCCGTCTTGTTGGCTGTCCAGCGCGCGTTTCCTCCTGGCCGAGCAAATGACCGGACAAGAAGGTTTGCAGGATGAGCATGGCGAACGCGACAATCCTAGGGAACAAAGCGAACGAGCGCAACATGGCTTTTTTCGGATCAAATCGAATAGATCGGATGTTTAAACAATCGCATTGTATTCCGAGAGAAGACTGTTTTGGGAAATGAGTCTGGGAGATTCCTTCTAAGGCTTCTCCCAGGTTTCTTTCCGTGCGTTTGCTCCGTCATTCTCTGCATCGGGTCGACTGAACTGCATGCAACGGCGAACTGCCGGCAAGGACAGTGAATTGCCCAATAGATGCCATAGACGTCGCGTTGATAGATCTTCGGGGAACTGAAACGACAAAGGAAATCCGAGAAGAGAAGCGACTTCTCGCGGGGTAAATCGCCGGTACCCTTGTTCCATCCGCAAGTAGGAACCCGCTCGAGCCACAACCTTCCCGTAGGAAGAAGCAAAGCAGGCCGAAACCGCGTTTGCTTCATTGGGATCGACCGTATCGATCGCTTTTTCGTATTGGATCACGATTGATTCGTGGAGCCACAAAAAGGGGTGCGACGACCGATCGATATCGGTTTCCAACAGCTCCCGCAGAGTGGGAATTTCGTCCCTTTTGCAAGCTTCGTACCGCGACATGTCCTCGCGCCATCGAGCGACCAATGCCGGGTCTTTGGAGGACATGACATAAACCCGTGGGCGAGTATTCGGCCAACCCATGCGCGATGGGCAGTGGATGGCGTACGCTACCTCGTATCCCACGTTCGTCCATCGCTGTTGAATGGCTTCAAACATTCTCGATTGTTCAAAGCCCACCACGTTCTCAATAAAGAGGGTGTTTGGCTGAACCTGTGCGGCACAGTCGACCAAGTGCTGAAGGGATCGGGAACGGGGGTCGTCGATGTCGCGCTGATGTCCCCTACGGCTGTAGGGAGTACATGGCGGACTCAGCCACCAAAGGGACGCTTGGAAACGAGCAAGCCATTCTGTTCGAATCGATTCCAGTTCGCGGAGGAAATAGGGAGTTGTAAAGTTTTTCTCAAAGACCCTTTTTGCATCTCGATCGATGTCGATGGAGGCCACCCTTTCGAGCCAGGGGCAGGCGGCTGACAAACCTCCGATACCTGCAAAGAACTCAATGGTTCTCACGGCTGCTCGCTTGATGCTCGAGCATCGAGGCGACTAGCGCTGTCCAGCCCGTTTGGTGATTTGCACCTAGTCCACTCCCATTATCGCCGTGGAAGTACTCGTAGAACAGAACCAGATCCTTCCAATTCGGATCCTCGGCGTAGCGTTTGTCCGTACCGTGGACTGGGCGTCCCCCCTCCGCATTCTTTTTGAAAAGTTGGATCAGTCGGCGTTCGATTTCGTTGGCAACCTCCATCAGGTTCATTTGGTTCCCAGACCCGGTCGGGCATTCAATGAGGAAGGAATCGCCATAATAGTGGTAGTAAGATCGCAAGGACTCGACCAAGAGGTAGTTCAATGGGAACCATACAGGACCTCGCCAATTGCTATTCCCTCCGAACATGGCCGAATTGCTCTCGCCCGGTACATAACTCACCGAACTGGTGCCACCGGAGAATTCAAATACGAAAGGCTTTTCGTGGTGAATCGCAGAGAGTGAGCGAATGCCAAACGGCGATAGAAACTCTTTTTCGTCGAGCATATAGACCAGCAATCGGCGCAGTCGCTCTGTCGATGGGATGGCCAGAAGTCGCATCTTGTCCTTGCCATCCTCCGAATCCTTGCGCTCCAGATAAGTCATGTACTCCGACATCTGAGGCTTGTTCTTCAGGAACCAATCCATGCGGCGCGTAAACCCGGGTAGTTTGTTGAGGGTTTCTTCGTGCAAGATGACGTTGGAGCAGATCGGAATCAAGCCGACCAGCGAACGCACCTTGAGCGCCGTGCTGTTCCCATCGCGATAGAGGTGGTCATAGTAAAACCCGTCGTTGTTCTCCCAGAGGCCGGTACCATGCAACGCGTTCATGGCCTCTGAAATGGCGACATAGTGTTCAAAGAATTTGCTTGCCATGTCCGAATAGGCCATGCTTTCATCCGCCAATTCCAATGCCATCTGCAACATGCTGCCGCAGTAAAATGCCATCCACGCAGTCGCATCGGCTTGGTCCAATGTTCCGCCACCGGGAAGTGGAGCGCTCCGATCAAAAACTCCGATGTTATCCAATCCCAAAAATCCGCCGCTGAAAACATGCTGGCCTCGTGTGTCCTTGCGATTGACCCACCAAGTGAAGTTCAGTAGCAGTTTTTGGAACGCACGTGCAAGAAAGTCGCGATCCCCAGATTTCTTATAGACATGCCAACAGGCCCAGGCGTGGACGGGTGGATTGACGTCGTTGAGCGCCCATTCGTAGGCTGGGATTTGACCATTGGGATGCATGTACCATTCCCGCAGGAACAGGATCAGCTGATTCTTTGCAAACTCGACATCGACCCTGGCCATGGGAATCATATGAAAGGCCAAATCCCAAGCGGCGTACCATGGGTATTCCCATTTGTCAGGCATGGAAATTACATCGCGATTGAACAGATGTTTCCAATCGCTGTTTCGACCCAACTCGCGGGTGCTCGGGAGTGGTCGGCCTTCGGGGTCCCCGTGCATCCAGGCATCTACGACGTAATAGTAAAATTGCTTGGTCCAGATCAAGCCAGCGTACGCTTGTCTCGCGATCTCCTTTTCATCCGATTCCAAGTTCATTGGGATCGTTGCATCATAAAAGGCATCCGCCTCTTGCTTACGCGATGCAATGACGGAATCGAATTGGGGGTCGATGGTCGCAAGAGGACGGTAGGACGATGGAGGCTTTTCCCCGAGCAAAGGAACTTCGGTAACGGCCTCGTGCTCGTTGCGGCCGGTCAATCGGCATCGGATGACGACTGGTTTTCCAGGATGCACGATGAGCATCGCGTGAGCCGCGCATTTCGTACCAAAGTTCCGGGAATTGACTTTGGATGAATCCCCGTGGATCACGTAATCGTGAAAGGCATCTTTAAAATGTTTTCCGGCGGACATAGCGCCGGGATGTTTGTTGATGTTGGTTTCATTTTCAGTGAACAACCACGTGGGCAAGTCCTCGTCGGATTCCAATTGGACCCGAAACTCCATGTGACCCAAGGTTTCGTGATCGCACAGAACAACTCCTGCAGGCTCGCTTTCAGGGCGAATCAACCGCATGCGAGGTTTGGCTGCGCAGCCATCGTGCGTGCAACCCCAAATCCAAGTGTTGTGATACCAGAGTTGTGGCAGAACATGCAAAACCGCAGGTCGAGTCCCCCGATTGTGGATGGTCAATCGCACCAAGATGTCGTCCGGTTCCGATTTGGCATATTCGATTTCGCAATCGAAGTAATCGTTGTCCTCAAAGACCTCGGTATCCAACAGTTCGAATTCTGGCTCGAACCGCGACCGCCCCCGATTCGTTTCGTTCAATCGATCGTAGGGGAATCGGGCTTGGGGATATTTGTAAAGCCCTTTGGCATAGCTGGTGGTCGGTGTGGCATCCAAGTAGTAGTAACACTCTTTGACATCTTCGCCGTGGTTGCCTTCCGGCCCAGAAAGACCGTATAGCCTTTCCTTCAGGATAGGGTCGCGCGTATTCCAGAAGGCGAAAGAAAAGCACATCCGACCTTCTCGATCACAAATCCCGAGCAAACCATCCTCTCCCCAGCGATAGGCACGCGAGCGCGCATGATCGTGCGGGAGGAAAAACCATGCCTCCTGGTTGTCGGAATAGTCCTCGCGAACCGTTCCCCATTGACGTTCGGAGAGGTACGTACCCCAGCGCTGCCAATTCGCTTGACGCTCCTTCGATTCGATCAATCGCCTCCCTTCGGCGGTCGAGTTTAAAAGACTATGTTCGGGATTGGCGCTGGAATCGGACATGGATGTCGGTGCAACAGAGAGGTTTCAATGATCGAAGTGAGTAACAAAAATGAGGGAATCTCGGCAGTCGGGGGGGTGCAAACCGTGGATGGCAAAGACCACTCCGTCATGAAAATACTTCACCCACGGGATTCGGTCAAAGCTCCATGGACCTTTCGCTGTCCCAGCGATCGATGTTTTTACTGGCTTTTTCGTACTCGTACTCGTTCTCAGCGATAGCGGTACTCGTACTCGATGCGGAATCTTCGAGTACGAGTACCATTTCATTGAGTACGAGTACGAGAGAAATCCAATTTCAAAAAAGCGCACGATCCAAAGGCGGAAGCCGATCTTCTGCGCATGCGCGCCAAAGAACTGCCGAAACAAGATTATTGCTGCAACAGTTTCTGCCGATTGGTTTCCGACTCTCGGTAGAATTCCTGATGTGCTAAGAGCGACGCGGCCTCGGTATCGACGATCAACGTTACGTCTGGATGGAATTGCAGGATCGAGGCAGGCATCATGGCGGTGATCGGCCCTTCGACGGCATCCCGTATCGCTCTTGCCTTTGATCCACCCGTTGCCAGCAAGAGAATCGATTGGGCGTTCATGATCGTACCAAGCCCCATCGTGATGGCCATCGTCGGAACATCTTCCAATCGAGGGAAGTAGCGCGCGTTGTCTTGACGCGTTTTTTGCGTTAACGTTTTCACGCGGGTACCGGAGGACAACGAAGAGCCAATTTCATTGAATCCAATATGGCCTTCGGTACCGATACCGAGAATCTGCAGGTCGATTCCCCCGCTTGTTTCGATCAGCCATTCATAGTCTCGCGCGCTGGCGTTCAAGTCCTTCACGTCCGTCTTGGGCAAATGGGTAAAAGAAGGGTCAATGTCGATATTCTGAAACAAATGGTGCTGCATGTAATGGTGATAGCTGCCGGGGTGATCCGGGGACAGACCGACATACTCATCCAAATTAAAACTGGCGATATGCGCAAACGATATCGAGCCATGCTGATACCGCTCGATCCATTCGCGATAAAGACCAAGTGGAGTGCCTCCCGTCGCTAAGCCGACGACAGCGCGGTGCGGAGTGGGCGCAGTATTTCGAGATAATCCCAATGCTTGAATGGATTCTTCTGCCGCGCATCGGGCTACTGCCAACGCATCTTCAAGAATAACAACACGCACGAGGTTCTCCAAAAAGCGAGAGGATATAGCGGACAATGACTGAAGAGGCATTGCGGCTCCCGAGCATTTGCGTCATGCAATCGGCGCCAAAGTTGCAAGTATCCCGTAAGTCAGGTTGTTTAGCAAAGGGTAGGTCGTCTCAACTAGGGTTCGAAGCGGAATCCAATGGTTCGAAACAGTTGCTACGGATCCAACGCGATTCCTACCCAACAGACTTCGGATTGGGTGGGATAAGCCTTCGGCTGGTCATGACGATGGGCTGAGCATGGACATCGGGGAAACCGCAAAGGATCGCCGGCGATCTGCAGGACAATCCATGACAGCCTGGAAGTCTATCCCAGGGCAGAGACAATTTGACAGACTGGAAGTCTATCCCACGGGGGCTCGGCGCTAACTTTTTCGCGATCGTCTCCAGATTACGAACAGCCCGATGCCGCCGAGCATTAGCAAATCGATCGGGATGAATCGATCGTTGTGCGTAACCACGGTTCGTACTTCTTGATAGGCAGGCCCCTCCGGATGATAGTCAAACCAGAGATCCTCAGTACCCGATGGCCATGTCGGATCATCCATTGCCGTCAACCACGTGTTCTGCGGAACTTGCGATGCATCAAACGGGATGGCTCCTGCAAGCAGTCCTCCGAATTCGGGGGCGCTCAGCGGTTGGGCGAATTTTAGTTGCGCTGCCGTCCAAGGTTTAGAAGCATCTTCCTCCCCAAGTTTTCCGATCGCGAGCCCGGGGCCAACGAGAAAGGCCCGCAATAGGTTCCTCTGTCCCTCGGGTGCCAGTTGGTCGGAAGGAACTCGGTACGGAAAGACGGGACGGTCGGTCGCAAAGGAAATACGCACCGATTGTGCCTGCGTGACTTCCCCCTGGGATGCGATTTTAAACGCGGTGATGATCCACTCTTTTGCGATGTAGGGTTCTACCCATTCACGTAAGGCTGGGCGGACTTCGTATCCGTTCTCTTGCAACCAGTCGGTCAATGCCGTTGCGTCGTTGGCTTTGAGGACGGCTACATCGAGACCTGCCACGGTTTTCGATTCAAGAACCGTCACCGAGTTGGTGGGGCGAGCGGTGGAGTTGGGCGCGGCAATTTTGCTGGAGAGCCCAAATGGAGCGAGCAACGCGATGATGGGTTGCCAGCGCGTTTTTGTGACGTATTCCACACGTGGTCGAATATGCGCGTTGAGACGATCGAAGAGATCGTGCGCGGAATCATCCGTGGCTTCAATGGAAGGCTGGCTAGGAGATGGAACCAAAAACCCAAAGTCCGCGTTATCGGTTTTCGGGTCGCTGGTTTGTGCGTCGCGATTCGGCTGCTTGAAACCGGCTTCACGGACGAAATGTTCGATCTTGGTCTTTGGATCCCATGCGATCAAAATCTTCTGATCTGCGATCTGGAATCGGGCCAATGCGGCGTACGCTGGACAGCATGCATGCGAGAGATTCGGAGTGCATCGCAGGGGCATGGAGATCAGAAGACACAGCGTCAAGAACCATCGAGAACGTTTCATGGCAAACCCTCACAGTTGCTTGGCCAGCACCAAAGATGGAAATGCATCGTCCTAGGGGATGGCTGCGTTGTCAAACACCTTTTGCCGGTACACCTCCGTCCCTTGCCCCAAAGATGGGACGAAGGGAGCATGAACCAGGCGGAGCATTAGACGTCCAGATTCCGGACTTCCAGAGCGTGTTTTTCGATGAATTCGCGGCGCGGTTCGACTTTGTCCCCCATAAGGATGCGGAACATTTCGTCGGCTGCAGCAGCGTCGGGGAGTTCGATCTTGACCATCGTGCGGTTGTTGGGATCGAGCGTGGTCTCCCGAAGCTCTTCCGCATTCATTTCACCCAGGCCTTTGAAGCGAGTGATCGACAGCCCACGACGGCCGGATTCGCGAATCCCGGGAAGGAGACCGCGAAGGTCTTCGAGGCCGATGGCATTTTCATCGCGGTGCAAATAGAACCGCGAGTCGGTCGCTCCTGTTCGATCCTTGGGAATCAAATCCGAAATGCTGAAACCAAATTCGGCGATGTCCTTCAAGCCTGTATTGATGGTGCGGACTTCGAAAATTTCAGTGATGTGTGCCGTCTCGTCGGAACCATCGCGCGAGGGTTTTTCGATGGCTTCGACGGAGTCACTCGGTTCCACCGTGGCACTATCGGCCGGGTTGCTTTCTTTGCCGTCGACTGGGACTTTGCGTTTCGCCAGGAACTCATCCAGCTTGTCTCGCGTGACGAACCAATGGTCTTCGGCACCGATGTCGAGATGGAAGACGGGGAGTCGATGGGTTTCAGGATCCATCCGCTCCGAATGGACACGCAATGAAATTCCGCGGCGCTCAAGGGTCAGAATGGATTCTTCGAGCGAGGCCAGCGACTTGCAAAGCTTTCGCATGTTATCCCCTTCGATCTTGGTGCCGTCCTCGCCGACGAAGTAGCTATCCCCCAGTCCCTTTTCGAGGAGTTGATGCTTCATTTCCTCTTCGGTTTGAACGTAGTAGCGTTCTTTTTTCCCTCGAACGACTCGAAAGAGTGGGGGTTGAGCGAGGTAAACGTGTCCTCCCGCAACGAGCTGATACATTTGGCGATAGAAGAAGCACAGCAGCAGCGTGCGAATATGCGATCCATCGATATCGGCATCGGTCATGATGATGATTCGGTTGTACCGACGTTTGGCGATGTCTTGATCGGCGCCGATGCCTGATCCGATGGCTTGGATCATGCTCATGACTTCTTCGTTAGCGAGGACTTTGTCTTCGCGGCTCTTGTAGGCATTGATGATCTTACCGCGGAGTGGAAGGATGGCTTGGGTGTCGCGGAACCGGCCACCTTCGGCGCTCCCTCCGGCAGAGTCCCCTTCGACGAGGTAGAGTTCGCACTCCTCCATCTTGTTGCTGATGCAGTCTCGCAGTTTTCCAGGGAGTCCACCGCCACCGAGGGCATCTTTGCGTTTGCGAAGAGCGTCCTTCGCCTTGCGGGCCGCTTCGCGGGCTTCGGCGGCTAATAGACCCTTGCGAGCCAGGAGTTTGGCATTCTTTGGGTTCTCTTCCAAGTACTTGGCGAGGGCCTCACCTACCGCAGAGTTAATCACCCCCTCGATTTCGCTATTTCCGAGCTTGGTCTTGGTTTGCCCTTCGAACTGCGGATGGGGGACGCGAACGGAAATGACACAGGTGAGACCTTCACGGAAGTCGTCGCCCGTGGGGGTGAGATCTTTGAAAAGGTTTTCCTTCTTGCCGTAGTTGTTCAGCGTCCGAGTCAATGCAGCTCGGAATCCGGAGACGTGCGTTCCGCCTTCGAGAGTGTGGATGTTATTGGCGTAGGAAAGAAGGGTTTCTGTGTACTCCTCGGAGTATTGGAGGGCAATGGTATATCCGATGGTGTCTTTGTTACCATCGATGACGATCACATCTTTGTGGACGACATCGCTGGCGCGGTTGAGGAACTCGACAAACTCCTCGATGCCTCGCTCGTAGCAGAAGTCGTCGGAAGCGTTGTTCCGTTCATCCCGGACACGAATGCGAACGCCGCTGTTGAGAAAGGCCAATTCCTGCAGGCGCTTTGCCAAGGTGTCATACAAGAATTTCGTATTCGGAAAGATCTGCGAATCAGGCTTGAAAGTCGTCTTCGTTCCTCGCTTAACGGTCACGCCAGCTTCTCGCACCGGCCCCGTCGCAACGCCTCGTTCGTAGGATTGCGTCGATACCTTGCCATCCCGGTGGACTTCGACTTCGCACCACTGCGATAGAAAATTAACGACGGTGACTCCGACGCCGTGCAAACCACCGGAAGTTTGATAGGCCTTCTTTTCGAATTTGCCGCCAAACTTGAGGACCGTCATGACCCCTTCCAGAGTGCTGATGTCTCGTCCTAACGTTTCCGAGAGATCCGTGTGACGTTCGACAGGAATTCCCCGTCCGTCATCTTCCACCGTGACGGAACCATCGGCGTTGATCGAGACGGAAACCGTTTTGGCAAAACCGGCCATGGCTTCGTCGATCGAGTTGTCGACGACTTCGTAGACCAAATGGTGAAGCCCCTTCAGGGTCGTGTCACCGATGTACATCCCCGGACGAGCTCGGACGTGTTCCAAATCGTTTAGAAACTTGAGATCTTCTGCGTTGTAATCGTTTCGATCCAAGGTCAGGCCTTGCTGATCCTCTGCAGAACTGGAACCGTTCGAGGGGTCATCTTGGCTGGCAGCGTTCATCGGAGATCCGGTTGGCTAAAGGAAAAACGAAAGTTGCGGAAAACATGGATAATGCGGCCGCGAGTCGCCGGGCTCGCTTCTCCCGCAAAGCCGAAATGGGCCAAATGGAAACCAGTTCGAGAGAGGGATTTTTGACCCGGAGCGCAGTATACCAAATCGAAATTTCTTGTGACCCGTCTCGATCGCTAAGAATGGTCGGGGAATCACGAAAGCCCAAGAAAAATTAAGCTGCGAGCCCGTATCCCGCTCCCTGTCCCTGGGGCCGTTTTGGGTGCGACCCTTGAGCAATTCGCGTCGGTTTCGATGCATCTCAAAAGTCCAACGGAAACCGAGCCGATGGGCCAATGGTCGGATGTCCGATTCGTCGTGAGTGGACAGAGCCGTCAAAAATCGATTTTCGTTACCAAGGTCCTGAGGCGCACGTTTTCAAGTTGCGCGTTAAGGTTTTTTCTCGTACTCGTACTCCTGCTCGTACTCCTGCTCCTGCCCCTGGTCGTGCGCGTACTCATGGTTAGCGGTACTCGAGGTTAGCGGTACTCCAGGAAACGGCATCCAGGAAACGGCATCCAGGAAACGGCATCCAGGAAACGGC
>JBAWXH010000003.1:0-124153 GCA_037144155.1 Planctomycetota bacterium | reverse complement strand
GACCCGCGGCCGGTCGCAAGCTCGCATCTGACCGAGTTCGCCGGGGAGATCGTTTGGTGTCGAAACCGGAAGCGGATCGGATGGAGTCAGCACGCGTGGAACTCTCAGGGAAGCGATTAGTGATCGAACAATCGCTCCGTCGCGCAACCCGAGGATTCGATTTAGCGGATGCGGTAGGAGGCGGCAATGGATTCGGGACGGGCGTTCTCGGCCGAGGCGTGGATGCCAGCACCGGAGCGACGCGAGAACCGAAAGACACGCGTGACTTCTTGAAAGATGTCCTCCCCAATCGACTTTCTCGTACCGACAACCCCTTCATCCATTGCGTCTTTGTTCCCAATGGAGAATCGGGGATGCCGATCGCGATCGCAATCCCGAACGATGCATCGGACACGGGATCTTCCGTGCCGCGAGCAATCGGCATCCCGAAAACCGACACGACGGTGTGGGATGCGATTCGCAATGGTCCCGTTCATGCACAGCACGCAACCCGACTTGGGGAAATCGACTATGCCGGACCCGAGCACAGCATGCTGTCGCTGCACGCCAATGCGGCGATCACGTTCGATCTTCGCGCCATCGAAGCGTCTGGCTATTCCGGTCCGTTCGTATTCCAGTCGGGAGTCGGATACTTTGGTCAGACCCCGCGCGACGGTGCGGACGTGCGCGTTTGGTTGGATGGCCAATTGATCTACGAACGAAAAAATCTTGGACGGGACGATGGGATGCAATCGTTCCAGTTGGAACTTGGGGATAATACTCGGTATTTAACGTTGATGGCAACCGATGCCGGGAACGGGATCGGTCACGACCAGATTTGTTTTGTCGATCCATGGCTCCACCGCCAAGGAATTGAAAAATCACCCGAGACCCAAGACACGATTGCTCAATGGACTAAGGAACGAGAGGCGATCGACGCTCGACTGTCCAGCATCGGCGATGCACGCCGCGTGTACGGGGTGATCGCGGATGTGCCAGCCGAAATTCGAGTGTTGCATCGCGGGAATCCCGAAGATCCGCGCGACACAGTCCTGCCGGGGACGGTTCAATGCGTCGCGCCTGGCCTGGGCAGTATCGGAGAGTTGGGACCATCCGCAACCGATACTGAGCGACGGATCGCACTTGCCACATGGATCACGCATCCCGACAACCCATTGCCCGCGAGAGTCCTAGTCAATCGTCTTTGGCATCATCATTTTGGCATGGGCATCGTCGCGACTCCCAGTGATTTCGGGTTGGGTGGCGGGCTCCCCTCGCACCCCGAACTTTTGGACTGGTTGGCCAACGAATTTCAACGGAGCGGTTGGTCCATCAAATCCATGCATCGACTGATTTGCTTGTCGAACGCCTACCAACGGAGTTCTCTTCGCGATTCTCCGTCCGCCACGAAGTCCGATAGCAGCAATCGCTGGTTGTGGCGACAGAATCCCCGTCGACTCGATGCTGAATCTCTGCGCGATGCGATCCTGTCGATGTCGGGTGCTCTGAATTCTTCAATGCATGGCCCCGGCTATCAAGATTTTGAATATCAAGAGGAGTACGCGCCTATCTATCGCCATCGCACGACGGCAGGCGCAGAAATGTTTCGCCGCAGCATTTATCGATTTATCGTTCGCACCACGCCACATCCTTTTTTGACGACGCTCGATTGCCCAAACCCAGCCAACATGACTCCGGTCCGAACGACCACCACGACCGCCATTCAGTCCTTGGCGATGCTCAACAACGATTTCATCTTCCAGCAAAGCGACCTACTGGCCGCAAGTCTGGAATTCGAATCCGGTGGTGACGTGTCGGCGTCGGTGGTGCGCGCGTTGCGTTTGGCGTTCGGGCGTGAACCGACGATTGCCGAACTGGACGACGCCAAAGCGTTTGTCGAACAATCGGGACTGCGCGCACTTGGCCGAATTCTCTGGAACATGAGCGAATTTACCTATGTCGACTGAAACTCAGCCCGATGATCCATACAGCCTCGGCCCCGTATCGACGATGGGTTTGGGGCGACGAGATTGGCTGCGCCACGTCGGCAGTGGCTTCGGTGCAGTGGCTTGTTCTGCGATCCTGTTTCGTGATGCGTTAGGCGGGGATGGTCGAAACGCAGGCACCGAGGATGTTGGATCGAGACTGATTCGGGATGGACTCCATCATGCCGCCCAAGCGAAACATGTCATCGAGATATTTTGCCCTGGAGGATTGAGCCATGTCGACACATGGGACTATAAGCCAGAGTTGGAAAAACTCCACGGAACTCCTTTCGACTCCGAGCTAGGGAAACAAACATTTGCTGGAGTTGCCGGCAAGCATGCCAAGAGCTTTTGGCCTTTTCGTCAGTATGGCCAATCAGGGTTGTGGATGTCTGACCTCTTCCCAAAACTTTCTCAGCATGTCGATGAGATGGCGTTCCTTTACTCTATGCAGAGCAAGTCGGCGTTGCATGGTCCCGCCATGTTCATGATGAACAGCGGTTTCCTCCTGCCGGGTTTTCCTTCGATGGGCTCGTGGGTCACGTATGCCTTGGGGAGCGAATCCGACAACTTGCCCGAATACGTGGTGTTGCCCGATCCACGCGGCTTGCCTCCTGGGGGAACCATGAACTGGAGCTCCGGGTTTCTTCCCGCCGTTCATCAAGGAACCGTCATCGAAACGGCGGAAGGGAGGGCCGCCATTCGCGATTTGTTCCCTTCAAGTTCAGTTTCCCCCGATGTCGAATCTTCGGGTCGAGAACTGCTGCAGCGATTCAATCAGCGGCACGCACAAGTACGACCTGGTGACACATTGTTGGATGCTCGTATCGCTTCGTATGAAATGGCTGCCAAATTGCAGCTGAGCGCTCCCGAAGCGGTCGATTTTTCGAGCGAGTCGGCTTCGATCGATGCTCTGTATTCCTCGTCGGATCCCGATGTTGGCCCTTTCGGACGACAATGCATTTTGGCCCGGCGCATGGTCGAGCGCGGTGTCCGTTTTGTTCAGATCTATTGCGGTGCGGAGAATACGGGCAAGAAAGCCATACGACCTAACTGGGATTCGCACGAAGATATCGTTCGCGATCATGGCTATTGGGGACGGGTGTTGGATACGGGCGCGTCAGCGCTCCTGACGGACCTGAAATCTCGAGGCCTGCTCGAATCCACTCTAGTGATTTGCACGTCGGAGTTTGGCAGGCAACCATTCATGCAGGGAGAGCAAAAAGGTCGCGATCATAATCCCGGCGTCTTCACCGCCTGGATGGCGGGAGGTGGCATCCGCGGTGGCACAGGGTACGGATCGAGTGACCCGATCGGTTTCAAAGCAGCGGACCAACCGACGTATTGCTATGACTTGCACGCGACTGCGCTTCATTTGCTTGGAATCGATCACACACGATTGACGTACTACCACAACGGCATCGAAAGGCGACTGACCGATGTCCATGGTCATGTGCTGCACGAATTGATCTGACGGTTTTCTCTTCATCAGCCGCAGTGCGTTAGCACCCGGTTTTTGTGGCAACGTCGGGGCAAACCGGACGCTAACGCGCTCCGGCTAATTGGCTAGCTGCAATTGCCGATGCTCATGCCAGCCATTGCGGCAGCTCATTCCCTTACTCGTCGTTTTCGATCTCGTCCCGAAAGATCTCGTCGCGTGAATGAAGCTGAAAGAAAAGTGCCCGCTTCTGCTCCGGTAGCGAATAATCAAAGCCCAGTTTCCGCAAGAACGCATCCGAAGCGCTGATCGCCATCACTTCGAGAATTCCTTTCTCGCGCGCACGGTCGACACATGCCCGAACCAAATCGCTCCCAATCCCGCGTCCTTGGTAATTGTCATCCACCGCCAAACACTGGATCTCGCTCAGTTTGCGCGAATAGATTTCGACAGCCGCAAAGCCGACGATCTTGGATCTGCCCTCTTCTAAGATCTCGGCAACATAGCCGTTTGCCATCAAAAGAATCAGCTCTGATCGCATGCGTCGAAGGAGTTTGCGCTGCTCAATGAACGGTTGCAGCAACGCTTGGATCGGCTCAATATCATCGAAATGGGCGCGGCGAATAATGTGCTGGCTAGCGACCTGGGATTCGTTGTTCGTAGTGGATTCGCTCACGGTATCGGCTCAACAGGATCAGAGGAGAGAAACAGAGGGGGCGCTCGACCAAATGCATGAACACCATCGCATCCAACGATCAAGCCACGGTTACAAAAGCCACGGTTACATTGCTAGCAAACTCAATCGATCCGTATCGGACAAATCGTTCACGGATAGAAATCGTTCACGGATAGAAATCGTTCACGGATAGGAGGTGACTAAGCCTGCTTTGGCAGCCATTTGGCAACTCATTTCGCAATCCGAATAGCAGACCTTCGTATTGCCTCAACTACCCATTTTCACGTATATCCCATGTTTCCCGTTGCGTGGGAAGTGGAGAACCGCTGAAAAATCAACCGGAGTATCGATGACTGTCGCCCCAGCGCGACGTCGTCCACATTATGTCGACGAACGAAGTGGAATCCAGCCAAGAAGCGATAGGCCAGCGACTGTTTTTTTCCGTCGGTGAACCGAGCGGTGATCTTCACGCATCCCATTTGATGGGGTGCATGAAGAAGCACTCATCGCGCGCTTCCTTTCGCGGCTTCGGGGGTACCCGAATGATCCAAGCCGGCCTTGATCTCGATTTTGACCTGACCACGATGGCTGTCATGGGGATTGCCGAAGTCCTTCCCAAACTGCGCCAATTCTTTCGACTGGCCGATATGGCGGAGGATGTTTTTCGCCGGGGAGAAGTGGATGGTGTCGTGCTCGTCGACTTTCCAGGATTCAACTGGCACATTGCCAAACGAGCCAAGAAGTACGGGATACCGGTCTTTTACTATTTGCCTCCCCAGTTGTGGGCGTGGGGCGGTTGGCGCGTGAAGAAAATGGAACGCTGGGTCGACCATGTGCTTTGCAATCTTCCCTTCGAAAAAGCATGGTTCGAGTCGCACGGTGTGAAGAGCACCTACGTCGGACATCCCTTCTTTGATGCCGTCGCGCGCACACCGCTCGACATGCAATTCATGCACCGCTGGCGCGATCCAAGTCGTTTGCAAGTGGCCATCCTTCCTGGCTCACGTAATCATGAAGTCCACCACAATTGGCCATTGCAATTGCGCGTTCTTCGCCAACTTGCAGTTCAATTTCCCGACGTCGAATTCCTAGTCGCTACACTCAAAGAATCGCATGCCGTGTGGTGCCGATCGCAGCTTTCCAATGCCGATAACCGATTGCCACTTCACATTTTCACCGGCAAGACGAGCGAGATCCTAGAACTATCCGATTGCACGTTGATGAAAAGCGGTTCGGTATCGCTCGAAGTGATGGCGCGAGGCAAACCGGCGGTCGTCATGTACCATGTTAGCCATTCGACGTATGCGATGGCCAAGCTCCTGGTGCACTGCAAAAGCATCTCACTTCCAAACCTCATCGCGGATGCGATGATCATGCCCGAGTTCATCTCGCATGGATCCATCGATTCCTGGTCCGCACAAAAGAGCCTCCATGGCATCATCGAGGAAATGTCCCGATTGCTAGGGGACAGTTCTTATCGCAATCACAAGCGCGATGAACTTCAGCGGTTGGCATTGCAGTACGCCCGACCCGGAGCTAGCGAGATGGCCAGCGAATGGATTCTTAGTCACTTGCCCGATGCGCATGGTTTGTCTCGCTCGGAGTCGCTGGTCCCCACCCCTGCAGTTGCGATCTCCAAGCGAGCCGCCTAGACCTCTGTCTCTCCATGACGCCCAGGTTCTACACGTCTGAGCAAACCGGACGCTAACGCGTTCCGGCTGATTGCGGAATCAAAACAAATTGATCTTCATCCAGTGCAATACACATCAGCCGCAGTGCGTTAGCACCCGGTTTTTTTGGCTGTGTCTGGGCAACCGGACGCTAACGCGTTCCGGCTGATTTCCTGAACGATCCCTTCTTCGGCGACGAGCCCTGTTCATTCGCGACGCATGGAAAATCCGGTGTAGTGAAGGCCGGTTTCTTCCTCGACAACGAAGGCACCTCCTGGTGCCAAATACTTGGCGATTACCTCAAACGGAGGAAGTTTCTTGCTGCGAATGGCGGTCACGATGGCTCTGAAAAAGGGGTTGTTCTCTGACATTCCTTCGAGATTGTCGATGTTCGCTGGATCGGTTGCCAGGTCGTAAAACAGCCGCATGGTTTCTTCGGGCCTTTGGTAAGCCATGATCGACATTTCTGCGTTCTTCAACTGGGCTTTGATCCTATCCCGAACCAACTTGAACTCAATCGAGTCAGCCAGTGTCCCATCCCCACTTGAATTGAATTGAATCACCTCGGTGATTGCCTCGACAGAATCGGACAAGATGAGCTGATCATCGAGCACACAAAATGACGGCGAGGGGACGCGGATGTTATTGCGTGGCGCGTTCTCATTGCGCGGAATGTTCAAATAATAGACGGTTGAGTCTCCAACCGTCTTGGTCTCCCACGTAGGACCGCCGCCGCTTCGCTTGATCTTCTCGATCAACTTGGGGAGGACTTCCGTCCTGACCCGCGAGGCTTCCTTAATGTGGATGCAGTAGACGTTGGCTTGGCTATTGATTTTCTTTGGCGGGACGATTGTTTGAACCATGCTCAATCGATCGTCGAGAACATCGATGAAATCTTTTCGAAAATCGATTCCCATGTTTTTGCTCGCTTCTTGAACGAAGCGTGTCTCGAAGGTTCCTTCTCCGATGAACGTATCGACGATGTCTTGAACTGCTTTAAAGGTCTTAGCGAAATCCCAATTGAGGGTCATGTAGCTGTTGACCTCTTCGCTGACCCAAGGTTCCGGGTCCGTGGGACCACTCTTCGGACGGAGCACCCTCAAGATCCCTTGGCGGTTCGTATTGAGCAGCAAATGCCCATGGATGATCGAGTCGAATTCATTGGGAGCGATAATCGCGCTGCCACCGATGGCTTTGATACCGTCGATACCCAGGGTCTTTAAAGTCGCCAGGACGGCGATCGTGGAATTGTTTCCTTTGCCTATCTCGCGCACCATCGACAGCGGATCCACGAAAAAGGAAACCTGAGGTCGCTCTCCCTCCGTTCCAACGCATCGACTGAGGATCGTGGTGAAGTCTCGATTGTCGGCCAACGGCTTGTGATCGATACCGTTACCTGTCCATACCAAGGCTAACTGCTCGGCATATTCGAGCTTGTTGCTCCCGACAAAGACTCCCGAATCGATGAAGTAGTGAAACTGCTCCCGGGGATTGGGACCCATGGATTGAATCGTGATCTTACCCACTTGTTTAGCCGGCTTGGGCTCGTCACTGACTTCATCCCGTTGAATCCGCTTGAGGAAGATCTGCAGCGCGGGAAGTTCGTCACCTACTTCTAGAAGTGCGGCGAAGGCAGGCTCTGCTTTGGTCCCGACCAGTGCGAATGCGACCTCACCATTGGGAATCGAAAGCAATTCATCGAGATCCAACCCGATCGCATCCTGCATCTCCGTCAACTGCCCGACGAATGTCGAATAAAAAGTCCCCAGGATAGGACTGATCTGTGGGTCGCTAGCCATCTTGCCCATGCCCGTGGCCGACAGCTTGTCTTTCAGATCGCGTGTGTCGTCGATCCGCATATAAGCCAGCGTTTTGTTGGAGAACAATTTGGGTGCCGTGGGGCGCTGGGCCCACGCGCTGGAGATTCCCCCAAAGAACAACGATGCGAACGCAAGGCAAAAGGCGAGTCTATGTTGTTTCATGATGCTATGTATTCGCGAGAAATCGCTCAATATTGGGAGGTTTCGTTCTGTTCGCAGAAAAAACATTCTAACTCCAGTCCCCCGCATGCGGTCGCCCCATCTCGACCATAGCGAGATATTGATCATCGCAAAAACGGTCCGTCATGCCGGCCAAATAGATTCCGATGGACCGTTCCAGCCCGAATTCATCGGCCCACCGTTGAAATCGCTTCGGAAGCCGTTCGGGATAGGACCTGAATAACCGAAACAACTGATGGAGCCGAGTGGCGGCCCGCTGCCGCACTTCGATCAGTCGGGGATGGCGATAGACGTGCTCGAACAGAAATTTCTCTAGTTGCTGCTTTTCTAACTCTAGCACGGGCGAAAGTCGAAGCAGGATTCTGGCCTGTCGCGCCCCTTGGGAGTTCATTCCATCCGCATCCACCAGAAGCTGCTTCGAATATTTGAGGAAGTCGCCCATCTGCAAATCGATCAGCGTATGGACCAAAAGCTGTCTTCGATGATCTGGTTCCGCATGTTCCAACGGAACGACGGCACAGGCTCTCTTCCACAAGGCCAGATCGGCTAACTGCTCCCAAGTCAACAGTCCCAGCTTGATCGCATCATCGACATCATGGGCGTCATAGGCGATCGAGTCGGCGGCGTCGACGACTTGGATCTCGAGCATCTGCGTTTCGAAATCCCGCTTGTCGCTTCGAAAGGACTGTCCCGACAGAACCTCCCGTGTCAAATTCAAACCAGGATACGCGGTATAGCGCTGCTCCAGCCGAGTCACCAGATCGAGCGCGAATTGATTGTGGGAGAACCCACCATGCTCGCGCAAGCAATCATCGAGCACATCTTCGCCACAGTGCCCGAACGGGGGATGCCCGATGTCATGCAGCAAAGCCATGGCTTCGATCAAGTCTTCATTGAGCCTCAATGTGCGGCCGATGGTTCGAGCCAACGAGGCGACTTCCTGCGTGTGGGTCAGCCTGGTTCGATGATAGTCCCCCATGTCTCCGGTAAAGACTTGCATCTTGCCACTCAGCCGACGAAAAGCGGAACTGTGCAAGACCCGATCGCGGTCGCGCTGGAATGGACCACGGTAGGGATGTTGCGGTTCTTCGGTTTGCCGTCCCTCCGAATCGGCCGAATGCATGGCGTACGAAGCGAGAATCAGATTCTCTCGCTCGGACCAAAAGGGAGTTGCTGGGAGCGGCTTAGCTCGCGGCATGAAGGTTTCCATCGACAGATGATTGCAATCGTCTCTTTACGTACCGCCGATGACGGTCAAGTTATCGCGATGGATAACTTCTTCATAGGGGCACTGGCCGAGGATCTGCGCAATGCGATCCGAACGGCAACCGCATATCATCTTGATCTGCGCACCGCTGTAATTCGATAACCCACGACCGATTTCGGTGCCATTCCCATCGATAATCGAGAGGATATCCCCTTTGCCGAATTCCCCAGCGACTTCGACAATTCCGATCGCCAGCAAACTCCGTCCGCCCGCTTTCATGGCTTGCGCGGCTCCCGCATCCACGGTCACGGTCCCCGCAGGCTGGGCCGAAAATCCGATCCAACGCTTGCGAGACCCCAACGATTTTGGCTGAGGTAAAAAAAGCGTTCCCAGCGATTCGCCCCGGGCCATCCGAACCAGCACATCCGGCTCGCGCCCCCATGCGATAGCCGCACACTGCCCGCTGTGGGTGACGAATTTGGCCGTGGTCAGCTTGCTCGCCATCCCCCCTTTGCTGATCCCCGTGTTTCGATCTTTGACCAGCTCCTCGACCGTTTCGTCGATGCGCGCCACACTCGATAGCACCATGGCATTCGGGTCGCGCGGATCGCGATCGTACAATCCCCGCACGTCGCTCAAGATGACGAGCGCTCCCTCCTGAAACAAACCGGCCACCATCCCTGCCAGACGGTCGTTGTCCCCAAACGTTGTTTTCAATTCATCGACCGCCACCGAATCGTTTTCGTTGATGATCGGAATGGCTCGCAGTTCCAGCAACCGCAGCAGCGTATTGCGAACATTGAGGTAAGCAACGCGATCATCAAGATCGGACGCGGTGAGCAGAATTTGCGCCGCATGCCTGCCATGCACAGCGAAGGTCTGCTCGTAGACTTGGATCAAATGCGTTTGTCCGATGGCCGCTACAGCTTGGAGAGTGGCCAGATCGGTCGGTCGCGATTGCAAGCCCAATCGGCCCATGCCACTGGCCACCGCGCCGCTGGAGACAAGCACGACTTGCTTGCCCAAATCGGTCAAGGCCACCAGTTGCGTTGCCAAGTTTGCGATTTGATCGGGATCCAACCTCCCAGAAGAATCGGTCAACGAGCGTGAGCCGACCTTGACAATCCATGTTTCGGCTTCGACGAGCCCTCGGCGATCGTCATCGATCTTTCCATCCATGTGGTGCTCTAGCTTCTACGTTATGAAACCTGTTCGGACTGTCGCTGCGCGATCAGGGCGTCCAATTCCAGTCGCAACTTGGGCAGGATCTCATCATAACCGAAGGCACCGATCGGTTCGCTATGGCGCTTGAGGTTTACCTTGGCGGGGCCACACCACAATCCTAGGTCCGCATCGTCGGTTTCCCCTGGACCGTTCACGCGACATCCCATGACGGCGATGGTGATGGCATAGTCTTTTGCATACGCCGTCATCTCTTTGACCTGTTGGGCCAATTCGACAAAGGCCTCGTTTTCCACACGCGAACAGCTAGGGCAGGAGATGATATTCATCTTCGTTGGATCCAGAGCAACCACCGAACGAAGACGGCCGTTGTAGATATCTTCGACAATTTGGCGACCGACTTCGATCTCCATCGATTTCTTGTTATTAGGAACAGTCAACGAAACCCGAATCGTGTCACCGATCCCCCGTCCTATAAGTTGTTCAAACGCGATGCGCGTCTTGATGATACCGTCCGGGGGGAGTCCGGCCTCGGTCACTCCTAAATGCAATGGGACATCGGGTCGAAGCTCGGCAAAGCGTCGGTTGACCTCGACCACTTTCGAGGGGTCGCTGTCCTTTAGCGAAACCACATAGCGTGTGAAACCGATGCTATCGAGCAACTCGCAATGCTCGGTTGCCGAAGCCAGCATAGGCCCGATCGAGTCGTGCGGATCGAATTTGTCTTTGATGGCCGGATCGACGCTGCCACAGTTGACGCCGATCCGTATGGCGCAGTCGTTCGCCGCTGCGGCTTCGATGATGAACTTGACTTTGTCTTGCCACGGCTTGGTGCGTTCGTGGTGATAGAGATGGCCCGGGTTGTAGCGCACTTTGTTGACGTGCGGAGCGACCTTGGTGACCAGCCGATAGTTCTCCTGCAGGTCGACCGACAGATTGGCGGCAGTTTGTAGGCGGATTTCGGCCAGAGCTTCGGCGTCCTTGTCACTATCGACGGCGATGCGAACGACATCCGCACCGGCTTGATGCAAGTCGTTGACCAACCCCACTGTAGCGGGGACGTTCGTGGTGTGGGTGGCTGTCATGCTTTGGACAGCGATGGGGTTTCCGGCTCCGATGGTAATGGAACCGACCCGGACGGGGCGAGTAGGATTGCGTTGGATTTGCATAGGAATTCGCGTTGAGGGAACGAAGAACTTCAGCCTCATTCTAGCCGCATTACCATTTCTCGCCAAACCGCAACTGCTCGAGCGACCCCGAGAGGTGATTGCGTGCAGGGCTTTGCAGTGCTCGGTTGACCCGACTTTCTTTGTGCCTGCCGTCGCGATCGACGGATTCGATGGAGGCTAAAAACTTTTCTAGTTTCTGTTTCGTTCTTCGCGCATTGCATCACTCCGTTACGTAATATGCGATGGATAGTCGTCGCTCGCTGTCGTTGAAGCGACGGGTTCGTGAAATCGTCAAATCCTAGATTCTAGAGGTACATCATGGCAAAACAAAGTTCAACAGCAGCACCGATACCACCCACACCTTTCGATTTCAAAATCACAGGTGTAACGTTGTCAGCTGTTCCTGGTAGCACCGCCGTCACATCGCCAATTAAAGTGGAACTCATGCCGACGACGGAGATTGCCACTTCGTGGGAATTCGAGGTGGAAGCACAACAGACCGTGGGGGGCCTTATCGTTAAACTTCCAGTTACAGTAATACCCCAATCGATTTTGGCAAATACATGGAACGCTTTATTAAGTGTTACGCCCGTGGATTCGTCCGACATTAAAGTCACCGTTTCCGTTCGTAAGAAGCGCAGCGTTTCTGCCGTACCACCGGCATGATGGTAGTCGTTTAGATGCCTGCAAAGTTCCCCAACGACCGTGTTGCGATGACGCGCGTTACTCTGACAACTCCGGTCCGTCGCATTCATTTTTTCGGATCCGGGTTTGCTGATCGCGAGAGTTACTTCCTGCGATGTTTCTTTACTTCACGGGATTTTGGCCGTCGAGCACTTGAAGTGCATTCTGGAACTTCCTTTCAAAATTCCGTCCATCGAATTCCCCTGTTTCCGTGCGAAGTAAATACTCATTGAGTTCGATCGCTCGTTTTAACTTGTCACGCGCGGCTTCGGTCTTGCCTTTGGCTTGCAAGGTTTCAATGAGTAGCGCGTAGGCTTCGATGTTCATGAGAAGGGTGTTGCGCCACGCACTATCCTCGTTGTTTTGCTTGTCTTTCGTGACCCAAGGTCTCAGCACTTCGATCGATTCGTTGAGTGCCTTCTCCGCTTCCTCGAGCTCTCCAAGTTGATTCAGGATCCTTCCATGCAGATTGAGGCTGCGCGCATAACCGATGGCCCCTTCTGCAAATTCTTTGTTTCGCTCCTGATAGGCCTTAGACATCGTCTTGTTCTTCTCGCTCCATAACAACGCATCCCTTCCGAACGCATCTTTTTTTAAGAACATGGCCAAATACGTTTCCGTGAGATAATAGTGGCTATCTACGCCGAGTGCCTCCCAATCGTCTCTGTCTCTTTGGGTCGCTGTCCGAAGTGGCTCCGGGACGGAATCGATAATTATTGGAACCTCTCCGAGACGCTTGATAGCTTCCTCATACTCCCCTAGCGTCCTGTGGATGTTCCCAAGGCGGAGTAGGATGAATCCCTTCTCTAGCTGAAAAAAAGAATCACTCGGCGTTTGCTGAAGGTGTTCGTCGATCTCTTGGAGTGCTCTTTCCAGTATTTCGATCCGTTTTTCATCGAGCCCTGGGATTTGTGCCAACGTATCATCGCCAATTTCGGCAATGAAAGTTTCGATGATGCTCGACGCAAACTCGCGGCTTTGCACCGCTTGCTTGCGCGCCTCGGACTCCTCCTTGCGCGCGGATTCTGCCGCGACACTGGCTTTTTCCGCATCGCGATAGAGCCATGTCATGCCCGCCAAGCCCAGGATGGACATCAGCAAGCCACTCACCAGCGCTCCTTGATGAAGCCGTGAGAATCGCAATCCCTTTTTGATGGTTCCTTCGGGAAGTGCTTTGACAGGCTCACCGGCTGCCCAGCGATCCAGATCGTCCGCGAGATCCTTGGCAGTCCCGTAACGATCCACTTGCTCTTTGGCCATGGCCTTCATGCAGATGGCTTGCAACTCGGCCGGAACTTGACGGTGCAATTCGCGAGGCTGCTTGAATCGTGATAGCCTAGCACGGTCCAAGATGTCTTCGCGCGAGGAGCCTTCGTAGGGTGCGTGTCCAGTCAGGACGTGATAGAGAGTGGCACCCAAGCTGAAGATATCCGATTGGGAATCGATCAAATCGATGCGCCCGTTGGCTTGCTCGGGACTCATGTAGGAGGGAGTTCCAATGATCGAACCGTACTCCGTCGGTTGGCTTCCCGATTCCATCAGTTCAGCGACGGGCAGCTCGGATTGCATCGGATCGCCTTCGGCCGAGTCGCTGGCTTTGGCCAGGCCCCAGTCCACCACCAACGTTTCCCCATATTTGCCGAGCATGATATTCGAGGGCTTGAGATCTCGGTGCAGCACACCGCGGCTGTGGGCATACGCGATGGTATTGCAGACATCGATGAGGTGATTGACGAGAGGGCGAATCGCTCGCAGATAACTTGACGATCCTTGCTCGGCGATTTGTTCCTCTTTAATCCGTTCCGAAAGGCTCTTGCCTCGGATCAGCCGCATGGCATAGTACGGCCGACCATCGTCAAAATATCCCAAGGCGTAAATCGGAACGATGCCTGGGTGTTCGAGCGAACCGGTCACTTTGGCTTCGGTGATGAAGCGCAATTGGCTGTCTTTGCGACTCGCATGTCGACTGAGGATTTCTTTGAGCGCGACTTCTCGATCAAGTTCTTGGTCATGGGCGACCGAAACTTTTCCCAAGCCACCTTTGGCGAGGTCGCGTTTGACCTGGAAGCGGCCAGTGATATCGTTCCTATCCTTTTTGTTGGGTGGACCTACTTGCAACGTCGCCATACGATCGATCGTTTCGATCCACGTTTCAGGCAGTAAATTGCGCAGACCCTCGATGGACAATTCCGAAACAAAGTCCGAGGGTGCTAGGTGTTTCGTGATCTCCTGGATGCTGTTGTCGATGGAGCCGTTTTGCTCGATATGGCGATCGACCAATTGGATCAGCAACTTTCGATCTTCGCGCGTGATCTGTCCTTTTTCGACCAATACGTCGACCAGCGGTTTGTCCTGCGAAGCAATCCACGTACGCGCTGCATCGACGAAATGATTGGCATCAATAAATCCGAGTTGGATCGCAAAGATAACGACCAAGAGGTCGCGATTGTTTTCGTTAGCCATGTGGAGATTCCTCGTGGGCGGCGCGGAGATATCGCTCGGGGTCGTTCGAACCAACGGATGTCATCGATCTATCGAGATGAGCCTTGTCTAAACGGAAGCAAGGTTGGAAACAAAGCTTCCTCGATTGCGCTGTGGTCGATGCCTGCGTACAGCTGGGAGATCGTTCCAAAAAACCAACGGGTACCATCCATTTCGAAGATAAAAGTTTCCTTATCATACACGCCCGTTCGGCGGCAGCCTGTGGAAATGGGTCCGTCCGAATCGGTTGATGTTCTTAGGCCTTTTGATCTTCGATCTGCAGTTTGGCCCGTATGAGAATGGGGTAAGGCAGGGCGATGGAGCATCGCTAATTCCCCGCGCGCTGTCGCGCCGCTGGAAATTGGTTGCAAGCAACTGCGCCGAGACCTACAATGAACATCCTCTGAAAATCTCGTTTTCTCTTCGATGGTTGGGCTAGGTGGATGGGTGAGATATACAGTTTCGTCGGCCATGCGGATTACTACTTCCTCGGAGCCGCCGCATTTTGGGGATTGTTCTGTATCTCCATGATTTGGAGCCGCGTCTCTTCCAAACGCTTCAAGAGCGAGAAAGCGCAAGACGAGTTCATGACGGAAGTGGAAAAGTTGCTCCAGGTGGGTGACTTTGATGGGGTCCACAACCTATGTGAAGGGGATTCCCGGGCTGTGCCCATGATGATCAATTTGGCCGTTCAAAACCGCGATATCGAGCCTGACAAATTGGAAGGCTGGGTCATGGACCGCTTCCAGTTCGACGTTCTCTCACACATCAACGCAAAGATCTCTTGGATCTCGACCATTATCAAAGCCGCCCCCATGTTGGGTTTGATCGGAACGGTGGCAGGGATGATGGGTGCGTTCGATACTCTCGAAAAGGCAACAGCGGAAGAACCGACCAAACAGCTTCTCGCCGACATTCGCATGGCTCTCGAACATACTTTGATCGGGCTATTGATCACCGTGACTCTGTTGGTCTGCATGGCGTCTGTCAACAATCGTATCCGCGAAATGGAAGAATTGGCTGTTTTCGCCATGAACCGCTTCTTCGATGGTTTCCGTGCTGCGTTGCCCAAGCGTCGTTTCCAAGTCCGCTAACAAATTTGCGGGGTTCGTCCCGCAGATGCGTTTTGGAACTCTAGCGAACGCGAGGATGCCGCATCGTGATACGAACCAAAAAAGCTCATAAGAAGAAAGACTTTGACGGCGAATTCGACATCACTCCCATGATTGACGTCGTTTTGCTCCTTCTTATCTTCTTCATGGTGTCGGCCCGCATGGCTCCGCAAAACACGGCCCGGCTTCCGAAAGCCAAGCATGGTGAATTCGCCTCGATGCACGACGCGGTGGTTTTGGTGGTCAA
Organism: Planctomycetota bacterium; assembly: GCA_037144155.1. Taxonomy (GTDB): domain Bacteria; phylum Planctomycetota; class Planctomycetia; order Pirellulales; family Pirellulaceae; genus JBKCUI01. The sequence continues at coordinate 108,323 of JBAWXH010000003.1, read as the reverse complement.
AGCCAGCCCCGGATCCGATGTTCCCTCTGTCAGCACGCTAGCCGGCAAGAAGTTCTCCTCCGATCGCGAAGAGCAATCGGCAGAAATCGCAGAATACGTCGCCCAAGAGATCCAAGTTCTCGGTAAAAAATCGGTCCTCATCCAAGGAGAACCCACGATTCTCACCGCTGAGATCGTTCGCATTCAAAATGCAGTTGGTAGCGCCTTGGATGGCGAGCAACCGATCTTGATCGCGGTGGAGCACTGATTCATGGGGATTCGATTTGAATGTATAAGCTGCGGCAAGAAGATCGTCGTCCACGATCGCTTTGCAGGTCGGCAGATCAAGTGCCCTGCGTGCGAGTTCACCTCGAAGGTTCCGACAGCGACTGCCGTTGGCAATAGCGGCACAGAACCGTCTTCGACGACCAAATCCTCAAAAGCATCCCACAGCATTGAACCACGGAACGAACCGGAATCGGTTCCGGTTCTCAACCTGCGCGAGGATCTGCCGAGCGAACGCGCGGAAAAGTCCCTTCCGATATCGGATGAAGCCCGCGAGATTGGGGCTGCTCTGCAAACGATCCATACCGAGACCGAGGAAAGCCGGGCTTCTACCCCCGACGAACCAGCGCCGAGTCGTCGATCCACACGATTGGAGCGAGATCCTGCCGAAGAGGAGGATGTCGAATGGGATATCACGCCGATGGTGGACGTCGCGTTCTTGCTCTTGATCTTCTTCATGCTGACCGCCTCCTTCAGCATCCAAAAAGCCATACCGACGTCGGCGGAACCGGAAGACAAACCGAGCAGCAATTCCGTCCAGCGCGAACGGACCGACCAGCCGGACAGCTTCATCATCCAGATCGACGAGTACAACGCGTACACGATCATTTCCAACGATGGTGGAACGACCGAGGCGACGAGCAAGCAGGACTTGATCGTCCAACTCAAGGATCTGAAGTCGCAACTCGGGGAAGCCAACCCGCGCGTCAATATTCAGGCGCACACCATGAGCATCCACGGTGCAGTCGTTGGATGCATGGACGCGGCGCGCGAGGCTGGTTTTGACTCCTTTCAAATGCAGTCGGTCGAAGAATTCGATTGATCGCGAATGCGTTCTGTGTGTTTTCGCGGATGTCTTCCAAGCTTTCCGTGATAGCCAAAGATGCGTTCGACTTCTATTATACCCAATGGGTCCCCGTTCTTTCCTCCGAACTTTTGGGTCGATGCATCCATGCTTTTCTGGTCCTACTTCGATCGCTATCCCTCGTTTGCGATCACGAAATCGCGGCCGACGGGCTGGCTCCTTTTTACCGTCTTCGCCTTCGTTATCGTGACCGGCAATCTCGCTGTGGCGCAAGAAGCCTCAGGTGGGTCGGCAAAGCCAGGTGAGGAAGTCAATGTTCTGTTTTGGTTGATCCAAGTCTCGGGTTGGATCGGTGCCTTCATCCTATTGCTCAGCATCTATTTCGGATCGGTGGTGGTCCGATCCTTCCTCGACTTGCGATTGCAGGTAGCGGCTCCCCCCGATACGGTTGCAGCAGTAGAAAGCTTGATTCAGGAAAAGAACCCGCGTGAGATCGTCAAGATCCTTCAAGTCGAGGATTCCTTCTACGGTAAGATCCTTCTCGAAGGAATCTCGGATCTCCGTTACGGACTCGATGAAGCCCGCGATCGTCTGGAAAGAAAAGCAGACGCGTTGACTGGGGATATGGAACGAAGTATCAGCATTCTGGCCGTACTCGGAACTCTTGGGCCAATGATTGGGCTGCTGGGTACGCTGAAAGGGATGATCACCAGCTTTAGTGCCATCGCGATTTCCGGTGTGGCTCTCGATCCATCCAAAGTCGCCCTCGGAATCTCCGAAGCACTGGTGCTCACGTTTGAAGGGGTCGGGCTATCCGTACCCGCCATTTATTTCTTTTCTTTCTTTCGCAATCGAATCGCGAAGATACACAGCGAAGTCTCCATGATCGCGGATGACCATTTACGACAAATCGCACGCTTGCTCAAAAGCAAGCCTGCATCGAATGAAGAGGTACCGAGCTAACGCTCCTCCACAGATCGACGCGGAAGCCCACCATGTCTGGATCGTTGACCGATACAAGTCGTTGCGAACCCAATCTAGTCCCTGTCCTAGATATGGTGTTTCAGTTGATTACTTTTTTTATGCTCGTCGTAAATTTCAAGACGACGTCCGTAGATCGTGAATTGATGTTGCCTGTAATCGGTTCGGCGCGGCCGGCGGAAGAGGAGTCCAATAGTGAACTCCTGATACTCAACATTCGAGCCGACGGACGTGTGCTTGTGCGAGGAGAAGCCAAGGACGATATCGCCGGTTTCATCGGTGTGGAATCGCGGGGTATCGCTGCCGACAAAAAACTTCCGCATGGTTCCCCGCTTCCTGTCCGGGTTGTCGTTCGCGGCGATAGAAATTTGTCGGTCAAACAATTGCTGGATGTGACCGATGTTTGTCGTGCGAACGGCTTTGATAAATTTGATTTTCTGGTAACCCGATCCGCATCTGGCTCGAGGGCCGCACCATGAGACGATCACGGCGCCGCAACAGACGCGTTCGAAAGACAGACCAGGGTGAAGTCGAATTGAACATGGCCGCCATGTTGGATATGGCCTTTCAGCTTCTAGCGTTTTTCATTTTGACGTTCAATCCCTCCGACGTCGAAGTGCAAATCTCGATGCTGATGCCAGCCAAAAAGCCACTGGTCGATGGATCGGGCCAGCAGTCCAACAACGACGATGCTCGCGTCAATGACAGCTTGGGGTTTCCCCTGGAAGTCTCGATCAGTGCCAATGAAACGGGCGCTTTCGATGACATCCGACTGGGCGGCAAAGTCATTCCCAGTGACGATCCCGAGGTCATGTTGAAGCAACTCCAAACACAACTGCAAGAAACGTTGCGTGTCCCGGGCTTTGAAGGAGTCGAACTCAGCGTCGACACCTCGCTGAAGTACGAGTGGTTGATCAAGGCCGTCGATATCATCACGTCCCAAAAACTACCTACTGGCGAATCTCTCACGCGACTCAGTATCTCGCGACGGAATTGATCATGCCGGATCGAAAATTAAATCGCCGTCACCCCTCGAAATCGACTGTATGGGTCGCATGGCCGACGCTGGTGCGGCTGGGATTCATGCTGCTTTTGGTGACTCTGATCATCGCGTTGCCCAGGATCAATCGTTTGAAAAGCAACATCGCGAGTTTTCCCAACTCGGCTTCGTTTGCTGAATCTCATGCTGAGTCGAATGACCGCATCGGTGTCACGGAGACTTCTTCCGTCGGAGATGAGACCCGGCCTCTCCCGTTCGCTGACGATGTTGATCTGCGAGAGGCACTCGATCTAATGATCGACAAATCGCTTGAGTTCAAACCGCGCGAGATGCAGGCCTATTGGAGGCTGGTCGACAAGGCCGCTTCCTCCACTTTGGAAGAATTGAACTCGCAAGCGATTCCCTCGCCTACTCTTTCCGACCTTTTTCTCCATCCCGAATCCCGTCGTGGCGAGCTATCGACACATGCCATGACGATCCGCCGCGTGCTTCAATACAGCGATCCGTCCGATCCTGCGGCGACCGACAGGACTTTGTACGAAATATGGGGAAGCAACGAACGGACACCGAATTGGCTTTACGTTTTGATTTCCCCTGAACTTCCTTCGGGCTATTCGCCGGATCAATGCGTCGGTCGCAAAGCTCTCTTCGTAGGTTTTTTCTTGAAGCTCCAAGGTTACTTCCCGGCTCAAGCGAAAACGAACGATCGAGCCAGTCTCGCGCCCCTCTTCATCGGACGTATCGGTTGGGATTCGACGAAGTCCTCCTCACCCATCGCATCCTGGCACTTAGTCGAATGGACTCAATGGGGATTATGGCTAGCCATATTGGCGTCGATTGCTTGGTTTGGATGGCGACTCTTTGCGCGTTTGCGACCGGTCCCTTCCAAAGAGGTTGGACAGGGTCCCGATGTGAGTTGGCTAATCGATGCAGAACCTTCAAAGCCAGATCCCGAAGCAGTTCGGGATCTTTGACTCGTGTTCCGATGCGCTACTCGCGTTCCTGAGACTTCGACACCGGCCGCGTTTCTCGGACCTCAAGCAACCCGACCGTCCTACTTCTTCAGCTTGTTCGGAGCAGGTTTGGCCTGGGCCTGATTCTTTGGAGCGGACTCCATGAGTTGCTCCAAGGCCGCTGCCATATCCGTACTGAAGTGAGCGGTACGTTTAACGACGACCCCTTTACCATCGATGAGGATCGTCACAGGAACGCTGAACACTCCCAGCTTGACCGCCAAATCGCTTTGGAATCCGCCTTGTTCATGGAGGTGTGCCCAAGGGTATTTGTTGGCGTTCTCTTTCAGGAACGCGGCGGCTGTTTTCGGGTCGGTGTCCAAGTTGACGCCTACGATTTGGAGGTTTTGCTTGGCGTATTTGGCCTGGATTTTACGCAATTCGGCCATGTCGGACTTGCATGGCTCGCACCAGGTTGCCCAGTAATGAACGATGGTCGGACCAGCCGTTTGGAAGTCCTTGCCGTCGAGCGTTTTGCCCCGCAAATTGAGGGTTTTACCTTCGAGATTCAACCGCGCGATGGCTCCGGTCGCTTTTTGTCCCGATTCGGTTTTCGGGAAATTCGAGGCGACCCGGCGGTACCATTTCTCCGCTTCCTTCTCCTCACTCCCCAACTCATGGTTGAGGCCGATTTGAATCATCGCGTCGGCTGCTTCAGGCGATTCGGGATACGCATCTGCGAAGCGCTCTAGACTTCGCATGTGGTTCTCTTGAATCACCGCGTAGTTGGCTTTCGGATCGCTGAGTTGAACCAAGTTATCGGTAGTGATGACTCGAAAAGCAACGTACGGCATAAAGTCCTTGCCTCCTGGAATCTCCCCCAGGTCGCTTTCAAGATCGCGCAGCCTGTCCAGTCCCTTCGGGTAGGCGCCGGTTTGAACGGCCGAGCTAACCGAGTCAGCAAATTGACGAATCCAGGACCCCATGTCGTCGGCCCCTTGCGTGCTCTGGATCAGCTTGCGGAGGATTCGCGCTCGCTCTTCATGCAAGCTGGAAGAATCTCCAGTTGCGTCGCGGAGCGATGCATCGACGCGATCGAGATCGACGAGGAGGGACTGCATGGCTTGCGTCATACCTCCCTCCGGATTCTCTCCGGTCGCTGAACGATTGACGGCGACCGATGGGAAGAAGAACCCTCCTTCACCAGCCACTGTGCCGCTGCTAACCCATCGCGGAACATCGGACATTTTCCAAGTGTTGCCCACTTGAACCAATGTCCCGATTAGCAATTGTTGGCTTCCCTCGTCCGTTTCCACGATGGCGATCACGTTTTCGTATGCGATCACATCTTGTGTGGAACCATCGGTTCCTTCGGGGATCAAGCCTGGTTTATCGGCTGCGAAGTGAGCCCATTTGGAATTGCGCTGCGCTGTCTTTTGGGATTTGGCAAATTCGCTGAACCCGGTTCGGGCCTTGGACAAACGATCGGCTAATTGAACTTGCGTCCCTTCTCCTAATTTCAGCGACTTGAGTTCACTGTCGGTGAGGAGAAGCCGTTTGAAGCGTTCTTCGTCGGACGATTTGATCGCCTCGACTACTTCCTGAGTGACCTCTTCCGGAGAGATCAATTTCCACGAATCGATTTTGCCATCTTCGTTCTTGTCGATGCCCCATCGAATGCCTTCGGTGCCGAGCCAGCGATATTGGTCCGCGACTCCGTTGAAGTCACTATCGATGTCGCGATAGACCTCGATGCCATCTTTAAAGTAACACCATTGATCGACGTTTCGGTCACCGTTCGAGTCGGCAAACCGTCGCAGGAGTTGGCCATCGGGTGCGTAGATCATTAACCCATCGGCGCCGTTGCGAGTCTCGTATTTCCCCGTGCAGCGGGCTTCGTCTTTGGCTTCGACGCGATCGTAATTCACGTTGGATTGCCGAGGGGAATAGCTCAAACCGGTGACCACCATTTGGTCTGGTTGTTGAGCCGGCAGAAGATTCCCTGTGCTCCATGCCATCCCGGCCATGAGTGCACCGACCAACCATCGACGTTTGCTGATTTGCATCCTACCTAACTCCTCGCTCCGACGAAAATCCGTTTGGTCTATCCTTCGAACCATCGAGGAGCTGGAGTTTAGTAAAAACCTCCGACTGGTTCGACCTCCAGTCTTTTTGTCGAATTCCGTTTGTGCTGGCTATTGGCGACTTTTCCATCCGGGAGCCGTCTTGCTATCAATCGCTCTCGCCACGCTGGTTGGTCGTCAGATGCCAGGAGACGGGATCGCTAGGATTTTTGGGCCAGCCGGGTTCCGCTTCGAAGATCACGAGATGGGCCGTCTTCATGACAATAGGCTGATTCGCCAATTGACTGGCAAGCAATTCCATTCCGGGGTTGTGACCCACGACAAGCAATGCGTTGCAATCCGTCTGGTATTCGTCGGCTGTCTGAAGAATGGTCGCGGGGGACGCCAAGTAGAGTTTGCTCAGGAACAAAACTTCGATCCGCTGCACCTCGTCGTCAGGCCATGTTTCGATGAGACCATTCCAAGTTTCTTGTGCCCGGACGGCGGTGCTGCACAACACCCGATCTGGGAGCTGATCCTGGGAGAGTATCTTTTGGCCCAGAAGGGGGGCGGCCCTTCTTCCTCTACCGTTTAGTGGGCGTTCGCTATCTTCTTGTTTCGGTTCGGTCCAATCGCTCTTTGCATGCCGCAACAACATGAGTCGAAACATAAGTGTGTGCCCCTGTGTCTGTTGGTTATGGGTCCTGTGACTCGTCTCAGTGACTCTTAACCGTGGTTGGGTCGTTGGGATAGTAGCTGATAGATACGGTGGTCATGCAACGTATCGGCGATGAATACCGCTCCTGTAAAGGTTCCATGCTGCGTATGCGCATTGGGGACTGAGACGACTCGGGCGTTCGCGGCTACGCCGGCTCGGGTGCCGGTATCGCTATCCTCGAGGACCAGCATCTCGTGCGGTTCGATTCCCATCCTCTGGGCTGCTCTCAAGTAGATATCGGGATGTGGTTTTCCTCGTCCTACCTCTTCTGCGGTTATGACGAAATCCAGTTTGTCGAGGATGCCTACTTGTTGGAGGGCTTTGGTGGCAAAGCTTTGTGTCGAACTGGTGGCGACGCAACGGGGTAGTCCTGTGGTTTCGATGGCTCGGATCAACTCTTCGACACCTGGCATGGTACCTAATCTCTCTTCGAGCATCCCTTCGAAGAGTTCATCCGTTTCCCGTTGGAGTTCCTGCCATGTGTCTTTCAAGGCTTCGTGTTCAATGAGAACGCCAAACGCTTGCGGTGCTGGTAGTCCGATCATTTTCTTTCGGACTTCTTCGCGGTAGATTTTGCCTCGTCGCTCCATCAGGATTTGACTGACCTCTTGGTACAGGTCCTCGGTATTAAGCAGCAACCCGTCCATGTCGAGGGCTACCGCTCGAATCGCTATCGCTTGTTCCATGGGTGGATAACCTGTCGCTTGCTGTTGTTTGTTGTTTTCTCCGTCCCACACTATCGACACGCTGAACATCGCTGTTCGTATCCTGGTCGGTCATCGACCGCAACCTTTTGCTTCCTGACAGCCTGTCGACGTTTTTTCCACGCCCTGTTCGTTTCTATAATCGTTTACCATTGCGGCATTTGGGTGATTCGAAAACGCACCTTCGACACCGGAGCGAGTCTCTCTACAAGAACAACAAAATAGATAACTAAAGTACTCTACTTCTTCTTGGCCATATTCCACCCATCGGGGAGCGTCGCATCCTTGATCAGGATCGGGATGCCATCGCGCACGCAACATGGCTCGAATTCATCAGAATCGGTCAATCCAAGATTGTTGACGACTTGGACATGACGTCCGACGCGAGCGTTTTTGTCGAGAATCGCGCCATCGATCAAGCTCCCCGCCCCGATCCCTACTCGAGTTTTCCCTTCCTTGGCGAGTTTCGCCAGTTCATAGTCCGTCTCGGAGTAATCCGCTCCCATCAAAATGCTGTTGCGGATCGTGACCCCTTCGCCGATAACACACCGCAGGCCGATCACACTGTTTTCAATCACGGTCCCTTTGCCGATTCGGCAACCGTCGGCGACGAGGGAACCATTGACGGTAGCACCGTCGATCACCGTCGGAGGAAGAAAACGAGGCCGAGTGTAAACAGGCTTGTCGGCGGAGAAGAGATCGAAGGGAGGAGCGACATTTGTCAAAGACAAATTGGCATCGTAGAAGGCGCGGATCGTACCAATATCCTCCCAATAATCATCGAACAGGTGGACCTGGACTTTGCGAGAGCGGATCGCAGCCGGGAAGACTTCTTTTCCAAAATCGCTGTAATTGGTTTTGTTAAGGACGTCGAACAGCAGATCTTTGTTGAAGATGTACAGACCCATGCTGGCGAGGCAATCACGGCCTTTGGAAGGAATACCATGGGCATCGATCCAACTGGGGGACATCGCGACCATATCGATTTCATCGTTGGTTTTGGGCTTTTCTAGAAAGCCGATAACGCGGCCGGCGTCATCGCATCGCATGATGCCCAATGCATGGGCTGCGGAACGGGCTACAGGAATGGCAGCGATAGTGACATCGGCGTTGGATTCGACATGGGTTTTGAGCATGTCGCGGTAATCCATGCGATAGAGTTGGTCACCACTCAAGATCAGGACATACTTGCAATCCTTGTCGTCGAAATAGCGAAGATTCTTTCGAACAGCGTCGGCAGTACCTTCGAACCATGCGGTTTCGCTCTCCATGGTTTGTTGAGCGGCTAGAAGCTCCACAAAACCACCACTGAAATTATCGAAACGATATGTTTGACGGATATGCTGGTGGAGGGACACGCTGAGAAACTGGGTTACGACATAGATTCGATTGATGTCGCTATGGAGGCAGTTGCTGATAGGAATATCGATCAAACGGTATTTGGCAGCCAAAGGAACAGCCGGCTTGGCTCGAAACTTCGTGAGCGGAAAAAGACGACTACCACGTCCACCGCCGAGAATCAAAGATGTCACGTGCCGCATGTCGGTGAACATACCGGAAAGGCCTTTCAGCAAGGGTGAAAAACAACGACCAAGCGGTTATTCTAACAGCCTCCGACAAAAAGGGTTATCATCAACGCAATGAACGAAACGTGGATCTACAAAGCGACCGTCGATGAATTGACGCGACAATTGGTCAGCTACGATTCGGTGAGCAGCCGAAGCAACGAACCGATCAGCGATTTCGTAGCGGAATTGATGCAAAGGATGGGATTTGTCGTAGAGAACCATACCTACCTCGATGACGAAGGGGAAAAGAAAGTCAGCCTCGTAGCCAAAAGGGGATCGGGCACAGGAGGCGTAGCCTACTTAGCACACACCGACGTCGTACCGGTAGACGATTGGCACACAGGATTCAGCGGACCCTTTGAAGCGGTCGAAAAAGAAGGTCGCCTCTACGGCCGAGGGGCATGCGACATGAAAGGCTCCTTGGCAGCCGCTCTCAAAGCAGTCAGCACTATAAGTGAGATTAATCAAAAAAAGCCAATCTATTTCGTAGTGACGGCAGATGAAGAAATCAGCATGGGGGGAGCCAAACAAGTCAACCGGGAATCGGCGTTCTTCCAAGAGATGGTGGACCAGGATGTAGTCGGAGTGGTAGGAGAACCGACGGAATTGCGGGTGGTACATGCTCATAAAGGGGCCAAGGGATTGGTACTGCGGGCACGCGGAATCAGTGCTCATACGTCCACCGGGGAAGGGAAGAACGCGAATGATCAACTCATCCCGGCACTACTACCCTTGCTCGAATTGAAAAAGGAATCAGAGAGGGAAGCACGCTATCGAAACGACGCCTTTTCACCTTCCACGTTGTCCTGGAACATGGTGATTATCAATGAACCGCTGGCGGTCAATGTGACAACATCCTTAGCCGAGGTATGCGTTTTTTTTAGAACCATGCCAGGAGTAAACCATCAGCCGTTGGTGGAGGCCTTGCATCGCATCGCAAACGAATACGGTTTGGAACTGGAGGAAAAAGGGGAAGTGGCACCATGGAGCGTCGACGCCACGAGTCCCTGGATCGTCCGCATGGGAGAAATCGTGGCAAAGGATAGATCGGAAACGGTATGTTTTGCTACCGACGGAGGAGTGTTGCAGCGGTTGCGAAAGCTCATGATCTGCGGTCCAGGAAGTATCGATCAAGCGCATTGCAACAACGAGTGGATATCGATGGAGCAATTGCACCGAGGAGTATCGGTGTACGAACAAGCGTTTCGTCAGTGGACGCACGGGTAGCATAGAAACAGGTGACGATTGTTTCGCGTCCTTCTCAAAAAATACTTTCATGAATCAATGGCACTCGGGATTGCCCTGGCGATCGTGCTATTCATCTTTCCATGGGTTCGCATCTGGACGGTCAGCCAATTCGAATTGAGTGGATTTGCATCCCTCATCGAACAATTCCGGGCGTTCGAAAAGTTTTCTCCGGTACCCTTGGAACAGTTCCTGACATACCAAGGAGTGATCGGACTGACGTACGATGAACCGGTGCTATTGCTCTGTATTTTAGTCTGGAGCATCGCGCGAGGGACCGATGTCGTCAGCGGCGAACTGGGACGCGGGACGATGGAAATGCTGCTAGCGCAACCGATAGCGAGGCGTCAACTGATGGCAGCACATGCGATGGTGACCATCGGTGGATTAGTCCTTCTATGCCTACTCGTGTACGCAGGAATGTGGTTGGGGATCGCAACCAATGCGACCCCCGTCCAGGAATCAAGCAGCGTCACCTTGCCGTGGCTCAATTGGCAGATCACCAATCCCTTGATCGAGCCAGAGAAACGGATGGTGCCACTGAGCGAATTGGTCGATCCGAGCTTGTTTATCATGCCCACGCTGAATCTCTTTGGATTGGGTTTTGCCATGCTGGGATTGAGCGTCATGGTAAGTAGCTTCGACCAATATCGCTGGCGGTCGATCGGCGTGGTGATCGGAATCTACGTATTGCAACTCCTGCTTTTTATCTTGTCGAAGTCGACCCCTTTCTTCAGTTCCTTGAAAGCCGGAACATTCTTAGCAGCGTATCAGCCCGATTGGATGGTTCAGCAGATCAACCGTGACCCAACGATCGCTTGGCGAGTGTGGTTGGGGGACGAAGGCAAGCATTGGCAGGAGCAGTTGGGTCCGCTCGGATACACGCTTGTTTTGGTAAGCCTAGGTGCGATCTGTTACGGAGTGGCATTCGCTCGGTTTCAACGGCGCGATCTCCCCGCACCTCAATAGACCAGCGAAAAGAAATCGCATTGGCTCATTCCATGCGGCTCGCATCAGTGCGAACTGGGTGTCGATGACAGACGGGAGCCAACCCGGCTCAGGGATCAAACCAACTTGAATCAAAGCCGACCCGGCTCCCCTCGGGATCTTCTTCTTTTTCTTCTTCGAGATCTTTGTAGTTGACCGGGGAGATGGCTTTTTTCAGCGTCTTGACCATGACCTCGATTGGGGGTTCGAGACCGGTAAACAAGCGGTATTGGTAGGCGGCTTGTCGAACAAACATCTGCAGTCCGGTGATGATCGAACAACCGGCAGCACGGGCCCCTTTGATGAAGAGGGTTTGCTCGGGGTTGTAAATCGTGTCGAACACGATGGTATTCCCAGGGAGTGCAGCCGTCTTAAAGGGTGTGGAATCCATATCCGGGAACATCCCGATCGGCGTGCCGTTGACCAGGATATTGGGTTGAATCTTTTGGCGATCCTCCCACGGGATCCACTTGCCATTGAGTTCTTTGGCCAGGACTTCACTCGCTTCGCGATTTCGGCCCGTGACGGTGACGAGCGCTTGTCGTTGAGCGAGTCCGTAACCAATGGCGCGGGAGACTCCGCCAGAGCCGAGCAAAAGAACCGATTGACCTTGAATCGGATTGGACTTGCTTTCGATTTTGGCCAAGGCTTCATTGATGCAGTCCATAGCCGCTCGATAGTCGGTGTTGTAGCCGATGAGTTCTTCCCCATTCAAGACGACGGTATTGCAGGCACCGATGCCTTGTGCTGCCGATTCCGCTTGGGTCAGCAAAGGCAAGATCGCTTGCTTGTGAGGAATCGTTACACTCAGTCCGCCGATCTTTTCTTTCTGACACCAATGGACAAAGGTTTGCAGATCGCTGGGTGCTACTCGAAAGGGGACATAGCGATAATCGAGTTGATTCGCTTCGAAGCTGGCATTGTGGATCAGTGGACTGTAAGAGTGAGCGACGGGATCCGCGACGACACCAAAGAGTTTGGTATCGGGTCCGATCGTATCCGCTCGGTAGATGTACTTCATCTCATGGAAAGAGAGTTGCCCCGGAGCGACCCTTCGATCGGTATTGAAGACACAAAAGGTAAAGGGGGCACCGTAGCGGGTAGCGAGGATACGCGTCAGCGATCCGTATTCTCCCATGCTGATCCCGATCGTGGGAATCTTGGCATTTCGCATCAGCTCGAGCATGCGAGCCGAATCGGAAAAAGAAGTCGCTTTGACAGCGATCTTGACAATATCCGCGTCTAGTTTGCCCAGGCTCTCGTGAATAGACTCAAGATTTTCCGGAGTGCCTTCGAAGTTGTGCCGGCTGATGATCCGCTTGGTCTTGCCATAGCGCGGGATCTTCAGGGCGGTGTCCTCTTCCAAATCCACATACTCGATTCCGAGTGCAATGGCTTGGCGGAGAAGCATTAGCCTCTCTTCCTCGGGACGATCCCATCGCCCGCCATCCTCTTTACGGCGACAGGTGACCACGACGGGGGTCGGTCGATTTTTAATCAGCCGTGCCAAATCGATCGATTGGCCGATGTAATCCAAACGCAGTTCAACGAGCTTGGCACCCTGGCCAGCAACTTCCAAGTGCTCATTGATGGTGTGTTTATGTCGAGTTCGGGCGATCGTGACACAAAGCATACTGCGAAAGCGTGGATGAGAGAGGAGTAAGACGGAAGAAGAAAACGGGACAGGGGAACGTCAAAAGAGGTCGGTGTGAAAAAAGGGTCGGTGTGAAGGGATGAACTTTGGCTCGACAACACCGACTATTTATTTATCCGCCAACTCCTCCAGGTGGGCCATTCCATTCCAAAAAGCGGGCGAGAAGTGTTGGTCCAGGTTCGGTGAGAAAACTCTCGGGATGAAACTGCCAACCCTCCACAGCGTATTGCCGGTGGCGAACTCCCATAATAATTCGATTTCCATGGGTGTCTTGCACCCAGGCCGAAACCTCGAGACTTTCCGGCAGACTCTCCGGCAATATCACCAGAGAATGATAACGCGTAGCCACAAAGGGGTTCGGTAAACCGGCAAACATACCACGATTATCGTGATAGATCCGATCGGTCTTGCCATGCATCAGTTCCGGGGCCCTCGCGACCGTGCCGCCAAAAGCCTGCCCAATCGATTGATGCCCAAGGCATACACCCAGAATCGGAAATTCGGCGTGAAGCTCATGAAGCAAAGGGACGCAGATTCCAGCTTCATTGGGGGTACACGGACCGGGAGATAACAGGATCCGATCCGGGTTCATCCGACGAACATCTTCAATGGACAATTCATCATTGCGAACCGTACGGACGTCAAGAGAATCATCGATTTCACCTAGGCGCTGGACCAAGTTGTAAGTAAACGAGTCGTAGTTATCGATCAGCAGGATCATCGATCGCGCTTTTCCTAACAAAAACCTTTGAATGTTCCGAAGCGTGTTTGGGACGCGCAGCCCGTGGTATTAGAACCCTAGGGTAACCGCAAGCCCCAAAAAAAGGTATGCAAGCGATCAGGGATCGAGCCGCGTAAGTCGAAAAGTTTTCCTAGGCGAAAAGCTCAAGTCGCGCAGACGACTAGGCCGATACCGAGGATGTCAGAAAGTCCAAATTCAACCCCCGGAACCTTTCCATGGAACGTCATCGGCATAACATGACCTCCGAGGACCCTTCGAGGTTCTCCCCATTGGGTTCGTCGTCCCATAGCCGCCCAGCGACAGCGGCGGGCAAGCAGGGTCCGGAGTTCGCAAACCAAGGGCTTTGGTCCCGAGGTTCCCGTTCTCAAAGCAGTCAATGGCCGATTAGTCCACAGCTCGACGGTGACGACGTTTCTCAGAAACGTGCCGCGTGACCCGTCCGCACCGCATCTTGACACGGTAGCCATGATGCCCTCGGTAGGGCGTATCTAGAATGCATCGATCCGCCCCTTATTAGACACGGTCTTGAAAAGTGAGCCCGAGGCGCAACCTTTAAAGCTGCGCTATTTTGGCTTCTCTCGTACTCGTACTCAATGAAATGGTACTCGTACTCGTACTCGATCCGGTATCTTCGAGTACGAGTACGAGTACTGCTAACGCGAAGTACGAGTACGAAAAGTCCATAAAAATCGCGGACTGAAATTCCGAGACACGCGAATAGCGCAACTTCAAACGGCGCTCGCTGATTTCATTCGACGAGCCAAAATCGGATAGCGCCTCAGGCGCATGAAAACGAAAATCGACTTTTGTCGGCTGTGTCTAATTTGGGCCACGCATTATTTGGGATCGAGTAGACTGTGAGCTCACTTTGCCGCGCTCGGGCGCGTCGCAATTGTCACCCGAATTCAACGCTAGCTCGCCGTGAGATATCCATGCTCCATAGCCAACTGATTCACCCAGCCCTCTCACGTATCTTGGCAGAAGCCGGTCACCATGCCACCATCCTGATCGCCGATGGCAATTATCCCGCGTCCAGCAAACGAGGGCCCCGATGCGAACTGGTCAGTTTGAATCTGATGCCGGGCGTCGTGACGTGCAATCAAGTCCTTCAAGCCATCCTATCGGCGATTCCCATCGAAGGGGTTTCGGTCATGATGACCGAAACCAGTGGGCCCTACGCGCTCGACGGTGACCCGCCGGTTTGGGCCGACTATCGAGCCACGTTGAAGGCGGTCAGCATCCCCCTGGATTTGGAGCCGATCGACAAGTGGAAATTCTACGAGGCCGTTGCAACCGAGGATCATGTCTTGACGGTTCAAACAGCCGATACGCAGCGTTACGCAAACATCCTACTGACGGTGGGTGTGCGAATGTTTCCTCAATAACGAAGTCGCCACAGTTTTGAAGGGGAGGCAATAGCATGATTTTTTCACGAGTGTTCTT
Organism: Planctomycetota bacterium; assembly: GCA_037144155.1. Lineage (GTDB taxonomy): Bacteria > Planctomycetota > Planctomycetia > Pirellulales > Pirellulaceae > JBKCUI01. Next base: position 93,196 of record JBAWXH010000003.1, on the reverse strand, counting down.
CGGCCACGCCTTCGGACGACGCATAGTTTCGATCGCGCTGTTTCTTGTTATGGCAACCGACTTGGCAGCGCAACCGGATTCAACCTCCACCGGGCCCACACGCTTCCGTGGCGAGGCAGGTCAGGGTGTTTATCCAAACTGTCGCGTGAAGATTCCTTGGAGCGACGAAAAAGTTACGAAGATTGATCTTCCTGGCAAGGGAAATGGTTCCCCAGTCATTTGGAAAGATCGAGCCTATCTCATGGCAGCAGACGACACCGATGCGACGCGAACCATCGTCGCCATCGATCTGCCCAAGAATCAGATCGCTTGGAAAAAGAGCTATCCCAGCATCCGACACAAACTCCACGCATTCAGTACCTATGCATCGACGACTCCGTGCGTCGATGCGACGGGATTGTATGTAGCATGGGGCGACCCAGAGCACGTCCTCGTCAAACGCTTTTCTCACGACGGCGACGAGATATGGTCTCGCGATTTTGGCCGCTATGTTTCGCAACATGGATTCGGAACATCGCCGATGTTGATCGATGGATTGCTGATTCTGCTCGATAGCCAGGACGCGGAGGAACTCGAGCCCGGCGTAGAACCTGGCGAAGATAGGATGCTGGCCCTCAATACAGAGACCGGCGCAATAGTTTGGGAAACCTCGCTCCCGACACGACGCGTCTGCTATGGATTGCCCGCCGTCCGAGTCCTCGACAACGGCCAAAAAGAATTGGTAGGGGCGACGACCGCCCTCGGGATTTTTGGAATGGACCTGAAGACAGGCCAAGTGCGCTGGAATCACGAATGCTTTAAGCAACGTGTCTGCGCATCGACACTCTTGGTGGGTCCCCTGGCCATCGCATCGCATGGGTCGGGTGGTGGTCGGGATAATCTCCTCGTCGCCTACGATATCGACAAGCAGGAAGAGCGTTTTCGAATCAACCGGGCTGCACCGTATGTTCCGACACCCGTGGCAACCAACGATTTGTTGTTCTTGTGGTCCGACGCGGGAATCGTCACATGCCTTCGCGTCAGCGACGGTACGGTCCGATGGAGCGAGCGGATAGGAGGAAACTTTTTCTCCTCACCTGTCCTCGTGGGGGATCGCTTGGTCAACACCTCCGACACAGGGGTGGTCACTGTGCTCGCCGCCAGCGAAGGATTTCGGGAATTGGGAAGTTTAGCAACCGAAGCCGTTATACGGTCAACGATCGTGGCAACCGACGATCTGATCCTGCTCCGCACCGACGAGCAATTGTGGGTCATCCGTTAACCGGTTGACTCTCGGCAAAGATTGGAATCCGGGCGTACAAGGTTCCACGCAATCGAGTTTTAAGGTCAAGGCATGAAGATTCTGGTCGACGAAGAACACATCCATCAAGGGATCGCGCAGCTTGCGGACAAACTGCATGCCCACTACGGAAACCAACCGCTGACGGTCGTTGCCATCATGACGGGGAGTTTGGTCATGTTGGCGGATCTCATACGGCGACTGGAAATGCCCGTTCGCATCAGTTTGATCCGCGCCAGTTCCTATCGAGGAGGAACCACTTCGGGCGATTTGGAAATCGATGACAGCAACATGTTGGATATCGAAGGAAAAGACGTACTGCTCATCGATGACATTTTTGATACCGGCAAAACGTTGGTGCGAGTTACCGAACGATTGAAGGGCAGGAACCCAAAGAGCATCCGCACTGCGGTCTTTCTCAGCAAACGCGGTACTAGCGCAGTCTCGCAGAAACCAGACTACATCGTGTTTGACATCCCGAACGAATTCGTTGTTGGCTATGGACTCGACTATCAAGACCACTACCGGAATTTGCCTTACGTCGGTGTGCTTGAGGAGTCGGATCTCCAGCAATGGACAGTTTCCTAAGGCCTTCTGAAAGAGTCATCAGAGCCATGCGACGAGTCTTGGTCATCACGCGCAGGTATTGGCCCCTGGTCGATGATTCCACGCTGCGCTTGATGCATTTAATGGAATCATGGCGCAGTCGGGGGGTCGAGTCGACCGTTTTAACCGGACGCTGGCATGCGCATTGGCCAGAACATTCGGTTCTTCGGGATACTCCGGTCGTTCGGTTGCTGCCGGCACCGCGAACGAACTGGAACGAAGGTCAATTTCAGCGCAATGCAGTGGCTTGGATACAACAGCGCCACCAGCAATGGGATGCGATCTACGTCGATCGAGGGGATGGATTGCTGAGCGCTATCGCAGGCAAGACCAACAAGTGGCAACTTCCATTGATCACGAGATTCACTTTGGAAGAGCCATCGACAGAGCTTGCCCGCAGCCAATGGTTTTCACCCGCCGCGGTAGCCGACATGGTACGCCGCAGCGATCGTGTGGTCGTACCCAACGCATTCGCGCAGCGGGTCCTCAAGTCGCATGGCATCCCCTCCGATCAAATTACTTGGATTCCGGATTTTGTCCGCTATTCCGTCGAGCGACATCGCGCCGCACGGGAGGCAGCCAACGCAGCGCTGTACAACGTCGCTACGGCATTCGTCCGTCCGGCGCGAACCGATCTGATTGTGCACCTGGGAACCGCCGATGCGAAGAGTCTCGGCGAAGCCACCTTGGCCGTTTGCGACATGCTGGATCGCGGGCTACCGATTCAGATGTGGGTCGTAGGCGCGGGCCCCGCCACCGAAACGGTCTACGATTCCATCAAGATGCGAGGCTGGCATCGGGAAATCCAATTCTTCGATCCTTTCGATGATATCGATGAATTGATCGCTGTCGCCGATTTGGCCATCGTCAGCAATCCATCTGCCGCGTTACAATTCTCCGCCCCGCTCATGGTGAATTCGGAACTGCCGATCATCATGGCGGCGAATGTCGAGTCTACAAACTGGCTCCCGGAAACGCATTTGATGAAATGGTACGATAGCCGCGAGGCATTGGTCGAACGCATGCGCGATTGGAGCGTCCACCGCCAGCAATGGACCCTAGAGGCGGCAGCCTTGAAAGCGCATCAACGACGACATCGACCCGCCGAAGGAATGCTGGATCTCTGGCAATCCATTTTGCATCCCGCACAGAGAGAAGCGCGCGGATGAAGAAGAAACTCTGTTTGATTCTCCCAACCCTCGATCGGGGTGGCGCGGAAAAGCAACTGGTCATGCTCGCTGCCGGACTCGACCGAGACATGTTTGAAACGCAAGTCATCGCACTTACCCGAACCGGACCGTTGGAATCGGAATTGCGGGCATCCGGCATCGACGTGGTTTCGATCGGCAAACGGCACAAGTTCGATCCGAGTGCCTGGAATCGCCTCGTCGCAGCCTTGAAAAGTTTCCGCCCGGACATCGTGCATACGTGGCTCTTTGCAGCCAACGCATACGGGAGATCCGCAGCCCTGAAGGCCCGCGTCCCATGCATTCTCGGTTCCGAACGATCGGTTGATCCTTGGAAAGGGACATGGCAATTCATGATCGATCGAGCGTTGGCAAAACGCTGCCATGGGATCACGACCAACAGTGTCGGTGTCGTTGACTTTTATGTCGAGCACGGACTGGATCCTTCGCAATTCCACGTCATTCCAAACGGGATCGAGCCACGCGATCCGCTTGCCGAGATCGATCGCGAAGAAGCCTTCCAGAGATTGGGAATCGATCCCAGACGCAAATTGATCCTATCGATAGGGAGACTGTGGCCACAAAAAGGATACAAAGATCTGATCTGGTCGGCGGAAATCCTCCGCGTGCTGCGAAGAGATACGTCGTATGCCATCCTCGGAGAGGGTCCGGAACGACCCCGCCTTGAGCAATATCGGGACAATGTACGGGCTGCTTCCGAAGTGTACCTGGTCGGGCATCGCGACGACGCGATCGCTATTCTGCCCCATGCGGATTTGCTGTGGAACGGAAGCCTTTACGAGGGGCAATCCAATGTCATCCTCGAAGCCATGCAAGCCGGCGTGCCGGTCCTGGCCACCGACATCCCTGGGAATAGAGAATTGATCCAAGATGGAACAACCGGCATTCTTTATCCGGTGGGAGACGTTGATCGACTCATGCGACAATCGCATTACTTGCTGGATAACGACGCTATCCGGACTCAAATGATCGAGGCCGCCCGGTTGCGGGTTCAGACGGAACACGACGCGGCCACGATGATCGGGCGCCATCAAGACTACTATCGACGGAAGTGCCAATCATGACATCGGGAACGCCATTTGAAGTTCGCATCGATAACCGTCCCGTGGCGATCCAATTGCCCGATCCGACGAGGTCAGCTCGCTTGCCTAGTCCACCGCTGGAGCTACCTCTACGAGATGCAGTCCGTTCCGCGCTCGAGTCTCCGCTTGATTTCCCCAACGTCAGTGCCGCCATTTTAGAGGATGATATGGTCGCGATTGCGATCGAAGAGGGAGTCCCCCAGTTTGTCGCGATCGCGATCGAAATCACCCAATGGCTCTTGGAACAATCCCAAGCACCGCGCGAGATTCGAATCGTTCTTGGGTCGACCTGCCAAAAACGTCTGAACGAAATGCAACAGGCGATCCAAGCCCACCCGGAGTTTGCATTCGACCCACCCCGCGTGCTCGTCGTTCAGCACCAACCGAATCTCCAAGATCATCTTGAATATATCGCCGCAGCTCAGAGCGCCGACCCTATTTACGTGACACGGGATCTCGTCGAAGCCGCATTCGTTCTGCCGGTCTACTGCATCCGCCACGAAGATGCGCCGAATGCCAGCGATCGATATGCCATATCCCCCATGTTCGCCGACGCGCAAACCCAAAAGCGTTGGAATGAAGCTTGGTTTGCCGACAATCGACAACACAAGCATCAGCAATTGCGATTGAGCCGCGAGGCTGGGTGGTTGATGGGTGTCCAATATGCCATCGCGATCGTCCCTGCCGAAGGAGGTCGTGTCGGACAACTCCTGGGGGGAGATCCCACCAGCGTCTATCGAAAAGCAAAAGAGACTTGGCGGGAACGGTTTGCACCGAGCCAGGACGAAGAGTCACGATACGACCTGATCATAGCCAGTATCGATGGTCCGCGCGATCAGCAGTCGTGGATGAATATCGCCCGGGCTGCTTGGCAATGCGATCAAAAGCTATCACCCGCTGGCCGCATCGTTCTGTGTGCTGACATCGACCGTGTCACGGATGGAATCGCGCAATTGGCTTCCGATGAACCTGACGACGAACTGCAGCAGCAATTGCTCGCCAGCGAATTTGAAGATGCCTTTGCCGCCACGATCCTGCGATCGATTCAAGCCAAGCGAAGTATTTACTTGTTTTCAAGAGTGGAAGAGGGACAAGTCGAGTCCTTGGGCTTTGCTTTCATTTCGGACATCGCCGATATCGAGCGGTTGGCACAGGCTTCCCATGCAGTGGCATGGTTGGGTGCGGCTCAGTTTTAAGGACTTATTGGGCACTTTTCGTAGGTCCCACGAAAAGTGCCTTTTACCTGGAGCTTAGACAGCATCCATGGGTCGGAGATTTGGGATAAGCCCAACTCGGGATTCCATGCTGGTATTGACGTACCTCGGGAGCTTTTGGGATTCTCACCCTAGAATTTCCCGCGTAGGGTCCTGATCCGAGGCGTCGTTTCGTCTTGTCGGTCAGGTCTCAAGGAGGGCGCGGATTGAATTCACCTTTCCGTGACGCCAAGAAGAATCCAAGTGCAATGAAGCCATTTTGGTATGCGATACGCGATTCGCTGCATCATACGCCGGCCATTATCGCGGCTACTCTATGTTCGCTCGGAATCGCGTTCCTCTGGGGATCCAATATCGGTGCGCTGTATCCCGTGGTTGAGATGACTCTGAACGGAGAATCGATTCAGAGTTGGCTGGAAAAGGGAGTTACCACGAGCGTTGCGGACATCGACCGGGTTCAAAAGGAGCGGGATGCGCTTCGTCCAGAACAGACGAATGAAAGATTGCAACTAGAACGGCAAATCTCGCGGCACGAGCAAGCGAAGGCTTGGAGAGTATGGTTCGTCCAGGCGGCGGATCGCTTTCTGCCTCGCGATCCCTTTAAGACGATCTGCTGGATCATGGGTCTCGTTCTGGTTTCCACGATTGTCAAGCACATACTCATGCTGACCAATGATCTGATCATCGGATACGTGTCGACAACGATCGTGCGCGATTTACGCATGAAGGTCTTTGATTCGGCTTTACGCATGGATCGACAAACCTACCAGACGTACGGTACGAGTGGATTGCTCGCCGCCATTACGTCTGCTGCCGACAGCCTGACTGCCGGTTTGATCAATCTCTTCGGTGCCGCGGTCCGCGAGCCATTGCGAATCGCATCGTGTCTCATCATGGCGGGCATGATCAATCTTCGTTTGCTACTACTGTCCATGGTATTGGCTCCGATGCTGGTATGCGTCGTGATTTATTTCAATCGGCGAATGCGCAACGTAGCTTCCTCGATATTGACCCGGAATGCAGGATTTCACGAAGTCCTTCTCGAAGCTCTCAGCAACATCTTCACCGTACAGGCTTTCACGATGGAGCCGCACGAGCGGAAACGATTCGATGAGTGCACGCACGACATGCGCAGTATCGGATTGCGGATGATCTTCTGGAACGGCATGGGCAAACCATTTACCGAAATGATCGGTGTCGGCATGGTGGCCATCACTGTCTGCGCCGGTGCCTATCTGGTCGTGAACAAGCAAACGCATTTGTTCTTTTTGAAGGTTTGCGATAACCCGATGAGCGTGACCGATCTCTTGATCTTTTTTGGATTGCTCATCGGTGCTAGCGATCCCTTGCGCAAGCTGTCGGGTGTCTCGGTTCTCATCTATCATGGTGTGATGGCCTCGAATCTCCTCTACGGAATCCTGAATACGAAGCCCATCCTTCCCGAACCGGAATCACCCAAAAATTTGGGTGGGCGTCATCACTTGCTCTCTCTCAAGGACGTTTCCTTCCATTACCATCCGAGTCAACCCGTCCTCCAAAAAGTCCAACTCGAAATACCCTTCGGAAAAACCATTGCCATCCTTGGTTCCAATGGCAGCGGAAAATCGACACTGATCCAGCTCCTGTGCCGCTATTATGACCCAGGTGCAGGGTCCATTGCACTGGATGGCGTCGATTTGCGGGAACTGGCCTTGGCCGACGTTCGTCATCGAATTGCGCTGGTCAGCCAAAGCACCGAATTGTTCAATCGCACCGTGATGGAAAACATCCGATACGGGAGCCCAGATAGCACGCAGGAACAAATTGAAGAAGCGGCCAAGCTGGCGCATGCGCATGAGTTTATCATTGGATCGCTTGCCGACGGGTACCAAACCATCGTGGGGCAGGGGGGGCAGCGGCTTAGCGGTGGCCAGCGCCAAAGGATCGCGCTGGCCCGTGCGATCCTCAGGCGACCCGAGATCCTGATCCTCGATGAATCGACTAGCCAGATCGATATGGCCAGCGAGCTTCAAATTCGAGAGACTTTGCAAGCCATGAAGGGGCAACTCACCATCATCATCATCACCCACCGCGAGGCGCTCACGGCACTTGCCGATGATGTTTACACGATGCAGGCTGGAATTTTGGTCCACGAGTCCCAACCGGATCGATTGATTTTGCCATCGGCAGCGTAATCCCGATCCAATCCGTGCCCTACGCGTCAGCTCTGGGCGGTGGTATTTCCCAATCCGCAGCGTGAGTAAGCCATGGCCACGTGAGCGAGGGACAAGAGTTCCAGCGCTTGCGAATCGGGTTAGGATGAAACCAACAAGCCCATCGATTGAGACGCGTAAACGGCGTTGTCGAGATCCCGTCCCTTGCCAAACCGCATAAACTGTTTCGCAGCAGCGGGACTTTCAAGCGGCCCGCGACACCTTTTTGTTCGCCCACTCCTTGCGAGTTTTCCATGCATTCCACGGCCCATCGACCCAGCGATCAACCTCAACCTCATGGACCATCCGATAGCTGGCTCTCAGCACTCCGCTGGCGTTACGCAGTCAAGCGCTTCGATCCAACGCGCCGCATCGATCCGGCAACATGGCAAACCCTTGAAACCAGCTTGATCCTGACTCCCAGCAGCTTTGGGTTGCAGCCATGGAAGTTTTTGGTTGTTCAATCCGATGCGTTCAAAGAAAAATTACCTACCATCTCTTGGGGGCAATCCCAACCCAAGGATTGTTCGCACTTCGTCGTGTTTGCCAGCCTTCGTTCGGTGGATACCAAATACGTTGATCACTTCTTGAAATCAGTCTCCGAAACGCGATCGGTCAGCGTGGAGAGTTTGGCAGGTTACCGCAAAGTGGTCCTCGGCTTCGCGCAATCCAGCCCGGAACGCCTCGAAACATGGTCTGCCCATCAAGCTTATATTGCGCTGGGTCAGTTGATGGCGACGGCGGCGTATCTTGGGGTCGATACATGCCCGATGGAAGGAATCGAAGCGGCCAAATACGATGACCTTTTCGGATTGACGGGTACCCATTATGCGACTCGCGTCGGGTGTGCGCTCGGCTATCGGCATGCCGAGGACGGGTATGCTCATAACCTGAAAGTGCGATTCGGACGCGATGAATTGGTCCAGTACTTCTAAGAGGCGTACCCCCGGCGAACAAAATCCGAACCGCGAGCGTAACAAGCTGTTGCTTTCATTAGCCGCACCGCGTTAGCGGCGGTTGCCTGTCCGAAAACCGGGGCTAATGCCCATCGGCTAATTGGTGCGACCGCGTTCTCGATTTGAATCAAAAAGCCACTCAGTGACCGGCGGTGGAGCAAGGCGTATTTCTTTGCCATCAAGTAAGATTTTTGTTCAGAGAAACCGGCGTTGGAGCATCGCGAGCTGAACGAACATCCATGTTCACAACTATTTTTCGAACTGCGACAAAAAGGAATCGCACAGAGTCGGCGACCGATCTTTTGGTTGCACCTACTTTACCCAGGTTCAAGGGGAGGGAGATAACAAGCCAAGTTAGAAAGGGTCGCGCGCACCCCGTTGAAACCGCTTGCGAGAATCCATCACCCCTTGCGAGGCTTTAGTGCGACCTACAGTCGCGAAAGGGTGTGGTCGCGCTGATTCTCCCGCAGCAGGTGGTTTTCGCATAAGAACCATCACTCTCCTGTCGTTGACCGTTCGTTGCTTCGGTTGGCGGAGCAACTCGAATTGCGCACCCACAAAACTGGACACGCGAATCGTATTTGGGTCGTAACCGGCTGAAAGCCCAATTTTTGTGGAGTAATGTTTCCCATTGAGAGGCTTTGTCTCTCGTTGAGCCCCAATCGCTGCCGATGCCGAAAGGGGTGGTTGTAGCGACTGCAGCGATCGCAGTGACGATACCGATTGCGACGAGAATTGTCCGGCGGGAGAAAGTGAGGACGGGGAGAGTTTTGTGGGCGGACAGACGATGGATTTGCGTCTCGGCGACCAATACAGATGCTTGCCAGCACTCTAGGGGAAGAAAACCAGCGAAGTGTGCTGAATCCTGGCACGTTTCTTGCTGCACAGCGTGGGTCGATTACGCGAACACCAGTTTTTTTTAACTCACTGAGGCTAGGTCATTGTTTTTTTCAACCCCCCAGGCAAGGCGAGCCCCATTGTCGACCTCAAAACCCCGAACTGCGATGATCGCCCTTTTGATCCTATTTCTCGGAGTTGTAGCGGGCTGTGAAAAGCGGGAACCGCGCGCACATGCGCCCCATCACACGATTGTGGTGACGACTCCCGTACAAGACGACGTGACGAGCATTCAGCAGTATGTCTGCCAGATTCGCTCGTGCCGTCACATCGACATGCGCGCCCTGGAAAGCGGTTACTTGGAAAAGATCCAGGTGAGCGAAGGTCAGCAGGTTGCTGAAGGGGATTTGGTGTTCCAAATTCTACCGACCCTTTTTCAAGCTAGGTATGAAACGGATGTGGCAGAGGTCGCTCAAGTTCAGATCGAACTCGATAACACCATCCGATTGTTTGAAAAGAATGTCGTTGTGGAACGGGAAGTAGCCTTGATCCGAGCCAAGCTCGCCAAAGCAAAAGCCAAGTTGGATCTCTCCAAGGCGGAATTGAATTTTACGAGCGTGCGAGCACCCTTTAGTGGCATTATCGATCGATTTCAAAAGCAACAAGGGAGTTTCGTCGACGAAGCGGACGTACTAACGACACTCTCCGATAACTCGACGGTATGGGTGTACTTCAATGTCCCCGAAAAAGCCTACCTCGAGTACATGGCAGATATGCAGAATCCGAAGGATCAACGAAAGATCGAATTGAAGTTAGCCAATGGGAGCAAATTCGACCAAGTGGGTAAAATCGGAGCAATCGAAGCCGAGTTCAATAATCAGACCGGAAACATTCCCTTCCGAGCGGACTTTCCGAACCCGAACCGGTTGCTGCGACATGGTCAAACGGGAACCATCCTCATCAGTACGGTTCACCCCAATTCGATTGTTATCCCTCAACGGGCTGTCTTTGAAATTCTGTCGAAGCGGTACGTCTACGTCGTGGATGAAAACAACATCATCCGACAACGCGAAATCGTCGTCGAAAGTGAATTGGACGATATTTACTTGATCCAAGACGGTCTCGACGTCAACGACAAGATTGTGCTTGAGGGGACTCGCCAAGTGCGCGATGGTGATGAGGTCGAGTTCGAATACCGTGCCCCATCCACCGTTCTGGTCGATCTCAAGTACCACGCAGAGTAGAGAGCGAACTGATGTTTGCACGCATTCTGCATCGACCGGCACTCGCGATTGTCATTTCATTGATCATCCTCTTTCTGGGAGGATTGGCGATCAAGACGCTGCCGATTTCCCAATTTCCATCGGTAGCGCCCCCGAGCGTCGTGGTTGCTGTCTCGTATCCCGGTGCCAGCGCCGAAGTCTTGGTCGATTCCGTGCTTGTGATCCTGGAACAGGCGATCAACGGCGTTCAAGACATGCGCTACATGACATCGGCCGCCACAAGTGCCGGAGAAGCAGCGATCCAGATCGTTTTTGAGCCGGGCACCGATCCCAACGTGGCGGTACTCAACGTCAACAACCGGATCCAAATGGTGAAGAACCGACTTCCCTCGATCGTGGAGCGCGAAGGCATCATCGTTTTGCAGAACATGTCGAGCATGTTGATGTATGTCAACGTCTACAGCACGGACAAGAACGTCGACCAAAACTTCCTCTTCAACTACGTTACCGTCGAAGTCTTGCCTGAGATCAAGCGTACGCAGGGGGTTGGTACAGCGAATATTCTTGGGAACCGAGCATATGCCATGCGCGTGGAACTCAATCTGGATCGAATGCGTGCGTACAACTTGTCCTCCGACGATATTATGGAGGCCATCTCCACGCAAAGCATGATCGGCTCACCGGGACGTTTGGGGCAGGCCACCGGAAAAACGTCGCAAACCATTGAGTATGTTTTGACATGGGTGGGTCGATTCAACAAACCAGAACAGTACGGAGATATCATCCTTCGAGAGAACCCGAACGGGGAAATCCTTCGGCTCAAGGACGTTGCGAAGATCGATCTCGGCTCCTCCTTTTATGACCTGTATTCCGATATCGATGGGAAACCGTCAGCGGCGATCGTTCTAAAACAAACACCAGGTTCGAATGCCGCTACGGTTATTGAGAAAGTGAAGGAAAAACTGGAGGAAATCAAAGAGACCAGATTTCCTCCAGGGATGAATTTTGAGGTCAGCTATGACGTTTCTCAGTTTCTGGAAGCATCGATCGAAAAAGTCTTGCACACGCTATTAGAAGCGTTCGTACTGGTTGCGTTGGTGGTGTATCTCTTCCTCGGCGATTTTCGCTCGACCCTCATCCCGACCTTGGCGGTCCCGGTGTCCTTGATCGGTACCTTTTTCGTCATGCTGATCCTCGGCATGTCGATCAATCTGATCACCTTGTTCGCATTGGTATTGGCCATCGGTGTGGTTGTCGATGACGCGATTGTGGTCGTGGAAGCTGTGCATGCGAAGATGCATGAAAAGCATCTTTCGCCCTATCTGGCCACACAGGAGGTCATCCATGAAATCAGTGGAGCCATCATCGCGATTACACTCGTAATGACATCGGTTTTTATTCCCGTGACGTTCATGACGGGACCTGTCGGTGTGTTCTATCGGCAGTTCGGCATCACCATGGCCGTGTCGATCATTCTGTCAGGGATTGTGGCCTTGACCTTGACACCTGTGCTGTGCGCCATGTTGCTCAAGCCGCATAATCCGAACAAGAAGCGAGGGCCGCTGGGGCTCTTGCTGTATGCCTTCGACCGACTCGTCGAGCGGATCACTGGGGGTTATGTAGCCGTCGTGAGCCGCATCGTCACCCTTCGCATGTTCACGTTGCTTATCGTCGCAGCTTTTGGAGTAGGGATTTTTTTCGTCAACGGGGTACTCCCCACGGGTTTTATTCCGCTCGAGGATCAAGGGATTATCTATGGCATTATTCAGACGCCGCCAGGTTCCACTCTCGAGTACACCAACTCGAAGTCCCATGAGCTACAAGCCGTCTGTAAAGAACTCGATGAAATCGTTTCGGTCTCATCGTTGGCGGGTTATGAAGTCTTGACCGAAGGTCGCGGGTCAAACGCAGGGACCTGTATTATCAATCTAAAACCATGGGGTGAACGCAAACTCACGTCAAAGCAGATCATCGAAGAGCTCGAAGAACGGGGTAGCAAAATCTCGAATGTGAAGCTCGAGTTCTTCGAACCACCGGCCGTACCGGGCTTTGGTGCCGCGGGGGGATTCTCGCTTTGCCTCTTGGACCAAACGAATTCTGGAAACTACACGCAACTGGGTGAAGAAACAACCAAGTTTCTCGACGCGCTGGACAAACGCAAAGAACTGAAGGGCTTGTTTACATTCTTCGCTGCGAACTATCCCCAATACGAGTTGGTCATCAACAACGATGTCGCCATGCAAAAAGGGGTCTCCATTCGCGCTGCATTAGACAACCTCTCGATCGTGGTTGGCAGCACATGGGAACAAGGCTTCGTGCGGTTCGGCCAATTCTTTAAGGTGTACGTTCAAGCAGCCCCCGAATTTCGAAGGTTCCCCGACGATCTCGAGAACATGTTCGTCAAGAACAAGGACGGGGAAATGGTCCCTTACTCGGCATTCATGACCCTCAAGAAGAAGCAGGGGCTGAACGAGATCAATCGATACAACCTCTATCCCACCGCGATTATCCAAGGGGCTCCAGCAACCGGATACAGCAGTGGAGAAGCCATCGCGGCCATTCAAGAAGTTGCGGCAGAGTCCCTTCCACGAGGATTTAATATCGGTTGGCAAGGTCTGTCGTATGACGAGGCCAACAAGGGGAACTTGGCTATCTATATCTTTTTGATTGTGATCGTGTTCGTCTATCTGGTCCTAGTCGCACAGTACGAGAGTTTCCTTCTCCCGCTTGCGGTGCTTGCTTCGTTGCCGGTCGGCTTGTTTGGCTCCTTTCTGTTTCTGAAGGCTATGGGACTGTCGAACGACGTTTATGCGCAGCTAGGTCTGGTCATGTTGGTCGGATTGTTAGGCAAAAACGCGATCTTGATCGTCGAATTTGCCGTGCAGCGCAACCACGAAGGGGTCAGTATCAAGGATGCTGCTATCGAGGGGGGAAAGCTTCGATTCCGTCCCATCGTGATGACGTCCTTTGCGTTCATTGCGGGCTTGATTCCACTCGTCCGAGCGACTGGACCCGGAGCCATCGGCAATCGCACCATCGGTACAACCGCCGTTGGGGGGATGTTGGTGGGTACCGTCATCGGAGTCTTGTTGATCCCAGGCCTGTACTATCTTTTTGGCAAGATCGGCGAAGGGCGCAAATTGCTCAAGGATGAGCATGATGATCCCCTCAGCGAATTATTCGAGCGAGAAAAACATTAACGACTGCGCGTTGGGGAACCAGCGCGCGAGCGAGGAAAGGAGTCCCAGCTCATGCCTAAAAATGCAAAGCCAGTTCTATTGCTGCGAGTATTCAATGCGAATGCCTCTTCATGCGATCTCTCTGGCAACCCATTCGACCGCGCGTGCAACGAAGCATCGCAGACTCAGCGCACGAGATGTACGCGCCGACGATCATTGGTTCTAAAATCGATGCTCCTGGGTTGTTTGTTGACACTGCCATCCTGCAAGATACCTAACTTGCGGCTACCCAAATCCGGGCAAAATATTCCCGCGACGTACGAGGAAACAACCACAGCAGATCTCCAAGACAACAACGGCAGCAGCTCTGCGCAGGTCCCTTGGTGTGAGTTCTTCGAAGACCCACTCTTAGTCGGTTTGATCAATCAAGCATTCGTCGAAAACCAAGAGTTGAAGATCCTAGAAGAAGACATCCGCATCGCGCAGTACGAAGTGAAGGCTAGGTCCGGAGCGTACCTTCCGTTCTTCAACCTCGGTGGTCGGGCGGGAATCGCTAAGCCCAGTCTTTTTACTCCGGCCGGTGCCGTCGAAGATCAATTGCAACCGATCCCTGGAAAAGGCTTTCCCTCACCTCTTCCAAACTTCTTGCTCGCCACGGATGTTTCCTGGGAAGTCGATATTTGGCGCAGGCTCCGCAATCTGCAAGCGGCAGCAGCGTATCGCTATCTCGGGACCGCCGAGGGGAGAAACTATGTCGCGACTCGATTGATCGCCGATATCTCAACGAACTACTATCGTCTACTAGCACTGGATAACCGTCTCAAGATCTTAGATCGAACGATCGAGATCCAAAATAAAAGTCTGGAAACGACTAGGAACCTGAAAGCTTCTGGGCGAGCTACCGAACTGGGTGTCCAACGATTTGAAGCCGAAGTTCGTCGCAACCAAAGCGAGAAACTGGTCGTTCAACAGGAAATCATTGAAATCGAAAACGAGATCAATTTTCTTGTCGGGCGTTTTCCGCAACTGGTCGATCGCTCCAACGTCGATTTCTTGCAACTGAATCTCCATTCTCTCAGCGTCGGCGTCCCGTCGCAGCTACTCCAAAATCGGGCCGATATTCGACAAGCGGAGCGAGAGCTGGCAGCGACTGGACTCGATATTCGCGCCGCTCGAGCGCGCTTCTATCCCAGCTTGACGCTCACCGCCGGAGTGGGTTACGAAGCCTTCAATACGAGATACTTGTTCAACACGCCGGAATCCCTGATTTATGGAGCCGCAGGTGGATTGGTGGGTCCCATCATCAACCGAAGAGCCATTCAAGCGGACTATCAAACGGCGAACGCAAAGCAACTCCAGGCGATCTATACCTATCAACGCACCGTGCTGAATGCTTTCACCGAAGTCATCAACTACATCAATGCAGTTGAAAACTATACGAAGAGCATCGATATCAAGAAGCAGCAACTCAAAGCCCTTGAGACTTCGGTTTCCGTCGCGACCGATTTGTTCCAGAACCTGCGGGCGGAATACATCGATGTATTGCTTGCGCAGCGCGATCTGATGGAAGCCAGAATGGTCATCGTCGAGACCAAACAGAAACAACTCACGTCGATCGTGAATGCATACCAAGCGCTCGGTGGTGGGGGGGCACCGATCCAATCGGACGATTCTATGGTCGTCCGTGTCGAGGAGATACAAGAGCCGATTGTGGTCGAGCAAAACGAGAAAGAACTGATGGAAATCGTTACCGAGCAAAACCAGAAGCAATGAACAAGTTACTCACCGAAACTTTGGGGTGCAAATGTCGTTGAGTGTGCCTAGGACTGCCCCAGGCGGCACTCACATCATGGATGAGATGGCGATCCGGGGTAGACGTCCGTGCCTGGCCGTTGTTCGCGGTGTGTGACCGTCAAAACCCGCAGCGTCCGCAGACGACCGATTCAACCAATCGCCAAAGTCATTCGGGGAATCAGAATTCCTAATCCGAACGACTCGCAGGGTGCCATGACGTTGTTCGATAAGAACGCAAGGAAGATAGAAAACGAGGGATGTTACCGTGTTGATTCCTGAGCTGTTGTGTCGCAGGTCCTCCTCATTTGCTTGACATAATGAGGGGATCTGCGCTACAGTGGATATCCCACCCAATCCATGGTCGCCTCCTTTTCCCACTCCATTGAGGCGACCTCCTACCGAAAACCGATTCCCAATGAGCACCGACATGCGCGCGCTTCGCCCCGTCGACTTCCGCGTGAGCCTCATCGGCTTGATCGGGCTGATTTGCCATCTCAACACGGTTTTTGTGCACGGACAAGATTTTGATCGCGGCCAGAATATTTATCGGGAAGCCTGTGCTAGCTGCCATGGTGAGAAAGGGCTTGGGAATCCAGACCACTATGATTCGCCCCTGCATGGGGATTTGTCCCTCCAAGAGCTTGCGAAGGTCATTCAAGAAACCATGCCCGAAGGGAAGCCGGGCAGTTTAAGCAATGAAGACGCGACCGCGACCGCAGTCTATGTTCATCACGAGTTTTATTCGCCGATGGCTCAACTGCGCAATGCTCCCCCTCGTATCGACTTGACCCATCTCACGGTCGATCAGTTCCGACATTCCGTGATGGATCTGATGGCTCCCTTCACTGGACGCACGGCTGCGGTGACAAACGATCGGGGATTGGAGCGCGTCATCCATCAAGGGGACTGGGGAAAGGATCGCAAAGAGATCGAGAAAAAAGTGGATACCCGGCTCAACTTCGACTGGGGCGAAGGCAAGCCTGTTCCAGAGGTGGATCACGAAAAATGGCAAGTGCGCTGGAGTGGATCCGTTGTGGCTCCCATGACTGGTACGTATGAGTTTTATCTCGATGCCACGATTCGAACGAATCTATTTGTGAACGATGACTCAACACCGTTGATCGATGCCAGTGTGGTCTCGTTTGAGAAGAGTTTGAACACGGCTCAGATTTTTTTAGTTGGTGGAGAGACCTATCACTTCGCAGTGGATACGTCGCACAACAAAGAAAAGTCCGCCCGGATCGCCGTCGAGTGGAAGATTCCCGGAGGAGTTCGCGAGCCCATTCCTAATCACTGCTTACTACCGACTTGGTCACCGCGATTGTTGATTTGCTCGACCCCTTTTCCGCCCGACGACAGCAGTGTCGGGTACGAACGAGGCCGCAATGTCTCGCGTGAATGGTACGAAGCCAATGTCGCTGCGGCGATCGATATCGGCAAGCAGATGACGGGAAATATGAAGCGACTCATGCCTAGGGAAGCGAACGACCCAAACAATGCAGAGCAGGTTCGAGCGTGGTGTTATCGTTGGGTAACCCGAGCCTTTCGCCGCAACTTGACCGAGGAAGACAAACGCTTCTTTATCGATGCCCAATTCGAAGGCGAACCCTCGATCGAGAAGGGGGTGAAAAAGGTCTGCCTGTTAACGCTGACTTCACCGCAATTTCTCTATCCGGGTATCGATGGCGATATCGATGAGGCAAACGTTGCGACCATGGCGTTGGTCCTATGGGATGGACTTCCTGAGGACTGGATGATCGAGATGGCTCAAAAAGGGGACGTGCGGACCGAAGAAGCCTTGGGCTCCCTCGCTGATACGATGATGAAAGACCCACGTTTCCGTCGCAAGCTGCGAGGATTCCTCAGCGAGTTTCTAGGGGTTGGAACGACCAAGGACCTATCAAAGGATTCGCAGCGTTTTCCGGAGTTCAGCCCTAGGGTTGCATCCGATCTTCGAGCCAGTCTCGATCTTTTTCTGGATGAATTCGCCAACGATCCCAAGCTCGATTTCCGGCAATTCTTTATTGCAGATGCGATGTATCTCAATGGTTCATTGGCCAAGATCTATGGTGTAGAACTTCCTCCGGAGGCACCGTTTCAAAAGGTTGCATTGCCTCAGCAGCAGCGGGCGGGGGTTCTATCGCATCCTTACATGATGTCCACACTCGCATATCACAACACCAGTTCCCCTATCCATCGAGGGGTATTTTTGGCCAAACGTATTATAGGTCGAAATCTGCGTCCCCCTGTCGATGCCATCATCCCGATCACGGAAGAAGCAACGCCGGGTCTGACGACGCGTGAGCGGGTTGCGCTGCAAACCAGCGGCAGCATGTGCCAATCCTGCCATCGCGTGATCAATCCGCTCGGTTTTGCATTGGAAAGCTACGACGCGATGGGACGATTTCGAACCGAAGAAATGGGAAAGCCGATCGATGCGGCAGGTCAATACATCACGTCCGAGGGACAGTCGGTCTCCTTTCAGGGAGTGCGTGAAACGGCAGAGTTCATAGCTAATTCCAAAGAAGTCCACCAATCCATCGTCCGTCAGTTGTTCCAAAGCCTGGTGAAGCAGCCGCTGCCAGCCTACGGTGTCGACAAGATGGAGACGTTGGGAAATAGTTTTGCAAGCGAAGGATACTCGCTTCAGCCTTTGGTCCGAAAAATTGCCCTCCTGAGCACACAACGTCCGCCGGAAGCTGCCCAGGCCGAGGGTCAGCAAGTATCCTTAACGCAGCCCTTGCGAGCCCGGGTTGAGGGTGAGAACCGCGTTCGCTTACCACCGCGCCACCAGTTCCAAACGACCACGACTAGCTACGAAATATTCCAGTTTCGAATCCACAATTTTCGACGACCAATCCATCCCAATCCATGATGAATACCAACTACCTATCACGACGTGAGTTTGCTCAAAGGCTTGGGCTCGGCGCAGCAGCGCTTCCGTTCTTGATGAATCTATCCAGCATCGCGCGCGGTTTTTCGGAGACTCCCCGCCAACGCCTTATCATCATCTTCAGTCCCAACGGAGTTGTCCCCCCCCAATTCTGGCCTGATGAAGAAGGGGATCAGTTCAATCTAAAACGGATCCTGGCCCCTTTGGAGCCGTTCAAGAATCGTTTGCTCACCATGCACGGCGTGAGCGACAAGATTCGAGGCGATGGGGACAACCACATGCGAGGCATCGGATGCTTGTTGACCGGGATCGAGCTCTACCCGGGCAACATCCAAGGAGGATCGGACACGCCGGCAGGTTGGGCCAGCGGTATTTCCATCGATCAAGAGATCAAGAATTTCTTGCAAGCCCGCCCCGAATCGCAAACCCGTTTCGGGTCGCTCGAGTTCGGCGTCGGAGTCCCCAATCGCGCGGATACCTGGACACGCATGGTCTACTCGGGACCGAACAAACCGGTCGCACCGGTCGACGATCCGTACGCGATGTTTAACAAACTCTACGGACAGCGCAACGACGAGGAGAGCATCAAGAGCATCCTCGATGAATTGCAGGTCGATCTCGACAAGGTCAGCAAGCGGGTCAGCGCGGAAGACCGAAAATTGCTCCAAGAGCACCAATCCCTTGTTCGCGATTTTGAAAAGCAATTGCAATCGTCCAACAACACCATTGCCCACGCCGTGCCGCAACTCGATCCGAACGTCGACGATAGCAACGACAACATTCCGCGACTGACCCGAATGCAAATGGATCTGATGGTCCATTCGATGCTGGCCGATTTCGCACGCGTCTTTACCTTCCAGTTCACCAACTCGGTGGGGCAAGCGAAAATGCGCTGGCTGGGCATCGACGAAGACCACCATGGGCTATCGCATGAACCAGATACCAACGAAGAAGCGGTTGAAAAATTGACGAAGATCAACGTTTGGTACTGCGAGCAAATCGCCTACCTAGCTCAGAAACTGGCGGAAACGCCCGAGCCAGGTGGGAATGGATCCATGCTCGATCACACGACCATTGTCTGGACCAACGAATTGGGCAAAGGAAACTCGCATACTCTTGAAAATATTCCTTTCGTGCTGCTCGGTGGTGGTTTAGGATTCAAGATGGGAAGGTCACTCAAGTTGGGAAACACGTCTCACAACCGTTTGCTAATGAGCTTGGCCCATGGTTTCGGACACA
Source organism: Planctomycetota bacterium (assembly GCA_037144155.1). GTDB lineage: Bacteria > Planctomycetota > Planctomycetia > Pirellulales > Pirellulaceae > JBKCUI01. The sequence goes on along the minus strand of JBAWXH010000003.1, from coordinate 73,494 downwards.
CTATCCAAAGCTTCGGAAACCCCAATCATTGTGGGGATGGCCCTTTGATTTTGGGGTAATCCTGTTCGCCCGAAAGGTATTTGTTCAATGGCTTCTGGTCTAAACCCTCGTCGCGCTTCTCGCTGCGGGGAAGGATTCGCCACCGCTTTCTGGAAGCGATAAGGGAAAATGGCATCCCTTCTCGTTATTCGCGGCCCAAGCGTAGGCACTCAATTCACACTGCGCGAAGGATCCGTCCGCATAGGACGGGACGGCAATTCGGATATCCATTTCGACGATAACGAAACATCTCGAAATCACGCGGAGATTCATTGGTCTGATGGCCATTGTGTGATCAAGGATCTCAACAGCAGCAACGGTACGCTCGTCAACGGAAAAAAAATACAAGAATGTGTTCTCGAGTCAGGAGACCGCATCCAAATCGGCAAGCGTGTCATGGTCTACCGTCCGACCGCTCCGGCATTCAAACCTGTCAGCAACGTCGATATCGTTCATCACGACGCTGAAGAGGGTTCGCAAATTATCGGGCGGGCCGAATTGGGTGCTGTTGGCCGATCCGACCTAGAGGATCCCTCACGCGGGACGGTATCCTATGACAATGAACATCATGCCGATCTCGTCCCCAACCGTTCGACATGGGAAATCATGTACCGAACCTCGGTGGCCGTTAGTCGAACGCTGGATATCGACCAATTGCTGCGACAGATATTGGAACTGATCTTTCAATGGGTGGCTTGCGATCACGGTTGCATCATGCTGGCCGATCCGGAAACCGGTCATCTCCGCCCTTCGTATCGCAAGAATCGTCGGCCGAATTCAAAACACCGCATGATGATCAGCAAGACAATACTCGATTATGTTTTAAAGAACGAAGAAGGTGTTCTGACCAGCGATGCTCGAGACGATGGACGATGGAAGAATAGCGCGAGCATCGAAAAAAGTGGTATTTGCGAGGCCATTTGTGTGCCGATGCGAGGTCGCTACGGAATGGTCGGCGTCATCTATATCGATACCATCGTGTCGGCAGGCAAACGCGCTCATGCAAGCGACGCGCGCGTCTTCAATGAAGAGCATTTGAAGATGCTGGTCACGGTTGGGCATCAAGCCGCCCTCGCCATCGAAGATACGACGTATTACCAAAGCATGCTGCAAGCGGAACGATTGGCCGCCATCGGCCAAACCATCGCGACCCTATCCCATCACGTCAAGAATATCTTGCAAGGTCTGCGCGGGGGCGGGTTCATGGTGACGGAAGGTCTCAAACGCGAAAATTTGGATTCCATCCGAACCGGCTGGGGGATTTGCGAGCGGACTCACGAGAGGATCGAAGCCCTCGTTCTGGATATGTTGACGATTAGCAAAGACCGCAAGCCCGAGCGCAAAAAAATCGACCTGCGCGATCTGATTCAAGAAGTCGTGGATATGTGCAAACTCCAAACGCGAGATACCCCGATCCAGCTTCAGTGGACGCGCCCAGATTCTTTCCCGACCCTCATGCTCGATGGCGAAGCCATCCATCGCGCGATCGTGAACTTGGTCATCAACGCCATCGACGCTTGTTCGGATACACCCGACGGTCGCGTGACGATCGGTTTGCTACGCAACGAAGAGAATGCCGTGGTGGAGGTCACCGACAACGGCGTTGGAATATCCAAGCAAGACCAGAACCGAATCTTCTCCCTTTTCGAATCCACCAAGGGAAACCGCGGCACGGGTCTTGGGTTGCCGGTCAGCCTCAAAATTGCCCGCGAACATGGGGGCAATATCATCGTCGCCAGCCAGATCGGACAAGGGGCAACCTTTTCTCTCGAACTCCCTTGGAGGTCCAACGGACCGCCGGCGGAATCAAGAACGCTGCCCGATTGAGGAAACCGCCTTCAAACTCCTCATTGCTCTCAGAAAATCGAGTGATTTTTCGGAACTCGTGGCGGAAAATCATAACCCACAGCGCGAGCAAGGATCCAACCGCTGTTGGTGAAATACCAGTCTGGGACAGCCTCTACTTTGTCATTCCGATCGTTAGCGAGTAAGCTAACTCATTGGCCGATCTGTGGAAGTCCTTGAAGACTCCGTTCCCTCTCCGTGTGCGGAAGGGACTGTCCATGGAGATTATTTCACACGGCGCTGGCCGCACCGTGTCGTACCCATATCTATGACGTTGGATCAAACCCTTAATCAATCGGTCGGCGAACAATTGCGCGCCGAGGAACTCAGCCTGCGCTCCACGGTTCCGCCATCGCAGGTTCCCGGGTACCGAATGGAACGATTGTTGGGTCAAGGTGCGTTTGGCCAAGTCTGGATTGCGACCAACCTCAACACGGGCAGATCGGTCGCCATCAAATTCTATTTGCATCGTTCCGGGGTCAACTGGTCTCTCCTGACTCGCGAGGTCAAGAACCTCGTTTCCATGTCCGGCAATCGGGCCATCGTCCAAGTCCTGGAAGTCGGCTGGGATGCCGAGCCTCCCTACTACGTGATGGAATATCTCGAGAATGGATCGCTCGATGACCTGATCCGAAATCGAGGTGCGATCCCCGTCTCGCGAGCGGTAGAACTCTTTGCCGATATCGCGACCGGTCTCAACCATTCCCACGGCAAGGGGGTGTTGCACTGCGATTTGAAGCCAGCCAACGTGTTGCTCGATCAAGACATGCAACCTAGGTTGGCCGACTTTGGTCAAAGCCGCCTCTCGCACGAGCAGACCCCATCGCTGGGAACCCTGTTCTTCATGGCTCCGGAACAAGCCGACCTCAATGCTGTTCCCGATGCCCGATGGGATGTGTATGCGCTCGGTGCCATCCTGTATTGCATGCTGTTAGGCAATCCGCCTTATCGAACGCCGGATACGGTAGCCACGCTCGATACTGCAGGCAGTTTGCCCGAGCGATTGAAGCGCTATCGCGATACCATTTACAAAAGCCCCTTCCCACGTGCCCACTATCGGGTCCCAGGCATGGACCGATGGCTGACGGCCATCATCGATCGATGCATTGCCAAGAAGCCTGAAGACCGATTTGCCAACGTACAGCAACTCCTGGCGGCCATCGAGCGGCGCCGCATCGCGCGCTTGCGACGCCCGTTGATGATCCTGGGAATTCTCGGGCCGATCCTGCTGATGACCATCATGGGTTTGTTTTTTTGGCGAGCCGTCATGGTCGCCGAAAACGATCTTTCCAATGAGCTGCGGGAAGGTGCACTTCAAAGCAACTACTTCGCTGCGCAGTCCGCCGCAGGGACATTGGAATCGGAGATTTCGGGTTTGTTCCGATTGTTGGAGGAAGAAGCTCGACGGGACCCGCTAGAGGACCATTTCAATAAATGCATCGACGATGCGGGGTTGGAGACGTTGCAATCGTTAGCCACCGACCGGGATGAGCCGGAAGAAGCGCGCGACCACCTTCTTGGTTTGGCCTCACGGACGAAGCTGGAAACGTATCTGAAGTCTCGGTTGGATCTCATGCGTTCGCGCGGCAGCGGAGCTACCAAAACTACGAAGTTTGATAGTCTGTTCCTAACCGATCGCTTTGGGACCATGATCGCTGCCGCTTTTGCCAGCGAGCCTCCCACGTCACCCATCGGTGAGAATTTTGCATATCGCAGCTACTTCAGTGGTCAATCGCGAGATCTCAGCCTCAGCACTCCACGACTCAATATCCAGCGCACAGCAACCTCGCATCTGAGCGTCCCGTTTCGGTCGACGACCACCAACCGCTGGAAAATCGCAGTATCCACTCCGGTCTCCGTCAAGGAGAAGATCGACAACGTCGAAAAGATCAACGAAGGGGTCTTGGTCCTAACCATCAACATCGGCGACTTGGAACTGTTGGCGACCGGACCAAAAAGTGGGTTGGAGGGAAGTAAGGTGGGGGACCCATCCGATTCACTGAACCAGTTCACCGGCTTTGCCGTGTTGGTCGATGGCCACGAAGGGGATCGCGAAGGAACGATCTTGCAGCACCCCTTTTTTACTCAAATGACCAACCCGGACGGCAGCACGACCGATCTCCAATTCCAGATCGATGAAGCCACACTCAAGCGGCTCAAGGACACAGGAACGTACCGTTACATCGATCCAGTGTCGGAGGATCCACAGGGAAAGAACTTTGCCGGGGAATGGATCGCGGCCATGGAGAAGGTTGAAATCGCGCGGCGCGGTTCCGATGAAATCGAACGGCGACAATCGACGTCGCTGCTGCTGTTGGTCCAGGTGCCGGCCAAGTCGATCACGGTACCGGTGGCCATGATGGGTCAAAAGCTTGCCACCCTCTTTTTAGTTGCGGTTTTGGCCCTGCTGGCAGCCATCGTCGCCTTATGGCTGTTCGTCCTTCGCTTCATGCGATTGCCAGACAGTTTTTCAGAAGCCGCTCGTACGCGCACCGGTTCGACCGAATCAAGAGGCAGCGTAAGCAATGACGCGAGTTCAGGTGTCGAATGACCACCCCTCGGTGACAATTTCTCCCTGAGTCTCCTTCGTGCTCGTAATCTTCATCCATCGTCAACTTCCCAGGGTAGGGATGATCGAGATTGCTAGGTTTCAACGAACGGGAATCAGAGGTTATCCGAGTGCCCCTTGCTGAAGCGGCGGCTATGGACTTCCGCCAGTGGTTAAGTCTTCCAGACTGTCATCCGTGGGATAGCCTTCCAGGCTGTCATTCCCCCTTCTAATCCGACTAATCAGAGCAGCGAGTATAAGCGACCGGCGGTGGCGCGATGTCAGCGTCAGGCACATCCGCGTGATGAGCATCCCAGTTCGTACAACGAGATGACATCGACAGTATCTCTTCGCACCCGGTACTCAACGGCTGATCGAACTGAGGGAACGACAATCGACGAGTACGAAACAGCGCGTGAACAATACGATGCGCCAATGGACCGTCCATGAAGTTGTCCGGTCAATAAAGTTTCATTCCTGTCGCCCTGCGTGTTTCATTCCGTGCATCGACCGCTTCGATAAAGTCGAGAACGGTCTCTCACTCTGGAGGGGGGTGATGCATTTGGATCTATATTTAAAATTCCGTTAGAAATTACTTGACCGTCTCGATGTAGGTTTGATAAAAAATGTTACCCGGCGTCTCTCCGTGCGCCGTGGCATTCCGGACAACGAGATCCTTCATCTTCATCACGCATTCTCCAACGGGTCCCGAGCATCGATCTTCGTGTCGCTTCTACTTTCTTTGCGAAGAACGCGGCTCTTAGACCGTTGTCTTATACATCGCAATCCAGCCCGAATCCAAAGAGAGCCTCTTTATGCACGCGACACACGCAACTATGCAACGCATCTTCAGTCCATCGACGATCGCATTTTCAAGATTTCGACCTCTCGATTCACCGAACGTCGCGCGGAACCATAAAGGCTCCTCCCGTCTTGTTTTTGTCGCGATACGAATCGGCCTCGTTGTATCCTCCGTCATGGTTGGATGCGTTGGCCTTGGTTCAACATGCCTCGGTCAGCGTGCAGCGAATCCAATTAAACCGACTCTCAGTGACGAAGACAAAAGGGCTCTAGCTGATATAGACGACAAGCTTAAAAAGAACTTTGGAGTCCTTCGAAACAACGCCGAATTGAAGCTGGAAGGAAACGATGAATCGGAACTCAAGGTTTTTCTAGCTGCGGAGCCAAAGCTAAAGAAAGAACTTGGTGAAAAGGAAAAACCCAAAAAAGTCATGGAAGAGGAGGAGAAACTTCGAGACCAAGTGGTTCAGAATAATCTGCAAGCAATACAACAAATCAATCAACAACTCGCGCAGGGCTTGCCGGTACAGCAACACAATGCACTGGTCGCTCAAAACAACGCGCTGGTTGCGCAAAACGCTCAAATTCAAAACAGCCAAAAGCAGTTTGATGAAAAGCTGAAAAAAACTCGCTCGTTGTTCTATAAAGCCCAAGAAAAGTACAGAGGGAAAATCCTTGATGCTCGGAAGAAGGCGGATGCGATCGAAGAGCGCTGGACAGAGTTGGAGGAAGACAAGGAATTTATGGAATTAGTCAAAGAAGCGAGTGGCGTCTTGAAGAAGAAGGAGCTTAAGCCTGCGACCTTTCAGGCCGTTCAACGGAATCTCGCGAAACTCGAACAGGATTTTTTGAGCGATGTCGTTGAGCTACGCGACGCTGGTGCCGATACGTTGTGCGTCAGCGTGACCATCAACGGAGAAGAAACCGTCGAAATGATGATCGACACGGGAGCTAGTTCGATCAGTCTTCCTAAAGCCACTGCAGATGCGCTCGGTGTGAAGGTTCCCTCAGGGGCTCCTGATGTTGTATTGTCGTTGGCTGATGATAGTAAAATTATGGCTAAACAGGTATTTATTCCGCTGGTTCGCATCGGAGCATTTGAGGTTGAAAATGTTGAGGCTGTCGTGCTGAACTCTGCTGGTGAAGACGCAGTACCGCTACTTGGAATGAGCTTCTTGAACAACAATGGCATCAAATTGGATATCGACAGTAAGACCTTGACCACATCGAAAGTTTTTTTTGGGAAAAAGAAAAAATAGTAAGCGTCATTTACGTAAGCCGCAGGGGCGCAGAATGAATTGGTGCGAGACGATGCGTTCTCGCTAAGGCGTATTCATTTGCTTTTGCCGAAGGCTATTTGTATCGCCAATTTGGGAGAGTGTCCCAGACTGTCATCCGTGGGATAGCCTTCCAGGCTGTCATTCCCTCTATTCGAATCAGAGCCGCGAGCGTAAGGAACGTCGGTGGCACAATGACATTGCCAGAGTCAACGTCGATGCCAAATCCGATCGAAGATGCAGGTTCCAGCGTCCCACCGCCCGGCGCTCGCGCTTCCGGCTCTGACAAACCAAGTAACCAATGCTGACGCGGCGGGTCATGATTCTTACGATGCCGTCTACTCTTTTTCAGCGATCGCGATCTTGGCGGGTGAATAGATCCGAATATCCCAGTCTGGGCCGCTCGGGAGGGCATGGTCGGGCGTTTTCGCCTCCAACTCCACCGCGATCAAAGATCCCTTGGGCGAAGCCTCGTACCATGTACTTACCAGAGTCATGAGAGCGGCCCCCTCGCTTTCCCAGAAGGCGTAGGGTGGGCAGCAAAAAATCATCCATGGGGGGGGCGGAGAGGTCGCCTCATCGGGCTTTGCAGACGTAGGAATCCCGATTTTCTGAAGATTTTCCCCGATGTCCTCCGTCCATCGAAAGACGTCGGTCGGTAGGACGAGCACTTGGTCCCGGATACCCAATTCGGAGGCGATTCTCTCGATGGTGGTGGCTCCTTGCCGCAAAATCTCCCAGATTACGGCCCGAGAGGCTCCCCGCGAGATCGACTCGAATGCCAAAACTCCGGATCCTCCAAAAAGATCGAACGCGAGCATCCCTTTGATCGTACCACCCATCAGATTCATGACGGCTTCACGTGTGCGATCCTTCATCGGACGGGTTCGACGATCGCATGCAAATTGGATTTTTCGCGAGCGCAGGTGTCCCGCGATGATTCTCAGCGTGACGGTTTCCAGCTCGGATTTCTTCACGTCAGTTATACTATCCTTCAAAGTGGTTGGCTTGGGCTCGTCGTACGTTGCGATCCGTCCCGGCTACAGCATCCACCGATTCATTATGACAAACAAGTATCAACGGGCGTTCCCAGTTTCAGTTTTCGGTTGTTTCCTGTTGGCTTGGCTGATACTACCCGGCCATTCTCTGGCCCAACCAGCCAATTCCGCTACCGGAAAATCCCCCGGCGCGGCCATGCCGACGACCAGCAAGCTGACTCCGGAGGAACGTCAAAAGCGCAAGCAAGCACGGATGCAAAAAGAGATGGAGGCCGAGCAGTTCCGCGTGGATACATTTGGTCGTGTCCAGGACGATGACACGAACCCGTTGGCGGTCGAGTATCGCCAAGCCGTCTCCGAGTTTCAAAAAGGGACCGCCGCGTTTTCCGAAGCCCATGCGCGTCTGCAATATCGAATAGGCGAAGCCATGAGCGAGGGGGCTAGGGAAAATTGGCTCAGCAGCTTGAAAAAGTCATTCCAGCAATTGGTTCTGTTGCGCAATACGGGAGCCCAGCTGTACGCCAGCGACCCACAGAAGTACGTCGCAGTGGGTGAGTTTTTGCGAGAAATGTTGATCGCCGATGGCAAGCTCGATCGCTTCGATCGCTGGTCCTATGCTGCAAAAGCCTTGTTGTCATCCGAGGTGCTCATCGATGAGGAGCTACTCCTTTATGCCGGGTATGTCGGTTTCGCGGAGTGTGAGTTTGACCTCGCAAAGCAGGCTTGGGGATCGCTCGCTTCGGCTGGCAAACTGCCGGAAGTGGAGTTGCGGATGCTGCAAGAAATTCCTGCCGTGGAAAAATCATGGGAAAAGGAATTGCAAAAGCTGAAAGAAGATGAATCCAAGAACAACCCACGGGTGGAGTTCTTGACCACCAAAGGGGTCATCGAAATCGAACTCTTTGAGGATGAAGCGCCGGAAGCTGTCGCGAACATGATCTACCTCATCGAAATGGGGTACTACAGCCGAAAGCCTTTCTTCCTGGTCCGGCAGCATTGGCTCGCCCAAACCGGTTGTGAAAAGGGAGATGGCAAAGGTACCGCAGGCTTTACGATTCGGAGCGAAGCGCAAACTCAACAAAGCCGTTCGCATTTTCGCGGTTCTTTGGCGGTACCAGTGGGGGTCAATACGCAAACCAATGAACTCGACATCAACACGGGAGGAGCCCAGTTTTATTTCTCGTTTATGCCCTTGGCATTGCTCAACGGAAAACACACGGTCTTTGGGCGTGTGGTGGACGGGATCGAGGCCCTCGGAATGCTCAAAGTCGTCGACTTGACCGACGAGAAAGTCCGGAAGGACCCGGAGACGCGGCCGGACACGATCGTTTCCGCTCGTGTCTTGCGAAAGCGGGACCACAAATACCAGCCAACACCGGTCCTGGGACGTCTCCCCAAGGAATGAGGATGGCTTCGCTGAAAGACTTGACCCGCTCTCTGTTTTTGGCTATCTTCCCAGCCTTGCGATAGCCAACTTTGGTTGGAAAAATGCGGATGTGGCGGAATTGGCAGACGCGCTAGACTCAGGATCTAGTGGCCTAATACATACGGCCGTGGAGGTTCGACCCCTCTCATCCGCACTGGGTTGCCGAAGTTCGGAAAACCCAATCCTTGTTGGTTGGAGATGGGATTCGTTTCCAAGTCCACCCATCACTCGATCCCCCATCTGACGACCGATCTTTGATATGCCGAAAGACTTTCTCGCCGGGACCCTTCCTGAATACGACGTGATAGTGATTGGAAGCGGTTTGGCCGGGATGACCTCGGCAAACATCTTGGGCCGCGCTGGCCACCGTGTTCTGCTGCTGGAGCAACACTACAAACTCGGTGGTTTGGCCACATGGTTCAAACGCCCGGGTAGCCATACGTTCGATATTTCCTTGCATGGATTCCCGTATGGCATGCTCAAAAGTTGCAAGCGCTATTGGAACGATGAAATCGCTTCCAACATCGTGCAATTGAAGAACATTCGCTTCGATAATCCGATGTTCTCGCTGACGACTACCTACAACCGGGAAGACTTCACCGAGTTGCTATCGACCCGTTTCGGTGTGCCTGAAGAAACGGTCCAGAAGTTCTTTGACACCGCCCGCAGCATGAATTTCTACGACGATCAGTCGATGACCACGCGCGAGCTGTTCTCCAAATTCTTTCCTGGTCGCGAAGACATTGTGCGATTGCTGATGGAACCCATCACCTACGCCAATGGCTCCACCCTAGAAGATCCTGCCATCACGTATGGGATCGTATTCTCGAACTTCATGGCGAAGGGAGTTTTCATTTACGAAGGTGGTACCGATGACCTGGTCTCCAAGATGCAGGCCGAACTGACCAAGAACGGTGTCGATACGCGTATCCGTTGCGATGTGTCGAAGATCCTCGTAGACCGCAGCGGCGTTCGGGGCGTGATCGTCAATGGACGTGAAATCAAATGCCGAGCCGTGGTGAGCAATTCCAACTTGAGATCCACCATTTTCGAGATGATTGGATCCGAGCACTTCGATCCTCAGTTCGTTCGAGAAGCTCAAGCCGTGCGGCTTAACAACAGCAGCACCCAAGTCTACATGGCCCTTCAGCCAGACGTGGAGATTCCCGAATCGACCGGTGATTTGCTCTTTTGTTCTACCGCCCCCGTGTTTCGAACCGATTTGCTCCTCGATCGCAACATCACGTCGCGCACCTTCAGTTTCTACTACCCGCGCACTCGACCTCATGGCAAACAGCGTTATGCGATCGTCAGCAGCACCAACGCCAACTGGAGCGACTGGGCCGATCTACCCGAAGCGGAATACGAAGCTCGCAAGAAGGACTTGATCGAAACCACGCTCGATGCGCTCGAAAAGTATGTCCCCAATTGCCGCGAGAAGTTGGATTTGGTGGAAGCCGCAACACCTAAGACCTTTCAGCATTACACAAAGCATTTGGCAGGCGCTAGCTTCGGCACCAAATTCGAAGGATTGGCTGTATCGCGAGCACTCTCTCAGCAGATTTCAGGACTCTATCACGCCGGAAGCGTAGGTATCATCATGTCGGGCTGGTTGGGTGCCATCAACTACGGTGTGATCGTGTCCAATGAGGTCGATCAATTGCTCAGCCGAAATCAAGCTCTGCCGACCTGATCGGGTCCGCACCGAACCCTCCCCACGCCGTACAACTCGAACACATCCATCCCCTATGACCACTCGTCGACGCGCCCGAGAAATCGTTCTTCAAGTTCTCTATGAAGAGGATTTGCATCCGACGAGGGAATTGGACATCGCCGAGCAATTCCTGGAAAGTCGATTGCTCCATCACCCTGCGCTCGTCCTCTTTGCGCAGCAGCTTTGGCAAGGTGTCCGAACGCATCGTCAAGAATTGGACGTGCTGCTTACGAAACATTCCGCCAATTGGTCGGTGAAACGGATGGCCACCATTGACCGGAACGTGCTCCGCATGGCAGCGTATGAAATGATCCACGGTCACGTCCCAGGACGGGTGGCCATCAATGAAGCCATCGAGATTGCCAAACGTTATGGCAACCAAAACTCCGGACAATTTGTCAACGGAATCCTCGATCGCATTCTCAAAGAGAATCTTGCCGCAGCCCTCCCTGACGTCGATTCCGAAACCGATCCCGAAAGCCCAGACACCAACGCCGGTCACCCCCAATCCGCCGAAAGCAATCCCACTCTTTGACCCAGGTCCGGCCTGACCATCTTTTCGATCTCGCGGAATCGACCTATTCTGTTGTAGGTGAGAATCCTCACTCCACTACGACGGATACCCCCGACTGTTCGAATCTGTTGTTTGGCTGTTCAGTAATGACATCCTAGTAATGACACCACACCTTACCGAATGAGCGTGGAATGACGAACAACCCATCTCCTGATGATCGTCCCGATCCCAACGATTCCATGCCAGCGGTCAGGGCACGCGTTCCGGATCACGTGGCGCGCGGCGAAATCAGCACCGGTGTCATCGTGGTCACAGGAGGAACGGAGTACGTTCTCGACTTTGTACGCAATCTTCCTCGTCCGAATGCGATCGTGGCGCGTGTGATCCTACCCCATCTGGTCATGCCCCAATTTATCGACGCATTAACCACCAACATCGATCTCTACCGTCAACGCTATGGGGAGCTGCCGGGCGCTCAACCCCATGTGGTTCCTTCGCAAATCGCTTCGGCCACCGAGAGCCACATCGTGCATGCCGGTAGCCCGTTGCCAACTCCCAATGCACCACCGACCGGTTCATCGGCCATCGAATCACCCCAGGGATCTCGTAGCGATCCAGCGGGCGCGAACTCGGCCGATCCCAACCATCGACAGCACGATGCTTCTGGGCCGGTCCCCACCGATAACAATCCAGGGATGAACAAGCGACAAAACCCGCAGGAGATCTACGACGAACTTAAGATTCGCGATGAAATCTTGAGTGGTGCCTACGCCAATGCGATCATGATCGGCCATGGCCCCTTCGAATTCAGTTTCGACTTCATCACGAACTTTTATCCTCAATCGGCGGTCAGCTGCCGCGTTTACTTGGCGGCCGGTCACGTCGGTCGATTGCTGGATTCTTTAAAACAGTCTTGGGATCAGCTCCGTCCTCGATTGGGACTACCCCCTCAAAATCCACCCCCAGCGTCGAATCGATAGTTAACGATGCGTGACCTTTTTGAGCCTCCCCAAGGATTTCAGCCCACCTCACACCGCTTGATTCTGGCCAGTTCTTCTCCGAGACGGCGGGAGTTGATGACCCGTTACGGATACCAATTCGAAGTCATCCCGCCCGATCCACGAGCCGAGTGTGGCATTTGCTCACGCGAAACACCTCCCGAATTGGTGGCTCGCCTCGCGTACCAGAAAGGTTCCGATGTCATTTCGCAAATCCATTGCGACGATCGCATCGTGGTCTCATGTGACACGGTGGCCGAATGCCATGGAATTGTCCTTGGGAAACCCGACCATCGAGAACACGCACGCGAAATGTTGGAACGGTTGCGCGGCCGAGAACACCGCGTCTACAGCGGACTCTGCCTATGGAGCCGCAAAACAGGGCACCGCGCCGTTCGTGTCGATGTCTCAGTTCTGAAGATGAACCCGATCAGCGACCAGGAACTGGACGGCTATCTCGACAGCGAGCAATGGGTTGGCAAAGCCGGCTCGCTCGGGTTCCAAGATGGCCCGCCTTGGATCGCATTGATTACCGGATCGGCCACCAATGTAGTCGGCCTTCCGATGGAATTGCTCGACCGGATGCTCGCCGATTTCTAGAGGATTTGCTTCTATTCGCCAGGAAAAAACGGGCGGTTTGGATTGTATACAATCGTCTTTTTTGTATACAATCGAAGCTCGCTTCTTCCGGTAATTCAGCTTCCTTTCCCCGTCGAATCGCCATGACCAAATTCAGCATCACTCCGAACGAGTCCGATTTGGCCGCGCTCCAGCGCGACTTGAAGTTCTATTCGGTAACCAATGAAGATCCTCAAAAACTCTCCCGGGAGCAGATCGATCATTACAACGCACAGGGCTTCATCGCGCCTCTGGATGTTTACAGCACCTCGGAAATTAGCTCCATTCGCGGCTACTTCGACGACCTCCTAGCCCGCGTGGTTGCGGAAGGTGGAAACAGCTACTCGATTTCCTCGGCCCATCTCAAGTACGGTCCGGTCTACGATATCCTGACCGAACCTCGGATCGTCGACTACGTGGCGGACCTCTTAGGGGAAAACGTGATCGCATGGGGATCCCATTTCTTTTGCAAGATGCCTCACGATGGAAAAGCAGTGGCGTGGCATCAGGACGCAAGCTACTGGCCTCTATCCCCATCGAAAGCTGTCACCGTCTGGCTAGCCGTGGATGACGCCGATGCCCAGAACGCATGCATGAAGTTCGTGGCTGGTTCGCATCATTCTGGACATCTAACGTATCGCCCCAGCGATAGCGCCGACCACAACGTTCTAAATCAATCGATCGACAACGCGGAGCAATATGGCGATGTAATTTATGACCCGCTACGCGCCGGCCAAGTCTCGATCCATAGCGATCTGCTATTGCATGGATCCGAAGCCAACAACTCCGATCGGCGCCGATGCGGATTGACACTGAGGTATTGCAGCGCGAGCGTTCGGGCAGGGATGGATTGGAATCAGAAAGGGGTTCAAGTCCGCGGTCGCGATGCCTCCGAGCATTGGTTCAATAATCCACGACCTACGGGTGCGTGATGTCCGCAGTAGGACTACTTACGCAACCAGCGAGCAACACCCGGTTTGTCAGAGCCCAAAGCGTTACCGCCGGGCCGTGGGACGCTGGAACCTGCATCTTCGATCGGATTTGGCATAGACGTTGGATTTGGCACTATCATTGCGCCACTGCTGGTCGCTTGCGTTCGCGGCTCTGATTCGAACATAAGGATGAACAGTCTGGAAGACTATCCCACTGGGGCAGCACTTCTAGGGTCGATGATGGATACTCGCACATCCTTCTAATGGCCAACGAAAAGAGCCCTCGGCTTGCATGCACACCAAGGGCTCTATTTTGAATTTGAATTCGACCCGTTTGCGTTCTCCGGGGCTTACGCAAATCGCAATCTAGATCGACGGACTACCAAGGACCCCGAACCGGATAGACTCCGATCTGATCCGTATGCGTTGGCCAAACAGGCGTTGCTCGGAAGGACCCTCCGCCGGCTCCATTCGGTGGATTGCCACTGAATTGATGATAGACAGGGGTCATCGTGTTCTGAGAGACGCCCCACGAGTAGTTCGATTGCATCGTGACCGTTGGGGGAACAACCAGCGCTGTCGGTTGACCGGTCCGCCACCAATAGTAGTTTCCATGCCAAGGTCGTTGCATGGCTTGATTGCGAGCCCAGTAGTCACCCCATGTGGAGTGCCATACCCAAGCGGTCGGCATGCTGTTATGGCCATAGGGATTCGCAGCCCCGGCAATCGCATGGGCTTGAAGTCCTGCTGCAACGCCGTGGATGTGGCTTCCGACCCCATGGACCGCGCCTCCCACGACATGGTGGTGGCCTGTCGTGGTGTTGCAATTTCCTGTCTTGCAGGGTTCGCCCGTAGCAACTGTCTGGGCATAACCGCTCAATGAGAAGGCGAGCGACGCGACAATGGCGACGCCCTCGAGAAGTATTCTTTGTTTCATTGGGTACTCACTCAATAGTTCTTTTAGGATGTGGATCAAATGCGCATCGTCCATGAAGCCCGTCTGAACCATCGATGAATACCGGGATCCTACCCAGTCGCGTTACCGTTGCTCATGAACGGTTACTGATGGGGCAATTGGATTGCCTTGTGAACCCAATGAAGCGTTCCCGAGACCGGTGGTACCGAGTAGCTTGCCTTGGTTCGATTCAAACCCCGCCCGCCGTCGTAGTACGAATGGTATCGGTCGTGGTGTTGGTACAAATAATGATGCGGATAAAGAGGTTGGTACGTGTAGTAGGTATGACCAACATGCCCTGGAACCCCGATCGGCGACATGTACATGCCGGCCGTGGCTTGGTTCGCATTCCCTTGTGTAAAGTAATTCTCGAACAAAGGTTGTGTCCCTTTGCCCAACGTGTTGCCGTATCGCTCTGTGTTACCTGAGTTGACCGCAGCCGCTGCAGCCGTCGTGCTCATGAAGTGACCGGCGACACCGCCGACCAATCCCGATCGTCCGGCGCCATAGCCGACCGCACCCGGAGCGACCGCATTGCTAGACACCGCCGGTGCGTAGGCCGCGTTCGGGGCGTACTGAGCTGTCGGTGCATAGGTCGTTGGTCTCGGAGCAGCATTCCCGGAGTTGCCGCAATTAGGACATTGTCCCAAACTCGTGTTCGACATACCCGCCATCGAGGCTACAGCCACGCTGCCTGCCAACGAGGCCTTGATCAATCCTTGAAGTCGCATTCCTTCCACTCCTGTCACTGGGACGTTTTGTGTTTTCTGCTGGATGCGATCCAAAATCGCTCCGGCCATCATCGCGAGTCGCGATTGACTCCATCGCTCAGTCCCCAGCATTCCGTACCTGGTGACCTGTTAACGAAGAACTCCGACTCCACACTTCGGTTGCTCGGATGGATGCGCTAGTCTTCCGAAGGGAAAAAAGGATCTAGCCGCGGCATTCCAAAGAAATGATGGCGTTCAAAACGCGCACATGGATCGTGACGGAAATCGCATGTGGGGGCGCGCATCAGGGCGAATTTCCCCAGGCCGCATAGACCTACCATGCGTTATCATTTAACCTTTGTTGCCACACCGGGACTCTCACCGGTGAAGGAATGCCTCGCGCCATCCCAATGGTTTCACGGCTTGGCGAGCAGTTTTCCAACTTCATGATCTTCGCTCTAGATTTGCAACACGGAAGTCGATGGCTACACCTCCCACCAAAACTCGACGGGCCACCGCGGAGTCGATGGCGACCAAACAGCGCGAGGTCTCCGTCAGCGAGTTCTTCGCCAAAAACCGACACCTGCTCGGTTTTGACAACCCCCGAAAAGCCCTTCTCACGACCGTCAAGGAAGCTGTCGACAACTCGCTCGACGCGTGCGAGGAAGCCGGCATCCTGCCCGAGGTTTGGGTTCGCATCGATCAATCCCAACCCGGTCGCTTCCGCGTCGCCGTCCAAGACAACGGACCGGGAATCGTCAAGAAACAGATCCCGCTGATCTTCGGCAAACTTCTTTACGGCAGCAAGTTCCATAGGCTTCGCATGAGCCGCGGCCAGCAAGGGATCGGGATCAGCGCCGCAGGTATGAATGGAATGCTGACCACCGGCCGACCGATGCAGATCCTATCGAAGACAAGTAAGAAAAGTCCCGTCCACTATTTTCTCTTGCAAGTCGACACGAAGAAAAATCACCCAGAGATCATCAACGGAAAGGGAGAAGGGATTGATATTCCCATCGGCGAAAAAGGTTTAAGCTACTTGCGCGACAACGACATCGTATGGGAGTCGCATTATCCCGAAATGGAAGGAAAACCTAGAGCCGAAATCGAATCGGGGACTCGCGTCACCATCGAACTGACCGCCGTTTACAAACGGAGTAAAGGGAGTGTCGATGAGTATCTCCAGCAAACGGCTATCGCCAATCCACACGTCACTATCCACTGGATCAGCCCCGATGGCGAACAATTCACGATCACGAGGACGACCTCGGAATTGCCCCGCGAGGCAAAGGAGATCAAACCCCACCCCTACGGCGTGGAACTCGGGCGATTGATCACCATGCTCGGCGCAGAAAAAGCTGTTTCTCTGAGTTCCTTCCTGACCAGTTCGTTTTCATGTGTCACCCCTGCCGTTGCGAAGAAAGTATGCGAAGCTGCAAAACTCTCCACGCGCGCGTCCGCCATCAAAGTAGGTCAGACCGAAGCCGAGCGTCTCTACAACGCGCTGCAGGAAACGAAGATTCGACCTCCGTCCACCGATTGCATCGTCCCTATCGGTCGAGAACTCTTATATGCTGGTCTCAAGGCCATCGTGCCCGGCGAATTCCATGATGCAAGCACACGCCCTCCCTCCGTCCATCGTGGATCTCCGTTCCAAGTCGAAGTCGCTTTGGCCTATGGCGGCTCCACCATCGCTCAAAAGGTAACACGCGACGAACTGGTGGAACTGATCCAACAGACCGATGCCAGAACCTTGCGCAAATTTCTCATCGACACCTTCGCCGGCATCGGCTCCGACTCCGCCGAACGAATCATCGAGGAAACCAAACTGCCGACGCGCAGCAGCCCTCAGAAACTTCGCAAAGAACAAATCGATACACTCCATTCGGTTCTACGTGAAATCAACATTTCCGAAGGCCAATCGATGCAGATCTATCGCTTTGCCAATCGGGTCCCGTTGCAGTACTCACAAGGTGCCTGCGCCATCACACAAGCGGTTCTCAATACCAATTGGCGGGCCTACGGCCTATCTCAATCCAAAGGGGCATTGCCTAGTGGCCCTGTGACGTTGATTGTGCACGTGGCCAGCGTCTGGGTCCCCTTTACCAGCGAGTCCAAAGAAGCGATCGCAAACGCACCGGAAATCGAGAAGGAACTCCGGTTGGGGATCCAAGCCATCGGGCGTTCCCTCGCCAGCTTTCTCCGAAAGCGACAAGCCATCGCTGCCCAAGGCAATCGCCGAAACGTTTTCCTGCGCTATTTGAAAGAAGTGGCAGGAGCTGTTGCGACGATCCAAAAATCAGAAGCCGATCCGATCTACGAAGACTTGTTGCATGTGGCGAAATACAAAACGGCCATCGCCGATGTGAAGCTTGATGAATTCGGCAAGGCCATCGTCGAACTCGAAGATGAGACGGAAGACGAATCGGATGAATAAGCACACGCGTCGATCGGATGTGTGAGCCCTATTCCTACGCCGTTCCGCGCGGTGATCTTATGTTGGCTGCAAACCGCCGAAGCGCCGATCGCGCTGTGCATATTGCTGGACCGCCTCGATCAAATCGGATTTGCCAAACTCGGGCCATGCCTTCGCAGTCACCCATAGTTCGCTGTAGCTTATCTGCCACAGCAAAAAGTTACTGATCCGCATTTCGCCGCTGGTTCGGATCAATAAGTCGGGGTCTGGAATGCCGTGGGTGTAAAGGGAACGGGAGATTGTCCCCTCATCGATGGCATCCACCGCAAGCCGCCCTTCGGCGACCTCTCTGGCAATGCTTTGCATCGCATCGACCAACTCCTGTCGCGAACCATAATTGATCGCCAAGCAAAGTGTCTGTTTCTTTCCCTCTTTGCACTTGTCGATCGCATCATCCATCGCATGCAGGACATCCGGTGCCATCCCATCCCTGCGTCCGATCACGAGCAGTCGAACTCCATTCTTGATAAGCCGAGGAGTTTGTCGCGACAGATAGGTCTTCAACAGTCCCATCAGGAAATCAAGTTCGTCTTTGGGCCGCTTCCAATTCTCATGAGAAAAACAGTACAGCGTCAAATAGGGGATACCCAACTCGCCACAACACTCGAGCGCGTTCTCAACACTCTGTGCCCCTTGGCGATGCCCTTCGACACGTGGCAATCCTCGCGATTGAGCCCACCTTCCGTTCCCATCCATGATGATCGCCACATGCCGAGGCAGACGACTGGGCTCTATTTTGCCAATCTCCTCGACAAGGGGCGTTTTTGAAGAGGGCGTTTTTGACTTCCGTCTGCCAAAGAATTTCATGGGGATTGGCGGCCGGCGAAATAGTGGGATGAACTACGGTGCATGAGCGAACTCCCCATCTTCGATGGATTCAATTCCGAATCGAACGATTCCGAACCGTACGTTCGTCGCGTTGTTGTTAAATAAGAAAAATCGTCTGTTCTCGGTCGGGACCCACGGACAAGACCCCGACCGGCACCGAGATCAATTCCGAGATGCGATCGATGTAACGTCGTGCATTGGCAGGGAATTGCTCCAACTTGCGAACCGAAGAGACGTCGCTGGACCAACCGGCAAGCGTTTCATAGATCGGTTTACAGCGGCGCACATCGTCGGCTTGGCTTGGAAGTCGATCGGTTCTTTCGCCATCCAGTTCGTACGCCACACAGACTTTGACTTCCTCGAAATGGCTCAATACATCGAGCATCATCAAAGACAAATAGTTCGCTCCGCTCAGACGGGCCGTGTAGCGAACAGCTACTGCGTCAAACCACCCGCAACGCCGTGGGCGTCCCGTCGTCGTGCCGTATTCGCGACCTATTTCGCGGATCTTCTGACCCGTTTCGTCCAACAATTCCGTCGGGAACGGCCCACCGCCGACCCGCGTCGAATACGCCTTGGCGACACCTATCATGCGATCGATCCATTTGGGTGGAACCCCAGAGCCGCTACAAACACCGACCCCCGATGAATTGCTACTGGTGACAAACGGATAGGTTCCATGGTCGATATCCAACAAGGAGCCTTGAGCCCCTTCCATCAACAATCGCTTGCCCGCATCCAACTGATCATGCAGGAAGTAGGTGGTATCTGCAATCATCGATCCCAGCGCATCGGCCCAGCGCTCGCATTGACTGATGATCTTCGTCGCATCCAATTCGCTCAAATCGTCTGCGGTAGCGATCGATGACAATAGCACCCGTTTCGAATCGACGATTTCCTGGATTCGCTGAGGAAGCTGATCGGAGATCAAGTCCGACATACGAATCGCATGGGTGCGTCCGACTTTGTCTCGATAGCAAGGTCCGATCCCACGATTGGTGGTGCCGATGCTCTCTCCGTTAACCACCGTTTTGTTGATCGCGCGATCTTCGAGGATATGCCACGGCATGACGACGTGCGCACGATCGCTGATGATCAGATTCTTGCGGGGCTGAATCCCACGACCTTCTAACCCCTCGAGCTCCCGGATGAGCATATTGGGTTCGATGACGACCCCAGGGGCGATAACGTTCGTAATACTCTGCGAAAGAATGCCGGAAGGGACATGATGCAGCTTGTAAATTTCTTGCCCACAGACGACGGTGTGTCCCGCGTTGGCTCCCCCTTGGTACCGCACCACGACATCGTGCCTCGGGGCCAGCAGATCGACCAATTTCCCCTTGGCTTCGTCACCCCATTGCAGTCCGATAACACAGGTTGCAGACACGGTACTCTCGCGATCGTTGGCGGTCGCACGAGCACCCCTACCCAAGAGGGCTTGATGCAGCCGCGGAAAACCTAGAGTCTAGGTCCCAAACGCTTGATACGTCAAGGCTTAACCACGCCCACCTTCACAGCACGTCTCGCAGATCCGATGGCACTTGGAACATTGAAATTTGGACCTGATTTCCATAAGTGGTCCACCGCACACGGGACAACAGGAAATCTCAGCCGGGCTAGCCGGAAAACGGGAGCTTGTTGAAGCCACTCGCGGATTGGGCGAAGCGCTAGAGGATCGATCGGACGGTTCCATGTTTCACTTCCAAAGTATCTGTTGCAACGTTGGATTCGGATTACCATATCCCAGTCTACCGCATGACTTGATCCCATCCCAGCCATCACCCCCATCCCGGCGATCGCTCACGGGACTGGCTCCCAGCACACTTTCTTATCCAAACCGACTTTGTTGTCCTCGGCTGTGCAGCGCGTGGACTCGCTACCAATGCCACCGTCCATGAACCGTCAAACTTCGCATCCGAGCCTGAAGACCGAGCCACAAGCTCTCGGACAGCTAGGTTTACCATTGAGCCCTCCGCAAAAAAACCAATGGCCTCTGGTCCTACGCTCCATTCTCTCGATCGCAATCCTCTTTCATTTCTCGGTAATCGCACTTAGTTACTTATCCAACAATAGCCTGCAACGATCCAAATTGGCGGATAGCCTACTGCAATGGGTCCAGCCCTATTCCATTCCGATGGGATGGTATGTGGAACTGGCCCCGCTGCCTTTGGTAACCGACGCCGAATACGAACGGCCTGTTGTGATCGAATACAAAGCATCTCCAAAGGAAGTCCAATGGACAACACTGATCGATTCTTCGGTGGCGGATGCTCGATGGAAGCGGCTTGTAACATTGACCGGTGCTCTGCAAGAGCACGATGACTCCGATGGCATGTCTTTGATCGCCCATTCCATCGTCGCCAAAGCAGCCTCCTCGGGCATCGTCATGGATCGGATTCGCTTTGCGACCCACAAAGATTCCGGAGCCGAAACCATTGTGTTTGAAGCGAAGATCATTCGGCTCAGCGAGGATGACGTGACTCTCGTTCCAAGGTTTGAACCGACACGATCGGTCCCCGTGTTGCCTTCCCAGCCAAAACCTGTTTCCGGAAATGCAACGTCGGAGTTTCACGATGCTCGCTGAATGGTTGCGACCGGTTCTCTCTTTGCCCACTTCCTGGGATCAATTCTGGTTCCGAGCAGGACTTCCTCAACGATTGGGGAACACTCGCGTGGCCATTGGTGCGGTGGCCTTGATTCAGTTCCTAGTCTATTGCGCATGGGTACCGGATTGGTTGTCCGGTCACGGTTGGTTCGATTCAGAGACGGGGCGTTTTTTCATCGGTGAGGGCCTCCCCGACACCGGTAGCGATTTCCGATGGTCCCCTCTGTTTCGTTGGCCATCCCCCATGGTCGCTCGGTCTATTTGCATCCTCGGTGGTATAGCGAGCGCCGCCACCATGGCGGGTATCGGTTCCCGACTCGCTCCTCTGTTGGCGTGGGGATGCATGATGACCATTCATCATCGCGCACCGTGGCTAACCTTGCCGGCCGAGTTCTTGTTGTCCGCAGGTTTGCTCTACCTCGTCATCGATACCGGAAGAATCGGTTGGTCCTGGCGACCTGCCCGTTTTGATTCGGAAGGTGTGCCCCGTACAAGTGTGAAACTTGCCACGCGCTGCATTCAAGTTCATTTCCTCATCTGGCTAGCCTGCTGTTTCGCCAGCATGCTCCAACAAGATGTTTGGTGGAATGGAAGCGCTATCTCGATTCTGTCGGAACAAGGACACGGTCTACTCGGCCCTATCGATCGAGAGAGTTGGATGGGTCAGGCGATGACGCTCGTCATGCTCCTCCTCCCGGCTGCGGCCATCGCCTGCTGGTCCCGAATAGCGACTTATCCCTTAGGATTCATCGCGATCCTAGCCTTTGCCGTTGCTGTGGCCTTGTTCGCTGGGGATGGGTTGTATGCGTTGGCAATGCTCGCCATGTCCGTTTCTCTGTTACCATTAGGCCGATCGGAGGATCGAGCCATCCCGTATGATTCGGCCATTCTACCCCGACCGATCGAGTTTGCTGCTCCATTGCATCAAGTAAGGACACCATGAAAGAGAAATCTGATCCGATTTCCGAGACGAATGAACCGCTTTGGAATCGTCGCGATTTTGTCGCTGGTTCCACCATAGCAACCGCCGCCGGAGTCTCGGCCAGTAGCCTTTGGCTATCTTCCCCACCCGCACACGCTTCCTCTCACGCTTATGTAGGAGTTCCGAAATTGAAGTATTGCTTGAACACCAGCACCATCCAGGGAGAAGTCGTTCCTCTTCTCGACCAAGTCGCAATCGCGAAAAAGGCTGGCTACGATTCGATGGAGTTATGGCTGCGCGATATCGATAAGTATCTTTCGAACGGCGGAACGTTGCCAGATCTTCGCAAACGCATCGTGGATGCAGGATTGACCATCGAAAGCTCGATCGCGTTTGCACCGTGGATCGTGATGGACGAAGCAGCCCACAAGAAAGCCTTGGAACAGGCTAAGAAGGAAATGGATATCATCGTCGCAATTGGAGGGAAGCGAATCGCGGCCCCTCCCGCTGGTGCGACCGATGGAGAGCGATTGAACCTCGACGTTGCAGGAGACCGCTACCGCGCATTGCTCGAAGTCGGAAAGGCTGCAGGCTGTACGCCGCAACTCGAAGTCTGGGGCTTTTCGAAGAACCTATCGAAATTATCGGAGGTCTTGTATGTTGCAGCCGCCGCACAGCATCCAGACGCCTGTGTTTTGCCAGACGTCTACCATCTCTACAAAGGGGGCTCGCTCTTCCACGATCTGGGATTGCTCTCGGGCAAGAAGATCCACGTCTTCCATATGAACGATTATCCCGACATCCCGCGGGACAAAATCACCGACGCCGATCGTGTCTATCCAGGGGATGGAATCGCACCGATTGCCTTCGTTCTGAACACGGTCTTTGCAAGTGGATTTGACGGCGTCCTTTCGCTCGAACTGTTCAATCGTGACTATTGGAAGAAAGATCCGCTCGAAAACGCGACGCTCGGGCTTCAGAAGATGAAAGCGGTGGTGCCCAAGACCTAAGACGAAACCGCGGAATCGAATCGCTTTTCGCGGAGCCTTCCTTTTCGCAGTTCCAGACATCGACTCATGCGCTGGGCTAATTCCAGTGAGTGAGTCACGACGATCAAGATCGCGTCCTGTTCCTTGGGGACTTCGAGCAACAGTTCCCCGATCGTTTGGGCGTTGTCACTGTCGAGATTGCCCGTAGGTTCATCCGCTAAGACCAATGTTGGCTGAAGCAATAGGGCCCGCGCCACCGCCACCCGTTCGCGCTCCCCTCCCGAAAGCTGACTGGGCAAATGCGTGATTCTCTCAGACAGTCCAACTCGCTGAAGAAGCGTTTGGGCTCGCTGGATATGCTCGGCCGTGGGTTTGCCAAATGCCAAGGCAGGCAAGAGCGTGTTCTCCAGCACGTTCCATTGCGGTAACAAGTGATGGTCTTGGAAGATAAATCCAATGTGTTGGTTTCTAAATCGCGCTTGTGCCGTTTCCTTGAGCACAAATGGATTCTTCCCTGCTAGTTCCATCTCTCCCGATGTCGGCGTATCGAGCGTTCCTAAAATCTGCAGCAATGTCGATTTACCCGCTCCGCTCGGACCGATGATGGCGACGTTGTCCCCTCGATTCATCTCGAAGGACACGTGATCCAGGACGATTAAATCTTCCGCCTGCGTGGGATAGATTTTCGTGATGTCTCGAACAATAAGATCGCTCATCGAATGCAGCAGTGCTCCAGAATTGCCTCGGGGCTTGCCAAATACCCGACGTAGAATTCACCGAACTGACCATATCTGGCGCTGGCTGTATCGTAACGCATCGTATAAACGATTTCCTTCAGGAATTGGGGATTTCGAGCCCAAAGGGTCACCCCCCATTCCCAATCATCCAGCCCGACCGAAGCCGTGACCAATTGCGTCACTCGGCCGGCAAACGCCATACCGCTCTGGGCATGCTCGGCCATCATTTCGGTACGGGCCGAAAAGGGCTCTAGAAACCAGTTGGCTCCCACGTTGCGAACCTTGTTCATCGGATAAAAGCACATGGCTGGCCAAGTGGGAAACTCCGGGGCCAGCCTTTGGGCCAACATCACGGGCAACCTTCGCTCGTAGGAAGAGACCTTGGCCTGATACGCTGGTGATTCTGGATCCTCACCACCCCGTACGAGCTTCTGGGCATACTGCTCCTTGTTCGGCAGGTACTCGCTGACCTCCGACATCGACACGAACGAGTACGTCGGGACCAAGGCAGAGCCTAGACGGGTCGACAACAATCGTTGGTGACGTCGATCGATACGAAGCGGATCAGGATCCATCATGATCAAGCCCAAGTCGGCCTTGTGACCACTGATGATGAAGGTCTGCAATCGCTGCGGGCGATCGTTGAGATCGTGAAGGCAATCACAAAACTCTTGAATGGCCTTGGCGTTATCCGCGCCGATGGCGCGGACGGCTTGCCGATCCCATCGATAGAAATAGTGGCTGCAATGCCAGCCCTGGACTGGAATCAACGATGGTTCGGGAAGAGGTGCCGATGGGGCAGGGGGATGCGTCATGGGAGTTCTCAAAACAGTCGATTGTATCCGTTCAAAGCAGCTACGCGGTAGGCTTCTGCCATGGTGGGATAATTAAACGTCGTATCAATAAAGTACTCCAACGTGTTGTTTGGTGATGGCTGCTTCATGATGGCTTGACCGATATGAATGATCTCGGAAGCGTTGGGACCAAAGCAATGCACGCCTAGGATCTCCATTGTTTCGCGGTGGAACAAGATCTTGAGCATTCCGACGGCTCGGCCGGTGATTTGAGCCCGAGCGAGGCTCTTGAATTGCGAATGTCCGACTTCATAAGGGACTTTGGCGGCCGTCAATTCTCGTTCCGTCTTACCGATGGAACTGATTTCCGGACTGGTGTAGATCCCGGTCGGAATGTCACGCAGTTGCAGATCATCGGGTGCACCAAGTACATGTCGCGTCGCGCCCCGGCCTTGCATGTATGCAGCGCTGGCGAGCGAGGGAAAACCAATCACATCACCCACCGCATAGACGTTGGGGCACGCTGTTTGGAAGTTTTGGTTCACATCCAGATAGCCACGCGAGTTTGGAGCGATCCCAATCTTCTCCAATTGAAGTGACTCCGTGTTTCCGGAACGACCGTTGGCCCACAAGAGAATATCGGTTTTGACTTGTTTACCACTCTCGAGATACAGCACGACTCCATCATCGTGCGGTTCGATCTTCGAGAAGGTTTCGTTGTGTCGAATAATGACCCCCGACTCCCTCATCTGATAGCTGAGCGCATCGATGATTTCGTCATCGAGAAACTCCAGCAGCTTCGCTCGCGTATTGATCAGATTGACTTTAATGGCCAAGTTTCGAAACATCGAAGCATATTCACAACCGATTACACCGGCCCCATAAATGGCGATCGACTGCGGTTTGTAGGAGAGTTCGAGGATCGTGTCGCTATCGAAGATGCGAGGATGCGAAAAGTCGACCCCTTGAGGACGGAAAGGACGGGAGCCGCTCGCGATGATGAAGTAATCTCCTTTGATTCTCGTTTCGTCATCGATTTCAATGGTATTTGGATCCAGGAATTTGGCTGTTCCTGAATAGACCGGGACGTTGTTGCGTTCATAAAAGGTTTGCCGCATCGAAACCTGTTTGGAGATGATTGATCTGCTGCTCGCTCGCAACTGTGCAATCGACGGATTGAAAGCGATTCCCATGTCGCGAATGATTGGATTATTCATCGCTTCCATGGCGCTATAGATGGAAAACCGTAAGGCCTTGCTGGGGATCGTGCCCCAATGCGTGCAACCTCCTCCGATCTGCTTGTAGGCTTCGATAACGGCCGTTCGCTTGCCCCCTTTTGCCGCTTGCATGGCGGCTCCTTCTCCTCCCGGTCCGGTTCCAATGACGATGACATCAAACTTTTGTTCGCTCATGAATTACTCCTGAAACGGGGCTAGAGATTCGGGACGGGCGGTTTTCGTGCGCTTTCAAGGGTTTGGAAGTCAAGCGACGGATCTACAAAGAATCGGGCTAGAAGTGTGAAGGATCGAGTTGCGAGGGTTCATTGATTTGCATGGGCTGATCGAAGGTTATCTTACCACGGCCATCTTACCACGGTCGGGACGTGATGAGTCCCTCTTCGGGACTGCTGGCTGTGGCGTACAGCCGTTTCGGAATGCGCCCGGCAAGAAATGCTTGGCGCCCAGCCAACGCTGCATTCTTGATCGCTTCCGCCATCAAAACAGGTTTTCTCGCATGAGCAATCGCGGTATTGAGCAGCACTCCATCGGCTCCCAATTCAAAGACCTGCGACACATCACTCGCCGTTCCCACTCCGGCATCCACGATGACGGGGTAGGAAGGATCATCTCCTTTGAGATATTCCAAAATGATTCTGAGGTTGTTCGGATTGAGAATGCCTTGGCCACTGCCGATGGGGGATCCAGCGGGCATGACGCTGGCCGCGCCTGCTTCTTTCAATCGGACCGCCATGATCGGACAGTCGCTCGTATAGCACAGGACATGGAAACCGTCATCGACCAATCGTTTGCACGCCTCCAGCGTTGCCACAGGATCTGGAAGCAGAGTCTTCGAATCGCCCAGCACTTCCAGCTTGACCCAATCCGCACCAGGATTCTCGAGATCCCGCAAAATCTCGCGTCCAAGCCGAGCGACTCGTACGGCATCCGTCGCATTGAAGCATCCGGCGGTGTTCGGCAATAACGTGTACCGTTGCAGATCGATGAAATCGAGTAGATTCTTGCCATCGCGATCGTACAGCTTCTCGCGCCGTACAGCCACGGTGACGCAACTCGTTCCGCTCGCTTTGAGCGTCTCTCGCATCAGTTCCAACGTGTCGTACTTGCCGGTGCCAACGATGACGCGGCTGTTGAGAATCTTGCCTGCAATCGAGAGGAAACCATCGTCCTGTACCGATTGCGACAGGATGTTTGATGAATTGGACTCCATCAGCCACCACCTACCAACGTGACCACTTCGATTCGATCCCCTTCGTGAATTCGGTGAGATGCATACTGATGCTTCGGCAGGATCTCGAGATTGACTTCCACGGCGCAAAACTTGGGTTCGACACCTGCTTTCTGAAGCAGATCCAAGATCGTCGCCGAACCATCGATCTGCTCTTGCTTTCCATTAAACTCAATCGTCAGCATGCTTGAAACCACATCGAAATCCAGTGTCTTGAAGACAGAAACCTTGCGAGATCTAAAAAGCGTTTCTGGAATACCTCAATCGTAGAGGATTTAACCACCAGGGAAAGGCTATCCGAGTTGCTTTCCTGTGGGTTGAATCAATGGCCCGAGAGCAGCCCCAGGACCAAATCAGAGACCGCATCCAAAGCAACGGTCCCTCGCCACCTCGCGGATGCACATGGGTTACGTTGCAATTGTCGATAGGTTCGATAGGTTACGGCCGTTGGCCGACTCCTGAGTTCGCCGATGCAAGAGGCATCAGCGGAGGTAATGGGCTCAGCGTGGTTGGGGTGGAAGGTGTTTCCTCCTGCCTCCATGTCCCCGGTGCGGTGGGAGATACTCCCTCTGGATTTTGGCTCCCATCAAACGCGGAATCCAACATGGGCCAATCGGATGCGAATGGTTCACTTGCAGGCGTGTGTCCTATCGCATCGAGCCATCTTTCTGGAGTCGCTGGGTACCCCAGCGCCGAAGCAGTGATCACATCTCGAACCGGAGCTTGCTCCTCTCCGGCACCGGGATGCGGATGATCCCATTTGGGATTTTCAGGAGCTTTTTTCACTCGAGCGGGGCGAAAGCCTGGAAAGTGAATAGGCTGCGAACGGCTCGGTCCGATCCAAAGTCGCGAACCGCCGTGCGACTTCGTCAAGTGGTACGGAACGAGGGGAGGCTGACTCTCTGGATAACGCCATGTTTCAGGGACCTCAAGGCACGCGGCGACATCCGGTCGCTGGCATGCGTTGTGCAAGTGCTCAACCAAAATCCTCCGCACTTCAAGGATCGATCGAGGCTTTGTATGAATCGTGGAATGGTTCGCCGAGACGACGATCTCACTTTCCACATCGTCCATGTGCGCGCTCGATACATCGACCACGCCATCCGATTCTGTGTCGCTGCTGTTAAACCAACTCGACTTCTCCAACATGCCGATGATGTTGTGGTAGTGAACCCAGGGTGCCCGACGTGCCCGCAACATGGTTGGAAAGATCGGTGATTCTGGGCTGAGCGAATCGATACTCGTTTTGGTGAGCAGTAATTCCGTATCCCGAAAAATCCCAGGGTTTTGACGGATGAGTGAATTGCCCATCTCGATCAAACTGGCTGGCAAAGTGATGAACTTGCGCCCGAGCCATTGCGTGTAGTGATTCGAATACTCGCTGCCGCGATGGGGAGTCCCAATCGTAATGACACGTTGGATCGAAGTGTTTGGATGGAAGAAGAGAGCCGCCGCCAGCCTCTGTCGCTCTTCATCTTTGGCTTTGACTTTTTCAAACGGTTCGTCGCTGAGGATCTTCCAAAACTCATCGCCACTCTCAAGCGTCTGCATCCGAGAAACCAACCCCCCCATGCTGTGCCCGACCAGCACCATTTGATTGAGCACAGGATGCTGCTCGTGCGGGTCGAGTGTCCGGCGCAATTCATAAAGATCGCTCCGCATCTGCGTGGCGCTGATCCAAAACGGTTGCCCGGTCGGGTATTGGTAGAACCAAAACTGGTAGTTCTTCCGCAATTCCTGAAAGGATCGAAGGTCATTGAACATCGGCATCCACGTTAGTGGACTGGACCACAAGCCATGCACCATCACCACCGGAATGCGATTCGGGTCGAACGGTTCGAGCATGTAAATGCCCCGAAGTTTTTCCGTCTTGTTCGGATCGGTCAGACCAATCCAACTGTCGGTCTGCTGCCGGAACTTGGGGTTGTCGAGAAAGAACGCCAAAGGAGTGCTCAAGTCCGCTTGCAAGGGAACCTTGCGCGAATTCAACTCGACGTCGGTCGATGACAATGGATCATGAAGCTCGAGCACGCACGGATGTCGATGATGATCTTCCCGACGAGAATGGACGTTCGGCGAGGTGACTCGAAGGATGGCGGTGACCGGAAAAGAAAGCCCCTCAGGATAGTACTTGCTCCCAGGTTCATCTGGATTTTGAGTATTGCGGACCGCGATCATTGGCACACCGATGCCATAAGTCACGTTGACCGCATCGAGTTGCTTCACTTGATATTCGCTGCAGAATTTGAGCTCGCCAAAATCCTCATTGTGCCACGGGCCGCGAGCCACGACGCGGACTTCGTGATGCTTGTCTTCGGTGCTGATGCGATAACTGTTTCCGGGGCGCAGATTCCCCTCTTTGCTGACCAATTGCAACGTGGACTCCAGCGCGGCGTTGTATAGATCGCATGCTCCTCGAAACTGAGGATCGTAGGGATTGCGAGTTCCATCCAAATCGGGACTAAATAAATAGAGATAGGAATTGGCAACTGCCACCGTATAGAAGTCCAGCGCTTTGCCGAACGTGTTGCTCTTTTCATGCCTCTTGCCGATGATGTAGGCCAATTCGGCAATCGCATAGACCTTTTCGGCACCCCGTTCATCGGTCGCTAGTTCTTGGAGCATATCCAAAGCGATCTCAGGGTCTTTCTTGTAGACGTCGAGTACGTCGTAATGGCGCAACAAGATGATCGTGCGCGGGGTTGGTTGCGGACCTTCACGATTCATCAAACTCAGCGCATCTTCGAGCGGATTGACGGGAGTGCGCCGCTGGATGACATACTTTTGACTCGCACATCCCGAGAATAGTAAGATGATCAGTATCGCCAATAGCGCGCAGCCCCTCGATCCGAAACGTGGTGAATGATTCGGACGATTCCAAGCCCAGCTGGGCCCAGGCAATTTAGCTATTCGATCCTGCGTGTGACGGGAATCCATCGACGGCCATGAAGTTGCGATTCGGGACTTCGCCCCACCCTGACAATTGTCAGCAGGGGCCTCCGCAGGTTAGTAGCAACTGTACGCGGCTAAGGACAATGGCAATCGGGAAAACGGCAGAAATCACGCAAGCTAGGCAAGTGGGGCAAGCATGCAATGCCGAACGCTAGCATGCCATGAAGTACTATCGACGCGAAGTCGTTTTCGCTGGCAAGCGTCGTTAACGCCATGCCCGCGAGATAATATCTATGGCAAAGTGATAGCAATTCTCCATCAGCCGGAGTGCATTAGCACCCGGTTGCCGCATCCCTCAAACCAACCGGACGCTAACGCGTTTCGGCTAATGTCCGAAACCTATCACTCGCTTTACATTCATTGCCTTCCGTGTTACTTGCCCCAGTTCATGGCCGTAATGGAAAACTGCAAGACCGTCGCCAATGAGACCCACACGAAGTAGGGAGCTTGAGCGACTGCAATCCATTTGAAATGGGGCCAAATGGCGACGACACACCAGACGATGGATCCCCACACAATGAGAATATCCAACGATGCCAATGTCAGATTCCTCATTCCGAATTGAATCGGCGTGAAGACCAGATTGGCGACGAGATTGATGGCGAAGGGGAGGGCGACCAGCCAACTGATCTTGCCACGAAAGGTTTGAACGAACACAAAGCCGAACGTGAGGAGAATCACTGGATAGAGAATCTGCCAGATGAATCCGATCGTTGCCGGTGGCGGGGTCCAGCTGGGTTTCGCGAGCGCGTTGTACCATTCGATCCAAGGCATTAGGGATTACTTCTTTCGGCGACGCGGAAAATGATCGGCAAGACGCACGTGCAGGATAGCGATACGACTTGCGACCCAGGCACAATGGAGGACATTCGCGCTTCGGTTTTTTTGTGCCACTCATCGAATTGTTTCGGTCGCTGGGGAGGGCGCAGCCACGCTTATTGCGAGTCTTTCTCTTTCTCAAGTGTATAGGGTCCGCGGACGATAGTGCCCGTCACGGGCTGTGCATCCTTCAGCATGTTATAGATCGGACAGACGGCTTCGACGGCGCGCTGAAGCTCTTCGATTTTCTCCTTGGGCTCAGGCGAACCGATGTGTACCGTGTAATGGATGTCAGAATAACTTGGTGGGTGGACCACGTTGCCCAGGTGCGTCGTCAGAGAGCCTTCGACTTCTAGTTCCAATGAATCCAAAGGGATCTGCTTCTTAGCAGCTTCAATTTCGTAAATGTGGGTCAGACAGGTGATCATGGTTCCTAGGATGTGCTCTTCCGGTACTGGTCCCAGGTTGTGACCCGCGAGATACCGAGGGTAATCATGAATCACTTGAAAATTTTGGAGGTCGGTGCGAATGTGGCGGATGCCTGTGCCTCCTTCAATCTTAATATGCGCTCGGAGTGGAGGCCGCTGATCGTCGGGATCTCGCGTTGCTCGGGGGGTTGGGCTCTCTGGCGGTTTGGCCCCTTCGAAGGATGCGTATTTATCCTCCAGAAATTCTCGCAGTCCCGCGAGAGACTTCTCTTCTCGCTCAGCCGGTGTTTGAGTATAGATCAGTTCACCGTGATCGATGGATTGCGACTCGGTGACCAGTTTGAGGACAGGCGAGACGCGTTCGACTTCCAATCGTAGCTTTTCCAGTTCGTCATCCGAAGCCGGAGAGACAATGAATACCGTATACGCCAAATTGCGGGGGTAGGTGACTTGCCGTTCACCATCCTGCGATGGGGCTCGACCGGGACGACTCGTAAAAACCACTTCGAGTTCGTCGATGGGAACACCTCGGATCGCAGCTTGGGTCAAAAAATCGCCAGCGACCGCGCTACCCAAGGCACCGACCACGCTCGGCCACGAACCGGCCCCCAGTTCGAATTCACCGGTCTCTCGACCGCCGTCGCTGAGAATCTGGAAATTGCGAATGCGGAGTCGACGGATTCCAGTACGGCTCTCTGCGGTGACGTGGCCCGATAACTTGAGTGGCTGCTCCATTTCCGGCCGTCCTTTCAACAGAAAAAGAGAGGAGCGAAGCCGGGATTGAAAGTCACGCAATGTATCGCCATTGTCGGAAACCCCCTCGGTCTGAGCCCAGTCGCTGGAAGTGTGGGTTGCTTGCGCTAACAGATGCTGAGGGGCAATTAGCATTGGTCCAAACACAGCGAACGCAAGGACGGTGATTTGTCGACGATGAGTCGTTGTTTTCGATTTCATGATTCCGTTTTGACGGGTCGTTGAGGTGAACCGCAATGGGTAGAGAAAAGAACATTCACTCGGGTCGGCTTTGAATGGTGCATGTGATTGCATTTTGCGCGCCATTTGTAACGCGATTGTCGCGTTGCACAAAAAAGAAATGGCAATAGATCCGATGTTCGTACCCGGCGGGCACAAATTGGCTGAGAACAACCGTCAAATCAGATTCTATACCCGTTATCCGTCCGAGAGACGAAATTGGATCGCATCGAGTGACGGCCAGGGAGTCCTGATTCAATGCGTCGTACCTTTTCAGCAAAGTACGACAGCGTAGGGAATGGATGGTGAGTTGTGCACGCCAAGGACGAATCAACGGATGCCAATCGCCTCTAGTTGGCGAATTTCGTCTTCCATCTGAGCTCGTTCCGCGTTGGAAATGTCGGGGTTGGGCATCAGTGACCGACGTGTGCAATTCACCAGGGCTTGCAATGTTTGGTAGCGCCGCGTCTGTTTGATGGCCGGCTGAAGGAAGTCGCGGACGATGGCTTTCACGTCTTCCGCATCTTTCGGTGGGATGGCTTTGAACTGACTGCGCAGCGCCGAGTAGCCCGCCGAGGAGAAGTCTTCTTCTAAGCCATCGCAATCTAGCCATTCGACCAACTCTTCGTCTTGAATCTTAGTCGGCTTCAGCATCCAACGGATAAATTCCAAACGATCTTCACCGATTGGATCGAGGACCGGGATGATCAAATCACCGACGCGTCCAGGGCGTCGAATGTCGGGGGAGAGCAAATGAATACGGGCTGTCATGAGCAGCCAGATCACTCGTCCCCGGAGTCGGGTATCGCTCATCATGCCTTGGATCTTGCCTGTCAATCGTCGTTCGGTTTCGTGAGCCCCTTCGCCGACACTTCCGAATTGTGTGTCCGCTTCATCGACGAAGATGACTACCTTTTCGAGCGCTTCGAGCACGCGTCGCAACCGTTCAAAAATGACATCGGTTTGACCGAACCATTGGCTGCGAATGTTTTTAAGGACGAGTACGGGCATATCCAGCTCGGCGGCAACGGCTTCGAAGATAAAGGTCTTGCCCCCTCCGATGGGACCCGCAATGGCAGCACCCGGAAGGGCGCGGTCATCGGGCAATTTCATGCGCGGGATCATGTAGCTTTCAAGGAACTCTTTGAGCTTGCGAAAGCCGATCACATCTTTCAGAGTTTGCACCGGCTTCTTGAACTCGATCACATCTTCACCGAGTTGCGACTGGATGAAATCTTCGACTTGCTGGGTCGTGTCCTGGCGCTGGATAGGTGTCTTCGAATAATCGGATGCCATCAGAAGTTGTCGCATGGCATGGATCGACAGTCCGGCAGTCGCTTCCGCGATCATGTCCAACCCGTCCACAATCGATTGATTCCCAGATTTGGCTGCGTGCCACTGAGCGTAATGTTTGCGTCCCTTAAGATCCGGTGCAGGGATATCGACGGACAGCAATTGAGGCATTCGCCCAACACGTGGATGGATTAGACTCCTGGACTCGGCCAGCAACAGCACGGTGTCCTTTCCGTTGAAAAATGCTGGATCGCCAAACCAGTCGGTCACAATCGTGATACGTCGCAACTGCGAATCGTTCAGCCTAGCCACATCGCCATCCCCTGCGGGCAACATAATGTCCGCCCCTTCGATCATGACGAGCAAATTCTCCTTTAGGCAATTGCGCGAACAGATGGTGAGTTGGCGGAGAAATTCCAGAGCTTGCGTGGCATTGCCGATGGCATCGCGAAGGTACTGATCAAACTCGCGCCGCCGCAGGTCAAACTTGCTTCCATCTTGTAGCACTTCGCGTGTTGCGATGGCTTCCACGGCAATCCCGTTCTTCCATGCGGCCCATGCTTCGCGCAGTTTGTTCCTATCCTCTTCGCTGATTCGAATGGGGCCGTTGAGTTCATAGACCACTTGAACCAGTCCGGGGATCTTGGTCTTGTTCTGCAAGAATTGAATCAGCGGAACATATTCACGTCCATCGTAGTACAAATCGTAAATGTTGCCGGAGAGGACAATGGCTCGAGCTTGTCCTGAATTGATGATCCGCGCGATTTGAGTGAAGAATGGGTAGGACGCGGCAGGTACATCCGTTGTTGGCAATTGAACGTTCTCGAGTTTTTCCGACATGTTGTCTTATTCAATTCATATACGAGGTTAAAAGTCACTTCTTCCAATTCGCATGTCCAGACGGTGGTTATCCGGCAGTGTGCGAAACTCGTCGTTGGAAACGCGCTTCAATGCCTGGGTCGACCGAGCGACGATGGCAACAGCGACGATGGCGACAAGCGGTCCGACTATCGAGTGGACTGGATTCGATCGGGCTACTGGGGCACGAAAGGGATTGGCACCGAGTTGCATTCGCCCGATTCTACCAAGATCAAATGCTGGTTGGACGCGATGTCCTGGAACGACTGCTCCTGTCCCGCAGGCCAATGCACTGTTAGTTTGTTAATTTTTTGGATCTCTCCCAAGCCCATGTGAAGCGTGTGGGAATGGGTCGACGCGTAGGACCCGCCCCCCATCTGATGCTTCACGCGTTTTTCAGACACCAGGTCCAATTCGATCCAGGCACCGATCGCATCGCGGTTGGCTTGTGTCCCAACCAGATCGATCAGCAAAAAATTTCCTAGATTCGGCGAATCGTTGATCACAATCTCTACGGGTTGCTCGAGCATGCTGACAGCAAAATCGACATCGCCATCGTTGTCTAGGTCCCCGATGGCCATCCCTCGACCTGCATGGACAGTGCGAAAGAACTCACCGACCGATTCGCCGATAGACGCCAGCCTCTTTCCGGACTGGTTTCGGAGCAAGTAGGACTTTTGGAGATTCGTGCTGCGAATGGGCCTTCGGCTCGTGTGTCCAGCGATAACGACCACATCCTCGTCTCGATCGTGGTCGACATCGAGGAACGCCGTCCCCCAGCCGACAACCGATTGGCCGAGCGCCATTAAGCCCGATGAACGCGTCCCTAACGAAAAATACTGCTTGCCTTGATTGAGGTACAACTCGCAGTATTCATTTTGATAGTTGGTTACGAGTAGATCGGGCTTGAGATTTCCATCGAAGTCTCCCACGGCCAGTCCCATGCTTCCATCCACGATGGAACGTGAACCCAAGCTTGTACCCGACGCAGCGCCGATTTCGTGGAGCTCCCCTCCACCTACATTGTCAAAGAATAAATTTGGATCTTCGTCGTTGGCCACGTAGAGATCGGCATCTCCATCCAGGTCGAAATCGCAGGCTACGACGCCGACCCCACGGTAGGCGAATTTCTTGATGGCTTCGGATCGATCTTCAAAGGTCCCATCCCCTTGATTGACCCATAACTCATCCGATTCCCCGACAAAGTCGGCCGGCGTGCATCGGTCGATTTCCCCTTTGCTGTTGTAGCAGCGTTTTTCGAGTGCCGGCGACCATACCCCATAATGGGCGATGTAGAGATCGAGGTCGCCATCGTTTTCCAGATCGAACCAGGTCGCCGACGAACTCCAGCCTTGATGGCGGAATCCTGCGAGGAGAGTCGTATCTTCAAAGGTGCCGTCACCCGAATTGCGAAGCAATTGTTGCCCGGCGTAACCGCTAATAAAAAGATCGGGAAACCCATCGGCATCGTAATCGCCCACCGCAGCACCGTACGAGTAGCAGACGCCCTGAGCTGTTCCCGCTTCCCGCGCTACATTGTCAAATCGCAGACCCGCTTTTTGCGTGACTGGCAAGTTGCGGAACAAACCGTTCTCGACCATCGAAGGAGTTTTGTCGGGGTTGAGTTGCCCTCCACCCGGGAAGAAGAGATCGGAGCGGCCATCGCGATCGTAGTCGATCCATCCCACACCTCCCCCGTTGGACTCAATCATCGCCGCCAACCACAGACCTTCTCCATTTTGGTATTTGAAGTCGATACCGATGTCCTGGCCGTGATTGGAAAATAGCAACTCCCTCTCGGAAGTGATCGCAGTCGTTATCGTATCCTTTTCGATCGGCGGTGACGGGCGCACGGTTTCGATCGGGCGTACGGCGGGAGTGCCTGCGGAGGTGCTATTCGCGCTTTTAGAATCTTTCAAATCGGACGGTCTACATCCGACGACGAACAACGACAGAAGAAGGCAAAGCCTGCGCGCTGCAAGCGAGACGTTAGGGCTCGAAATCATGCATGGCAAGAACTTAGAGGCTGACGCATCGGAGGTCGCGCAGCGATTCACGGATCGGTTCGGTAGCCTGGAATGGTTTTTGCGTGCCATGGAAGCTGCAATGTGGGCCAGAAGATGCCGCGATGTCGTTCCGATCTTCATGGCAAAGGATCGGTCGTTTTGGATGTGGTCGAGGTCGCGGCAGGATCCGCCTTGGAAGTGCCTGAAGCGGATCCCGTCTGCGGTTTCGCAGGGGGGATCTTGGCAGGTGAGGGGTCCAAAGGGCTGTTTGGATTGGTCGGGAATCCTTCGGGAAACATTTCCGTGGCATCCGCCATGGTTTGCTGGATTTGACGACTCAACCGGCGATGATTTTCGGCCGTTTCCCAGTTCCCCTCGCGCTCCATGTAAGTAGCGATGAGTTCATGCGATCGGATGTCGGTCGGATTGGAACGCGATGCGATTTGGATATAGCCTACGCCTCCAGGTGGATCGAGGTATGTCATCATCATCTCTCCCATATCGCGTCGGAGATCGGTGTTCGATAGATCCGTCTGCAAGCGATTGAGCATCGCATCGACTTGAGGACGCCTGTTTTGGCTATCCGCAGCCTTCGCGAAGAGAGCTTCGCCTTCCGCGGTCTTACCAAGTTCCTTCATGCATCGGGCCTGCAACTGGAGGTACGGGAGGGCGTTGGGCCAGCGATGCAACAGGATGTCTGCTTGTTCACTCGCTGCCTGTGCATTGGATGATTCCAGATTCGTTTGGCATACAAGCGCTAGTTCGGGGCTGGGTAGTTTGCTTACGTCCTTTAGTTTGGCCAGTTGTTCGGAAGCCAAGTCGACGTAACCCAA
Source organism: Planctomycetota bacterium (assembly GCA_037144155.1). Classification (GTDB taxonomy): domain Bacteria; phylum Planctomycetota; class Planctomycetia; order Pirellulales; family Pirellulaceae; genus JBKCUI01. The sequence goes on along the minus strand of JBAWXH010000003.1, from coordinate 36,141 downwards.
ATTGAGGAGACTCCGCGCATAGCTGGTCACAATCCCATGGCTGGGCTCTGTGTTCTGCATGAGCCATTCGTACTCCGTGCGCGCCTCTTCGAATTTGGCCTGTTCGAGCAGGACTTCGGCCAACTCTTCGTGAGCCTTTGCGTAACCGGGCCGCAGTTCGATCGATTTCTTGAACGCCTTGACGGCTGCATCCAAGTCGTACAGGTAAGTGAAGTACACACCACGCCAGTACTCGTAGAGGTAATCTCCTTCGTAGAGTTCACCCCATAATCGAAGCGATTGATTGGCCCCCATGGAATCCCCTTGGGAAAGGAATCCTTGGACGAGAGCGGCGAGGACTTCGTTGCCATGATCGCGGTAGGCGATCAAGAGGGGCCCCAAGTTATCTTTGACGCTCCCAGGGTGCCCTGCAGCAGAATCCATGAGGAGGATGGGCGCGTTGGCTCGAACCGATTCCATGCCAGACGCCGAAAGATCGTCCGAGATGCGCTGGACTCGCCCTCGATCTCCGACTTTGCGGTACGCATCTGCCGTGAGCCAGCGCCACGATCGAGGGGAAAACATCCACGGGGACCAGCGTTCGAGGCGAGCCACCGCCAATTCGGGTTGGCCTTGGCGATAGATCAGTTCGCGAGACGAGGAGTCCACCCAAAAGTACAGAGAGCCCCACACCGTCGCCAGCGCGACCAACAACGAAATGGCCCAGAGATGACGGGGACGGAGCGCCCCACGACGGTGGTTTGGTTGGATCATGCCAATGAGATTTCCCCTGGAAGGATTCGAGGGCTGTGCCAAATCATGCGGAACCTATCAAAATATAGCCAAATCTTGGCTTGAAAGGAAATCGATCGGCCGATAAGCTTCTCTGCTCGTTGAACCGCAATGCGGGACTTTCGCGCGGAATAGATTCGCGTCACCCGATCCAGTGTAATTATTGACATGACTCTAGACAAAAGCCTAAAGGTACGAGCAGGGGCCATTAAGACGCGAAACGTCATGACCCGTGCTGAACGCATCAAACGCCTCCAGGACCTGGACAAGTGGAACAGCGATTCCATCGTTCTGGGCATGGCCAAGGTTCGAGTTCCCAAGATCTCTTTGAAAAAGAAAAAGAAGGTCAAGAAGGAAGACGAAGCCGACGACAAGAAGAAGAAAAAGAAGTAGTTTTTGGGGGTTGGTTCGAACCCACTACCGTGGTTTCGATGGTGGATTCCGGTCCTTGGATCCGATCCTGCACTCAGATCGAATGCCGGGCTTCGATTGGACTTCCCAAAAACGCTCAGATCAATCAGAGAAGAAGGTGGCAGAACACGCCACCTTTTTTCGTTTCCCAAAATGCATCGGTACAGCCATGGCAGGCTTTGGTTCCGACATCGATTGGAACCATTGTGCTGGGGTGCCCGCACTGGTCGGGTTGGACGCTCGCTCGATTCTAGATCCTTCGAATCTCTCGTTCGCATCCGCAGGCTCAGAATTGCCGTTCGTACCTGAGAATCCCACTTCCGCCGATCCCACTTTGCCAATGGGCTTTTTTGGGCCAATGGGCTTTTCTGGGCTTTTCCGCCCGAACGAATCATGCTTCGAGTGACCTGCTACCTATCCGGCCGAGTCCAAGGGGTTGGGATGCGGGTTGCGGTTCGTGATTTGGCCCGCAATCAACCTGTGACGGGGTACGTGGAAAACACGATCGATGGTCGCGTTTGCATCGTCATGGAAGGGGATTCGGATTCCATCGAAGCGTTTTTGGCTCGATTGCAGGTCGTCGGGCCTGGACATATCCACGCTCTGGATCGGTTTGAAAGCACGGCTTCGGGCGAGTTCTCGAATTTCACGATCCGACGGTGATATTAAACTGGATGATGTATAATCGATGGGGAACGCACGTCCCGAGAGCGTATCGCCCGCCCTTCCGATCCTTTCCCTCGATGCCAGTTCGCGCTCCGCGAATCCAGCGCGGCGATCGAGCCCGATATCGATCCAATCCACGCGGCCTAGTCCGTCGTTACTGTTCCGGATGGTTTGCGAGCGCTTTTGATCGAGCCACTCTTGTTTTGATGTTGCTCGTTATGGCATTCGGACCAAAAAGATCGGCGCAGATCCCCAAGCGATTCGCCGAAACCTCCTTTCCCTTATTTGAAGTGCGAAGCACGACACCCACATGAAGCGATTGAAGTCAGGCGGTGGCTGGCAAGCCGTTCGGTACACGTTCCGCAAAGGGCTTGAGTCGGGCGGCCTATGGAAGATGTACAAAGCCCTCCGATCGCGCAATGCGTGCAAGACATGCGCCTTGGGAATGGGTGGACAGCATGGCGGGATGGTCAATGAGCATGGCTCATTTCCGGAAGTCTGCAAGAAGTCCATTCAAGCGATGGCTGCCGACATGCAACCAGCCATCACGGCCGATTTTTGGGCCAAGTATTCCGTCCCGCAAATGAGTCGATGGACTCCCAGGCAGTTGGAGACGAGCGGGCGATTGATTCAACCGATCCTCTACGAAGAGGGACAGACACACTATCGCACAATCACGTGGGCCGATGCGTTTGAACGGATCAGCCAAAAACTTCGGCAGTTGATTCCAGACGAAACGTTTTGGTACTTCAGTGGACGCTCCAGCAACGAAGCGGGCTTTCTACTTCAATTATTCGCCCGCGTTTACGGGACAAACAATGTTAACAATTGCAGCTACTATTGCCATCAAGCCAGCGGCGTTGGGCTGCAGTCCACATTGGGAACAGGGACCGCCACGGTCGTTTTAGAAGACCTCGACAAATGCGATACCGTCTTCATCATCGGCGGAAATCCTCCGAGCAATCATCCGCGCCTGATGACCAGCCTCATGCATTTGCGCCGCCGCGGAGGCAAGATCGTGGTGATCAATCCGATGCGGGAATTGGGATTAATCAATTTCAAGGTCCCAAGCGATCCGATCAGCATGCTCCTCGGAACCAAGATCGCGACCCATTACGTTCAGCCTCATATCGGAGGGGACTTGGCCCTCCTGACCGGTATCGCCAAAGCAATTGTGGAATCCGGTTCCCATGATATGCCTTTCTTGGTCGAGCATACCAATGGCCACGAAGCCCTTATTGCAGATCTGGTCGAACGTTCATGGGAAGAGATCACATCCAAATCCGGAGTCGATCTGGCGACGATCCATCAACTCGCAGAGGTTTATCGCCAGAGCCAAGGATCGATCTTTTCGTGGACCATGGGAATTACCCATCACACCCACGGAGTTCAAAATGTTCAAGCCATCGTGAACTTGGCTTTACTTCGGGGAATGATCGGCAAACCAGGCGCTGGGATGATGCCCATCCGCGGACACTCGAATATCCAGGGCATTGGCTCGGTCGGTGTGACGCCGAAACTAAAGGACGAGATCTTTAACAGCTTGACGCATCAATTTGGTATTAAGCTGCCGACGACTCCCGGACGAGATACATTGGACTGTATTGAAGGTGCCCATCGGGGGGATCTCAAATTTGCTCTCTGCCTGGGAGGAAACCTTTATGGCTCCAATCCCGATTCTCAATTTGCAGATGAAGCCCTGCGTCGACTGGATATGCTGGTCATGCTCAGTACGACCCTGAACACCGGACACGCTAACGGCCTCGCCAAAACCACCATTGTGCTACCGGTTTTGGCTCGCGATGAAGAACCAGAACCCACGACGCAGGAGTCGATGTTCAACTACGTTCGCGTCAGCGACGGTGGTCCGCGGCGACTGCCCGGACCGCGTAGCGAAATCCACGCAATTGCCGAGATTGCCAAGCGAACACTCGATACATCCGCTGCGATCGATTGGGAACAAATGCAGAAAACCGACACGATTCGCCACTGGATTGCGAAAGTCGTTCCGGGTTACGAGCAGATTGATGCAATCGCTGAGACCAAACATGAGTTTCAGGTCGGAGGCAGGACTTTTCATCGCGCCCAATTCAAGACCAAGGATGGTCGCGCCCAAATCATCGTCCATGAATTGCCCGAACTCACGCCTCTTGCCGAAAATCAAATCCGCCTCATGACGGTGCGGAGCGAAGGGCAATTCAACACCGTCGTTTACGAAGAATACGATCTCTATCGCCATCAAGAACGGCGCGATGTGATATTGCTGAATCCGAAGGACATGGAAAAATTCGGACTCGAGGACGATACACTCGTCACTGTATCTAGTTCCATTGGACGGATGCACAATATTTTGGCTAGGTCCTTTGAAGAGATTCGCGATGGAAACGCGATGATGTACTATCCGGAATCCAATGTCCTAGTGCCGAGAGTCGTTGACCCAAAATCGCGGACTCCCATGTTCAAAAACGTGATCGTTACGATTTCAAAACAGCTTGAAACCGTCTCCGCTTAGCGTTTGAACGGAAGCGAACTACAATCCGTTCAGTGCCGTCGCGTCCCTTTCCGCTCCGCGGAACTGCCGACCCGCACGATCCCACCTTTTTCGCCGATGGCCCTCGAGTTGTCGGGTTCCAATTTCCCTTTGCGGATTGTCCCATGACCATTGCCCCAGCGTGGAAACGAGAGAATCGTCCCCCCCGAATTTTGATCGTCGACGACGATTACGAAATCGCAGGGCCCGTCAAATTTGCGTTGGAAGGACTCGGCTATGAAGTCGTGCACATGCCAGATGGTCAGCAAGGAGTGCTACGGCTGCAATCCTATTCTCCCGACTTGATGGTGCTCGACATGATGATGCCAAAGAAGAGCGGTTTTTTGGTCCTGGAGCATCTCCGGCGCGAAAAGATCAACCGCATTCGGGTGATCATGGTGACTGCGAACGAAGGAGCGCGGCATCAGAACTATGCCAAGATGCTGGGGGTCGATGATTACCTACTCAAACCATTCGCCATCGAGCAGTTGGTGGCCAGCGTCCAACGCCTGTTGGAAGAGCCTTTTCCTGGTACGGAGGATAACGCTCAGTCGGAGTAGCAAAACCGAAGGCAACGCGCATTCCGCTGGCTGTGGCCGCGACTTCTTCTTCGCCGCCAGCAAAGATCGACCCGCAATGGATCCCAAAGGGCAGCGGGTTGTCGCATGAGGTAGATCTCCACGGAGCGACGCCAACCCGGCAAAACGTGTGGATGTATTTTGCAACCTGGCCAAATGAAACGACGATGCGAAATTCGTGGGCGTCGTTTTTGCCATAAAGCGAACAGCACCGTTGTTCCAATCGACGATGAAGATTCACCTTCGAAAATCAGATGCGCCGATGTCTTTCCGGTCTCCTCACATGCCATATTGGTCCAAAGGGAGGAACCGCAGATTACTTCTTAAAAAATGAACCGTAGGCGTTCGGCATGTCTAGGCAAGAGTGTGCCCGGGCTGTGAAATATCACGGAGCAAGGACGCAACGGCGGAGTTTTACGGAATCTTCATTCGGAATTTTTTACAAGGTCGTTGCTATGGTTCCTAAGCTCACTCTACCTCGTCGAGGATTTACGCTCGTCGAACTCTTGGTTGTCATTGCGATCATAGGTGTCATGGTCGGGCTATTATTGCCCGCCGTCCAGGCAGCTCGGGAAGCCGCGCGCCGAATGCAGTGTTCGAACTCGATTCGGCAATTAGGGATGGCCGCGTTCAATTACGAGTCCGCATTCAAACGTTTTCCGTCGGGTCGTCTTACGCCAGACTATACCATCAACGGTGTTCAACAGGCCAGTTACACCAACTACAACAATGTTGCACCCACGGCTACCAACGTCTTCACTGGCTTCCGCTCGGTTCACTCGATGGTTCTTCCCTATATGGAAGCCCAGAACATTTACAATCTGATCGATTGGTCCGGACCAACGGCAGTACGAATGACGCAGAGCGGAGTCCCCATCAATCGCAACTATGTTGCCTACAACAACGCCCAAGCGATTTTTCTCTGCCCGTCCGATGCGAATACCGGCCGCATCATTACTGAAAACAACTATCGCTATAATTTTGGAGGCAGTACTCCCTATGCGGGATCGCGTGATGCGAGCAGCAATCAAATGTTCAACGCTGCGAATGCCGCAGGCCTATCCAGTGGCGGCAATGGTGCCTTCACAATCGGGAACGGATTGAAAGGTTCGGCCTTCATCGACGGACTTTCCAATACTTGCTTCTTTTCGGAACGAACGAAGGGTAGCGGTCAGAACCTTTCGGTTACGAGACCGACACTCGTCGATGTGATTACATCGCCGAACCGAACCAACACCATGATTGATCCGCTGGTGATGTACAACGACTGCTTTCAAGCAGCCGTAGTTGGTCAAGCTCCCAGCTCCTTTCACTTCAATTCGATGGGCCGTTGGTTGGAGGGTAGCGACTTCTCCAACGGTTGGCCTTTTGGTTTCTATTCCAGCACTCAGTACAATCACGTCGCCCCTCCCAACTGGGCTGGCTTTGACTGTGGCAATTGGAGTGCGATCCCAGATGCTCCAGGTGAACATGCGATTGTTGCTGCTCGAAGCATGCATGGCTCCGGTGTCAACACGTCGTTTGGTGATGGTTCTACCAAGTTCATTGCGAATAGCATCGACGTCAATATTTGGCGAGCTTTGGGAACCCGCGATGGTGGCGAAATCGCTGCCGATCCGGACCAATAGTCCGCTGAGAACTGGGAGACTAGATCGACGTTGTCCCGCGTCGGTGTTGCATTTGGCAATTCGCAATGACATGAACAGCGACTCTGTTCGATGACAGTTTCGGTTAAGGATAATTCCATGGTTCAGCGTTTCGCAACCCACGTCGTTTGTCTGATCTGTGCATTGGTTGCGATCGCATGGACGGGTTGCGGTTCGAAAAGCATGCCAGCCAACACCATCCAACAGCGCGAAAAAGCGTTTGAGGATGCGCAAACCAAGCTCGCCGCCAAGGACTACGCAGGTGCCAAAGAAGCGGCCGCGATAGCCCTGAAGGGAGGAGGACTCTCTGCGGATCAAGCCTCCGAAGCGAGCATGATCCTCATCGAATCCTCGATTCAATCCGGGGAGCTTGCCACGGCGGAAACAGAACTCAAAAACGCAGAAGGTTTTGCAATGGACATGGTCAAGCTCCATATCCTTCAAGGCATGCTGGCGAGCAAGCAAGGTAACAATGGGGCAGCCCAAGAAGCTTACGCAAAGGCCAGGGCGTTGGATCCCAACGCCCCAATCCCTAATTGACGCATCCATACGTTACTACGCCGTATGCCGTGATTGGGCAGAGCTCCGAAATAACCCTTCAATAAGCTTTGCCACGCGGACAGGCTCCTTCGCTTCCTTGAGAGAATCCGATTTGCCGCACGCTGCTAAAAGTTTGCTGACGCTTTCTGGCTCGGTGACTTCGCTCAGGCAGGAGGTACCTCCGGGTTGCTGGCTCACAAGAATGACCTTGTTCCCGAACCGCAGCAGAAGAAGTTGCTGATTGGTGCCGATCGGAGTACTGCCGAGTACTTCGAGCGCCTCGCTCGGTAGCCGTATCGATGGTTTGGGCTGGATCCGCTTGAGCAATTGCGTCACCGCCCAAAAAATCCCAAGCACGGATCCCAACGCAACAAACATGGTCAACGTGGAAGTTGTGCTCCGCGAAGGTCGCTGCGACGGAGTATCGTTTGGCGTAGGACCCTTGAGTTCAATTTTTCGGGACACGTCGCCTACAGGAGCGGCGATCCGTGCGTCGATCGATGCCGAGGGGATCGATCCCCATCTTGTGCTCGAGCTCGCAGGAACAACGGGAGATGGAGACCTCGCGATCGTAGAAGGTGCGTTGATGGCTTCCGATGAAGGCGTTGGTTCTCCAGCCCGAATGGTTTGGTTGCGAAGAACAACGGGCTCGTTAGGTGGATTCGCTTGGGACAGACCGGGGTATGTTCCCATCAGAAGGGTAGACCCGAAGAGAATCCATACCGTAAACGACTGCAAAACTCGAGTTGTTTGACGACACATGGATAGCCTCATAGCACTTCGGTCACGCGAATACAAAATCGTTGATTGTGAACCATGATTTCCCCGCGGGCAATCAATCGATTCGCAGCGTACACTTCTACCGAATCGCCCGTACGCTTGTCGAGGACGATGACCGATCCGCGATGAAGCGACTTCATTTCGGCATGGCTCAAGTGCGTTTTTCCTAAGACAATTTTGATCGGCACATCGGATTCTGTATCTGCCAAAGAATCGATTGCTTCGAGGCTCTGCTCGGGTTCCGATAACTCTTCCCATTGGAAGCGAAAAAACTGGGGCGATGTCAACGCTTGCTCGATTGCAGTCAATGCCGACTCGGCTTGACGGACCGAGGCGCTTGCGGATTCCGAACGGGATTCGAAGTGAGCCCCATCGTCAGAAGGCAATTGAATAGGTTTCGATTGAATAGTTGTCGATGGATCCTGAATCGGCATGTCAGCTAACCCGCAACGAGGGATTGGATTCTGGAATCGTTTGGGGAGGAATTTGCCACCGTATGCAGTTGCGTGTACTCACGCAGGCACGTGAGCGACTAACAATTCCTATCGCCCGATCGATGGGACTCCATCCATCCGCAATCAGAATGACAGGAGTACCAAATGGCGCTTGTCTTTGAAATCGATTCGAGAATCAAGAGCAATATTTCACTGCATTCATTTGCAGCCATTCTCGATACCGGTGGGGCGAACGCCTGCCTAGGGAAAAGGGCCCGGCTAGGCACAGAGAAATGCTCTCAAAAAGCGGAAGGGTAAATCGCGACTCGAAACAAGAAGCGAAAACTCGATCGAATAAAAATCGCGTTCCCTTCACTCGGGAACGCGTTCTGGATCAACGTGTGCGGACGTACGTCACGCGACGTCGCACTTCTCGACGGTTTGGAGGAACGTCACTTGAAGACGATCACTTGAAGACGGAGTGACATGCCTTGCAGTCGGTCGTCTTCGTGAGTTCTTCGACGGCACCCTCACGTCCCAATACGACCTTGGCGGCGCTCACGACCGTTGCACCGGCAGCGAACTGCCATGCGGTCTTTTCACCCTTGGCAGGTTCTCCTTCGAGCATATCGATGTACAAGTCCAACAATTTCTTCTTGTCATCGTCGGTGCCTTGGCCATCGACAATCTTTTTCAGCAGCCCGTCTTTATGCGCGATCTTCATCACTTCCTTGATAGTGGACTTGGGCGCTGGAGTTGGATTCCACGCAGCTGCAAATCCGACAGAACCCAATCCGATAGCGACGAGACACCCCAAAATTACAAACCTTTTCATCGCGATCCTCAGGCAATCATTTCAAAAGAAGAAAACAAAGGAAGTTCGCGTAGTTTAACCACCCTGCAGGCCCGATGCATCTGGGCATTTAGCCTATCTCCGGTCCGAACGAATTTTTTTCGGAACGATCGCAAACCTGTTTTTGTAGCATGCTTTCTAGGGCAGCGCGATGCGGGCTGTCCTTGCGTGTTCAAAAGACCGTCGTACGACACTCGGGAGCTGGAGCACGATGGCGGTAACTTGGGGGACGTGAAACTGGGGTCGAGAAGTGGGTGTGTTTTTCTGAGGAAATTCCGTGGCACGCTCGGGTGCAAATCTTCAAATTGACTGGTTTCTGGTACCATACCGGTCGTTGGGCCACCCCGGTAATGATGGAGCGTTGCACTCGCAAGCTCGATCGTTGTGCATTTCGTGATCGAGCCTAGGAAGCGGGCCTAGGAAAAACTCCTCTATCTCCCTTGGGAATCATTGTGGATTCAAAGATTTTTACGCAATGTGTCAGCCTACTCCTCAGCTCCAAAGTCTCGTTGGATCAGATTGCCGAGAAACTCCCTGAGTACTCCATCACTGGCCGAAATGAAGGGGGCGAATCTTGGGAATTCTGCGGCCCCGCATTGATTATTCCGTTTCGGGATGAGGTCGAAGGCTATGTCGTGATCGACGTCGTGGACCATGAATGGCCTGACGACATGGGATACAGTGACCAAAACTCGATCCTTTTTGCTGCCTGGAAAACAGGAAACTTCGGGGTTTACTCGTTTCCTGGGAGTTTGGAGCGGGCGACCGAACAATCGTGGGCATGGCCCGAAGGAAAATCGATTGCCTTCGAACATTCGGGCTTCATTCGCATCCGCACCAGCTATGTCCTGGGCAAAGCCGAAGACGGCGAAGAGGAATTGTCTCTTCCTGAGGACTATGACCCCGTCGATGAACTTGAATTCGTGACCGATATCGCTGGCGTGTTGATGGCACTTCCTCAAACCGTCTGCTACTTCAATCCCAGTGGTGAAGTGATTCGTGATCAGGCCACTTTTGTCGAGAGCACCAAGCTATGCGAGGAACATGAAGTACCGACCATCGACCTTTGGGCGAATGTTCGCTTGTTCCGCTTCGACGGCGATTGGGCCATGATGGATTCGGTCGGCAATGGCCAACTCGGCTTGGATGATATCGAGGCTTGCTTTCACACCGAGGGGCATGATTTCAACAAGGTCGATGGGCTGATCCGTATGTTATCAATGCTCTTGTTCGGCGGCGAAGAGTTTGAAGAGGGAGAGAGCGTCGAAGATGAAGAAGGCGAATCGTGGCACGTCTCGTTTCACGAAGACAGTCTGTGCGATCCCCCACGTCAGGTCTTGCGATTGCTTCCAGCCGACGGTCGTGAGGTTCCCGAGGAATTGCAAGCTGGGGAGTGATTGAATGCACTCGGATCGAATGCATTTGGATCGAATGCATTTGGATCGAATGCATTTGGATCGAATGCATTTGGCGGACCAAACCGAATAGCGCCTCAGACTCCAGTCCTTGAATCTGTTGGCGCCTCCGGCTCTCACTGGAACAACCGTTGAGAAACTCATCGCGGATCAAACTTCCGGTTCGATCCGTTGGCGATAATACTTGAGGCCAGGGACAAAGAAGCATAGTCCAGCGACGGCGCCGTATATCAAATGGGCCCAACTAGGCCAGATCGTTATCACTGCTGCGGTCAGGAAAAGGCACCCTGCTTGAATGTAGAACGCGCCACTCAAGATGCCTGCTTTAACGAAGAACATCATCCCGGTAATGACTGCCACGAGTGGAGTTAGTTGAAGAGGGTCCAAGCCCAACGCCCATTCGACGGGAAACAAGGCGCCGATCCCAATCATGCTAGCACCCCATACGTGTGCAATCTGACGTTCGACGAACGTCACCGGTCCCATCCTACGCCTCATCGCCCAGAAGACCGCTGCCCAGGCCCCCAAACCGACCGTCCAAAGCAAAGCAAAGGCCAACCGACCTGCTTCATTCCTGGCCAAGACTGCCGTCATTACGCAAGCTGTGAATAGAACCAGCGAGTGCCACATCCAAAGCAAGCCCCAATTCTCCAACACGGGCGCGTGATGGGTTTCGCGAAGCCATCGGGCGACAATTTGCGCGAACTGCCCGGATCGTGCCGAGATCGGTTCGTCGTTGAGATACGCAGATAGATCTTCTCCCAAATCGGCAGCCGATGCGTATCGAAGGTCCGATGGTTTTTGCAAACACCGAACGACGATCATTTCCAAGTCGCGATCGATCTTGGGATTGATCAGTCTCGGATTGGGAGGGTCTTGCTCCAACACCTGCAGCAAGACGTCCATCGCCGACTTGGCAATAAAGGGTGGTCGCCCAGTCAATGCATGATAAAGGACGGACCCGAGGCTGTAGACGTCAGAAGCTGGGCCGATGGCACCCATCCGGCCACTGGCTTGTTCCGGACTCATGTAGGTAGGCGTGCCGAGCACAACGCCAGTGCGTGTCAAGGACTCGGCGGCATCGGTATGCTTGGCCAAGCCGAAATCGGTCAACCGCGCATTTCCCGAATCATCGATCAAGATATTGGAAGGCTTGATATCGCGATGCAGAATGCCCGATGCATGCGCGAATTGGACGGCTTGTGTGACTTGATACAAGTAACGGACCGCTTGCCGTTCATCGACTTTGCCCGCATTGATCAACTCCAGCAGCGTATGTCCCTTGAGGTACTGCATCGCAAAATAAGGACGTCCGTCGATCTCTCCCACATCGTAAACGGGCACGATTCCAGGATGCTGCAGTTGGGCAGTAGCGCGTGCTTCTGCAAAGAATCTTTGTCGTTCAAGTTCCGATGCCAATTGGTCTCGCAGGATCATCTTGATGGCGACTTCGCGCCCAAGACTGATTTGGCGAGCGAGGTACACAACCCCCATCCCGCCACGTCCGATCTCTTCCAGTAATTCGTAATCCCCAAGAGTGCATGGCAATGGCATCCGCCACGCGCCCGCATCGGCGCTGTTCGGTTCACCTGTTCGGATTTGACTCGCTTCGTGGCTGCCGACAGCGTTGGTAACTACAACGGTGCCCCAAACCGCCAACAAGTCGTCCCGTAGATCGGGATGTTGCAGACATACCTGATGCAAATCGACAGCCTCTCCACGCTGCAGGCGATCGGTCAGATCTGTAACCAATTGGGCCAATCGCAGTTCTTCATCGCTGGCAGGCTCCTCGGATTGCAGGTCGATATCGTCATCGATCGAGAGAGGCGCGCGGTCCGAAGAACCTGGACTCGATGAAACCGAATTCGATTTCATTCTTTCAATTCCTTGTACAGTTCCGGCAAGCTCTCAATGACTTCTCGGAGCCGTTTGATGGCTCGCAAATACCGCATGCTGGCAGCAGGTTCGCTGAGTCCGAGCGATTGTGCGATTTCCTGATTGTTTAGTTGCTCATAGTGGCGCATCAAAATGATGTCTCGATCATTGCCTCGAAGATGCTGGATGGCCATTTCGATGTGCTGAGCTAACTCCCGCTGGGTCGCGGCGGCGGCAGGGGTCAATTGCCCATCACGGAATTGATTCGCAAATTCCATTGTCGATTGGTCAGGGGGGCCCGCAGCGGCCGCTTGCTCACGATCGACACTCCGCTTGGCGCTCATACGATGGCGTCGGTGCGCATCGATAATACGGTCCTTGGCGATCTGCCGGATCCACAAGTGGAAAGGAATCGTGGGATGATTCACGTAGTCGATCAATCGCCGGTTAGCTTCAATGAGCACATCCTGAACGACATCGCTGACATCGATCCTCTGCATCAATCGTTGATCCAGTCTGAGCGAGATCATTCGTCGCAGCGAGTTACGATGCCGATCGAGCAGTTCCTCGACCGCTTGCGACTGTCCATCTCGGACATTTACCAACAGTTCAGCGGTGGCATCGCCATCCGGCCAAATTGATTTTGTCATGCGTTCTCCGTCTCGGATCGTTCCACTATCACTGTTCTATTTTAGCGAGGAGTCCAGTGGTACCGAACCATGCAAATTTGGATAGACCTCGCTAAACCGTAAGAATTCCGCAACAATAGTGAGGTTTTGATCCATTCCCTTCTCCGACTCGATTGCAGGAGCTTGGCAAAGACCTGACATAGGACCGGCTCCCGCACGGGGAAAAGTTGCCTAAGGACGAAACCTGCATGGACCCAATTTCCGTGATGCGACCCACCGTTATCCAGCCCATAAGCCACCGGACAGGCCGATGATACCAGAGGTCCAAACTTCCCCTTCGATCATCCGCATCTCTCCCGAAGTCGATGTGCCGATTACGCCGCGTATTCGACGATTGATCGACACCGCGGCGTTTCGGCGATTGAGCCGTATCAGTCAGCTTGGGCTAGTGGCTTGGGTCTATCCCGGAGCCACCCACACCCGTTTCGAGCACTCGCTAGGGGTTTATCGGAACGCGATCGACTTTCTCAAGCAGCTTGCAAACGATCCGGACGCCCCCGTGGTGTTCGGAGATCGAGATGCGTCCTTGTTTGTTGTATCCGCCTTGTTGCATGATTTGGGGCATTGGCCGTTTTGCCATGCCATCGAAGACCTTCGCCTCGTTGATTTTCCTCGGCATGAGGTCCTTGCAGAAAGACTGCTACAGCATCGAGAATTAGCCTCCTTACTGCGTCAAGATTGGGGATTGGAGGGGGAGGATGTCGCTCAATTTCTAAACCCGCATCCCCAAGCGATTCCCAGCAGCACACAATCGATCCTGCGTTCCATGCTCAGCGGTCCGATCGATGTCGACAAACTCGATTATCTCGAAAGGGATTCATTGCATGCAGGAGTTCCGTATGGTCGCAATTTTGATCGCAACCGTTTGGTTCATTCGTTGTGCGTCGATCACGACCGCCATCGACTTGGGATCACCGACAAAGGGCGAACGGCAGCCGAGATGATGGTCTTCTCTCGCTACGTTATGTTTAGCGAGGTCTATTGGCATCATGCAGTTCGGAGCGCGACGGCCATGCTCCAGCGCGCAGTCTATGCACTGAGAGAAGAAAAAGAACTCGTGCATGCATGGTTGGACATGGACGATGCCACGATGAAGGAATCGCTCGTCGAGCATTCGCGAGGCAAGGACTGGGAACGGTGCATCCAAGGCCTGTTCGGCATGCGCCGATCGCTGTACAAGCGGGTCGCACAATTCGATCGATTGGTCGAACCGGACTTGCATCGCGCATTGTCGCGTCGGCCGTATCCGGAGATTATCGCGATAGGAAACAGATTATGTACGGCCATTTCTGCTTCCTTGGGCAGTGCCATTCATTCGCACGATGTCTTGATCGATGCACCCCCAGTCAAACTGGAAGTCCAATTCGATCTTCGCGTGCGTCAGCGGGATCAGACTTTGAGGGAACTCGGGGAGGTATCACCGGTCGTACAAGCCCTGGCCACGCAGCAGTTTGACGACCTCGTCAAACGTGTACGTATTTTCGTCGCTCCGGAACGGAGGGAAGCCATTCGACGACTCGATTTGCCCTCGCTCCTGCGCGCCGTCCTATAGCGGTTCTCCACCGCGACGTGTTGTCTTCGTGCTCAGGGATTTGGAACCAGGAACAAACGCCTCAGCAGAATACCTGGAGTTCACTTCGACGATTCGATCGTAGGAACCGAAACTCGTTTGCAGGATCTGGGAACATGGTTGGGCACCGTGCCCGTTGACAAATGACGATGGCTGAGGAACACTATGAGGAGATTCGTGGGTTAGTGATAAACCGCTTTGCCGTATTTTTTTCGCTCCTCCGTCACAGATTTTTTCGCTCCGACGTCGCCCTGTTTTTTTTCGCTCCTCCGTCACGGGCGTTTGGGATTTCTAATGCATTCACAATTGCCATCTGACCTGATTATTATTCCGAGTTGCCTGTAGGCATTCGGGATCCGGTCGACATCGTTCGTCAACTACAGACCCCTGAAGCCTACCGCTTCAGGGGTTTTTTCGTTGGTAACTTCCCATCCCCACACACCATCACCTACACCAAAATCACCATGTCCACGCGATCGATCCAAATCTACGACACCACGTTGCGCGACGGCACTCAAGGGGAAGGGGTGAGCCTTTCCCTCCAGGACAAGCTCAACATTGCGACGCGCCTCGCCGAAATCGGCATCGATATGATCGAAGGAGGATATCCCCTTTCAAACGAGAAGGATGCGATGTTCTTTCAGAAGGCGAAACATCTTTCGCTCGGCAACAGTCTCCTGTCCGCTTTTGGGATGACACGACGCAAAGGATTGAAGGCTGCAGACGATCCGGGTTTGGTGGCCCTGGTCGCGGCCGAGACTCCTGTCATTACACTGGTCGGTAAGTCCTGGGACTTCCATGCGACCGAAGTCCTCGGCGTCTCCTTGCAGGAAAATCTAGACATGATCGGAGAGAGTGTCGAATTTCTCTCCCGCTTTGCGACCGTCGTTTACGATGCAGAACATTTCTTTGATGGCTTCCGAGCTAACGGAGAGTACGCATTGAAAGCGATCGAAACCGCCGCTCGCGCCGGCGCGAAATGGATCGTGCTTTGCGATACGAACGGAGGATCACTCCCTGAAGATGTTTCCTCAGTCGTGACCGCAGCTCGAACCCATTTATCCAAACTCAATGCGAAACTCGGAATCCATTGTCACAACGATGGCGACTTGGCGACTGCCAATTCATTAGCGGCGATCGATGCTGGATGCGATCAAGTCCAAGGAACAGTCAATGGCATTGGCGAACGGTGTGGTAACGCGGATCTGGTATGTGTGGTGGCCAATCTGCAGTTCAAAAAGAAAGGTTACACGACTTTGGGTGGTCGCCCTCTCGATCATTTGACCGAGCTATCGCGTTACGTGTACGAAACCGCAAACCTCGCCATGCGAAGCAACCAGCCCTTCGTTGGTCGCAGTGCCTTTGCGCATAAAGGAGGCATGCATGTTCATGCAGTGAATAAGTTCGCGCATACGTATGAACACATGAATCCATCGCTGGTCGGAAATGAGCGTCGAATCCTGGTTAGCGAATTATCGGGACGATCTAACATCGCCGCTCTAACACAAGATCGTCAGTTGCCAGACGATCGGAAATTGCTCGATGCAATCTTGGCCGAAGTCGTTAAGAAAGAGAATCAAGGCTATCAGTTCGAAGCAGCCGAAGCGTCCTTCGACCTCATCGTTCGCAGATGCTCAGGTGTCTATTCGTCCCACTTCGAAACGATCAAGTACCAGATCCTGGCAGGGGATCTCGATACGGAGCGCAGCCAAACCTTCGCTGAAGCGATCTTGAAACTCCAAATCGGCGATCAAGTTCGCGTGGAGGCGGCCGAAGGGCATGGCCCAGTCAACGCCATGGATGCGGCCCTGCGAAAAACGCTTGCCCCGTTCTATCCCTGCGTCGAATCGATGCGACTGCTCGATTACAAGGTTCGGGTCGTCAACAGTGAGGCCGGTACGGCGGCGAGAATTCGGGTCAACATCGAGAGTTGCGACGAACATAGTTCGTGGCACACGATTGGCGTCAGCGAAAATATCATCGAAGCTAGTTGGGCTGCCCTGGTCGATGCGGTGGAATACAAACTCCATCGAGAACGCTTGGCCGTTGCATCCCACACCTCCACGCCGAGTCTTCTCCCTTAAGTGAATGGGAAACGAACGGTGGATAGCCAATCCGAGGTCGAACCATGAAACGGACGGACGCCGCAAAGGAAGCTGTAGCAAAATGAGACTATCCCAAGTAAGATAGAGGTCGAAAGAGCTCTATTTCCCAGGAAAAACGAACGATTTTATGGCTACGTATCTCGTTGTAACCCGCGGAAACGATCCCAATTCGCGATTTCCGCTGGATAGCGAAGCTGAAAATCTGATCGGACGCGGGATGGAGTGCCAAGCGCAACTAAACGATCCACTCAGCTCCCGAGTGCACGCCAAGATTGCTTTTCGAGAAGGCCAATGGCGAGTTTATGATGCGGGTTCCCGCAACGGCACACTTGTCAATGGATCTAAAGTCGATTCCGCAGTCATTGCGAACGGTCATCGAATCAAAATCGGCAACACCGAGTTGCAATTCATAGACGATACGATCACCGAAGATGTGACCGTCGAGAGGCTCAAAGAATCGCAAGACCTCGTCCCAGTAGGCGGGGATTTGCCAGCAGACTTTATGGTCACAGGCATGACTGCCTTCAATGCCTTGCGAAATGCCGGTCGCACGGAAGATGTGGCAGTGCTTCATCAACTCTCCGTTCAATGTATCTCGATCAGCAACGGAGAAGAACTGGCGCAATTGGGTATCGAAGTTCTTCGCACCAGAACCCAAGCCACCGTCGTCGCCTTTCTCGTAGCGAACGAAAATGGTCGACTCGATGTCAATCGTCAATATCCGCCATTGAACGACACCAGCATCGTCCTTAGTGATCGCCTCACAGAAATGGTATGCAAACAATCGAAGGCGGTCTGGGTGAAGAATGAGAGCAAGTCGAGCAAGGACGGACCGATACGGCATTATGCGGATGCTATCTGCGTCCCCCTCATCGAAGGGAAACGGACGATCGGTGCCATTCACTTGTATCGTGACAAAGAGGTGTTCGCTAAATACGCGCTCGATTTTTCAATCGCTGCAGCGGCCATATTGAGCGTTGCCCTGGTCCGAGCACGAACGTCAGAATCCCTTCGAATCAGCGTCGATCGCCTCCAGGATAAGAATGCGGCATTTGACGAATTGCTCGGAGAGAGCGATGTGATGCAGGAACTCAAGGAGCGCATCGCGCGCATCGCGAAGGCGACTGGTAGCATCCTTGTTCGCGGAGAGAGTGGATCCGGCAAGGAATTAGTCGCTCGCGCCATCCATCGTGCGGGAACACGCGCCGATCGACCGATGCTCAGCGTCAATTGCGCGGCGATACCGGCGGACTTGATGGAAAGCCAACTCTTTGGGCACGTCAAAGGAGCCTTTACCGGTGCCGAGAAAGACCATATCGGATGGTTTCAGCAAGCCAACAACAGCACTCTTTTTCTGGATGAGATTGGAGAGATGACGCTGGATGGACAAGCCAAACTGCTCCGGATTCTCGAAGGCCATCCTTTCCTTCCCGTCGGTGGTCGCAAGGAAGTCAAAGTGGATGTGCGAGTGATCGCGGCGACCAATCGCGATTTGAAAGAGTTCGTGGCCGAAAAACGATTCCGCGAGGATTTGTACTATCGATTGAGCGTGTTTGAGATCACGGTCCCGCCACTTCGACAACGGGATACGGATATTGGACTATTGGTCGACCATTTCTTCGACCACTTCTCTCGGCAACATGGCCGAAACGGGATCAAGCTCGGCGAAGCCGCGCGTGAAAAACTGCTCCGATACGGTTGGCCAGGAAATGTACGGCAATTGAGGAACGTCATCGACAGCGCCGTCGTGTTGGCCGTCGGCAATGAGATCCGCGTCAGTGACCTGACGTTGCACGAGCCTCAAGAAGATATCGAATTCGATACGCTCAATATCGAACTTTGGGAAAAGCGTCTGATCGAGGAAGCCCTTCGCAGGACGAAGGGAAACATCCCAGAGTCGGCGGAATTGCTTGGAATCTCTCGAGCAACGATGTACCGAAAGTTGGATACGTACGCCATCAAACGGGAAGAAGTCTCGCGGTGAGTCGCTTGGATCAATTTGGTATTGCGAGCAGTCTATGGCAGCACCTTACCGGGCATGGCGATATAATTCTCGCTCATGTTACCTCGCCCGACGCATCGCTGTATCGATCCTAGAGCCCAGTCATTGTGACGCTCGCCATTGCGAATCTCACTCAGGAGTGTCGTGATGATCTTCGAACTACTCAATTCAAGAACCATGGCCCCTTTTGCGGGGGTCCCAGGTCCAAAACCTATCTTCCCCTTCGGCAATCTATTGGATTTTGTCGGCAAAACCAAACGCCCGTGGGAAGTCTTTGCTTCTTACGGCAATCGGTACGGCGGCATGTCCCTGACATGGATGTTCAATTATCCTTCGATCGTTCTAAATGATGCAAAGCTCATTGAACAAATCCTGATTTCTAGAACCAAGGACTTTTACAAAGACGAACCATGCGGTGCGTTGATTCCCGTTCTGACGCGCTCCAGCCCCAACATTCTCAACGGAGAGGAATGGACGGATGCACGAACACAAAGTCCTTTCATGCAATCATGGGCCATCGAATGGCAGAGGGCGCAACTTCCTCATGTACGCCAGAGACTGCGCCAAAGTGCAGAGCATTTAGCGACCGCCAGCTCCGCTGAACCGATTCCGTTACAGCTCGATTTGCAGCGTACTACCTTTGATGCCTTTTCGATCGCGACCATGGGGCGAGAACTTCCTGATGCGGCTTACAAGGATT
Organism: Planctomycetota bacterium; assembly: GCA_037144155.1. Lineage (GTDB taxonomy): Bacteria > Planctomycetota > Planctomycetia > Pirellulales > Pirellulaceae > JBKCUI01. The sequence goes on along the minus strand of JBAWXH010000003.1, from coordinate 16,576 downwards.
TCATCGCCTTGGCGACCTTGGGAAGCAATCGTATGCTTGCCCCATGGCGCCCGAGCAAGGATTTAAACGCTGCGGGCCAAAGCCTGCAAAAGAGATTCCAGCAAACATTGCGCGACTACTGTTCCGAAGCCAAGAACCAGGGAGCGGAACACCCATTTGACCTCTTGTCATTGACGTTGCAACATCATTCGCAGATACCCCCGGAAGCACTTGCATCGGAAATGGGGAATGTCTTTTATGGTGGATGTTTCTCTGTCCCAAGCACGCTTGTCTCCACGCTCTATCTTTTGAACCAAAATCCGCATGAAAAGGTGCGACTGGTACAAGCGATTGATGCACTAGGACCCGATTTCGATTGCGATTCATTGCTCGCTTGCAAACCGTTGGATTATGCCTTGCGCGAAGGGATGCGTTTATTGCCTGCGGTCCCACTATTCAGTCGGCGCGTTTTACCCAATACATCGACGGAACTCGGAGGGATTCATCTGCCTCCCAATACGAACATCTGGATTTGCCATTGGTTGTTGCAGCGATCATCCCCCCATTGGGACGATCCGTTGACATATACGCCGGACCGTTGGGGAGGTGGGATCGCGGAATCTAATCCGTTGGGCAGCGATTACTTTGCTCCCGAAGGTCGAGGACCTCGCATGTGCCTAGGTGCAGACTATTCGATTTTTTACATGAAGTTAGTTTTGGCGACTTGGCTATCGGAATGGGAAATCGATTGCGGGCGTGGCCAGCCCTACGACGCAGGGCAAGATTTCTTCTTTGGCGTACGCATGCCATGGGGTCTCAAAGCCAGTTTTCGAAAGCGCTGACATAACGTCGCGCCCGCATCTTCGGACCGACAAGGGTGCAAATTCGACTACAACGATTCAAGCAGTGTTTTCGCTCGCTGCAAATCGATCGAGGCATGCCCTTCCGTGAATGAACGATAAATTGGTTCGAGAAAGGCCGAGATCTGCTCCTTCTTTCCGGTTCTCAACCATAACCCGCATAGTTGCACGGCGGATCGGAGTCGATACATGTTCGCATTTTGTTTCGACGCAATCCCGATCGCCTCACGATAGTGGGACTCGGCAGTTTCCCATTCCGAATGGTCCATGGCAAAGTCCCCTCGCAATCGCAGCAACTCCGAATGCATAAAGAATTCACCGCCGGATTGATCGACGAAGGCTTGGTCCAACTGCTGCACCGCTTCTGCGGTCCTGCCGACTCGCCATAAACAACAAGCCAGATGCGAGCGGTACTTGGGGAACAAGATGAACGAGCCGGTCGCGCTCAGCTGCACCAACGCCGAATTCAGTGTCTCGATCGCCTCGTCGTAGCGCTCTAAGTGTTGCAGCCCAACCCCTTCGCATCCCGTCCCAAGAGCTGACCAAAAAGCAAATCCTTGCTCCTCTGCAATCCGCCTGACACGCTGACTGTAATCGATCGTTTCATCCCCTAGCAAAGCGAAATCTCGCACCTGTGCTAATTTCCAAGTCGTCATCGCCAAGGTGAATATGTGCTTTAAGTCAAGCGCCATAACAATCGCTTCATCCAGCCGGCGGAACGCTTGCTCAACCAATCCCAATTGCCATAGTGCGAGTCCCCAATAGGCCAGATTCAGTGGCCCGCTATTCTGTTGTGTAATCTTGACATATTCGATGCTGGCTTCTCGATGATGATTCTGAGCACCGAGCATCGCATGACGTCTTCCGGACTCGAAATCCCCCGCATAAAACGAAGTACAACCCTGCGTCCAGTGCGCTTCGGCCAACATTCCTGGACCTTGCTGCACCTCTGCAATTGAAATCACTTCCGGACAACGGTTGTAACAGTCCGCGAACCGTCCGCGGATGAATAGCCACTCCCAGTTCGCGATCAATACGGGAAACAGTGGTGCTCCTTCTCCCAGTTGCCGGCAAATATCGATGCATCGATTTTGAACAGGCTCCACTTCTGGAGCCGCATAGCCTTGAACGGCCATCAGTACGGCGCTCAATGGTAGCTTGATACTCAATTCGATCGCATCGCGTTGGGGGGATGGAGGAAGGGTCATCGCGAGTTGGATGCCATATCGAAAATGGCGAATGGCCTCGACATTGGCCGATTGTTCCTGGGACCGCAATCCTGCTTTCAACCAATATCGGATTGCCGTCTCCGTGATGCCGGCTTCTGTGAAATGATGCGCGAGAAGTGCCGGCTGCCCTAGAACCACATCGGGAAAATTGGACTCCAATACTTCCGCAATCCTTTGGTGACATTGCTGCTGCTTCTTAGTCAGCATCGAGCGATAGGCAGCATCCTGCAACAACGCATGCTTAAACATATAAGAAGTGGAATCACCTTCCCCTTTTGCAAAGAGAATCTCTGCATGAACCAATTTGTCCAATTCTTTATGAAGGCGATCGCGAGAGGCATTGCGACATGCATGTAGCAAACCGAAATCGAATTCTCGTCCAATCGTCGCAGCCAATTGGATCACTTCGCGATCCGATTCCATGCGATCGAGCCTGGATAGGAGCAAATCGTTCAGGGTCACTGGGATTACTTTGAGCAACGCCGAGGAATCTTCTCCGGCATCCGAACGATCCAGCACACCCGATTCGAGGATGACGACCGTAAACTCCTCGATGAACAAAGGGATCCCATCCGTCCTTTCGATGACTTGCCGAACGATCGCTTCCGGAATGTTGGAGCGCTGCGTTCGTTTGCGCATCATCTCACCGATTTGACGCTTCGTGAGTCGATTGAGGGCAATCTGAGTTTGATGCGGCTTGCTCTTCCAAGGAGTCTCAAACTCTGGCCTAAATGTCAGAATGCACAGAACTCGTCCGCTCTCGTATTTCGAGACGTATTTTTCAAGTAACTCTAGCGTCGTGGGATCTAGCCAATGCAAATCCTCCACGATGAAAAGAACCGGGCGAACCTGTACAAGATGATCGAGCCATTGGAACAAGAGAGCATCGGTGCGCTCTTTGATTTTCTGTGGTGATAATGCCAAAGCGGGATAACGATCATCGGTTGGAACATTCAATACACAGCAGAATAGCCATATGTTTTCGACAGTATCCATCTTGAGATCGCGGAGATAACGGACGACAGTTTCCAACCGTTCTCCAGGTGTTCTTTTTTCCAACTCCAATAACTGATGGAAGAACTCGATCATCGGATAGTAGCTGGTATCCTGGTGGTACTGGGAGCAACGCCACTCGATCACCGCTGCCTCCTGCTCCGTTGAGAGATCAGAAGCTTCCGAGCATATTACATATTCTCGGATCTCTCGAATCAATCGCGATTTGCCAAGGCCTGCATCGCCGATCAAAAGTACTATCTGGCCCAATCCTTCGAGCGCTTGTTCCCACCGGTCCTTCAGGATACTCAATTCCGTATCGCGTCCGACCAATGGAGTCAAATTGCTCGGATCGACCAATTCCACACGATTGCGAGAAACACTTTCTTTGAGTACTCGAAAAACTTCCATCGGCTGCGATAACCCTCGCAATCGATGCATCCCCGTCGATTCGCATTCAAAGAAGAGAGCGACGCGATGATGGGTGGCGTCGCTGACTAAAACCGCACCCGGCTCACTAATCGCGTTCAATCGCACAACCGTATTGCGGGCTTCGCCAACCAACGAGACGCTCAGCCCGTCCCTAGAATCGATCTCTTCCGCGATAGACTCCCCCGAATGGAGAACGGCCCAATACTGCGCTCGAGTCGGCAATTCTCCGCTGCGGGAAGGGTCTGTTGCGTGCACCGGATCATGGTTCGATTCTAGAATCTTGGACACTTCTAATGCGGCTCGGACCGCTCGTTGCGCGGAGTCTTCAAAGGCCTGAGGGTATCCCCAGCAGGCGATCACTTCTTGGCCGTTGTTCAGAAGAATCGATCCCCCAAACTTGGCCACTTGCTCGATTGCCAAGGATGCAAAGGATTGCGATCGAACCATGAGTTGCTCAGAATGCGAAGTGCGATTACCAACAATCGAATCCTCAGGGGCCTCGTAACTCAAAACAGCCACCGTAACTTGTCTCAGTTCGGCCTCGCGACGAGTCCTGCTGACCGACGCACCACCATCCGATTGGACTTCATCCGATGGGGACTCTGCGGAAACGAGAACTTGGGTTTCCGAGGAGTTAAAATCCGATTTGTTTAGAATCTCCGATAGGGCGCCAGCCAATTCCATAGCCGTTCGATATCGATCTTTCGGCTCTTTCGCCATGGCTTTCAAGCAGATTCGATCCACGGACTCGGGTATTCCTTGTCGCCATTTGGATGGCGGCTCAGGGATCGAGCTTACAATCTGTCCGAAGACCGATGCCACCGATCCACGGAACGGTGTTCGCCCTGTAACCATTTGATAAAATATGATTCCTAAAGCATAGACGTCCGTTTGCGGACCGACTTCGTCATGCCTTGCCTCCACTTGTTCTGGCGCCATGTACGCTGGGCTACCAAAAACCGCGCCAGATTGCGTCAATTCGACGTCATTGAGACTGCGTCGTCTAGCCAAACCAAAGTCCATCACAGTCGGCTGACCATCCCGAGCAAGCATGATGTTGGATGGCTTGAGATCGCGATGGACTAATCCCGCTTCGTGGGCTTTGTGCAGTGCTAGCGAGATCGTTCTGAGAAGTTCTGCTGCCTCAGCCCACGGCAACCCACCCTTTGCCTTGATATTGGCCGACAAGGGTTGACCATCGATATAGGCCATCGTGATAAAGTGCCATTGTTCATGCTGACCCACATCGTAGATGGGACACAGATTGGGATGATGGACAGTCGCCATGGATCGCGCTTCGCGGTAGAAGCGTTCTGCGATTGTATCGTCGTTTGCATCTCGAAAAAATGGAATTTTTATCGCTACCGGGCGATCAAGTTGTTCGTCATGGGCGAGGAAAACCGCCCCCATGTTGCCACGGCCCAATTCGCGCACGATGCGATAGCGACCGAACTTCTCAGGGATCAGGATCTCGTTACGCATGGGGTCTCGCGTTTCCTTGTCGGAAGTTTTTCGCTCAGTTCCATCCTTTCCTTGTTGAAAGGTACTGTCGTTGTTCGGGGCGTTGTTGTCTTGCGGCAAAGGAAAACCTCTCCAATTTTAAAGCCGGAGTGTCGTAAAAAAGACAAAGAACGATTTCCGACCTATTCATTCCAATACGTTACATGCATTCAGCAACAGACCATTAGGCGTGGAGTCAATTTGCAAAAGCACCCAACGGGCGTCGAGGTTTATTCGGACTCATCATAGTTCGATGCGAATAATCAATCGCACCCCACAGAGGAATCGATCGTTCTTCTGCAGAAGTTCCTCGGATTGAACCGATTCTTTATTGTAACCGACACGAAGGATCGCATCCCCCCCGGTCTGCCGAGATCACGACACCCAATCACAGTTGGGGTGAGATGGGAAAGACAGCACGCTCTGCGATCTTCGATGGTTCAGAGGTCCCTCTTTCATGAACCACACAATCGCAGGAGATCGGGCTGAGAGTCGCGCATCCACCTTTTCAAGTCTCATTCCCGCATGGGCGGATACAAAGCATTCATCTTTCATTCCTGTGCCAGCGAGAATCCAATTGTCGATCATTCCCACACTGGCGGGAATCCAATGCAACTTGAATTTCTTCTGGATTCCCAACTTCTCGGGAATGACGGTGGGGTCGCGAGGATGACGGTGTTGCGAGGCAATCTCGCTTCGTCTAGTGCATGACTTCGCGCACCAAGCGCTCTTGGACGTCGGTAGCGCGAAAATCGCGACCGACGTGTCCCGCCTATTGATAAATGGAATGACCGGAGTCCGTCGTCTAAAGCCACCAAGCGTCCTATGCAGAAAGCGTCTTTGTTTGAGATCTCGTAGAAGACTGGAAATCGGCGGGCTGATCGCAATTGCAATCGGTTCTCTTCGGCTGAAGATGAGGGGTGGAGATATCGAAGAGTACCGTTGCGACATCGATTCATTCGTTTCTACAAAGGCGTTCTGGATCGACTGGGCTGAAGAAGGTATAAAAGGCCTAACCTTGACGAGCCCCAACGCGAATGTAAATTGCTACAAAATGCAGGCAACTTCTCTCTGCCTATTTTTTGAATACCTCTCGTGGAATCCAGAATGAACGACGCTCGGATTCTTTGCGGATATTCTACGACATTGTCCGACCAATGCGATGCTCGCAACATGCAACCGCTCGTCAGAGTATGGCTGTCCGTTCTTATGTTCGCTTGTTCTTTTTTTTCGCAAGCGTTTTCAAACAACCCGCTTGCGGACCAGTCTCCATCGAACACTGCGCAAGAGGAGACCGAATTCTTTGAAAAGCAAATTCGACCGCTGTTGATCGAAAGATGCCATGGATGCCATGGTGAAAAGAAGCAGTGGGCTGGGTTACGATTGGATTCACGCGATGCGATCCTCTCGGGTGGCGACAGCGGTCCTTCTATTGTTCTTGGGGAGGACCAACGGGGTGAATTGCTGGATCGCGTTCGCAGTCTCAATCGAGAGACGAGAATGCCTCCAGAAGAGGCGGGAGAACCTCTGACGAAGGATCAGATTGACGATCTAGCTCGCTGGATCCGTCTAGGTGCTCCCTGGCCAACGGAAACGCCTAACGGAACGCTGAAAGAAGATCGATGGCGCGATCACTGGTCCTTCCAGCCACTTCGCATCGTCACTCCTCCAACCCTGGAGGACGAATCGAGAGTCAAGAACGACATCGATCGATTTGTGTTTGCCAATCTGCGAGACGCAGGACTTGAATCCTCCAGCGAGGCGGACCGAGAATCACTCATTGTTCGAGCCACGTATGACTTGTGCGGATTGCCACCCACTCAAGAAGAGATCCAAGCGTTCATTAAAAATACGTCGAGCGACGCCTACGAGCAATTGATTGATCGATTGTTGGAATCGCCTCGCTACGGTGAACGTTGGGGTCGACACTGGTTGGACGTGGCAAGGTACTCGGACACGAAAGGATATGTCTATGGCCGAGAGGAACGAAGGTTTGTCCATTCGTTCCTCTATCGGGACTGGGTGATCAACGCATTCAACGAGGATATGCCGTATGACCGTTTCGTATTGCTGCAGCTCGCTGCGGACCAAGTCGCCCCGGACGATCCTGCGTCTCAGGGGGCAATGGGTTTTTTGACGCTCGGTCGTCGTTTCCTGGGTACAACTCCCGACATCATCGACGATCGAATCGATGTAGTAGGTCGAGGACTTCTCGGTTTGACGATCGGTTGTGCCCGTTGTCACGATCACAAATACGATCCGATACCTACCGCGGACTATTACTCCCTCTATGGAGTCTTCCTGAACTGTGTTGACCAGCAAATCGCGTTGCCAAACCTCGGCGAACCATCCGAGGCCGCTGATTTGCAACGGAAGGGATTGCACGAACGACTTCAAAAGCTTGCTGAACTCACGGAGAGCTCACGGAACGAAGCGAACAAACGGATCCGAGATCGAATCGCAAACTACTTACTCGCTCAGCAGGAGATCGAAAAGTATCCCGAAGTCGCGTTCGTGCAGCTTACCGGCAAAGACGAGTTGATCCCCGCTCTCGTACGTCGATGGCAGGCATTCCTAGCCGGTGCGGAGTATCGGTCCGATCCGGTATTCATGCCGTGGATTGCATATAGCAAACTTCGAGCGGATGAGTTTGCAACCCGCTCGGCCGAAGTGACGAAGCAATGGAATGACGGGACCTTCCACGTCAATTCTCGAGTCGCAAAAGCGTTTGAAGTCCCTCCGATATCGATCCAGGAGGTGGCTGATCGATACGCTTCCCTCCTGACTGCGAACGAAAGGGTATGGCAAAGTGCTTCCGAAGGGGACGGAGTCCCGATCGAAGAATGCGACCGTCAATTGCATGATGCTTTTTATGCGGAGGGATCCCCCTGCGTGATTCCTGACGAGCCGCTCATCAATACCGAATGGTACTGGGACCATGCGACGGGCGTTGCTTTGTGGAAGGCTCAATCGGACGTCGATCAATGGATTCTCAATTTACCCGTCGCGACTCCATGTGCTGTTGTCCTGAATGATTCCGCGGTTCTCCAGGATGCTTATGTGTTTCGACGCGGCAACCCGGCAACCAAAGGGGAACGAGTTCCTCGCCAATTCTTAAAGGTACTTTCCGGGGATGCGAGGGACCCATTTATCCATGGGAGTGGACGGCTGGAGATGGCTAAAGCGATCGTTGATCCTGCGAATCCATTGACTGCGCGGGTTTGGGTCAATCGAGTGTGGCAACATCACTTCGGTACGGGCCTGGTCCGCACTCCCAGCGATTTTGGAATTCGATCGAATCCTCCAACCCATCCGGAACTGCTCGACAATTTGACGAATGAATTCATTTCAAGCGGATGGAGAACAAAAGCATTGCATCGCTCCATCATGTTATCGGCAACATATCGACAAAACTCAGAAGGACCAACCGATTCCTCCGCTCGAGCGTTAGCGCGAGAACGAGACCCAGCGAACAGGTTGCATTGGCGATTTAACCGGCGCAGATTGCAATTCGAAGCGTGGCGCGATTCCATGTTAGCCACATCCGGTGAACTAGACTTGACCCAAGGAGGCCCAGGGACCGATCTGTTTGGCTTGCGGCGATCCATTTACGTTTCCATTGATCGCCAATTCTTGCCGACTCTTCTCAGTGTCTTCGATTTCGCAAATCCCGACCTGCATTCCCCAGAACGCTCCGAGACCACGACGCCCCAGCAAGCACTCTTTGCCCTGAACCACCCATTTATCGCTGCAAGAGCAAAGAAGATCGTCGCTGATTTGGATGGATCGGCACCGATTCAACAACTCTATGTCAAGATTCTTGGACGGATTCCAACGCGTGATGAAGGATGGATTGCAGAACAATTCCTAGCCGAGGCAGAGCAGACGATGGCTGCCAAATCAGCGGATTCGCATTCGGCGGCTTGGAGCTATGGCTATGGCGAACTCGATGAAGCGTTAGGAAAGCTGAAGTCGTTTACAAAATTGCCCCACTTCACCGGTACCGCGTGGCAGGGTGGACCACAACTACCAGACGGTTTGCTCGGGTGGTTGCAACTAACTTCAGAGGGTGGGCATCCCGGAAATGACCGTCATCATGCGATCGTACGGCGCTGGACAGCACCCCAAATGGGGACCGTTTCCATCCAATCCAAGTTGATTCACCAATCGACAGCGGGAGATGGTATTCGAGCCTTCATCGTTTCGAGTAGCGAAGGCATACTTCAAACAATCAAGTTACAAAATCGCGAGGAGGATTTGAACGTTGCAACGTTGCGAGTCGAGGCGAACGAGACAATTGATTTTGTCGTCGACATCGATCAAATCCTAAACACCGATCAATTCCTATGGTCTCCAAAAGTTTCCATCCTGAATTCGAACGGTATCGATGCGAAGTCCTGGAATGCCGATAAGGACTTCGGCGGCAATCCCGCACAGAGGTTGTCTCCATTGGAACAATTAGCCCAGGTGCTCCTGATTTCAAATGAGCGCATGTTCGTACCGTAGGTTCCAACCATGAGGCCATGCTTATGAAATCACAACCACCAATCGGGTTCTCCCGCCGCCAACTCCTTCGCAATTCAGGAGTTGGTTTAGGTTTATTGGGCTTGGCCGGCGTGATGGCGGATGACCATTCGCTGCATGCAGCAACTGGCGATGCGTCTTCCAATCCGTTAGCGGCAAAAGAAGCTCATTTTGCCGGGCGTGCCAAACGGGTTGTCCATTTTTTTCTCAATGGCGGTCCATCGCATATCGATACTTTTGACCCCAAACCGATGCTTGCGAAATACTCGGGGCAGCCATTGCCGCAATCGTACATTACCGAACGCAAGACGGGTGGGGCGCTACCTTCAACGTTCAAGTTTGATAAGTACGGTCAAAGTGGATTAGAAATCAGCGAACTCTTCGCTCGAACCGCAGCGCACGCTGACGATATCGCAGTCATTCGTTCGATGACGGCGCAAGTTCCCAACCATGAACCATCCCTTCTGCTGATGAATTGTGGAGATTCGGTTCAACCGAGGCCAAGCGTTGGTTCCTGGATACTGTATGGGTTGGGCACCGAGAATCAAAACCTCCCAGGCTTCATTGCAATGTGTCCCAATGGATACCCTGTTTCCGACAAAGCGAATTGGCAGTCGGGATTTTTGCCTGGCTCATTTCAAGGGACCTATGTCGATACTCAATATCGCAAGATTGAGCAATTGATAGAGAATATTCGCAGTACTCATGCAACAAGCGAGATCCAGCAACACCAATTGGCTCTGCTTCGCAAGCTCGAGTCGGTCCGCACACAAGCCAACACGGATCCTCGTTTAGACGCACGCATTGAGTCCTTCGAACTCGCTTTTCGAATGCAATCCGAGGCCTCTGATGTTTTTGATATCCAAAGTGAGCCGAGGCATATTCATGAACTCTACGGTGACACCACGCATGGGCGGCAGACATTGATTGCGCGACGTCTTTTGGAGCGCGGTGTTCGCTATGTTCAACTCTGGCATGGTGCTGGCCAACCCTGGGATCACCACAGCGATATTGAAAAGAACCTGAAACAGAATGCGGGGGAAATCGACCAACCCATCGCCGCATTGCTCACGGATCTCAAGCAGCGGGACATGCTGAAGGACACACTCGTGATATGGGGAGGCGAGTTCGGGCGAACCCCGGTGTCAGAAGGTGGGTCCGGCCGCGATCACAACCACTACGGATTTACGGTTTGGATGGCGGGAGGTGGCATACGGGGTGGAATGACCTACGGTGCGACCGACGATTTCGGCTTCAAAGCAATTGAGAAGGTATCTACCGTGCATGACTTGCATGCAACCATCCTTCATCTGCTAGGCTTCGATCACGAGCGCCTGACCTACCGATATGCAGGTCGTGATTTTCGATTGACCGACGTGCATGGCAACGTCATGCACGAGATCCTCGGCTAAAAAGACCCTCGAAGACATCGTTCCATTTCTCGAATCTCGCGCCGTCGTGCATTCACGCGGAGATTTTCTACAAGGAGATTTTCCACAAGGAAATTTTACGTATGCTTTTCACTTCTCTGATCCTTGATTCGAGTGGCAAACAACAGGGCTTCTTGCAGGTCCCCTATTCGCACAATCTGGGTGGTTGGGCGAATGTAATGATTCCCATAACAATCATCGCTAACGGCAAAGGGCCAACCGTCTTGGTGCTAGGTGGGAACCATGGGGACGAGTATCAAGGTCAGATCGCCGCGATGAAGTTAGCTCGCGAGCTGACGCCCGAAATGATCCATGGCAGGCTCATCTTGATTCCGTCACTTAACTTCCCGGCGGCACGTTCCGCAACGCGCTTATCGCCACTTGACGGAATGAATATGAATCGGGCATTCCCAGGACAACCGGAAGGAGCTGTCACCAGCCAGATTGCGCACTACCTGACGACTGTGCTCTTTCCAATCAGCGATGTCATCATCGATATTCATTCGGGGGGGCGTAGCATGGACTTTGTGCCGTGCTCGCACATGCATGTCGTCCCCGACAAGGAACAACGCCGCAAAATGTTGGCTGCCATGTTGGCTTGGAATACCGACTTTTCGTTTCTCTATGCGGATATCGCTGGCTCAGGCTTGTTACCTGTCGAAGCCGAGAATCAAGGGAAAATCGTTGTCACCACCGAGCTTGGCGGGGGCGAGGGTGTGCCGGCGAGCGTTCATCGAATTGCACAATCGGGTCTTCGAAACGTTCTTATCCATGTCGGCTTGCTAAAAGGGGTTGAACAGTCGCGAGAGTCGTTGGGCAAACCACCTGCAATTCTAGTTCAAGCCCTCGATCGAAATGACTATCTGTTAGCTCCTGAATCAGGCATTTTTGAAATCCATGTTGATCTTGGCCAAATAGTCCATGTCGGCGATTGTGTGGGAGCGATCCATCATTTGGAACGGCCCGACCGATCGCCTGAACCGATCATCGCGCGCAGTTCCGGTTACTTGATCACGGTTCGCGTACCTTGCCTGACGCAGCAAGGAGACTGCGTTGCGGTCATCGCCAGGCAGGTTGGGATCGATGAGGTACTTTCGTCATGACTGCAAATGATGAAACGATTCGTCAATCCCATTCCCTGAGCAACCCCCAGGTTTCGCTACAGGCTCTTTTCTTATTGGCCGTCATGTGGTTTGCCTACTTCTTGAACTACTGCGATCGACAAGCAGTTTTTGCCATATTCCCATCGCTTAAGTCCGATTTAGGAATGACGGACCGACAATTAGGACTGACCGGAAGCGTGTTTCTGTGGGTATATGCTTTCGGGTGTCCTGTTGCGGGAATCATTGGCGACCGATTTTCCAAACGCATCTTAGTCGTCTTAAGTTTGGTCATCTGGAGTTTGGTAACGGTAGCAACCGGTCTGGCACGCACCGGTGGCGAGCTACTCTGGCTGCGCGCCGCCATGGGGATTTCAGAATCTCTATTTATGCCAACCGCAATCGCTCTCACTGCTAGCGCATTCGCGCTGGAGTATCGATCGCGCACGATTTCCGTTCTCACCACGGCTCAAATTGCAGGAACGGTCGTCGGCAGCTGGTTTGGCGGATGGATGGCAGACAGGGGTGCATGGCGAACGGCCTTCTTTGTATTGGGCGGCGTTGGTTTGGCGTATGCTTTTCCGTATTTTGCATTCTTGAGGTCCATGAAGCTGGAACGATCCACCGAAACTTCGAATACGGCCCAACACAAAGCTGAAGCTTGGAGCGGCATGTTCACGATCCTTGCGATCCCTACCTACCAAATCCTATGTATCGCATTTCCGGTGTTTGTATTTGGACTGTGGTTGTTGTACGGTTGGTTACCTTCCTTCTTGCATGATAAATTTGAACTGAGCCAATCGGATGCTGCTTTCAATGCCACGCTCTACCTTCAGGGAAGCACGGCTATTGGATTGCTCGGAGGTGGCTGGCTGGCGGACAAACTGTTGCGCCTGACAAAGGCATCTCGCTTGTACTTGATGTTTGCGAGTCTGGTTTTGTGTGCACCTTGCTTGCATGCGATGGGAGCCTGCGAAACGCTTGTTCAAGTTCGATGGGCAGCCGTGGCATTCGGATTGTTTAGTGGTCTGATGATGGGCAATATTTTCGCATCCGCCTTCGAAGTGATCCCCAATCGATTTCGAGCTACGGCTGTCGGCATCCTCAATTTATTCGGAGGGCTTGTTTCAGGGTTTGCAACCCTATTTGGAGGGCTTTGGAAATCGACTCTCGGAATAGATCGATTATTAACCTTGACTGGGATGGCCTATTTCGGAGTTGGCATTTTGCTACTGGTCGCCATCCTCGTGGTGTTTCCACGCGATGCGATCAAACCATTGGATGAACCATCAAGTTTTTGAAGTAGAAGCCTATGAAGATCGATTCTGTTGATTTCTACTACTAGTCGATACCTCAAGTCCTAGACATTGGAGACGGGAGCCAAGACGCACTGCTCGTCCGGATCGCTGCGGGTGATTGTAATCATGTCGGATGGGACGAATGCGAGACCTCCCCATTGGTCTCGACCACTAGCTGGATCTGCCCTATATCCCATAGCGCTTGCAAGCACGTCATTGCTCCGTTGCGATAGTCCTAAATAAGGAAACGAACGACTTCCCATGCGCCGAATTCTCATCGCCGAATGCAAACAAGAAGTCTCGACCTTCAATCCCCACTTGAGTCAGGTTGCTGACTTTCGTATCCGACGTGGCCAGGATCTGCTGAACTATCATCGCTCCGTCCGGAATGAAATCGGTGGAGCTCTAAACGTGTTCGAGGATCTAGCAGGTGTTGAAGTCATTCCAGCCTATAGCGCTTGCTTTATCACTTCAGGTGGAACCTTGGCAGCGGAAGCCTGGGAACGCATTGCTCGTGAGTTTGTCGAGAGCATTCGCAACTCTCCTCCTGTCGATGGGGTCTATTTTTGCATGCACGGCGCGATGGCGAGCCAAGAGGAATTGGATCCGGAAGGATATCTACTGGCCGAATCGCGAAAAGTGCTTGGCAACGATGTGCCTATCGTCGTCTCCCTCGATCTGCATGGCATACTCACCGATCGGATGATGGAGCATTCGGATGCGATTGTCGCGTACCACACCTACCCACACGTGGATTTTTTTCAGACGGGGCAGCGCGCTTCTCGATTGCTAATAAAGATTCTCGATGGTGCTCGGCCAGTTTCGGCCAAGGTAGCGATTCCGGCTCTGGTCCGCGGCGATGAATTGATCACGGAGTCAGGGCTTTTTGGGGACAGTATTCGAATCGCAAAGCAAGTGGAATCCGGTCCAAACGGACTTTCCGCCGGAATGTTTATCGGGAACCCCTTTACGGACGTACCGGCATTGCAGACATACAGTTTTGTCGTGACCGATAACGATGTCGAGCTTGCGGAGCGTGAAGCGCTACGTATTGCCGAGAGCTTTTGGCCGAACCGTCATCGCATGCAAGTGCCATTGGTGCATCTGAATGCGATGGCTACACAATTGTTGCAACAAACCCGAGGCACGATCGCTCTCGTCGATGCCGCCGATGCAACCAGTTCGGGAGCATCCGGGGACAGCAATGCCATCCTAAAGAAACTGATCGAAAGAGGGTACCGAGGTAGAACGTTGCTACCGATGGTCGACGCGCCTGCGGTGCAAAAAGCGTTCGCAGCCGGCGTTGGTGCGACCATTCGCACTTTGGTCGGTGGGACGCTGGATCCAGATCGCTTTCAACCTCTTGCAATCGAGGGAAAAGTTCGCCATTTGTCGGACGGCTTATTTCGAAGCGAGTCCTTTGGCGAAGTGTGGGATTCGGGCCTCTCAGCGATCCTTGAATGCGATAACTTCACGTTAGCTATTAGCAGTCGAGGGGTGAGTTTGTACGATCGGTCCTTTTTCTATTCCCTAGGTCAAAATCCGCGTGACTTTGATGCCGTCATCGTGAAATCGCCCCATTGCCAACACCATATGTTTGCCGATTGGTGCGCGGCGATGATCCATGTGGATGCGCCCGGTTCGTCCAGCGCCAACCTTGCCTACCTAGGGCACACGCGTTGTCCTCGCCCCATCTTTCCACTGGATCAAAACGTCGAATTTCGTCCAACCGTCAAAACATTCCGTCGAGGTTAATCGTTGATGAAGATTACAGACATACGCTGCGCAGGTTTGCGAGGTGCTACGCCCGAGGGAGGTTGGAGCAACGAGCTTCGCCCAGAGGATTGCGTCCATACTCTCATTGCGGTCCATACCGAGTGTGGACTGATTGGATTGGGAAGTGTCTTCACCAACGACGATTTGGTTCGAGCATCGCTAGCGTTGCTAGAGCCTTTGGTCATTGGGGAGAGTGCCTTGGAGCCTGAACGGGTCAGCGAGAAACTGCATCAGCATATGTTCTGGCTCGGTCGTGGTGGCTCCATCACGCATACCATCAGTGGAATTGACATCGCATTGTGGGATCTCCTGGGCAAGGCCACAGGCCAATCCGTTGGAAGACTGTTGGGAGGCCGTTATCGCGAGCGTATTCAACCCTATGCGTCATTGCTTATGCAGACACCCGCTGCCATGGGGGATAAGCTGCTGGAAGTGAAAGCAAAGGGATTTCGGGCGTTCAAGATTGGCTGGGGACCTTTTGGACGAGTTAGCGCAACCACCGATGAAGCGATTGTCAAAGCAGCCCGCGATGCGATCGGTTCGGATTGTCGATTGATGGTGGATGCGGGTGGTAGCGATGCCTATTGGACCAACGGCTACAAATGGGCGATCAAAACAGCTCGCATGCTGGCAGAGTATGACGTGCACTGGTTCGAGGAGCCCCTGACACCGGATGCACTCGAGGATTTTGTGCTGTTGCGAGAGCATTCACCGATTCCAATCGCAGGCGGAGAAGTACTCACACGCAGGCAATCCTTCCAGTCGTGGCTGCAGGCCCGAGCCTTTGATATTGTGCAGCCCGATGTAACCAAAGTGGGTGGCATCAGCGAGGAGCGTCGAATCGCTTGGATGGCTCAGGACTATGGCGTTCGTTTCATTCCACATGGCTGGAACACCGCCGTTGGATTGGCCGCTGACTTGCAACTGGCTACCGCTTTCCCTGGGACGGATATGGTGGAATACTTGACGGGCTCACCCTTCATCGATGAAATCACTGTCGGCGGTTGGTCTTTGGACGGGGATGGGATGCTCAACATCCCTTCCAAACCAGGACTTGGATTGGAGTTAGACCCGGACGCCGTGGCTCGATATTCTGGCGTCAGAAACCTGTTGTAGTTGGATCGAGCTTGGGCATTTTGAAGTTGCGCTGTTTTGGCTTTCTCTCGTACTCGTACTCGTACTCAATGAAATGGTACTCGTACTCGATGATCCTCCATCGAGTACGAGTACCGCTAGCGCTGAGTACGAGTACCGCTAGCGCTGAGTACGAGTACCGCTAGCGCTGAGTACGAGTACCGCTAGCGCTGAGTACGAGTACCGCTAGCGCTGAGTACGAGTACCGCTAGCGCTGAGTACGAGTACCGCTAGCGCTGAGTACGAGTACCGCTAGCGCTGAGTACGAGTACCGCTAGCGCTGAGTACGAGTACCGCTAGCGCTGAGTACGAGTACCGCTA
>JBAWXH010000002.1:0-124315 GCA_037144155.1 Planctomycetota bacterium | reverse complement strand
ATCATCGACCCCACCAAATTCACCCCCAAAGTCGCCATCATCGGCGCGACTCCTGGTGCAACGGCCGACATGAATCGCCCAGCACCGTACCGAAGCAGACTCCCCACCGCTCCCCCGATCGCGACCAATCCCAATGCACTTGCCTGTTGAATGAACTGTCCTACCATCCACACAAACCTTCACAAAACGCAATCGGACCTAGGCACCGCCAGGGAATCTGCGGGTCAAGAAACGGCCTTCAGCTTAGTTCAATTGCGAACGGGATGCGATCGGTTGTGGAACGGCGAAGACGAGTCTTTTGACAACGGAAGACGCCCCTTCCTTTGCTGTCCCTGTGGGCTGAGAAGCAGATGCTAATTCGAAGTCTGCAAATTCCCGACGAAAGTACAATTTTCGCGGACTCTCGACGAATGGAATAGAATCTCATGGAGCGATGCTCCTGCCAGAGGAAACCGATGATCGTCGATTTTTGATTTTATGAGTCTGAATGTCGGCTGTTTTTCGATGCCGGAGGTTCTCGGCTAGCGCCTCAGGCTCATGGTCGAAAGCTCATCGTCCATGGTTCTCGGCTAGCGCCTCAGGCTCATGATTTTGGTCAGCATTTTGGTCACGGTCTTGGGCATGGTCCATGGTTCTCGGCTAGCGCCTCAGGCTCACTTTTGTTGGCTGTGTACTTCCACCAGCTCCCTTTTTCATTTCTAACACCTCCCAGCAACCCAAGATGACTTCAGACGACGATCCAACTCTGAAGATCGAAGACTTTCGGGACTATCTCATCGTCCTGGCTCGGACCCGTATCGGTTCGCCCTACCAAGCCCATCTAGATGCTTCCGACATCGTTCAGGAAACCTTGCTCGAAGCCCACCGCAAAAGCGATCAGTTCCGCGGTACAGAAGCCGCTTCGATGGCCGCTTGGCTTCGGCAAATGTTGGCTTTCAACTTGACCGACCGCATCCGAGCTCTCCACCGTCAAAAGCGAGACACATCGCGCGAAATCGCCATCGACGCCATCTCCCTCGAAGAATCCTCGCTGCGGCTTCAAGAATTGGTCGCTTCGCAGCAATCGAGTCCCAGCCTTCAGATGCGACGCCTTGAAACCCTTCTCGAAATCGCGTCGGCCCTCGAGCAACTCCCTGAAACGCAGCGCGAAGCGGTCCGCATGCGTTACATCGAAGGTTTACCGTTGTCCGAGATATCGCAACGGCTCGACCGAACCACCACCGCCGTCGCCGGTCTTCTCAAGCGAGGTTTGGAAAACTTGCGAGGGCAATTCGATCCAACATGAGCACTTCCTCCAACTCACAGCCTGGAGCCAACGATGGAAGCAACCAACCGACCCCCAGCAGTATCCCTGACATTCGCGGTGTTCCTGACATTCGAGCCGGGGATATTCGCGACGGGGATCACGACGTGGAAGTCGCTATTGCCCAATATCTCATCGCAGAGGATGAAGGACGACCCCTGGTCGTCGATGTTTGGCTCGATTCGAACCCATTGATTCGCGACCGACTGATCGCTTTCCTCGACAACCAGCGACATACCGCCAGTGCCTTGGGTTTCACTCCCATACGCACTACCGATACCCATGCCACCGGCTCGACACAGGATGAACCTATGCGTTCTCCAAGTTCGAAAGCCGGTGTCCCGCCGAATCCTAAGGATTTGCCTGCAGGAAGTCATCCGGTCGTCAACGACTTGATGGATACGCTCGATTTCGATCTCGACGGTCGCGTACGCGTTCCTATCTCGGGACCGAGTCTCCTTCCGATTCATCGTATTGGCAATTATCGCTTGCAACGTTTGCTGGGTACCGGAGGGATGGGCCGCGTGTACGAAGCGATCGATGAACATGGACATCGCTTTGCCATCAAGCTGATTGCGAGCGTACGGTCCTCTTCTCCCGAGACGATTGAACGCTTTCGGCAAGAAGGGATGATCGCCAGCAGCCTCAATCATGAACGCTGTGTGTTTGTGCATGCCGCCGACACCGCCGATGGCCAACCCTTCATCGCCATGGAACTGATGCCTGGCACGACCCTTCGCGATCTGGTTCAGTCGAATGGCCCGTTGAGCGTTCCAGACGCGCTGGAAAAGATCCTCGATGTCATCGATGGACTTCATGCAGCCCATCAAAAGAATCTGATCCATCGCGATGTCAAGCCTTCGAATTGCTACCTCGATACCGACGGCAGGGTCAAGGTGGGTGATTTTGGCTTGGCGAAATCGGTCGAGTCGGACGCAGGATTGACACGAACCGGAAGCATCGTCGGTACTCCATTGTTCGCATCTCCCGAACAATTGCGCGGCGAAGCGTTGGACGGTCGTAGCGATATCTATTCGACGTGCGCGACGCTGTATTACTTGTTGACTGGCAAGGCTCCTTTTGAGCACACCAATCCTACCACCGTGATCGCAAGAGCCCTCACCGAAGATCCCGCACCGATCGTCGCCATTCGGAGCGATGTTCCAGAAGGTTTGTTTCAAGTTCTCTCGCAAGGGATGAGTCGCAATCGGGATCAGAGGCCCCATGACATGGCCGAGCTTCGGGAGCAGTTGGCTCCATTTTTGCCTGGCGCACGCCAACCCGCGCGATTGCCCTTTCGTTTTGCGGCCGCATGTATCGATGTTGCGATTGTCTCGCTGGTGGTCGGTATCGCAGCCCTGCTGCGACCGGATTGGTTTGCCACACAGGAAGCGGAGACGCCTCAATTGAGGTTTGAGTCGCACGTGCTGACCTCCCTGCTGCAAGCTCTCTATCTCTTCGTATGCGAGTATCGCTTCCAAACGACGTTGGGAAAACGGCTGCTCGGATTGCGTGTGCAAACGTCCGATCCTCACCAGCCATGGACGCTTTGGCGAGTTGCAATTCGGATCGGCCTATGGTGGCTTCTGACCGGCATTGGCAGCGACATGATTTTGTATTGGAGTGGCCATCCCTGGATGGAATCATTCCTGGGACCAACCTATTGGATTGGCTATGCAATTAGCTTCTTTCTGCTCAGCGCTCCCTTGCTGTGGCGAAACGATCGCCGGATGCTGCATGACTTGCTCAGCGGTACCAGCGTCGAACGCATTGCCGAGTTGTCGACGGCCCGCAGTCCACTCGCGTGGTCGCGCACCCCAGAAGACGAATCGCCGGTTCATTCGAGTCCGGCGGGACGTCGATTTGGACGATTCGTCGATGCACAACCTTTTCTGTTGCTAGGTGAATGCCAATGGTATTTGGGGACCGATCCGGCCCTGAGACGCAAGGTTTGGATTGCCGAGCGCCCCGCGACCTATCCAGAACTCCCTGAATCGCGACGACGGGTTGCGCGTTCCACGCGATTGCGTTGGATCACTTCTGGGTTGGAAGCAAATCATCGATGGGATGCGTTTCTCGCCTTGGATTCGTTGCCGGTCACGGAGATGCACTTAATTCAATCTTCGATTGATTGGAAGACGATGCGCCGTGGATTGCTCGATCTCGCGCGCGAAGTATCGCCCGATAGCGCACTGCGAGGGAGTGATACGGAGCACGATGGACCGGGGCCATTGAGCTTCGATCGACGAGCCATTCGCATCACGCGCGATGGTCAATTGATATGGTTCGACGATTTGGGATCGGATCGTGCTTTGGAGGAAATCATCTCTGCGCGTGAGCCATCCGATCGTAGGGTGTTGGATCTATTGCATACGGTTGCGGCGTCCATGCAGAGCCTCGCGCCATCGGTTGGAACCACATCTTTAAAACCGATTCTTCCGTATCGTGCGATGCAATGCATCGAGCGTTTGGACCCCAACCATCCGACACCGATCGGATCGGTAGCCGAGTTCATCCAAGTGATCCGTCCACTCGATGAAACTTCGGGCGCGCCCACCTTGCGTCAGCGATTGCTGCATATCGCTCCCCAGTTAGCGCTCGGTCTCATTCCTTTCGGGGCCATGTTATCGGCGCTAGGCGTAGGGCATCTGATTCGGCTGGGGCTCATTCAAGATGAATTGCTTCGATTGCAGGCATTGCAAGTGATTGCCACAAGCGATGCGCGTGAGTCTTCCCTTGCTGTCCTCCAGAAGGAGGCACAACAAATGGGCAAGGAGCTGCCTGTCATAACCGATGAGCGGTGGTTGTCATCGCTGCATCGTGCGATCGCAAAAGTTGGAGACTGGCATAGAACCGAGCGGATTCGATGCTCGGAGTTGGATATGACCAGCCTGCGTGCGTCGGGAGTATTGTTCATCGAGCCCAATTCGATCGAGTGGCTCACGCATGAAGACAGTTTGGCGGATGGGGGTAAATTCGTTTGGAAGCTTCCCTCGAAGATTCCCAAAACTTCATTGCCTGGAGCCAATCAACCCACAAATGCTGACGACCAAGAGTGGGTAGCCGCCAACGAAGCAACCAGGGGTTGGTTCGAACGGATCGGCGTGTTGCGAGCCGCGGCATTGGTCTCTTCTGCGGAGCGCGTAGGTACCGATCCGCACGCGCTTTCTCCCGTCTCCATTTGGCGACTGGCGATCGTATCTTTGTTCGGTTGGGTGTTTCTTTCCTTATGGGGAATGATTTTTCGGGGAGGGATCGGCAGAAAGATTGCGGGGATGGTTATCGTCAATGCGCAAGGCAAGCTGGCCAGTCGATGGCGGCTGTTATGGAGATCCGCATTGCTATGGGCACCCCTCGGTCTTCTGATGTTCGCGATCATCTATTGCGAATCGAATGGGTGGTTCACTCCGTGGGTGTCTTTTGTGCTTCGGACCGCCTGCATGTTGCTCCCATTGGTTTATGCCGTCATCGGTTTGCTCTCACGCCAGCGCGGTGTCCATGACCAGATCGCGGGAACTTGGTTGATCCCCCACTGACGAACGATTTCGTCCTGTTTTCAATGGTTTCGAGAGACTTCGAACTATTTTTCTATTTTCCGCGCCCTGGCGCCTCGCTGGCATCGGCTTGAGCATAGGAGGCATCCATAATGACCGGTGGTAACCATCGCGTGTCATCATCACGAATTGGATGCAACTCCCTTTGGGGGTATCTCGCGGGTTGGTTCGTACGGAAAAAAGGCCATGCGGTCTCGACGCGGACGGATGGGTTCCGTCTATGGTTTCAGAATAAGTGGACATGTTATGAGTTGCTGCTTTGGAGCGTTCAAAGAACTGATTGCAGGCGGATTGATCGTGGGGCTGTCCGCGGCTGTCATGGTCGGCGGGTATCGTTTGGAGCCACCTGCCGGCGAAACGTCCGCCACCGGCAGTGCGGGTGTTTCTACCGAGTCGATTATCCCCGAGGACTCCCAACCCAAAGAATCTCGATCGGGAGTTTCCACGGGTGAATCCGCGGTGAGCCCTGCCCGAGAGGTCGATCCTGCAACCCGACTCGAAGCTTTCGATCGCGTATGGACAACAGTCCGTGACAAGCACTGGGACCCTAGTCTCGGGGGTATCGACTGGAACGCCGTTCGCGACGAGCTGCGTCCCCAGGCTGAGCAAGCCTCCGATCCCAACGCATTGAATGCAATCCTGACGGAGATGCTTGGTCGACTCAAGCAATCCCATTTCGGAATCATTCCCGAGCAGGCCTATCGAGCCGTCGCCCGCGATTCGAACAAGGACGAAGTCAGCTCAACAAATCCTGCCCCTGCCGAATCCGAAGGTTCCCAGGGGAGCAGTGCCTCGAGTCCATCGAGTCCCGCCGACACCAAACGGACGGAGGGCGCTGTAGGAACGATCGGAGTTGAACTGCGATGGATCGATGGTCAAGCGGTCGCATGGCGCGTGGACAGCTCGGGGAGTGCAGCGCAGGGAGGAGTTCGTTCGGGTTGGGTGCTGCTTTCGAGGCAAGGCAAGAACATCGCCGAATCTATCGAGAAAGCATCGCAAGTGGTCAACCCACTCATCGATTCGGAATTTTTAAAGAGACTCATGGTTGCCGGGCTGTCGTATGGATCGCTCGGTTCCAGTTCGGACTTTGTTTGGCTCGATCAACAAGGAGAGCAGTCCGAGCGAAGGCTTGAGTTTCAAAAACCCAACGGAACGCCGGCCAATTTTGGAAACATGCCGACGTCTCACCTCGAATGCGAAACTCGCATCCTCAGCGAGGGCATCCTATACTTCCGTTTAAGCACTTTCTTTGATCCCCCTTTGGTACTTCCGCTATTCGAAAAGCTAGTCACCGAACATCGCGATGCGCCGGGGCTGATCATCGATTTGCGCGGCAATCCGGGCGGTTTGGGCTTTATGGCGATGTCCTTTGGAGGATGGTTCACCGATCGCAAAGGGTTGCAGTTGGGGACCATGATCACGCGGAGCGGATCACTTCATTTTGTGCTTCTTCCTCGTAAAAACCACTTCGCAGGTAAGGTCGCAGTACTTGTCGACGAGTTGTCGATGTCGACGTCGGAGATTATGGCTGGCGGACTCCAAGACACGGGACTTGCGAGGGTCTTTGGAAGAAAAACCCCCGGCATGGCATTGCCCTCGACGATCGAACGATTGCCACACGGTGCAGGATTTCAATACGCGTTTGCCAATTATGAATCGGCAAATGGGAAACCCTTGGAAGGGCGGGGCGTCGAGCCAGACGAACCTGTCGCGCTTTCCCGCTATCTGTTGCTCAGCGGCAAAGATCCTGATATCGAAGCGGCGGTTCGATGGATTCAAGGGACTGCCCAGGACGTCAAATGACGCTAGCCACAAGACTGAGGATGGATTCAACTACCTCAGCGGTGAATTTCAGCGGTGAGTTTCAACAGTGAATGAACGCGTTGTTCCTTTACGATGCATTACCCAATCAACTTTTTTGTGCCTTCTCTCTCAAAAGGAAAATAGGATATGAAACGAACTTCATGGCAACGATCGTGGATCCGAACAGGTCGATGGACATGCGTGGCGTTGGTGGCTGCGAGCGTTGGGTTGCCCGCCACGGCGAGCGCTCAAGATAAATCGGCTCCTGCAAAGACCGCAGCAGCAATCGCATTGCCGGCCGGTGAGAAGATTCTCGATGAATACGCGAATGCCATCGGTGGCAAAGAAGCCTTAGGTAAGTTCAAGACCCGTCGCTCCGAAGGGGTGCTTGAAATGAAATCGGTCGGCTTGGAAGGTAAGATGTTATTGCTGCAGTCTCAACCAGATAAGCTCGTACTCCGCTTCGATATCCCAAATGTCGGAAAGCATGAGAATGGCTTCGATGGCAAGATCGCTTGGGAGGATTCGGTCATATCCGGTGGGCGGGAACTGGAGGGGGAGGAGAAGGATCAAATTGTGCGGCGTGCGCTGTTCGATGGCGACCACCAATGGCGTAAGGTCTACGAAAAGGCAACAACCAAGGGTGAAGATAAAGTGGGTGACCGGCCGGTGTGGGTGGTTGAGCTCAAACCGATCGGAAGCGACAAACTTCAGACCAATTACTATGACAAAGAAAGCAAGCTTCTGTTGCGTTCCAAAATGACCGCCGCCACGCCGATGGGAGAGATCGCGATCGAAAACGATTTTCTGGATTACCGGGATTTGGATGGAATCAAGATGCCCTTCGAATCCCGTCAAAACGTACTGGGACAGACTCAAGTAATGCGGTTTACCAAAATCACACACGATGAACCGATCGAAGATTCCGTTTTTTCGCCGAAGAAGTGATCCCGTTTTTTGGTTGGGATGGAGATGCAAAGAGCGCTCGCGTGGCATCGAATGGTCGTCGAGCCGGAGTGGAGAAGAAGAACCAACCGTTGGTACCACTGAGAAGAAGCAGCAGTTCCTAAGCTGCTTGTGGAGACGCTGGGTATTGGCTACCGCAAGGTGGTCGATCCTCAGCGTTTTTTCGTTTGCCAACACTTTTCTTATGGCAATACCCAAGAATCTTCCTTCATGCCGTAAATACATGCCGTAAATAGCTGCCTCGGCGGAGGTCCTGGCTAGACGGTAATGCACCTGGAAATCGCGCCGTGGTTTGGTAGAACATGCGTTCGGAAAATAGATGCAGCGTCCCGAAGCATCGGGCATTCCGTGCCGATGCGATGGCGGATGGAGCTGCCAGGACATCCGATCGCCGACTGATTCATCCCTCTCAATTTCTCGACGGAGATTCCCATGACCAACGGACCACTCAACCGCAAACTAAAGATGGGCTTGGTAGGTGGAGGTCCCGGCTCATTCATAGGTCGCGTCCACTCGATCGCAGCCTGCCTCGACAACCGAGCGACCGTGGTTGCAGGAGCTTTCAGCAGCAATGCCGAGCGATCCAAGCAAGCGGCCCCCGACTACGACGTTGCACTCGATCGAGCCTATCCGTCCTATCAGGCCATGTTCGAAGCGGAATTGAAAAAACCTGTCGGAGAGAGGATCGACTTTGTCTCCGTTACGACACCGAACTCCACGCACTTCGAAGTCGCGAAGGCAGCCCTCGAAGCAGGTTTCCATGTGGTTTGCGATAAGCCGATGACCTTTGATTTGGCACAAGCGGAAGAATTGGCCAAAATCGTCGACAAGTCAAAATCTGTGTTTGCGTTGACCCACAACTACACGGGTTATCCATTGGTACGCCAAGCCCGCGAAATGATCCAGAACGGCGAGCTGGGAGAGATCCAAGCGGTCCGCGCCAACTATATCCAAGGCTGGCTGCGAACCCGACTCGAGAGCCAAGATCAAAAACAAGCTGCATGGCGAACCGACCCGAGCAAGAGCGGAGTCGCCGGTTGCTTCGGCGATATCGCCACGCACGCCTACAATCTAGGGCGCTTCATGACCGGGCTGTTGCCTTCAGAAATCAGTTGCCATTTGAAGGTGTTTGAACCAGGTCGCAAGCTGGACGACTATGGAACCGCGATCATCCGTTACGAGAATGGTGGATTGGGAACGGTGACTGCCAGCCAAATCAGTCACGGTCGCGAAAATGACCTTTCGATCGAAATCGATGGTACGAAGGGAGCCTTGTCCTGGCGACAAGAAGAGCCGAATGTCTTGGTTGTTCGACAAAATGGCCAACCTCACCGCCTCTACACACGCGATCCGAATGCTCCTTTCATGAACGCCAGCGGTAGGGCCGCGTGCCGCCTTCCAAGCGGACACCCAGAAGCATTTTTCGAAGCCTTTGCAAACATCTATGCCGCCACTTATGACGCGATCGTGGCAGTGAATCAGAACGAGAAGATTGAACGGGTCAACACCGTTTATCCCAACGTTCATGATGGGGTCGAAGGGATGTACTTTATCGAGCAGAGTGTGGCAAGCAGCGCCAAGAACGGGGCTTGGTTACCACTCAAGCACGCGCGAGCTCGCAAGTAGTCCATTTCATCCATCTGTTAGCGCTCGGTATTACCCACATCGATAGGCCTTGATTCGTACTCGTACTCATACTCAATGAAATGGTACTCGTACTCGATGCAACTCAAGTTCGAGTTTGATTTAGGGTTCGGTTCGGTTCGAGTTCGGTTCGGTTCGGTTCGGTTCGAGTACGAGTACGAGTACGAGTACCGCCCTTTGGGACTGAGTACGAGTTTGAACATGGAGGGAATTCAATGGTGGAGTAACTAGGATGCGAAAAACACGCAAAAGCGACCAATAGTAAATAGCTCCTGCAACATTCAATGCGTGATGCAGACGTGCTTGTCACCCCGAGGAGATTGAATTGAAAGCCAACATTGTACTGTTGCCCGGCGATGGCATCGGACCCGAAGTCACCCACGCAGCCCACCGAATTCTTGTTGCCATCGGCGAGAAGTATTCGCATCCTTTTTCGTTTTCCGAACACCTCATTGGCGGGATATCCATCGACCTTTATGGCGATCCTTTGACCGACAAGACAATCGCCGCTTGCAAGGCGAGCGACGCCATATTGCTTGGAGCAGTAGGGGGTCCCAAATGGGATGATCCGAATGCCAAAACGCGGCCCGAAGCGGGATTACTTCGGATTCGAAAGGAGTTGGGACTCTTTGCGAATCTCCGTCCGATCGTGACTTTTGCCGAGCTGCTCGATTCGTCTCCTCTCAAGCGCAACATCATCGAAGGAACAGATATTTTGTTTTTTCGTGAGCTGACGGGAGGTTTGTACTTCGGACCATCCGGAGTGGAAACCTTGCCCGATGGCCAGCAGCGAGCCTTCAGCACAGCCGTCTACACGACCTCCGAAGTTGCGCGCATCGTCCGGATGGCCGCCGATGCGGCCCGTCATCGTCGCAAGAAACTGACCATGGTCGATAAGGCGAACGTGCTCGAGGCTTCGCGATTATGGCGCCGTGTTTCCGCTCAAATCATGAAGGAAGACTATCCGGACATCGAGTACGAAGTCGTCCTCGTCGATTCCATGGCAATGCATCTGCTTTCCCGTCCGACCTCCTTTGACGTGGTCGTGACCAGCAACATGTTCGGGGATATTCTGACCGATGAAGCGTCGATGCTGCCGGGTTCCCTCGGAATGTTGCCCAGTGCCTCGATTGGAAGTAGCGGACCGGGTTTGTATGAGCCGATTCATGGATCCGCGCCGGATATTGCCGGGAAGGGGATTGCGAATCCTCTCGCCACCATCTTGGCGGCCGCCATGCTTTGTCGTCATTCACTTCATTTGAATGCGGAAGCGGAGCGAATCGAACAGGCCGTTCGAACGGTCCTGGCCCAAGGGCATCGAACCGCCGATCTTGTTCCCCGTGGCCAACCCTCGATCGGAACCGAAGCCATGACCGATCGCGTGCTGGATGCGCTGATGGTCTAGTTTCGAATGCCAGAATTGTACCGATGTCCCCTGCGGTCTATTTTCCGGTTAAGCTAACGGGATAGACTCCTTCCGCGCTCGATTCTTGTCGAACGCATCCTGGTTGATCCGCGAACGATCGGCCACTTGGCAAACGATGGTCGGACGAAATTGCACTGCTTTTAAAACACCTCCAGCCGAATTTGTTGGAATGACCGATCCGCATGAAACAGCTCGGCTCTGCACGTTTTGTTCGCTCCTGTGTGAACTGGATCGCGAAGACGCAAGCCCAGACTTCGGGGAAGCATTTTGTTCAAGACGACATCGCGAATGGGAGATCGTAACCAGTGCTCGGCGTGACGCAGCTTTGCCAACCATCGATAGCGATGATGCGATCGATGCGGCTCAAAAGATCCTAGCCAATTCCAAGGATGTTCTTGTCACGGGACGTGTTCATTGCGTGGAGACCGCCCGCGCAGCTATCCAATTGGCTCGTCGGTTCTCAGGCATGCTCGATCTATGGGAGAGCGATGCGGGGATGGACGCGGTCCTCGCCATTCAAAAAAATGGATTGAACTCTGTCTCTTTGGCAGAAGCCCGCGAACGGACCGATTGTTGGATTGTGATCGGAAGCGATGGGTTGCTGGAGGAAGTTCCCCGTCTGCCGCAAGCCACCAGCAACGGTAGAAAGGTGCCGATGTTATTGATGGGAAATTGGAGCGCGCCTTCGATTGCGGCTTGGAAGGATGCGGGATTTGATGTTGTCGGCATTCCCTGTTCCATGAAGAAGATTCCGGGTGCTCTCGCGGAGGCGACTCGTCAAGCGCAGAACATGGAATGGGATAGCCAGGTCGGCGAATGGCTCCACCAAGCCAAGTACTTGACCGTTCTCTGGTCCGGTCGGGAATTGACGTACGCGTCGAATAACATCACGAATCGGGAATTGTGGATCGAGTCCCTCCTCCATTGGATTGCACAGCGCAACGAAGTCATTCGGGCTGGAGCCTTGATTTGGAGTTCGTTGGAGGCTGGTTTTCAACAGACCTGTACCTGGCAGACAGGATTTCCAGGACGGATTCGATTTCTTCGTCAGGGTGCCGAGTATCGGCCTCATGAATACGTTGCGAAACGTTGGGTCGCGCGCAAGGCGGGAACTGCAAAAGGGGAGGATGCGCGCACGCCGAGTAAACCGTGCATCGTTTGGGTGGATGACACGAGCGAATCTCTTCCCGATCCGATCGTACAGGCGGGTGTTCCATTGGTTGTCCTATCACCACGCAAGCCCACGCTCGACCATCCGTCCATGGTCTGGCTACCCTGCGCATCGACCGGAATTGAGTCGACCGAAGCCTATTTTCGGGGGGATCAATCGCTTCTTGTGAGTGGTCGTAATCCGGTTTCTATCACGGAGCTTCCCGAAGTTCCGAGTGGTGGTTCTCGCCTGCGGGTAAACCAGTGGATCGCAAGGTTGATCGCGTCATGATTACTCTCCTCAAAGACATTAAGCTCGTCGATGGGTATGGCGTTAAGACTGATCGCGATGCCATCTATCTCGTCGATGACCGCATCGAAACCGTTCTCCCACCGGGAACGGTTGTGGATGCCGAGTATTCGCTGCCAGGGCATCTCGTGATGCCGGGTGGAATCGATTTGCACACCCATATCGGTGGTGGCAAAGTCAACATTGCTCGATTGCTATTGCCAGAACGCCCTGCGCGCGATGCGATCCAAGAACTTCATGATCGCAAGCCTTGGCTGGAACCTCTTAGTTGCCCAGTACCCAACACGTGGGAGACAGGGCAGCGTTATTTGCAAATGGGTTATACGGCCTGTTTCGAACCGGCGATGCTCGCCGCCAACGCACGTCAATCCCATGCGGAAATGCAGGATACACCCTGGTTGGATACAGGAGCTTATGTGCTACTGGGAAATGATCGCATGCTGTTGGATATGCTTGCACGGGCTGTGCCTCAATCACAAATCGAGGAGTACATCGGCTGGATGATCGCGGCTCATGCAGCGTGTGGGGTCAAGGTCGTCAATCCAGGAGGGATCGACGCATTCAAGTTCAACCAACGGAGCATGAATTTCGACGACTTGCATCCTCATTTTGGCATCTCGCCTCGACATATCTTGCAATGCCTAGCGCGGGCTACCGATTCAATAGGATTGGCACATCCGCTTCATGTCCATTGCAGCAATCTCGGCATCCCTGGAAACATCGCTACGACCTTGGCAACAATCGATGCCGTCGAGGGCAGTCGATTGCATTTGACCCACGCGCAATACCATTGTTATGGCAATGAAGGTCCTCATGGTTTTAGCTCGGGCGCGGCTCTGCTGGCCGAACGCGTTAATCGATCCGATCGATTGACGATCGACGTCGGGCAAGTCCTTTTTGGGCAGACCGTCACCCTTTCAGCCGACACCATGCATCAATATGCGAACCGCAAGCTGGCGTCGCCTCGCAAAACGATCTTTCAGGATTTGGAGTGTCAAGCAGGCTGTGGGGTTCTACCGTTTCGCTATCGCCAAAGCCAATACGTGCATGGCCTGCAATGGACCATCGGCTTGGAATTGTTCTTGAGAGTCGTTGATCCGTTCAAGGTCTTTTTGACCACCGACCATCCGAACGGTGGGCCATTTACAGGCTATCCTCATTTGATTCGGCTGCTGATGGACTACGATTTTCGGATGTCGATTTTCGAGCGATTGCATCCCGACGTGAAGGGGACCAGCAGCTTGCCAAGTCTCAAGAGAGAATATCGGCTGGATGAAATTGCGGCCGTTACACGTTCGGGACCAGCCCGCGCTTTGGGCTTGGTTCAGCGAGGAACATTGGCCGAGGGATCGTTGGCAGATGTTGTGGTGTATCGTGAGGATCGGAACGCGGAAACGATGTTCGCGTCCCCCAGCATGGTGTTTCGACGAGGGGACTTGGTCATGAGGAATGGCGTTTGCCTCGACGATTGCCCTAAAGCGACCATTTTGGCAACCCTACGCGACCGCGATCGCATTGCAGGATGGGGTCGCAGCAAAGCGCATCGAACCTCATGGAAGGAGCGCTACGGGTATTCTCCCGATTTGACCGCGATGCGATTGGATGAACTGCGCGGCGAAGGTCGCGACGTCGAGTGGAACGCATCGCACGAATAGAAAGTCGCGCGTGGTCCATCCTTCGGCGATCGACGGTGGGCTAATCCCACGCCGTTTCATTCTTGCGCAAAGGATTGTCGAAAGCGCGAGCTATCAAAAACAACAAGCAGGCCAGCGATGGCCTGCTTGCGTTGAATATTTTTGTCGAAACGGATCGCCACGAGACTAGCGATGTATCATGCGGGATTACCGGTAACTACCGGCGGAACCTGAGGCTCCCCCAGCGGTTGAAAAATTGTACGGATTGTTGCTCGCGCCTGTGCTACCCGGTGCGTAGGTTGCTGGTCCGCGTGCCGGTGATGCAGCAGGTGGAGTGGGTGTTGCAGGTCCACCGTATGCGACAGGCAGTGTGGAACTCGACACAGGAGAGGTCGACGGCGGCAGGTTGGGTGTTCCGTAACCAGCAGGAACTGCCGGGACCGAAGATAGCCCGGCTGGCGAGTAGGCTGGAGCGGAAGGGGTATAACCACTCGCTGCACCGGAGCTAGGTGGTAAACCGGCACTGGGACTTCCGTAGCTAGGTGGAATTGGGCCGGGGGGCAATCCGCCCGGTACTCCCGACGGCGCTCCCGAAGGTGCTAAACCTGCACCTGGATAGGAAGTGGGTAGAGCCGCCACGGCGGAAGACGAAGGAGCGCTAGGGCTGTACGCGGGTGGCACACTCGACGCGCCCGGTGCCGCATAACTATTGGTAGTTGGAGCAACACTGTAGGGATTCGGTGTCGAGCCGTAGGGATTGTTGGCGGCAAGGTTGGCATTCGGCATGCTACCTGCGGTTGGACGGGGGGTGGGAGGTGTAAATGTACTGCTATAACCGTTTAGCGAAGACGCTCCACCTGCCCCAGGGGGTGTCGAAGCGTTCGGAACAGTCAACGGGGTTTGATAGCCTGCGAGGTTGGCACCTAAGCCGGAACCCTGACTAGGAGTTGCAGCACTGGATGAGCCGTACGGTCCAGTCTGTTTGTTGGGATTCGCGACGGTGCTTGCAATCGGGTTCGGAGTATTGCGGCTGGCAGGACTCGTCGGGCTGGTTGAGGCGGTCGACTTGGAACTAGAAGGCATCTGGATCGATGGTCCCGACCCAGTTAGGGTGTTCTCGTTGGGTTTCCGTTTCCAGGAAAACATATCGGACCCTGGCATTTTCCAGCCACTGCTACATCCTACTTGCGTGCCGGTTACGACAGCGAGAACCAATCCCAAGCGAACCCAATTCGGTAGACGACTGCGCATGGCTAACAATCCTTTGATAGCTTGCCGGTGGACAACACATAATTATCGGTTTCCGGTGGTATCGATCATCCGTGATCGTTGCCTTCAGAAGAACCGTTCAATTTTGCCAGGATTCCGCAATCCCTACGATTGGAAATCTCGGGACTGGTCTTAGCAAACGGTGCAAACGTCTGTCAACATCACTTAGGATTCTGCGGATTGAGCGGATCGACAAATATAGATAAGACAGGCACTATGCGTCGAGTCATAGGATCTTATTACCTGAACCGACATGCTATCATCTCCGTCGGTCCCATGCTCATGTGCTCGGCCTGAGGACGATACAGCCAAGATCCAGCAAGCATAAACTTTTCACACCTTCCAGCGATTCCCCAATCACCCATTCCCCAAGCATCCATTCATCGATGGTATCCGAACACGAAATTACGATCCGAGTCCATTATCATGAAGTCGATGGACAAGGCCGTGTGCACAATTCGCAGTATCTCAATTTCTTTGAGCGGGGACGTGTTGAGATGTTGCGCGCGTCCGGCATTTCCTATCGAGAGGTCGAGCAGTCTGGAATCATGCTGGTGATCCGTTCGATGCACGTCGAGTTCCATGCGCCAGCACTCTTTGATGACGTGTTGGTTCTCAAGACGCGGCTGGGTTATTGTCATGGCGCGAGGATCGAACATCACTATCGATTGGTGCGTGCCACTGCGGACACGCAATCCGAAGGTGACTTGATCGTCACCGGAAAGAGCGAGATAGGCTGCATTGATTCCAGCGGCCGAGCCAAGCGATTGCCTCCCTACCTGCAACTCAATTTGCGCGGTGCGTAGAACGGCACCAGGCGCCTGCGACAAAACCATATAGCCACTCTTCCAACCATGGATGCTCTACCAATAGATGTATTGTAGAAAGCGTTCACGGTCTTCGGCTGGGAGTTGATCGATGTCCTCGACGACGTAACGATTCTCTTTCGTATCGATCAACAATTTGCCGTTGTCGCCATAGTCCAATGCTTGGCTTTGAGTCCAGCGAATCACGAACTGCTCGGTCCTTGCGTCGGTTTCGACATCGAGGGTCAAATAACCGGATTCCAGTTGACTGCTGAGGACGCGCCGGATTTTGCGAATCAGATACCTTCGGGCAAGAAGTTCAGCGATTCGCTGTTGGTTGTGATCGGACCAACCCTCTAGCGATCGGATCATGCCGCATTCGACTTCTTCGCCGAGTTCGTTCCAACTTCGTACGCTGAAGAATTCGTCAGGCCGAGAGGCGGGGAAGGTGCGAACCAGAAAAACGTTCGATGCGATGCGTTCCCCATCGACCCACAACTCGATTCGATCGTGCTGACCGGGACGAAACTCCGTTTCGAAAGGAGAAAGCCATTTGAGTTGGGGTGGATCGGCCGTCTCCTCTTCGTCCGATACCGAATCGGCGGTTTCCGCGTTGCCTTCCGAGTTGCCATTGCCATCCCCATTCGATGCATCCATGACGGCGGTAGCAGCGTTCGTGGGATACATCGTATTGCCCTGTCCATTCCTGGAGGAGGCATTCATCACTTCTTTGGTTCCCTGCCCAGCATGGAGCAATCGATCGATGTCCGGATTCTTCGTCACCGAAGTCTGAATGCGGACCAAGCGTGCATAGGTGCCGTCCATTGCGAGCAACTCGGAGTGAGTCCCTTGTTCGATCATTCGGCCTTGATCAAAGACAAAGATCCGGTCAGCGTTACGAAGTGTCGACAACCGGTGAGCGATTGCAATGGTGGTCCGCCCTCGAATGAGTACTTTTAAGGCATCCTGGATACTCTTCTCGGCTTCGGCGTCGATATTGCTGGTCGCTTCGTCGAGGACGAGAATCTTTGGATCATAAAGAAGGGTTCGAGCGATGGATAAGCGTTGCTTTTCTCCACCTGAAAGGCCTGCTCCATGCTCCCCTAACAGGGTCTCATAACCCAACTGTTGTCTGCAGATAAAATCGTGCGCGCCGGCGGCCTTGGCCGCGACCAGTCCCTGTTCGGGGGTTGCTTGAGGGCGACCATAGCTGAGATTGCGCCAGATCGTGCCGCGAAACATGAACGATTCCTGGAAGACAATGCCAAGCCGTTCTCGGAGGTCGTGGCTAGCGAGATCGCGGAGGTCGATGCCATCGACGGTGATACGTCCCTCTTGGATATCGTAGAATCGGCCGAGCAGATTCACCATGGTCGACTTGCCCGATCCACTCCGCCCGACGATGCCAATCATCTCTCCCGGTTGGACATGGAAACTGACATTTTTGAGAACTGGTTGATTGCGATCGTAACCAAACGACACATCGTCGAAACGGATTTCACCTCGTACGTCATTCCAAGGGATGGGATTGCTGGTCTCGGTCACTGTGAGGGGAGTATCCAATAACTCTAGCACTCGCTTGCTTCCGGTTAAGAAACTCGTGAGCCAGGACGTAAAGTTCGAGAGAGCGCTCAGAGGGGCATAGAACATTCCTAAATACGCCAGGAAAGCGATCAACTCGCCGAGGGACATGGAACTGCCGATCACATCCCTGCCGCCGACGTACCAGACGATCAATCCTCCGAGGCTAAAGACGATCGACATGGTGGCGGAATACCACGCGTTCGCATTTTCCACCCACAATCGCCAATTGCGTAGCTCATCGCTTGTCTTTGCAAAGCGTTGGTACTCCCGTTCTTCTTGAGCGAACGCCTTCACGACGCGAATGCCCGATAGCATCCCACTAAGCACCGTGATCTGCTTGGAAGAAGCGTCCCACAATCGGTAGTACCGAGGATAGACTTTGCGCCAAAAGATCGATGTGCCGAGGATCACGAGCGGCACAGGGATCAGTGTAAACATAGCGAGCTTGGGATTGATCCATAGGAGCATGGCACCCACGCCGATGAGTTGTGCAATTTGCAACAAGAATCCACCGGTGATCTGATGCATCAAGCCATGCATGGCTTCGCTATCGTGGGCGACTCGTCCCAACATCGAGCCGACTTGATGGCGATCGTAGTAGACGATTGCGAGGCTTTGCAGTTTCCGGACCATTTCGGACCGGAGAGTACTCGTCAGCCCCGTGCCGATGATGGTCGCCAACTGGCCTTTGAAGACCCCCACAATCGAAAGCAGGACTCGTGAGCCGGCCAGGGCGAGGACGATCATTAGCAGAGCCGTCTTGAAATCCGGTAAAGGCTGTGCGGAGGACGAACCATCGACCAAAGATGTAGGATCGACGCGACCGACGAGCACATGATCGATCATGTACTGCTGGAGCTTCGGAGGAATCAGTTCGGCGATAACGCCGAGGATGGTTAGCAAACAGAGGATAGCCGCTCCGCGCCGATAGGGTCGCAGGAGTTCGCTAACGCGATGGAGAATTTGCCCCTTCTGCATGCAACGGGGGCAGCTTTCGAATTTGGAGGACAATCTCAAATGGCAGGTGGGGCAATCCGGCGGATCGAACCCGCCGTCGTCCTGTTCGTGATGATTGGCATGGCTCAATCGATCCCAGTCTTCGGCCCATGTCTTTGGATGCTCGCGCATCATTTGCATCAGGCGGGAGATCTTGTGAAAACGAGTCGCATAGGCGTTCGAGAAGCGAAGGATATCGACCCAATCCCCATCGACTTTGAGTTGCAACGTTCCACCTCCGACTCCGGCCTGCGTTCGGATCGACTGAACGTCGTTCCAAGGAACCGACCGAAGGAGTTTGGCTTCGGGGACCGGTTGCCCCACGTCGGCAGAAGCGTTCTTCGCAGCGTCCATTTTATTGGGGCTGGAGGATGCTGGGAAATCTTGAAAAAGGCTGATCGCGGAGATTTCGTCCCCCGAAACGACTAGCCACTCGCGGGTCGGCTCACCACGGAGAGAGACGTCGGTGAAGTTCGCAAGCCAGAGACAACGGTGTTTTAGTCCTGCCTCATCCAAACACCCAGCTACCGCACCAGGGACCATTACAACGTGTGTCAACCGAGGCAACTCCTATACCTTCGTGGCATTTGAAAACCAAGATGGTGGTTCTCCAAGACCGTGGTTAGAGACCCATGGTCGTTTTTGGTTCCATCCTTCGGGTTCGATTTATTCGACCGTAAAGGGTATGGTACAATGACTCTTAGAGGAATCGACGACTTGCGGTTCTTCTCCTGCCTTCCCCTCCCTCCCCAACGCATGCAAGTTCTTCCCATGCACTGCATTCATTCCATTACGCGACCCTTTGGCGCTGACATTGGACAACGTTATCGCCCCCGCATGGGTTGGCAAAGGCAAAGCTTGGTGGCTTGGACATTTTGTTTTTCGTTTGCCCTTTGTATGGCATTCGGACTTGGAGGGAGCCCGAACGGTGTGGCGCAATCGGTGCCAGAGTCCCAGCAGCTTTTCTACGAAACCGATATCCGGTCGATCCTGAAAACCCATTGCTTCCATTGCCATGGGGAGTCCGATCATCGCGAATCGGGGCTCGACTTGCGGCTCGTCCGTTTCATGCAGAGCGGTGGAGATAGCGGGCCGGCACTCCATCCTGGCAGCCCGGCGGACAGTCTCCTGTGGCAGCGAGTCGAAGCGGACGAGATGCCTCCGGGGAACAAACACTTGAGCCAGCCTGAGAAAGATCTTTTGAGGCGGTGGATCGAATCGGGAGCGGCCACCAAACGAACCGAACCAGAGCAACCCTCTTTGGAAACATGGACCGAGGAAGAGCGGAACTTTTGGGTCTTTCGGCCGGTTCTACGACCGTCAGTACCTCGCTTCTCTGGCTCCGAGGCTGAGCGTGAGCCGATCGCCAATCCGATCGATGCTTTTATTCTCTATGGATTGCAACAACGCGGTCTTACCTTCTCGCCCCCAGCAGATCGGGGGAGCTTGATTCGACGCTTGGGCTTGGACCTGCTCGGGATGCCGCCATCTCCCGAAGAGGTGACTGCGTTTGTTGAGGACCCTTCTCCGGACGCCTACGAACGGTTGGTGGATCGATGGCTGAGCGATCCTCGTTACGGAGAGCGCTGGGGAAGGCATTGGCTGGATGTGGCGGGATACGCGGATAGCGATGGGTACACCGAGCAGGATGCGGAACGCCCCTGGGCCTATCCGTATCGCGATTATGTGATTCAAGCTCACAATCGAGATACCCCCGCCGATCAGTTTGTGATCGAGCAGATGGCGGGTGACGAGCTTGTGCCATTGCCATGGGATCATTTGCAGCCCGACCAAATCGAACGCCTCGCAGCCACTGGATTCTTGCGTACTGTTCCGGACGGGACGGGACAGGAAGGAGTCGACCCCAATGTCGCTCGAAATGACGTCGTCGCGGAGACGATCAAGGTTGTTTCCGGCTCATTCCTCGGGTTAACGGTGGGCTGTGCCCAATGCCATGACCACCGATATGACCCGATCTCTCAAAAGGATTACTATCGCATCCGAGCGATCCTGGAACCTGGTCTCGACTGGAAGCAATGGCGCGATCGCAACGCGAAACTGGTGAACCTGTGGGTCCCTGAAGAGAAGCAACGGGCAGCCGATGTTGACAAGGAATTGGCCGAACTCGAAGGCAGAAGAGTTGCGGAGCTCGATACTATCGTCAACGACATCTTCGACAAGGAAGTCATGAAGTTGATGGAAGAACTGCGTGAGCCGGCACGCATGGCTCGATCCACACCGGCCGAGCAACGCACCCCCGAGCAACAAAAGCTGATGCGCGACTATCCAAGCTTGAACGTCGATCGCGGAAGTGCCATTCTGTATGACGGCGCACGGATCAACGAATTCAACAAAAAGTACGATACGGACAAAGCAAATATCAGCAACAAACGTCCAGCAGACCGTTACCTCGCTTCGTTTTCAGAAGTTCCGGAACAGACCCCGACGACTTTCGTCTTCGCTCGGGGGGATTTTCAACAGCCCAAGGATTCGATCCGTCCAGGCAGTCTAAGCATCCTCGATGAACACGAAGCCATACCGCTGGATGATCCCAACCTGACGACATCCGGACGTCGTCTTGCGTTCGCAAAACTATTGACCAAGGGGACGCATCCGCTTCTAACACGCACCCTTGTGAACCAAATTTGGGCGCATCACTTTGGCCGAGGCATCGCCGCCATGCCCGGGGATCTAGGGATGCTGGGAGAACGTCCGACCCACCCGGAACTTCTGGACTGGCTCGCAACGGAATGGGTGGAATCAGGGTGGAGTCGCAAACGGCTTCAGCGGCTGATCCTCACCTCGAAAACCTACCAACAATCCTCCTCCAGATCGGTGCGATCCAATGAGATCGATCCCGAGAATCTTTGGTTAGGAAGGATGTCCGTCCGTCGTTTGGACACCGAATCCGTACGCGATTCGATGCTCATGGCCAGTGGATCCCTCGTCAACCAATTGAACGGGCCACCGATTCCTGTGAATCCTGACGAAGTCGGACAGATTATTCTCGGCAAGGCAATCCGCGATGGCAATGGAATCTTGGTTGCCAAGCAAGAGGACACACGTGACAGCTATCGTCGCAGCATCTACACACAGATTCGCCGATCGATGCCGCTGGGAGTTCTCGAACCTTTTGATCCGGCTACACTTTCGCCGAATTGCGACCGTCGCCCCAGTTCCACCGTGGCA
The DNA here is from genome assembly GCA_037144155.1 of Planctomycetota bacterium. Classification (GTDB taxonomy): domain Bacteria; phylum Planctomycetota; class Planctomycetia; order Pirellulales; family Pirellulaceae; genus JBKCUI01. The sequence goes on along the minus strand of JBAWXH010000002.1, from coordinate 102,682 downwards.
ACGCAATCCTTATTGATGATGAACAACGGCATCGTCATTCAACTCTCCGAGAATTTTGCGCGCCGAGTCCAACGAGAGGTGGGTGACGATTCGGCAGTGCAGATCGCGCATGCCTGGCGGTTGGCCTTTGGGACGCCCGCCACTTCTGATCAGTTGACAAACAGCGTCGAATGGATGGATCGATTGCGTCAGCAGTTGACGAAGCCGACCGAAGGAACATCCCTCCCCACGGATGGAGAGCCGCCAGGGACACTCGAAGCGGTCCAAGCCAATCATCAAGCGTTGGCACTTTATTGCCAATCCCTTTTTTCGTCGAATGCATTTCTCTACGTCGATTGATCAAGGACACAGACCGTGCACTTCCATCCTTGCTTTTCCCGCCGTCATTTCCTGGCTCAACAAGGTATCGCTGGGACGACGTTGGCCATCGCATCGCTTCTCAATCACAAAGCGATTGCCGAACCGCCAAAACCAGACCTCACGCGTCGGACCATGGATCTCCTACCCAAGGCGCCGCACTACCCAGCGCAGGCCAAGGCCATGATCTCCATGTTCATGCAGGGGGGCCCATCGCACGTGGATCTGTTCGATCGCAAGCTCGAATTGGAAAAGCGAAATGGAGAGAAGTACGAAGGAGAGCTAAAGTACGACAACGCTGCGGAATCGTCTGCCAAGATTTGGGCGGGACCATGGAAGTGGGAACGCTATGGGCAATGTGGCATGGAGCTAAGCGAGTTGGTACCCCACATGGGCTCGATCGCCGACGACATGACGTTGATTCGTTCGATGAACACGGGCGTCAACAACCACGGCCAATCGATCTATGCTCTCCACCACGGAAGGATCACTGCGGGGCGACCCGTTCTCGGATCCTGGTTGACCTATGGGATAGGGAGCGAAAGCCAACGACTCCCCGCCTTTGTCGTTTTGACCGATCCAGGTGGATTGCCTGTGCTGGGAACGGATTGCTGGTCCAATGGCTGGTTGCCCTCGATTTATCAAGGAACCGTCATCCGACCGCAAGAGCCTCGAATACGAAACCTCAATCCACCTCCTCACTTGGCAGGCAAGCCACAAAAAGCCTATCTTCAGATGCTGCAAAAGATCAACGCGGAGCATCTTCAGGGACATCCCAACGAAACCGATCTAGAAGCCAGAATCGCAACCTACGCGTTGGCGGAAGCCATGCAATCCGCAGCGAGCGAAGCGTTGGATATCGGACAAGAGACCGAAGCCACTCATACAATGTATGGCCTCGATCAAGAGGCAACGCGCGAGTATGGTACGCGATGCTTGATCGCCCGACGACTTGTGGAACGGGGAGTGCGATTCGTTCAGATCTATACTTCGACGCAGCAGTGGGATCACCATGGCAATATCGAAAAAGCACTCCCTGCTTCGTGCCTGAAGACCGATCAACCTTCGGCCGCCTTGGTCAAAGACCTCAAGCAGCGCGGGCTACTCGATTCGACGCTGGTCCATTGGGGAGGCGAAATGGGACGACTGCCTGTGATCCAGAATGAGAAGAATGTCGGCCGCGATCACAATACGTATGGCTTTAGCTCTTGGCTAGCCGGCGGGGGGATCCGATCGGGTTGCGTCCACGGCGCGACAGACGACTTTGGCTACAAAGCGATTAGCGATATCGTGCATCATTACGACTACCATGCCACGCTCTTGTATCTGTTTGGATTGGATCCTGCGAAATTGAGTTTTCCGCGACCAGGAGCCGTAGGAACTTTGCTTGACGGACAACCCGGTCAAGTCGTGCGAGGGATTCTCAATCAACCTCCCGCAAGTACCTAAATTCTCATCCTCCGTTCGTTCTTGACACAGCCGTCAAGAGTGAGCCTGAGGCGCTAGCCGAGTTCTTTCAAATTGCAAAAATCGGCTAGCGCCTCGGGCTCATGAAAACGAAAATCGACGTTTTTCGGCTGTGCCGTTCGTCGATCATGAGATGTGAACGACCCTGTCAGCGATGCGTCTACGTCACCGTGAAAGTGTCGTCAACGCTGCTTTTTCGGGGTGTTCCTCACGATCGATCGGTCAAATGCGATCGGAATCCAGCCTTCGTCGCCGGGAATGACGGAAGGATAGAATGCCAGCTAAATCCTTTTGTGAGGGTCCTGCACCGATTCACACCGCTCGGACGAGGGCAGCATCGCCGTTTTTGACTTCAAATTGATGTCGAACTGAGATGCCCGCATCGTGTAGACTCGCGCCGCAATGTTTCCCGGCAAATTCAATCGATACATCCTGTGGGATGTGCTGAAGCTGTTTTCGACCACCGCGTTGGCCATGACGCTGGTGATATCTCTCGGTTTGGTTGGACAGCAATTGATCATGGAAGGGATCGGCTGGCTTGCGATCCTGAAGCTACTGCCGTTTATCTGTTTGATTGCATTGCAATTTTCTCTCCCTGCCACATTGCTGTTTTCCGTGTGCTGCGTCTTTGGGCGAATCTCGGCAGACAATGAAATCGTGGCCCTCAAGTCGGCGGGGATATCTCCTTTCCGCGTGATCCGACCGATGGCGGTATTAGGTTTCCTTGTCAGCGTACCGGCGGTATGGATCAATGACATGGCCGTTTCGTGGGGGCGGCCGGGAATGGAAAAAGTCATCCTTCGGTCGGTGGAAGAGGTGCTTTACAACCGATTGCGAGTCCGCAGATCCTACGAGACGGACAAAGGCTTCACGATCCATGTTCAAGATGTCCAGAATCGCTGGCTCATCCAGCCAACGATCTTCTTGTTCAACGAGAGCACTGGCAAACCGATGACCATCAATGCCGAGAAAGCGCAGATTTCGATCGATCCCGACAACGATCGCTTGGTGATCGAATTGGTGAATTCGTATGGGGAGATCAACCATGACCAAGCCACACGCTTTCGGTTGCCGACCTCCGAGAAAATCAGCATGCCTCTAACCCAGGCCTCGAAGAATGGCGGGCAGTCGGTCAAACCATCGCAGTTTACGATTAGCGATATTCCCCAGGAAATCGCGACTCAAACGTCTGCCAACGAGCGGCGAATGGAATCGATGGCAGTTCAAGTAGCGATCGGACTGGGGTTGGGTAGGTATTCCCAATTGAATGACCGCAAGATTCAGTCGTTGCAGGATATGGTCAATGGCAATCAGAAGCTTCTGGTTCGGCTCAAGCTCGAACCTGCCCGTCGATGGGCATTGGGGTTCAGTTGCTTTTTCTTTGTTTGGATGGGAGTCCCTATGGCCATCCTGATCCGGTCCGCCGACTATGCCTGGACGTTCGGCCTGTGCTTTGTCCCTATCCTGCTCATCTATTATCCCTTGTTTGGATTGGCGCTGGATCGAGCGAAAGATGGGGAATGGCCAGCCATGAGTTTATGGTTAGGCAACTTGGTCCTATTCTTGCTCGGGACCTGGCTTTTGCGGCGCGTGGTTTGGCGGTAATTGCCGGCTGCAGACAGAAGCACGCTTAGCCATCGCCTCATCGCATCCGGACTATCCGTTGCAGACTGCCAGCGGGACTCAACATCCGTCTTATCGGGATACTCGCCCTGCTCGATCCCATCGGAGACGGAGCTCCTTTCCGAACTGGGGGCTGGGTTTTCGGCAGGTGGCAAAAGGTCCGTTCAGTCCAATTCTTAAAAATCACCAGAAGAAGGATTGCAGACATCCTGTTGACCCTGAGTTGTCCAAAAAACGATTCGTAAGACGTCAACCGAAGATTCTTTCTAAAGTAATCACCCGGTTTGAATCGAAACTAGGTGCAGGACGGCCTGTTCTGCGCTAGACCACTCGAAAGAGTCAAGTCCAGTTTGGAGAGGTCGGAGGGAATGGATAGGGGGGGACACTGCTGACGTTCCGCGAGATCGTGCGGGGACGTGGCGTCATGGCTTGATTCGACGAGTTGCGAGCAACTCTTCGAAGCAGTCTGCACGCATTCGGCTTACGGTTCACCCGTATCTTTATCCGACGATTGCCGGTTCACGGTGACATGGCTCAAGGATGGCGCTGCGTCGTAGGAGTGCGGTGAAACGCAAACCAACGAGTTAGGTCAGATCAAGCTGTTGAACTGGAAAAGGCAGGCAGGAACAAACCTGTTCGGTGTGACGAAGGAGCTGATCACCGACTGGGAGTCGTTTCGTCCTCATTGTTTGTGCCCAGACCCAGTTGTTTAAAGCTTGGATCGTACGATGACTCTTCAAGTGTCGTCTTGCGAGAAAAGCGGATTCAACAAGGGCAACCACCGTCAAGAGTTTTCGCAATCCAGCGAGGGCTCTGACTCGACTCATAATTGGAAGGTAACGGAGACCAAAAATATGAAGGTGTTCACCACAGGCCAGGTCGCGAAGATCTGCAAGGTGGCCCCGAGAACCGTCAGCAAGTGGTTCGACTCCGGCCGACTCAAGGGGTACCGCATCCCCGGTTCTCAAGACCGCCGCATTCCCCGCGAGTATCTAATCAAGTTTCTCAAAGAGCACGGAATGCCGTTAGGAGACTTGGAAGATGAGGCCATGGCGAAAGTCCTGATCGTTGCGCAAGATCAGGTCTTGATCGAGAATTTGAAGCGAGAACTTCCTCTGGAAAAAAGCTTCAAAGTTCAAGTCGCTGCGAGCGGTTTCGAGGCTGGTATTCAAGCAGAAAGCTTCCATCCAGATTGCATGATTGTCGACTTCTCAGTCGGCAAACTAGAAGCGCTGCAAATCTGCCAAAACTTGCGAAAGAATTCCGATTTCTCCGAAATCGTTTTAATCGCTTTGCTTCCCGACGACGGAAACACGATGAGCTTTGATCGTTCGAGTATCAACGAAACGTTCAAGAAGCCATTCGATGCCCGTTTGCTCGCCGAGCGATTGAGAACTTTGATTGGAGCTAAGAAGGAACTCGTGTAGTTCGCGCTACATGCCTTCTTCGAAAAACACAAAAGCCCTCGATGGATTCCATCGAGGGCTTTTTTTGTTTGGTGCCGAACGATACCACACTCTACCCCGGCCGATAGTCGATTTTGCGAATGCCTGCTATTCTGTTGTTGTTCGAAGCCCCCGTTCCAAAACCCAGTGCGAAAATCCAGTGCGAAAATCCTGGCTCCCCTGGTCGCGGTTCTCGACGTTCCCAACCGGCCCCATGCGCCGAATCATCGTTCCGACCAAGCAGGATCCATGGTGGATGAATCCCAAGCCCGCGCATCGATCGATTCCCTCCGTGCCGAGTTGCAACAGCACGATTACAACTATTACGTGCTCGCCGCTCCGGTCATCAGCGATCTCGAATACGATCGCAAGCTCCAATTGCTTCAAGAGATCGAAACGGAGTTTCCGCAACTAGTTTCCTCGGATAGTCCAACGCAAAGGCTCGGGGACTCTCCCGTCGTCGGTCTCGTATCCGTTCCCCATCGCATTCCGATGCTGTCGATCGAGAACACCTATACCGAACAGGAGCTGCGCGATTTTTTCGCGCGTGTCAGAAGACTCCTTCCCGGCGAGCAGATCGAATGGGTCGTGGAGCTCAAGGTGGACGGCGTTGCCGCCTCGATTCGCTACGACAACGGTTTGCTATCTCAAGCCGTGACGCGAGGCAACGGCGAAGTCGGTGACGATATCACGCACAATGCAAGAACGCTGCGTGGACTGCCGCAACGGCTTCGAGGAACATCCGCTCCGCCTATGCTAGAAGTGCGCGGCGAAATCTATATGACGAACTCGGATTTGGTCCGATTGAACGAGCAGCGAGTCGCCGAAGGAGAAGCCGAGTTCAAAAACCCTCGCAATGTATCCGCAGGCTCGATTCGTTTGCTCGATTCCAAGCTATGCGCGCAGCGACGCCTTCGGTTCTTCTGTCATGGCATGGGCTACTGCGAAGGGATCGATGTCACCGATCACATGCAATTCCTAGAGATGGTTCGGGAATTCGGAATCCCAGCGACGCCGCATGTCCAATGCTTTGATTCCGACGAGGCAGTGATCGCACACTGCAATCAATTGGTGGAGAATCTGCACGATCTTGATTTTGAAGTCGATGGGCTCGTCATCAAAGTGAATTCGCTGGATCAACGCAACCGGCTAGGATCCACTGCCAAGGCACCGCGCTGGGTCATTGCCTACAAGATTGAAAAGTACGAAGCTGTCACCCGGCTGGTTGAAATCAAAACACAAGTCGGCAAGACCGGGACCATCACACCTGTGGGTGAACTCGAACCGGTTCAATTGGCAGGGACAACGGTCAGCCGAGCTTCCCTCCACAATCTGGACGAAATTCGCCGCAAGGACATTCGGGTCGGTGATTGGGTCGTCGTAGAGAAAGCTGGCAAGATCATTCCGCATATTGTCCGGGTCGAAAAACACCGACGCGAATCCGACACCCCCGAGTTTCAGTTTCCCACACAATGTCCTGAATGCGGCGAAGCGTTAACGCGCGATCCTTCGGGCGTCTACATTCGCTGCACTTCCGCGCAATGCCCCGCCCAATGGCGTCAGCGATTGAGGTACTTTGCATCGCGCGATTGCATGGACATCGAAGGCCTGGGAGACAAGCTGGTCAATCAACTGGTCGATGCGGAATTGGTCAATTCGTATGCAGCCCTCTACGGTCTCACGCTGCAGAATCTATTGACGCTCGATCGCTTGGGACAGAAGTCAGCCGAGAATCTATTGCAGGGTATGGAAGCCAGCAAGAACCGAGGGCTGGCACGGGTCCTCAACGCGATCTCGATTCGCCATGTTGGACAACGTGTAGCACAAGTCCTAGCGCGGCGATTCGGAAGTGCCGAGCGACTGTTGTTAGCGACCGAAACGGAATTGGCTGCGACCGATGAAATCGGGCCGATCATCGCCAAGAGCGTTTATGAGTTTTGTCGGAGCGATGAAGGTCGACAGATTTTTGAACAACTTCGAGAAGCCGGTGTGTCCCTGGAATCGTCCGAGGAAGACAGAGTGGATCAAGACGGAGCGTTTGCAGGGAAAACGATCGTCGTGACGGGAACACTTAAGCAGTATTCGAGGGATGAGATCGAGCGCTTGATTGAACGCCTGGGTGGCCGTGCGGCCAGTAGTGTCTCGAAAAAAACGGACTTGGTCGTCGCCGGTGAGTCGGCCGGTAGCAAACTCGAGAAAGCAAAGCAGCTTGGGATTCGCATTTTGACCGAAGATGAATTTCGGCAACTCGTCGCAGCGGAAGGAACGGCCCGCTCGGATTTGGCATCGGAATAGCGTCTCGATGTCACTGGTATCCAATACGAAATCGTTGACCGCACGAGAAACCCCCGATGCGTTGCAGCGACGAATCTTGTTGCACCCGTTTCAGGATTCTGCTAGTTTCCAAGCAAACGGTGAATCGTTACGCGATTCACTCCGCTCCCATCTTCTCAAATGAGGTTCATCATGTCCGCTATCCATCGTCGTCACTGGATCCAAAATGTTAGCGCGGCGTCATTGGGGCTTTGGGCCACTCAAAACAGCGGCTTGACTCTTCCTGCCTTCGGCACAACCGCAGAGACATCCGATTCGTTGGCAACACAACTCTACAAGAGTTTGAATGACCAGCAGAAGAAGCAAATTTGCTTGCCAAAAGATCATCCCAGCCGTTCGTACGTGAGCAACTGGTGGTATGTCCATCCTAGCCATCGCATTCCGTCGACCTTCACCGCCGATCAACAAGAGTTGATCAAACAGATTTTTGATTCGCTTCATAGTGCGGACTATCAATCGGCCGTCAATGATCAAGTTCTTCTCGATCAGTACGGAGAAAAGGACAATGCGCCAGCAGCGGGATTTTTCGGATCACCCGAGGATGACGACTTCGAGTTCATTTTTACGGGACACCACGTAACCCGTCGCTGCAGCGCTCATACGAGCAAAGGACAAGGCTTCGGTGGAAACCCCATTTTCTATGGGCACTACCCCCATCCTGAGTCCGACATGCGAGCCAATTTCAACGAAGCCAAGGATCATCCCGGGAATCCCTATTGGTACCAAGGAAAGCTGTTCAATCGATTCGTTGCAGCCCTGGATGGGAAACAGCAAGCACAAGGACTTGTCGCGGCCGAACCCCGAAGTGAACAATCCGATGCTGTGATCGAAATCCCAAGCAATCCACGCGGATTGAATCTCGCGGAACTCAGTCCCGATCAGAAGAAGCTGTTCATCGAGACCGTCAGTGGCATGTTGGCTATGTTTCGCGCGGAGGATGTCGATGCCACAATCGCTGCCATCGAGAAGCACAACATCGTCGATCGGTTGCATGTGTCGTGGTATGAGGGACGCTACGACGTCGGTTCCGACCGCGTTTGGGATACATGGCAAATCGAAGGTCCCGATATGGTTTGGTACTTCCGTGGATACCCCCATATCCATTGCTACTTCCATCTACCTCGGTCCGAGTACACCGCCGGCTGACCGAGACGATCCGCGTCGGGATGACGCGATCACCTTTGGTTGAAAACACCCTGGTTGAAAAAGAAAACGCCCGCTGGATTCCAGCGGGCGTTTTGAATTTGCTACTCAACTTCGCCGTTTTGATTACGGACCAGGAGGCGCTTGTCGTGCGTCCCCTCCCATCTTGATTCCGGCTGGCTCATTGAGAGACTTTTCGTTGAAGTCGGGATTCTTCTTAGGATCTTTGCCACAGCCTGTGATCACCAAGCAGATCGCGAGAACCAACGAAGCAGACAGGAACCGAGTCATCAATTGCATATTTAACCTTTCCTAACACCTTCTCGGTGCATTGTGTGATTGTATGAAGGAACGAACAGGAACGGCCAATTATTGCTCGGAGTCAGGAAGGACGTAGTTGTCGCCAATTGCGTTCATCAAAATGTAGGTTCTCATAGCAACGTTCGCATTCATGAATCGAACACTACCGTCGGCGAATGCCGTTTGAACCGCACCACCGTGATAGCTGGATGTTCCTGGCCATTCGGTGTTGATTCCCCATGCCGTGATAAACGTGGGTTCATAGGCATAAGGGGCGGGCTTGAACCACCCTCCACGCTTGAAACCAGAACCATCGACCTCGAGGGCGCGATTCACGCCATCTTCGTTGGCTCCCCAACCCGAAACAGCCAATCCCACAAACGCAGCACGGAAAACACCTTCTTGGGTGTACCGTCGACGGGCGCCAGTGGACGTTGTCATCCATGGTCCACCGTAAAAGTTCGTGCTGTCTGTTTCGCCGATAATCAACACATTGGATTGGCCGTCAGTGATTTCCTTCAGTCCATTGATGCGAGATGGTGCAAACAAGCCTGAGACGTCAGCAACTTCTCGGAAACCAAAGCCTTGCCAAGGAGCCCATGGACCGAAGATGGCATCTGGCCACCAGTGGTAGCCTTGGGCGCCCGAATAACAGGTGATGCCAATGTTTTGGGCAGCGTAAATCTTCGAGCTATTACCGTCCGATGGACACAACAGGTTTGGCACCTGAGCGTTCACGATCGGTTGACCCCATGCCCGGAGGTTCCAATTGACATTGTTGGACAGCGTCGATGCTTCCATTTGAGGCAAGATCGCCGTCAGCCATGTGTGATGGTAAGCAACTGTGTGCGGTGCTTTGCCGTTGCCGTAGTTCACACCCATCGGAAACTTCTTGAATGCACTCTCGTAGTTGAGAAGTGCCAATGCCACTTGTCGGATGTTGTTTCCGCAAGACATGCGGCGAGAAGCTTCCCGAGCTGCCTGTACCGCTGGAAGCAACAATCCAACCATGACGCCGATGATCGCAATGACCACCAGCAATTCGACGAGGGTGAAACCACCCTTCAAACCATAAGATCTTCTATGCACAGAACACCTCCAAAAAAGATAAGACCGAAAAGTTCGCTGAATCCAAATAAAAACACGCGAGAAGCGGCCAAGTTCCGCCTTAGGGCCTGATAATGCGGAAATCCAATACCTTGCAATGTATCGGTCTCAAAACGTGTGCGTCAATCGAGGCGTTCTCATTCACCCCCAAAAATTTAGTTATTTTTTCCGGGCAATCCGCATTAAGAAAACTAATAGCAAGCTGTGGTGCCGCATGAGCATTGCAAGCCGCGATCGATGCGATCGATCTGCAAAGCAGATTTTTAGGTCACAGATTTCCAATGCCTGAGTTAACCGCTTGTATGCAAGCAGAGATTGTCAAGACGTTACGGCTTCTTGATATCTTTGAAAACATCGTCGAACTTCTTCAGCTTGGGCACGATGATGGCTTGGCAGTACCCCTTTTTCGCGTTCAGGTTGAAGTAGTTTTGGTGGTACTTTTCCGCGGGATAGAACTTCGTGAGCTCGGTGATTTCGGTGGTGATCTTTCCATCGTAAACCTGTTTGTTGAGCTTCTCCTTGAGCTCTTCCGCGACCTTTCGCTGCTCTTCGTTCTCGTAGAAGATCGCGGAACGGTATTGCGTCCCTTCGTCATACCCTTGTTTGTTGAGCGTCGTGGGATCGTGGGTCTTCCAATGGACTTCAAGTAGTTTGGCGAACGATACCTCTTCTGGGTTAAACTCGATCTGAATGACTTCTGCATGCCCGGTTTCTCCCGTGCATACTTGTTCGTACGTCGGATTCTCCACGGCACCTCCGGTGTAACCGGAGACGACCGATTGAACTCCTTTGACGCGTTGGAAAACCGCTTCGGTGCACCAGAAGCATCCGCCCCCGAAGGTTGCCTTTTCTAACTTCTTGTCCTGATTGTTGGGGATGGATTTGGATGTGGTTGCATTCGTCGAAGATGCACCTTGAGCTTCCGCGCGGCTAGTGACGCCAAAACTCATTGCGAGACATAGTCCGAACATCAAGACCCCGTTGCGTTTTAGCATCGTCGATTGCATGGCAGGTCACCCAACTTGTCGAATGGAACGAAAGGAACAGCGAGAGAAACTTCCTTGCATTCTAAGGGATTGGAAAGGGTTACCAAGGTAGCGTGATACTGTGGCGCGCATTGCGGGGCGGACTTTCATTTCCAACAACCTGTTTTTGCGTTCTGAAATCCGATGAACTGAGACCTTCTCAAGAGCCAACGTCGCTTCCTCAAGGAAATGCAAACAATCTGCCATTCTGTCGAGTTCACCACGGATTCGGCGTTCCCCATCCGATAAAATGAAGTCTTAAGCATTGCAGCTGAGACGTGTGCTTGGCCATTTTGAACCGCATCCTCCCTCCCGTGTCCACTCCCTCCCGTGTCCACCGACGCCTCCTAGGAGGTTGTCCGAATGAAGCGAATACATTCCCTCCCTGTGCTCCAACCCAATTCATCCCCTTACGACCGACGCTCTTTTCTCCAAGGCCTTGGGTGTGGATTTGGGAGTTTGGCAATGCATGCACTTGCGGCCAACGGACAAGACGGTGTTCTAGGGGCGGGAACGGGAGAGGTCGGGCAATTTGATCTTCTGAACCCTTTCGCGCCGCGTCGTCCTCATTTTGCCCCCAAAGCGAAATCCGTGATCTTTCTGTTCATGGTCGGCGGCCCGTCCCAGGTCGATACATTTGACTACAAACCTCTTCTCGAGAAATTGGATGGCAAGCCGGTCCCGCAATCCATACGCGAAGCCCTCGAGGCAACCCGGCATTCGAATGTCTTTCATGGTTGCGACGACAAGATTCTGAAGAGTCCGTTCTCGTTTCAACGCCATGGCGAAACAGGAACGTGGGTCAGCGAACTGATGCCCCATATCGCGGAGCACGTCGATGACTTGTGCTTCATTCATTCCATGCAAGCCGAATCGAACAATCATGCGCCGGCCAGTTACCAACTCCATACGGGGGAAGTGCGACCGGGCAAAGCGAGTTTGGGTTCGTGGATAACGTATGGCTTGGGGACTGAGAACCAAGACCTCCCTGGATACGTGGTGTTGTTCGATGCGGGACCGCTTGGGGGTGCCGCAAACTACTCCAATGGTTTTCTCCCTCCTGCATTTCAGTCGACCCGTTTTCGCCATGCCGGTTCCCCGGTCAATGATTTGATGCCTGCGGAGATGTTTCAAGTCGGCCGTCGCGATTCGCTCGATTTGCTCGAGACGATCAATGGCATCCATCGTGAACAACATCCTGGGTTTTTGGAACTCGATGCTCGGATCGCCACGTACGAATTGGCCTATCGAATGCAATCCGCTGCGATGCAAGTCGGAGATTTAGAGGACGAACCAGAGCACGTTCATCAGCTGTATGGCATGCACGACAAAGACCCCAGAACGCAGAGCTTTTCGCGCAAGTGCTTGTTCGCTCGTCGTCTCGTCGAACAAGGTGTTCGCTTTGTGCAGCTTTACGACATGCCGGACAAAGATGGATGGGATGCGCATGACCGTCTCCTCGAAAATCATCAGCCGCGCGCGAAATGGACCGACGTGGGTGTTGCTGGCTTGATCGCCGATCTGAAGCAACGCGGGCTGCTCGATTCCACCTTGGTCATCTGGGCTAGCGAATTTGGCCGAACACCGATGCTGCAAGGCAAATTGGGGCGGCAGCACAATGCTGCGGGCTTCACGCTATGGATGGCTGGAGGAGGAGTTCGGCCCGGTTTCCATCTAGGAGCCACCGACGAAATCGGCTTGATGGCCATCGAACGACCCATCCCCTTTCGCGACCTTCACGCAACCATTCTGACCTCGCTGGGAATCGATTTTGAACGATTGAGTTTTCCCGTCAGTGGTCGTGATGAAAGGATCACAGGTGTGTCCGGATCCGCCAAGCCCATCGCCGAGGTCCTGCTATGACCCTCCGCAACACTTCGTTCATCCATAAGCGGATACGTAGCGTTAGCTTCACCGTTATCTCGGTTATCTCGGCTCTTCCAGCCATCTGGTTGATCGCAGCAGAAACGAACGATCCTGTTTCGAAGCCAACGGAAGGCCGAGCGTCCGACGAGAAGCGTATCGGAAAAGCCTGGGAGGACTCCGACAATCCAATCCATATCTTGTTTTCAGGGGAACGCTTGGATCTTTGGTCGTTGCAGCCGATCTCCAATCCAACCCATCCGGAACGTCTCTCGTTCGAGGGCGAACGGGACGCATCCCATCGGTGGGACGACGACTCGCATCCCATCGATCGGTTCCTGATCGCCGATTGGTTGCGCGATGGAAAGCGGCCTGCACCTTCGCTCGATCGGGCGCGATGGTTACAACGTGCCTTCTTAGATCTTACGGGAGAAAAGCCCAGTCTGGACGACATCCAAGCCTTTGAGAACGATCGATCCCCCGACGCCTACGAGCGTCGAATCGATGCACTCCTCGCGTCTCCAAGTTATGGCGAGCATTGGGCCCGGATGTGGTTGGATGTGATTCGGTACAGCGACAGCAACGGATTCGATTGGGATGAATTTCGGAAAGAAGCATGGAGGTATCGCAATTTCGTCGCGCGAGCCTGGAACCGCGATATGCCCTTTGATGAATTTCTGACCTTGCAATTAGCAGGAGACGAATTGGTCGAAGGAAGCCCACAGAACGAATGGGAACAAGATGCTCTCATTGCGACGGGATATCTTCGAATGGGACCGTATGACAATGCGGCCAAGTTGTTCAACGAACAAGACAGGGCAAGGGCCGAAGTACTGGCGGATTTGACCGAGACGACCGCTGCTGCCATGCTCGGAATAACCATGTCCTGTTGCCGTTGCCACGATCACAAAACCGATCCCTTGTCGCAGCGAGATCACTATCGCTTTCGTGCATTCTTTGCCTCCACGCAGATTACGGACGATCGACCCATCAACCTGCCGGCGGAATGGAAAGCCATCGAGCGCCACAATTCAGAACTCGATCGGGCCATCGAATCACAACAAGCCATCATCGACCGATGGTTCGAACGCGCTCGGGACCTTTGGAAACAGAGACACATTGCAAAAGCTCCCCAAGCCGATCCCTCCGATTCTTCCTTGCATGCTTCCTCGTCAGCCGAGTCCGACGCGACGCAAATCGAAACGATTCCTGAAGAGGATTTGTTAGCGATCCTGTCCGAGAACAAGCAACAAGTATTGGATGCGAAGGAGGAGATTGCTTCTTTGAAGTCGCGGCGTCGTCGACCAACGTTGGCGATACTCATGACCGATTCTCCAGACGCCCCGGATCCGATTCATGTCCTATCGCAAGGTGATCATCGACAGCCGATGGAGCAGGTCGAACCGGGATTCCCGTCGGTGCTCGATCCCAATCCTCCTCAATGGGAAACACCGATTTGCAAGACCTCCAGCGGGAGGAGACTGACTCTCGCGAAGTGGATCGTTGCCCCTAACAATCCGTGGACTGCCCGTGTTATTGCGAACCGGGTGTGGCAGCAGTTATTCGGAGAGGGTTTGGTGGCGACCGCAAGCGATTTTGGTGTCACAGGCGACCCTCCCACACACCCCGCGTTGCTCGATCATCTTGCGACCACTCTGATCGAATCGGGCTGGTCGGTGAAAGCGCTGCAGCGCCATATCGTCACGTCCGAAGCCTATCGCATGAGCCCTGTTCCAAAGACGAATGCATCCTTGCTCGAAAGCGGACGATCCTCGGTCATAGAACATCCTCAGGTTTCGACGCGCAGCACGCTTCGCCGATTGAGTGCTGAGCAATTGCGAGATTGCGTGTTGCAGGTCACAGGTCGATTGCAACATCGCGTCGTAGGAGCGCCCATTTGGCCGGAACTCAGCGCCGACATATTGCAAGCGAATCCTGCAGTGCTGGATGACAACGAAACGAAGACAAAGGGTTGGTATCCTTCTCCCGCATCGGACCAAACTGTCCGCAGTCTGTACCTGATTCAAAAGCGGACGCTGCGGCTGCCGTGGATGGAGACCTTTGACTTGCCTGAAAACACCGTATCCTGCCCGAAGCGAGAGATTTCGATTGTGGCTCCACAAGCCCTCTCATTGCTCAATGCCCCTTGGGTCGCCGAGTCCGCGACCGAGTTCGCAGATCAGGTACTCGTCCACACGGGAGAGAACAAGACTGCCATCACAGTCACGCTCTTTCAAGAATTGCTTCAGCGGAGCCCGAGTGCGGTAGAGCTCAAAGCCTGCACGCAGTTTCTGCAAACGCGTCGTCCTCGCGATTTGGCTTTGGTTCTCCTCAATTCCAATGAGTTTGCGTTTATCCCGTAAGCATCGGGAAAGCGTGCAAGACCAGAAGGAGTTTGCGTCAGGCTGCGTTTTCAATGCTGCGCAGTTCACCCATCTTCTCCGGCTTGTCGCAGTTCAAAGGATCCGTTCAGGAATCTCTTGAGCTCGGACGATGAAGGTGGTACTGACTGCCCAATACATACGATTTGCCAAATCCAATTGTGGTCTTATGCCGATCTTCGTCGACGGAATCTTTCATCCTAGAAATATCGCATTCACTCTCGCTGCGCTCGCGGCGGTTTGGTTAGGCATGGGTTCCTCGGCCGTCGGCCAGTTCTTTGATATCGTCCCGCCCCTGATCCGTCAGGCTTCGCCTGAGGATTCGAACCGTCGGCAAATCGAAGCACAGGGCCCCATTCAGGCTTCCGCGTTGGCTGAATCCGACGATCGCTACGATCCGCAGGCGGAACGCGCATCATCCATCGAAATCCCTAGTGATATGCGGTTGGATTCCTTGCGAGACATCGACGGCCGCGAACCCGGGTTTAATCCGGAAATGCAACAACTACCGCGTCGCAGTCGTTTCAATATCTACCGCCAAAGCGCCGCCATCATGAGTTGGATGCCGGGGGATGGCAATCAATTCGGTTGGATCGACTTTGAATCGACTCCTTACATCAGGGGCACGAAACGGTCCGGAATCACGACCGGTATCGGATTGCATTTGCTATCAGGCCCGAACATGGTTCCGCTACCTCCACGATTGTGGGATTTCATCTTGGGGTATCAAACCCGACAAACCATCGCGGATTGTTTTAGCTACGACTTGGCTGCCAACATTGGCGTCTACAGCGACTTTGAAGGAAGTTCGCGGGAAGGGGTGCGAGCACTCGGACACGCGGTAGGAATATGGCATACCAATGAATCACTTGATCTCGTCGCGGGGGTCGACTATTTGAATCGAGATGACTACAAGATCTTGCCCGTCATCGGTTATTCCTGGCACCGGGCTGACATGCCCAATCTCCAAGTGGATATGGTGTTTCCACGTCCCCGCGTGGGGCTGGCGCTCGACGGCACACACCGAGTCTATGTCGCAGGGCTGCTTGGGGGGGGAACGTGGGAAATCGAAATGCCCGACAGCACGAACACCGTCATGACGTATCGCGACTTTCGTTTGTTATTCGGGCACGAGAAATTGACTCAAGGTGGCAATGTCTCGGCGATCGAGTTGGGTTGGGTCTTTGGGAGACAAATCGAATTTCGAAGTGAGCTTCCCGAGTACGACTTCAAGGATGCATTTATCCTGCGTTTCGTCAGCAGTCACTAACGATGGCTTCCACCCGAACCACTGGGTTTCCAAAGGTGCTGCCTCCCCCCAGATCGGTGAGACGCTCGCTCGTAATGTCATTCAAGCTCTTTTTATCCGGTGCCAATTTGGGCCACCATTGACCAGGAGCGATGACTACGCCGGGACGTGAGTCTTCGTTAACTAGTACTTTCCGCTCGATGCTTCCTGTGCAACTCACGATGCGAGCGCGCGACTGGTGGACGATCCCATAGCGTTTGGCATCCGATGGATGGAGGATGATATGCGGTTCCCCGCCCGCCATTTTGATGATGCTAGGGACATTGCCCATGGTTGTATTGACGATGACCGCACCGGGAGGGGAAATCAATCGCAATGGATATTCTTCGGTCGGTTGTTCCTCGAAGACCAATTGACGTGGGCTCGGCGCAAATCGAATTTTTCCATCTGAAAAATTGCTTCCTTGCGAGTAGGGCAAGAACGGCTCAGGCAATTTCAACTTCAGCGAACGTTCGGTCATCAGCGAGGATGCAGTGATCCCGTGTAGCCATGGGTTCGGTGAGTCCAAAAGCTCTTTGACCAGGGCAGGAGTGTCCCATTCCAGTGTCGGAATGGACAATCCCATTCTCAGAGCCAATTGCTGAAAGAACCAGCGATTGCTGCGGGCTTCCCCTCTGGGCGGTACAACGGCGCGCGCGAATTGAAGATGGTAGTGACCGTACGACGTATAAATATCCTCGTGTTCCAAAAAGGTTGTTGCCGGAAGCAGATAGTCGGCGTAGTCCGCTGTGTCGGTTTGGAAGTGCTCTAGCACCACTGTCAGCAACCCTTCGCGCCGCAATCCTTCGCGAACGCGAGACGAATCGGGTGCGACTGCAGCAGGGTTACTATTGAACACAAATAGGGATTGGATGGACGAGCGTTCGGGATCCAACTCCGAGGCCAGGCAGTTCATATTGACGTGCCTCGCACCTGATCGGATGAGATCAACACCTGTTACGCGATTTCGATTCAATTGGAATGCTCCGCTAGTGGATATTCCACCGCCACCTCCTAGGTGCTTCCACGAACCGAGCAGAGCCGGGAGCAAAGCAATCGCGCGACACGCATTCCCCCCACCTTCATTGCGCGTCATACCATAACCGACCTTGAAGTAGCTGCTTTTTGCCCTCACCAATTCTTCGATCATCGGTCGCAATCGATCCAGCGGGATATCGCAGAAATCCGATGCCCGTTCCAGCGTCCATTCCTCGCACGCCGCGCGGTATTCGTCGAGCCCGCTGGCGTGTTGCCTCAAGTAGTCCTGATCTTCCCAACCTCGCAGCAGGATTTCGCGACCGATCGCCAATGCCAAGGCCGCGTCGGTTCCGACTCGAATCTGCCAAAACTCGTCCGCAAAGCGCGATGTTTCGTTTCGATACGGATCGATATGGAGCACTTTGGCTCCCTTTTTCCGAGCCTCCTTGATCAGGGGCGCCAGATGCGAGTGACTCCGCAGCGCATTGATTCCCCAAAGGACGATATACCGACTATGAATGACATCCTCTGGATCCGTACCGAGTTTATTTGGCCCGTAATTGGCTTCCCAAGCCGCTCCACCCGTCGTCGCGCAGATCGTTTGATCCAACTCCAAAGCACCGATCGCTCGGAAAAAAATGCGAGGCGTGTCCCCTTGCAAGACACCCATCGTTCCGCCGTAGTGGTACGGCAATACCGACTGCGGTCCATGACGATCTAAAACCCTCTTCAATCTCGATGCGATCTCGTCTAGCGCCACGTCCCAGGAGATCTTTTCAAAACGGCCTTCTCCCTTGGCCCCCACTCGCCGCATGGGATGCAGCAAGCGATCCTCCTGTTCTTGGCGTTCGGGGTACCGAGCGGTCTTCACGCACGCAAAGCCGCGAGTGATCGGATGGTCTGGATCTCCTTGCAAATCGACGACACGATTCCCATCGACCGTGATGTGGAGCGAACACGCATCTGGGCAATCCAAGGCGCATACCGAAGGAAGGATCTTTATTAGCTCGCTAGACAATCTTTCCATCCTCAAGAGACGAAGCACAAAACGAACCAGGGCGATATGATAAGAATTAGGGTAACACGAACGACGCAGTGGTAGGCCCTTCGTCGTTGACAACCCACTCGATTTAGGCAGAGTACGAGGATTTCGGATGCGTTTTGCAGAGAGAGTCGTATTGATCAGTGGCGGAGCTCGCGGAATCGGAGCGGGGTGTAGCCGCGTTTTTGCACAGAATGGGGGATTGGTCTCGATTCTTGATCGCAATGGAACAGCCGCCGATGAATTGGCAACACAACTCGGACCCAGGCACTTGGCCATCGCGGGGGATGTGTCGATCGAATCGGATATTCGCGGTGCCGTCGAAAAAACCGTGCAGCACTTCGGACGATTGGATTGCATCATCAATAATGCGGGGATCCATCCTCCCGATACGCCGATCGAAAAGATGCCCCCGAACGAAGTCATGCATGTCCTTCAAATCAATTTCCTGAGTACCTACACACTGTGCTATTACGCGCTCCCGTTCTTGAAGAAGACTCGTGGTACCATCATCAACGTCAGCTCGATGACAGCCGTCTTGGGTCAACGCAATTCCACCGCGTATGCAGCCAGCAAAGGGGCGCAGCTTTCATTTACCAAGTCCCTGGCACTCGAATGCGCGGAGCATGGTATTCGGGTCAATGCCATCCTGCCGAGCAATGTGGATACCCCTCTCATGCGCGAGTGGGCGGCCAGCTTGCCTGATCCAGAGGCTGCCTTGGCGCGCATTGCAGCCCTCCAACCCATTGGGCGCATGGCCGATGTCGAAGAGATGGGCCGAGTCTGCCTTTTCTTGGCCACCGAGGATAGCAGTTTTATCACCGGTCAAGGTTTGCACGTCGACGGCGGCGCCAGCCTCGATTACTAGAAACTGGCAACACGCCCGATGCGATGCATTGCAAGCCACGATCTTTCCAAAACGTACGACTATATTGTTGTGGGTAGCGGCGCTGCGGGTTCCATCCTGGCCAGCCTCATTGTCTCTAAGCAACTGGGGAGTGTGCTGTTGATTGAGGCGGGTGCCATGCCGACATCACGCCGACTCAAAATCCCCTCGCAGTATCCATTGGCGTTTGGAACTTCCTGGGATTGGTGTCACCAAACCTCGCCGCAATCAGGCTTGGCTGGACGCCGTCTTTCGCTCCCGTCCGGAAAAGCGTTAGGCGGATCGACCGCCATCAATGCCATGATCTATATCGAGCCTCCCAGCGAGGATTGGAATCGATGGTCGCAGAGTGCTGGCACTCGCTGGTCCCCCAAAGAAGTTGCACCCTACTTTGAGCAAAACCGGCGATACCTAGATCAACTTCATTCCATCACGGACGAACCCAATTCGATCGGGCCTTTACCGAGCCAACCTGAACTGCATCCGGTAACGCATCGTTTCTTCCATGTTGCGATCGAGAATGGATGGGTTTCCTCCACGGGCTCCCGCGAGGAAAGCGATCGAACCCCACGACAACCCGTCCTACACCCTTTTTTGCGTCTGCAGAGCGCTGGCCGGCGAGTCTCGACTTGGGCCATGCTCCAGCGACGACTTCGCAAATCCAATTCGTCCAAACTACCGACGTTTCATGTTCTGACCGATACCATCGTGAATCGTGTTGCATGCAGAAACAACGGTGCCCGATCGGTGGTGTTTAAAGAATCCGGCGAACAGATCACCATCGATGCAGAACGCGGGATCATCCTCTGCGCTGGGGCTCTATCCACACCCCGATTGCTCCTACAAAGTGGGATTGGCCCTGTGGAGTGGCTGAAAGATTTCGGCATTCCGTTGCAGCAGGAAGCGCCAACGCTGGGCCAGAACCTCCAGGATCACTTGATCTTCCCGATGATCTTTCAATGCGTCTCGGGGCCCGCGATGAATGGGAATTGGACTCGCGACGATCGTGTGCAGTATGTTCAATCGCGAAGCGGGCCGCTTGCGTCGAATCTCGCGGAATTGGGAGGGGCTTTTGACTCCACCTCCGATCCTTATTCGGGACTTTGCACCGGAACGAATAGCGATTTCCAGTGGCACATCACACCCACGCACTACTTGGACTACCCGATTTCGAAGTCCGACGTACCTCATGTCAGCATTGGATTGACTCGAATGCGTCCGTCGAGTCGAGGAAGCTTGCGACCTGCAATGCTTCGTGGCCAATGCGAGGCAGGTCCATCGATCGCGTTCGAGATCGACCCTGGCTACCTCTCGGCGCCGGATGAACGTGATGTTTGGTTGAAGGGGATCGAGTGGACGCGTCAATTCTTTTCGCGTGCTCCATGGCAGCAAGTCCTCGCGAAAGAGATCTTGCCTGGCAGCAAACGTTCATCACCCCAGGCGAGCGAACGCTCGCTCCGGCACTTGTCGACGACTCTTTATCACTACGCAGGAACGTGCGCCATGGGTACGGACCGGTCAGCCACTGTGGATCCGCAGTTGCGTGTACGCGGAGTGGACCGATTGTGGGTGTGCGATGCATCGATCATGCCGTCGTTGACTAGTTGCAATCCACAAGCCACCATCATGATGTTGGCACATCGCTTGGCAGAGGAATTGGCCCAGGAATCATAATTCCGAACTACTGGAATCCCCTTGAGCCCGAGGATCGTGCGCCGCGATCAATTTGCCGGATAGGCGCTGGATGCCTTGCGCGACGGCGAGGCCGGAGGATGTTTTTGCCGAATGCCCAAGAGTTTCTAAGTCCCGCCGAATCGAAGCGGAGATAGCGAGATCCGTATCGCGGCCGATCTCATCTTCGATGACCAACTGATCTGGCTGCCATTGATGATGGATTCGAGGGGCGGCGATCGCTGCGGTGATCGATTGCTCGAGATCGATAGTCCGCACCAAAACTTGAAGGGTCGCATTGATGATACGAGGTCCCCCCGCTGCTCCGCAGGTCATCACGGGTAGGCGACGATCATCGAGCACAATCGTTGGGCTCATGCTGGAAAGAGGTCGTTTTCGAGGAGCGATAGCATTGGCCTGCGAGCCCACTAGCCCGAAGGCATTGGGGGTCCCCGGTGCGATCGAGAAATCATCCATCTGGTTATTGAGCATGACACCTGTCCCCGGGACGGTGACTTTGCTTCCCCAGGAAGTGTTGACAGTGCAGGTCATCGCCACCCAGTTCCCATCCCGATCGGCTGTCGTCAAGTGGGTCGTATGTTTGCCGTCGACGCCATCGGTGATCGTTCGATCGGACTGTTTTCCTTCTAGCTCAGCGCCCGGGGGCAAGCCGTGTTCAACGTTCGGAGATGCGCTCGATTCAGAGAAGTCCTTCATCCGTTCGCGGTTGTAGGCAGGGTCCAGCAAGCCGGCTGGGATCTTTACAAAATCGCCATCGCCAAGCCAGAAGGCGCGATCTGCGAACGCTCGCTTCATGCATTCGGCGAGCAGATGAAAGAAGCGAATGGGATGTTCACGATACCACTGTGCAATCGGATAAGGCTCAAGCATCATCAGCATTTGCGCGATGTGGGTACCACCCGAACTAGGAGGTGGAAAGCCGATGACGGTCCGCCCCCGATAGGGAGTTTCGATCGGCTCTCGATCCACGGGCTGGTAGCTTAGAAAATCTTCTCGCGTCAGGATGCCCCCCATGCCGTGAAGATACTCCGCACAAACGCGTGCGAACTCCCCGTCATAAAACCATGCGGGCCCATCGTTGGCGATTGCCTGCAGGGTCCTGGCCAAATCTTTCTGCACGAAGGATTCTCCTTCGCGTAGCGGCTCACCATTCGGATGAAAATAGATCTGCTGCGAAGCTGGGAATCTTGCCAAATCAGTGGCTTCGGATGCAATCGTACGGGCGCTACTTCGAGAGAGTGGACTGCCGTCGTCGGCGATTGCGATGGCCCGTGCGAAGAGTTCCTTCCAGGGGCGTTTGCCATGCTCACGATGGATGCGATGCATGGCGGCAATTTGGCCTGGCACGCCGCAGGCCAATGGACCGGTCTGACTTAAATTCGCGTCCGCTTTTCCGTTTTGAACGAACATGGATTCGCTCGCAGCAGCACCGGCAGTCTCCCGGCCATCGATTGCGAGGATTCTGCCTCCTGCGACACGAGCAAGGATCAAGCATCCTCCACCGATGCCTGAATTGTGACCGTCCACGACACCCAGGACCAAAGCCGCTGCAATGGCTGCATCGATGGAATTGCCCCCTTGGTGCATGATCTCGATGGCGGCAGCCGTCGCGAGGGGATGCACGGTCGCAGCGGCGACATTGCTCGTCAAACGCTCGAGTGGCTGAGCTAGAACGACACTTGGTTGGCTCGCCAAACAACCTGCCACACTAGCGCTGGTTGCAAGAAATTGACGTCGGTACATGTGAATGGCGCCCTTTGAAGTTGCGATGTTCGAGTGTCTCGGAGTATCAAACCCCATTGTCCCTGGGGTTTTTCGTACTCGTACTCCGCGTTAGCAGTACTCGTACTCGTACTCGGCGATACCGCATCGAGTACGAGTACCATTGCATTGAGTACGAGTAGGAGAGAAAAAAAGTAGCGCAGCTCTAAAAATGGCGCCTTGGGGATCATGAAACGCTTTGGACCGAGACTCGACGCTCCAGCATAACCTACTAGCATCTTTGCTGACATCCTATAAATTTTGGGCATGACTCCAGGTGAACGAGCTGCGTTAGCGATCCGTGAAGAGGCGAGTGCCATCAAGGCCGGCAACGTTCATCCCTATGCAAGTTTCGAAGATATGAAGTTTGAGCACTTCGTGACCGCGTCCCATGCCATTGGGGCAGCGATCGATCGTTGCTCACGGGAATCGGTCGGAGCTACCATTCTCGCCTCTACACAGGCCATGTTGGATGCAGTCGGTATCAACACGAGTCTGGGTACGATTTTGCTCATGGTCCCAATGACAAAAATCGGCTTGGAGGAACCTATTTCTTCGAAGATCGCATCGGTGAGAGTCCAGATGTTGATCCACTCCCTATCGGCACAGGACACGGCTGATATCTACGAAGCCATTCGCATCACGCATCCCGGTGGACTAGGTGCCTCGGAGGACCACGACGTGCGAGGCCCGGCCCCGAAGTCGATCGTCGAAGCCATGCAGATCGCATCCAGCTGGGATGATGTGGCGTTGCAATACACGAACGGCTTCGAGCAGGTACTGTCGCTGGCGGTCGCATTGAAAAACGCCGTCTCCCATGGAATGGAGCGACCGGACGCCATTCGTTCAGTCCAAGCCGATTTTCTTTCGCAGCGACCCGATAGTTTGATTGTTCGGAAACATGGACAAGCCATCGGCAGGGAAGTGCAGCGACGGGCAGCGCAAGTCATCGCTGCTGGCAAATACGGCTCGCCTGCATACGAAACCGAGTGGCTGGCCTGGGACCAATATTTACGGGACCCCGCGCAGCGCAAGAATCCTGGAACCACAGCGGACCTCATCGCAGCATCCCTGGTTGCATGGCAGGCATCATGGATTTGAATTCGCCCATCGCTAGCCGACGGATACGATCCTATCGGGAAAAAAAGCCGTTTCGCGAACCAAGCATGCATCAAGGCTATGTCATCGATCTCGAACCGGATGGTCGAGGAGACATTGTCAGGACTGCCACCTATTTCCTGACGGGTTCCGAATGCCGATTCACCTGTGCAATGTGCGACTTGTGGAAATACACCGTGGATGGTGAGACACCATCAGGCAGTATTCCTTTGCAGATTCAAAGCCTGCACAAATTCGTTACTCAAAACGACAATTCCGACGAGCATTCAATCCGTTGGCTGAAGCTCTACAATGCCTCGAACTTCTTTGATCACAAAAACATCCCCTGGGAGGACCTGGAGAGCATCGCCACGTTGTGCGACGGATACGAACGGATCATCGTCGAGAATCATGCGGCTCTATTTGCCTCGGAGAGGGTACGCGAGCAGGTTCTGATGTTTGCGGATCGTCTCGAGGGGCAGCTTGAGATCGCGATGGGATTGGAGACGATCGAGCCAGCCGCAATGAACCAACTGAACAAGGGGATGTCGATCGAGCAGTTCCAAGCCGCGTGTGCATTTCTTTCGAGCCACGGCATTTCGATCCGGGCGTTCGTACTGCTGCAGCCTCCCGGTTCCGAGCCGGCCCAATCGACCGATTGGTGCGTTCGCACGTGTGAAGCGGCATGGAACTGGGGAGTCACTTGTTGTAGCGTGATTCCAACGCGTTCTGGAAACGGATTCGTCGATCAATTGCATTCGTCGGGGCAATGGTTTCCACCGAATGTGCAGCAGCTAGAATGGACGATGGATCGACTTGTCGAGCGCGTGTCAGACACTTCCGCAATGGCTCCGTCAGGCACCGACAGGAAGCGACCGATTGCACTTGTCGATCTATGGGATTGGTCACGTATTTCTGGGGTTTGTGATCGATGTCGAACCGCCCGATACGACCGTCTGCATCAGATGAATTTGCAACAACTACCACGTCCGAAATGGACCTGCGATCCTTGCGATCGAGAGAGCGATTGAACATGTTCGATTACCTGCGATTCGCAATTGCCCTGATCCCGCTAGGAATCTACTTCCTATTGATAGCGACATTGCTCTATCGATCGCGACCGACTCTGCTGAATGCTGTTCAAGACACCTTGCTCTTGGGTATGGGCTGCGTCGGGTTAGCCGTCATTGGGCCACTAGAATTGTTTTTTCCGAATGCGGCCTATTCCGTGTTGGGAGAATGGACTTGGGCATTTTTGCTCGGACTGTACTTTTTCGTCGTTCTCTTCGCGGCATTGAATCGCAGTCCATCGTGGACGATGTACGGACTCGATTGCGACTCCTTCCAATCGCTTCTCAACGCCGCGTTAAGCTCCGAGCAGATTCCGTATCAATGGCTCGATTACGTTCTGCATGTCCCATCCTTGGGGATGGTAGCGATGATCGAACCAGCGAATCGTTTGGGCAATGCCGTCCACTTGACCCCAAGTGGAGCCAAGCAAGATATCTTGGGTTGGCATCGCCTAGAAAAAATCATCCTTCGGCAAGAGTTTCTTCCGTCGTGTCATCGCATTCGATCACGCGCCACGGGTGCCCAGCTTTGGATAGCGATTGGAGCGCTATGCATTGTCGTTTCAATGATACTCATCGTTGCCGACATGGAACGATTGCAACGATCGGTAGCGTGGCTGCTGCAAGATTAGGCGTATCGCAGCGCACCGAAGCCTAGTGATTCCTTTATCGTGAATCGCTTCGGAGCAGAACGCTCATACCAAAAACTTCTTCAAACAGCTCACCCGATTGGCGGACGGTTAGCTGTTCAAGTGAAACATCCTCGACTCCTTGAGTCAGGATGACTAGCCGATCTTCTTCGCGTCGACAGCGAATGTTGCTGATGCGTTGACTTCGAGATTCATCGAGTGCGATCGCCAATCGCAGGATGGCTGCGAGTTTCGAAACCCCGACGCGGTCGTTTCGGTCGAGGGTCGAATAGCCTTCGTGGTCGGGTTGTGGCGAAGATCGGCGGTGGTATCGCACTACCAATGCCACCAGCAATTGATCCCGTTCGGAGAGTCCGAACAATTCGCTGTTACGAATGATGTACATGGCGTGTTTGTGGTGCGAGCGGGCGTTGATGAACATGCCGATTTCGTGCAAAAGGGCAGCCAAATAGAGGATCAATTCCATGCGTTGATCGAGTTGGTGCTCTTCGAAGAGATCGGAAAAGAGTTTGCGAGAGAGCGTCGCGACATGGCGAGCATGGGCTTCATCGAACGTCATTTTGCGTCCGAGATTGATGGCCGATCGAATGATCTGATTTCGAAATTCGGCGGTCCATGCGTCGCGAACGGCCATTTCGCTCAGCAATCCGTCACGCAAGTTCGTATCCGCGACGTATATCTCTGGGCAATTAAATTCTTTGGCAAGGAGTCCATAGCTCATCAAGGCTGGCCATAGCGTCTCGGTATCCGAGAAACTCAATGCATAACGATGGGCGAGTTCTTCTTCTTTGAGCTGTCCGATCTGGCGTGCAAAGGTCAGCAGGTCATCTGTGGGGAGCTTCTGAAGACTCTCTTCGGATTCGACACCCTCGATGTTATTCGCCGCCAATCGCACATCCCCGCCGATGGCGACCATGTGGATGTCTTTGCCCGCGTCGACATGTTCATAGATCTGATGAACGATGCGACGGATTTGCGTCTCGATGATGGCTCGCTGCTTGGCATGGGATGTCTTGAACTTGTCGACTTGCTCCAGCATTCGCAACGAACCGAGGCGGTAGGTATTTGAGAAGAGGACGTTTCCTCCGCGAACCACCAAAATTTCAGTGCTACCGCTCCCCACCTCGACGACGATTGTTTTGACCGAAGCCAATAGCGGATTCGATTGGAGCAGAGGCTGAATCCCCATGTAGGTGATTCGATTGACTTCGGCTTCATCGAGCGATTCGACCTCGAGACCGGTAGCAATATACATGCGATCGATGAAGGCCATGCGGTTGGAGGCTTCTCGCACCGCGCTGGTCGCCACCACACGCAACTGATCCGGTCGTGTGATTCCATATTCTTGCATTAACCGTCGATAACTTTTCAGCACGCGAGCGCATTCTTCGATGCTTCGGCGGCTAATTCGCTGAGAAGTAAATGTATCCTTTCCAAGCGAAATGGCTTGCGATACTTCTTCCAGTGTTCGGACGTGCCCCTGTGGATCAATCTCTGCGATCGCCATGCGCACACTGGTGGAGCCGATATCAACGACGGCGACGGAACGTGTTCCTGCGGAGGCGGGAGTAGGGTTGGGGCGGTTCAGTGGTGTACTAGACATGTTTGTATTGGGGAATGGTTTTGCTAACGATGATAACTCCCGGTCGCCATGCAGCCCAGGACCAATCCCGTGGGAGATCAGAGCCAAAATCGCCGGTGGATGGAATCCAGCAGGGATCGCGACCATACAAACCATCGCATCTTTTTGCCACATGGCACGCGGATCTTTGCCGTCGCACCGACCCGTGGGGTAGACAACGGTTCAATCGGGGAGATCCGGATATCCAGGCTGGGTCCCGAGGATTCCGTTCGAAATGCCCGGTCGATTCCCACAACGGTGCCAGCGTGTGTCACCCTCGGATTCGACGCCAAAGTGAATTGAGCCGTTAACTCCTCGGGTATTGCCTGGGCCTGTTCGAAGGCGTGCGTCACATATCCGGACTCCCAATCAAGAACATGTCCTATGATCCGCCAATGGGCTTGTGTTCCGACAATCCGGGCGATCAGTTCTCCGCGCCGCACCGGTCGATCCTGGGCTTCCTCCCATTGAGGATCGGTTACCACCACGCCTGAGATCGAAGCGCGCAGAGTCAATCGCGATTCTTCTGTTGCCAACCATTGCAGTTGGGCTACTAAGCTCTCTCTTTTCTTTTTGAGCTCTTCCAATTCTCCAGCGATGCGCGACGCAGCCAACGCGGCGGTGTCTTCTCGGTTGGAAATCTGATTTGCGGAAACTTCGAGGCTGATTTTCTTTTCATCGATGATGCGAAGATCGGATTCGAGTTGCAATCGTTGGAGACGAAGATCAGGGGAATTGATTCGCAGCATCAAATCCCCATCTCGCAGCGTCTCTCCATCGCGCGCTGCGAACTCTTCGATGTAGCCATCGCAAGGAGCAAATACAAATCGCTGCACACTCGGTTGCAAGGAGCCATCCACATCGATCCAAAGCTCGATGGGTTGCAACATCCATAGGCTCAACAATCCAAAACCGATCCAACGTCTCCAGCGGGCAATCCACCAAGAACGCCACGAGCGGGTCGATCGTGAAAGACATACCTCGCATGCATCCCGCACCCATGGGATGGTGGCTTCTAAAACGGCGGATTGGGATCGCGATCGTTCCTCGGAAGCCCATTCCAGTATGATTAGCCCCTGCAACGATGGATTCAGACTTGTGGCAGAACTCGCAGACGCATCGGTCTGAGAAGGGTTCTCGGAACTCGAAGGGCTGAGGGACTGTCCAGAAATTTGTCCAGGAAAAACCGGACTGTGCCGATGGATTGGGATAGCGACCGAGGTGGCCATCGAACAGCTGCGAGCATGCTCTTCAAGTATCTGGTTGCGCTGCTCGTTCGAACTGGCGCCTTGAAGCCGAACGGCAAGATCCTTCCAAGATTTGGAGAGCTCCGAGTGGTTGGGCACGGAGGACGCGCCACTCACTGCCAAAACTTTTGGATCCGCGGAACTGTCCCAATGGATCAGCGCCACACGATCGGCATCGACGAGACCTCGATAGCCATCGAGCAAGTTTGCCAATGCCGGCGCGGGAGATTCGCTGCTGTAACAGCGTTTTAGAAGTGCGCGAAGTGGAATCGAAAGCGGGATTGCCGATCGTTCCAAGCTAGGTTGACTCAATGTCGAGTTCTGCATCTGCGCTCATCCTGTCGCCTATCCGGTTGTTCATCCTGTCGCGAGCCATGCACCGCCTGGAAAAACCTTTGCATCTCGGAAGAAAGAGTCTTTACCTATATCGTTGCATGCGTGGTCGGTCTCCCTGGTTTCAGCGATACGCAGAGTATATCCGTGCCGCCCATCTGGGGGAATCAATCCATCCACTTGGTTCCCCACCTGCGCAAACAGCCCAGATTGCTCAATCAATCCCTTTTGCCGCATTTCTAGAACCTACCTGGCAGGAGGGTACTCACCGCGCTACTTGATTGTTTCTTGAACCCCTCTGTGAATTCCTAGATTGTGGGATGCTCCGTGTCCGACAATTGCAATGAGTGTAGCGAATGCATGGATTGTGAATGCATTTGATTACGGAGATTCCACTTGTGCGAGGTGCGTATGCGACGAAGGCGAGGATTAGCGTTAGCGCTCGCATTCGTCAGCCTCTTCGGTGAAGGATGCGCGACGCACCGCGAGATCAAGCCGATCCGGTCGGTGGATTGCAAGCCTCCAACGTTGGAGCCGACCAACGGTGAGTCGCAACTGCGCATCTCGCAGCCAGTGTACGAGGTATGCTGCCCTCCGGAAGTCGATGTGGGGTTGTCCCCACTATCGATCGATTTGTCACAGCTCAAGCCCGAGGATTTCCAGTCCCTGACGTTGCAGGATGCGATTCAAAT
The DNA here is from genome assembly GCA_037144155.1 of Planctomycetota bacterium. Taxonomy (GTDB): domain Bacteria; phylum Planctomycetota; class Planctomycetia; order Pirellulales; family Pirellulaceae; genus JBKCUI01. Next base: position 73,279 of record JBAWXH010000002.1, on the reverse strand, counting down.
CGCTTTAGCCAATTCACGCGTCATGCGCGATGTAGGGGGTGCCGTGCTGCGGTCACCTACAGCGATCACCAGCGTCAACGATCCAGCCATTGTTTTTTCCGATCCTCGATTTGGGGAAGAAGCTGCCCTATCGGAATTCGACGCGGTGCTAACCAGTTCCGCTTTCTTTGAAAAGAACGACCGACGGCTCAACAACCGCTTCTTTGGCAATCAAGGATTGTTTCAGCAAGATTTGCAAAATTACGGACTTGCTTTGACCAAGCGCTCTGCGACTGGGGGTCGCTACATCGTTCGCAACAGCACGATTTATGATTCCAACAATCAGCTCTCGAATGCCATCGGCCGGTCTTCCTGGGAGCAAATTATGGAATCGGAGTTCCGTCAGCCTTTGATGCAGGGCGCGGGAACACGATTCAATCGTATCGCAGGCCCTGGGGCTTCACCCGGACAGATCAATGGTGTCTTGATCGCACGTATCCGGACCGATATCAGCTTGGCAGAATTCAATCGGGCCGTCCGAGATCTGATCGCCGATGTCGAAAACACCTATTGGGATTTGTATTACAGCTACCGCGACCTGGAAGCGAAGATCGATGCGCGCGACATCGCCCTGTTGACCGCTCGCAAACTGGAATCGCAAACGGCTACGCAGGGTGTCGCCGATGCAGCCCAAGCCAAAGAACAATACTATCGCTTTGAATCCGACGTGATCGATGCGATCCATGGACGTGTGATCGATGGTACGCGCACGTACAACGGGAGCGCCGGGGGAAGTTTTCGAAGCACAGGTGGGTTGCGTGTGACCGAGCGCCGACTACGACTGCTGCTCGGTTTCCCAATCAGCGATGGTCGATTGCTACGCCCTGGCGATGAACCGACACAAGCCCCAATCGCGTGCGATTGGTATTTCTCCAGCGCCGAAGCGATCAACAGCCGCGAGGAAATTCGTCGGCAGAAATGGATTGTAAAGCAGAAGGAAATGGAGCTGATCGCGAACCGCAACTTCCTGATGCCTCAACTAGATGTGATCGGTCGATACCGCTTCCGAGGTTTCGGCAAGGACTTGCTGGCCTACGATGATCAATCCAACGCCGTCGGTAGTCTGCTCAATGGCAACTACCAGGAGTGGCAAGCTGGCGTGGAGTATGCGATGCCGATCGGATTCCGCAAAGCGCATGCGGCCGTGCGGCAATCGCAATTGATGCTTCACCGCGAGATGGACCTACTGCGAGAACAAGAGCGACTGGCGCTCTATGGTTTGAGCAACGCAATGAATGAAATGCAACGCGCTTACGATACGATGCAACTTCAAGAAAAGAGACTTGAGGAGATTCTGAGGCAGCTTCAGAGCTTGCAAGCCAGGTGGGAATCGGGTCAAGACCCCGCGCTCGATGTCTTGCTAGAAACACACCGACGGCTGCTCGATGCACGGATCCGATACCATCAAACGCGAATCGAATACGCGCTGGCAATCCGCAACGTGCATTACGAAAAAGGATCCCTGCTCGACTACAACAACGTCACGTTGAGCGAAGCCCTCTCCGATCCCAAGGCATATCAGGATGCCGAGGTCCGAGAGGCAAATCGAGGGAAGCCTTGGTAAGTCGCAAAGCCAGCCCACACGCCGCGAGTTTCGACTCGCACTTGTGAAGCGCGAGCGTGCGGTGCCTCATTGCCTCCGCGGTGCCGTGGCTCCCGCGGTGCCGAATCGCGGCAACGGGTAGAGAAGGATTGGGCATAACTTTCTGTAGGTGAAGAGGGTTGTGGGATCCCAAGGACCCAACGGGAGATGCCCTTTGGGATTCCCCGATCTGTCATTGCCGTTGGAACGGAATCCTTGCCGAAACTCATTTCGTGGCCATCCCATATTCACCAAACCGCTCAATTCCCTCGGTTTTTTTGCCCGAATCATGGTCAAGCAGGCAATTCGCTGAGGGCCCCGCTCGGAATCAGGCTCGAACGTGTTAAAATCACTCTCGGTAATGATGAAGTCACGGGGCGACTGGGAGTCGTCCCACGGTATTCATTCCAAGGGGTTAATGAGATTCGGCATCGCGGTTCATGAGTCCAATTCTCTTTGGTTACGTTCGACCCGAACCCACCACCTGGGTGGTGCTTTCGTTCTTTGCGGTCATCGGATTGTTCTTTGTGTTTCATCGATTTTGGTCGATGCGCAATCTCGATATCCTGCTGGTGTTGGCGTTCATTCCGGGATTCATGATGGTCTACGAAGGCCGTCGTACGTCGAATTTGGAGCCCAATACCGTATCGAGCCCTTCGGATCATGACGCCGCTTCGGAAAATAGTAGTGTTGCTCGGCTCGTGCCTACTCCGCAAGCTCCAGGTGATACTTCCGAGCTCGGTCGCGAATCGGCAGAAGCACCGGTTGACGTTGAGTCCTCGGCAGAACGATCCGATGGCACCCCCCTGGCGAGCGCTGATGGAGGAGATCAACTCGAATCGAATGAAACCGCGTCGGTCGACCGAGCAACCATTCCTGCGAACGCACTGTCTGCTGCAAAGAAGGCAAGACGGTCGCTTTTGTATTGGGGTTTCTTGACGCTCCTCGTATGTGCTGTCTTGCTCACAGCGAGGATGCTGATGGACACAGCCATTGTGCGACGTCCTTTACTCGAACCCAACCTCAACAGCGGCGGCATGCTGTTTATCGGTGCTTCGCTACTTCTGTTTTTGCTATTCAACGTTGCGACCAGCACACTTTCAGATAACCTTCAACAAGGCCGGGATCTTGGACCAGGCTATATTTTGATAAGTGTCTTGCCTAGCATTTCGACGGATCGTTTTGAGATCGGCGAGGCGAAACAGGAATCGAGTACTTCTGAGGTGACTCCCAAGGTGCTTCGGGATTTGAGGCTCGATATGACCGCTCGTATCCTGGCCATCTGCGCCAATCTCGCCTTGATTTTTTGCATTGTGGGAATCGGCTATTGGCACTTTGGAAGTTTCAATACCGGGGTGGGAGCTGCAACGATTTATCTTCTCTTACCTTATACCGCTTTCACAACTGGGCGGGTCGACCACGTGGTCCCAGGGGCATTGCTATTGCTCGCGTTGCTGATGTATCGGCAACCATTCATCGCTGGTCTGTTTTTAGGATGCGCTGCTGGCGTGACCTATTACCCGTTTTCGCTCTTACCCTTGTGGTGTAGTTTCTATTGGCCGAGAGGCATCCGAAGGTTTGCGGCTGGCTTTGCCTGTGCCTTGATTGCACTGATCGTGCCAATGGTGCTGTTTTACTCGGCGAACCTTGGCGTCCATTTAGGCTTTATGTTTGGAATCAAGCCCGTTGCCATGACGGATATGGATGGCGTATGGGGCCTAGGATGGCACCCATTTGTTCGGATCCCAATCATCGTATTGTTCGCGCTATTGAGTATGTCGTTTGTGGTTTGGCCTGCTCAAAAGAATTTGGCCACCCTGATGAGTTGCTCAGCCGCCCTTATGGCTGCGACCCAATTTTGGCACGGCTTTGGCGGTGGTTTGTACATGGCTTGGTTTCTACCCCTCGCCATCCTCACGATCTTCCGACCCAATCTGGATTATCTAGTTGCGCTCGAAGTCGTCCGCCCATGGAAACGAAAGTCCAAAGTGGTGAAGCCGGAAACCGTCGCCAATACCAATATCGCAGCATGATGTTTTGGGATCGTTGATGAGCGCTCAATACGATCCATACGTTCAATGACTTATGCCCCTCATGGCATCTTCGTATGCAACTCCGTCGGTGTCAGCCATCGGACCGTTCGGACCGTTCCGCGAAGCTCCCTGCATGAGATCGAACCCAAAGATTTAACGGGGCGTCCATGTCGATGACGCATGGTTTGGTTTTCTGAGATGGATCTGTTTTCGATTGACGACCTTTGTCCCGTCCGTCATAGCAAATCGTACCCAGACATCGATTTCCGTCGTTTCAGGGAAAGCGTTTTCCCATGGCAGTCGAAGATGGTAGCCTTGGCCCGCACCGATCGGTTCCATGCAATCTTGCAATTGAGCTGAGGGAATCTCCCAGCGACCCAGTCGCGCCGACTGTCCATCAGGCAAAGTCTCTTCCGCCACAATCGTCATGGTCCCTTCACCAGGCACGAATTGATGCTGGTCATTGCATGTGACGAGGACCACAGAGAGTCCATCGTCTCCAGGCTTGCCGTCGAAATTATGTCCGCGACAAAGCGTAGGATGAAAATCGATCCCGCGAATTTTGGTATCGATTGGCTTGGACTGGATCGCATTCGATTCGGCAGAGGATTCGGCAGAGGATATCGCGGATGCCGGAACGACCCCTGACATCGGAGGCGTGTAGATTTTCCGTTGCTGCAGCACGGCGGCAGAGACCTCATCGGGAAGTCCGTTTGGTGCCGGTTTGAGCAAGGGTTCTTTGGTAGGAATCGTTTTTCGCTCACCGGCCGGCAAGGCCTCGCCTCGAGGTAGATTGCCCGAATTGGGAATTTTCGCATCGACAGGTTTGGGCGCACTCGGAATGACTTCCGCAGGACTACTTCCTGGGATTTCTCGATTGGGGATTTCCAGTTTCGGCGCCGCAGAGGCGTCGGGGGGGAGCAGGTCCGTCGGATTTTCGGGAACGAACTTTTCTAGTCCCGACGTCGGATTCGAAAGAGGCGGAGCGCTTTCCTTGGCTGGGGTCGATAATTGCAGACCCTGACCTTTCTTGGGAACCACAACATCCGGAATATCGGTGTCGATGACATCCTTCGGTGGTTGTAGTTTCAACGGTGGCGGAGATTTGAGGAGGGACGAGGGATTGGGAGTGCCGCTACCCGAACCATTCCTCCGTCCATCCGAAGGGGAAAGGCCTTCGATCAACGGTTTTCGCTCGATGTTTTGTCCGGCTGATCCCAACGTGTTTTTTGCAGATTGAGCTTCCTGCAATCGCGACTGCAATTGCTGGTTGACCCGTCGCAAATCTTCAATCTCGTACTCCATGGCCAAATTCTCGGCCTCGAACTCATTGATCAGGTCTTCTGCCCTTCGGAAGTCACGAGCCAATGTCTCTACATACAGTTCAGTAAAGGCTCGCTGCTGACAGCCTGACGCACCAAGGATGGCGATAGCCGCAACCCATCCTGGGATCCTGCGAGATCCTTCGCTTGTTCGGTTTCCAGGGGTAAATCCGCTCATCCCACGATTTCTCAATTTTTTGCAGAGAATTGCTCAAGTGACGCATGGGAGTAGTCAAAAACGGAGGCTTGAGTCAAGTCGAATGAGTCAAGTCGAATTCCTCTTAGGCGGACGAATTCGGCGAAGCACGAAAGATTGGCGGGAAAATGGGAAGAGCAGGCAATTTAGGCGATAGCGTTTGTGCGCTCTGGGCAAAGTTTGCCGGAAAAAAAGAATCTTCCGTCAAGTGATAGTCTCCGTTGGTCCGAAACTGAGGAGGACGGAGAAGGAATCATTCGCAGGTCGAAGATATCAACACGATCGATGGCAACAATTATGTCCCCCACCAAACACCCCTTGGGCAATCCATCCATTCTCTCGCGGAAGGCATTGAAGCTGCTGCTGTCACTCGCAGGCATGTTATTGATGCTCCCATCCGGGGGATGCTCCACGATCATGGCGAGATCGAAAAACTCGATCGACAACCTGGATATGCGGGGGCTTCAGGCTCAGGGCTACACAATCGGTGGGAATGGTGTTTACCACGCTGGCAAGCCTGACGAGAACGCTCCCAGCGTGATCTTGGAAGTGAACGATGGCAAACGTTCCCTGGAACGGGTGCCGTTGAACCCGTCCCAACCTATGTTTGTTGCAGATCTCGTTCGCGACGCAGATCTTTACAAGAAGCTCGGGCGGACTCAAATTAAAATCATCCGTGCCAACGGCAATCGCCCCCCTGTCCGACTGGATGTCGATTTCGATGACAGCGGACGCCGAGTCATGGAAGAGATGAACTACTCCCTGCGTCCAGGGGATCATATCGTCGTAAGGAAAGATGATCGTACAATGATCAATCGGATGATGTCTGGAAACATCTTCACTGGGTCCAAGAACTAGTCATCTTCGATGCGTGAACAACTGCTGAGTATTGCATCCACCGTCATCGGAGTTTTTCTGGTGATGGCCATGGGAGCGATCGCTCGATACCTTAAATGGTTTACGAGCGACGTTGATCGTTCCCTGGCGGGTTTCACAGCCAACGTCTTGATGCCCTCGCTCTTCTTCCATCGCATCATGACAGACCGCGATCTGTCGATGCATCTCGATGCATGGATACCTGTCGTGTACGGGTTCCTTTGCACGTCGGCTGGATTTTTGGTCGCGGCGGTGGCAGCCAGCGTGTTTGGACGATGGTTCGGTCTGACGACCGAATCGCAGCGCCGTACCTTTTCCTTGTGCGCGGGGATCGACAACTACGGGTATTTGCCTTTACCACTTGCCGAGGCATTTTTTCCGGCCTGTGTGGTGACCTTGATGATTCATAACGTCGGTGTCGACATTGCCCTATGGAGCGTCGGTCTGTTCATCATCTCAGGGGCGAGCATCCGGAAATCGTGGCGGAGAGTCGTATTCAGCCCACCCTTGATGTCGGTAGCCGTGGCTGTCTTTCTACGACAATTGGGCATCGAAACATGGGTTCCTGCACCCATGCTACAGATGTGTGACCAATTGGGAAGATGTTCGGTACCCATGTCCTTGGTTCTCGGTGGGGCCATCATTTACGACTATGCAGGACAATTTGATCCTTCGCGGGCGTGGAAGCCACTCCTATTGGCGATCCTGATTCGCATCATCCTATTGCCTATCGCGATTCTGGTTGTTGCCAAGTGGACGACAGAGCATGTAGAGCTGAAACAGGTTTTGATGCTACAAGCCTCGATGCCAGCCGCAACGTTTCCGATCGTCATGACGCGACTGTACAACCAAGATGTTGAAACAGCGTGGATTGTGGTGGTAGGTACAAGTATTCTGGGGCTGGTGACGATCCCACTGTGGATGGTGATCGCATCGCACTTCCTAGGGGTGCAATAACTTTGTGGCATTGCAGCGACTGCCAATCGAAAGCACATCTGGTTTGCTTGCCATCTTTGAATGCAAACGTTTGTCCTGCAATGCTCAATTGCATAAGCGTCCAGAAAAAATCGGCCGACGCATTGCCGACGGTTCATCGACGACTCTTTGCCTTGCTGCCAGCGCTTCTCTCATACGACTCCAGAACTTTGTTGCGATCCGACCATTCTTTTTCGCGAGCCAAGCAGGCGAGATTCCAAGCATGTTTCTTGCCATACCGATTCCAGGCGAAGCTTAGCTTGCGACGTGCACCCGTATCATCGATCCACGAAGCGCAGTATCCGAACGACTCGGCGTTCTTCCATCGAGCATCGACATTACGGACCAAGTGAACTCCGACCTTTCCCGTTGAATTGCGTGAGGTTTTGAGATCCTTGGTCGTGGCAATGGGGGGCGCTTGGCTGAGCCACGTTTCATAGCACGCTTTGGCGGCTTGGAGAGACTTGGATTTTCCGCCGTGAAGCTTGTCGTTAAAGAACTTTTGTTGCCGCTCGCCATTGCGTGTAAGTCGCACCATCCAGCCACGCGTTGCTACTCCCTCATAGTCAATGCGGGTAATTCCTTTGATTGATTTTGCAGCCATGGTTGAAACCGTCAGAGAATTCGCGAAGCAAGAGGAAGTATGGGTAATGGCAATAGGATTGCGGAAAGGATGTTTGCAAAGAATAATCTCAGCTCGGTGGAGGGGCTACCAAGGAGTGCAAATTCAGCCCTGGAAAATCTGTTTTGCGAGACCATTTTGGATCACAATGCCAGGTTGGCTACACCCTGGAAACGAATGTGAGTGTCGCGACCGAATCCAGGTGGGGAACTGAATTCCCATAGCCAGCACAGGCAAGGGAGAATCGCAACTTCAAAACCTCTAAACCTGCGTCGAAATGGAGGAGTCGATCGCGGCAACGATCCCTGCGGCTTTGGTCCAGGTTTCTTCCTCCTCTAGCTCTGGGATGCTGTCCGCCACGATGCCGCCACCCACTTGGAATTGCCACCACCCACGTGAGGCCGTCAATGTTCGGATCAAAATATTCCAGTCCATGTCGCCGCTGACGGCTGCGTAACCCAGAGACCCGCAGTACGGTCCGCGCGCTGTCGGCTCGAGTTCGGCAATGATCTCCATGGCGCGGATCTTGGGTGCACCGGTGATACTCCCACCAGGAAAGACCGAAGCCATCAAGGGACCAAATCCTATTCCTTCGCGCAATTTCGCACGGATGCTACTGACCAGATGGAGAACGAACGGATAGGCCTCCACGCTACACAATTGGTCCACCGACAGAGAATGCACGTCGCAAATTCGGGATAGATCGTTGCGAAGCAGATCGACGATCATGATGTTCTCCGATCGATCTTTCGGGGAATGCATCAATTCTTTTTCGATTTCGAGATCCATCGCAACATTGCCGATTCTGCGTCGCGTCCCTTTGATAGGACGCGTCTCAACCCAACCCTCTCGGACTTGCAAGAACCTCTCTGGCGATGCGGATACCAATTGAGCCGTTCCCATGTCAAAGAAGGAAGCAAAGGGTGCCGAATTGACTTCACGCAGTCTTAAGTAAAGCGATTTGGCATCGCAACGGGCAGGACAGAGGAGACGTTGCGACAGGTTGACTTGAAAAATATCCCCCGCGCGAATGTAATCCCGCGCTTTCTGCACGGCATCGCGGTAACCATGGCTGTCGAAATTCCCAAGCCAACCTCCCCCCAATCTGGTTTCGAATTGCGGCGCGGTCAAACCATGGGCCATCGCATGGATACTCGTTGAGCGATTCGACACCAGTCCATGAGATAGGTTCGCTTCCGATGGCGTCTCAAGCCGCTTCATCCACTCTCTGGCGCGCGCCTCAGCGCGCTCCCGTCGCCGCTGATTGTCGTTAGGGTTCTTCGGATCGAATCCTTGAGATATCAACCATCCTCGATGGGTTGCATGCTCCCACGCGAGAACAACGTCGTAAAGTCCGAGCACGGCCAGAGGGAGTTCAAACTCGTCATGCGCCGCAGGTGGGATGCGTTCAAAGCAGCGGCCGAATTCGTAAGCCATGTACCCCGCAACACCCCCTTGAAACGGCGGAATTCCTTGTACCGCGGGGGTACGATGCATCGCGAGCCACTTTTCGACCGTGGCCAATGGATCGGCGATCACCCGATCGATCGAAAGCACTGCCACGGGATCGGCCGTAAGGAAACTGTACTGACTTCTTGGATCCGAAGCGAGTGCGCTGTCGAGCCAAAGACAAAAAGGCAAGCTGGACAATTGCGAAAAGGCCCACGAAGGACTACACGATTGTTCGAGCGGAATCACGACAGGTTCAAACGGAACAACGTGCATGGACGATTCGCGCATTCAATAAGAAGCCATCTCTGAGCCCCTGTAGTCCCATTGGCGGGCACGTTGTGAAGTTAAAACGATCCGAACGATGAGGAGTTTCTACGGCTCCCATACGGGCTGCGATCGCGCGGGTTGCAATCGCGGAGGGTCTAGTGGTGATGTTCGTCCACGAGCAATACCGATTCTATTTTTCCATCGATCGTTGCATGGAGTTTGGCCTGCACCCCTTTAGGATCTTTCCCGCTGGCACCGACCAATGTCAGAAGCTCTGGATCCTTCGCTTGATAGACAGAGCCTTCGATCTTGGTCGACTCAACAGGCAGAAGCGGGAACTTCTTTTCGGATCCTTCGGAGGTGACAACCACCTCTACCGACTCGATCTTTGTCCCAGCACTCACCAATTCCTCAAAATAGGCGGTGAGCAGGTTTTGAGCATCATCGTGTGCCCACTCAAAGTGAGTGGTCGGACTCGTATCGAAATGCGCAATGTGCCCACCGTGCGGACCATGCTCCGCATGCGAGTGCTGATGTTCATCCTCCTTCTTCTTGTCATGGTCATGATCATGGTCGTGATCATGATCATGATCATGATCATGCGTGTCCTTGCTCTGCGATTTAACGCCGTTCTTGCCAGACATTTTGGAATCCGATTTGACCTCGCATCCCCCGCCGAACAAAGCCAGCGCTGTGCCAATCACTAACAAACGGTGCCGAGATCTCATGGGAGTGAATTCCTTCGCGAGCTTCCAATTGGAATTGAAAAAGTCTCAAGCACCACCCACCGCCGCGCGGGTGGAAACAAAGAGACAGGCTGAATCGATCGAACGATTGAAATTGGAATCGATGGAGTTTCGCAACGCAAGTCGAACCAAGGATACGGTGGAAACCATCGGCACCAGGGATGGCAGGCCATGGACCGAATTTCGAATGGGGGCATTCTATTGCTTGGCTATTTGGCAATCTCATCTCAACGAAATCATTGATATTTCGCTAACGCTTGGCTGGCAACAGGTTTTTTTCACGGTGCTGTTTCGCATGGCGGTCCCGTTCGCCACAATCCAACCTGTGGGATAGAAACCGGTGCCTACGTCATGACGTTATCTAACGCTTGATAACTATCGCTTGACCCAATACAGCCAGACGACCTCGGCGATAGCCTGGAACGCAGACGTGGCGAAGAATCTCTATACGGTCCGAACAATGTAGGTAACGCCACCACTCACTTGATTGTCGACGCGTTCGACGACTCGAAATGCAGCGTAGCTCCCAGGACTCGCCGATTTTGGCAGCCGGAGCGTTAGGGTGAATCGAAGCTCGGTCAGCGGCGAAATCTCAATAATACGGCTTTCTTGAGCCATGCGAGCTACTGAGTTGTTGGCATTCGGTTGAGATGGCTTGGTTTTTTGTGGAGACTGCTTCTGCTCTGAAGGTGGGAGAGCCCACATGGCAATGTTCTGAAGTTGCCGCGAGTAGGCTTGCGGTGATGGGGTCAAGGATTCACGGAAAATCGCAGCCACAGGATGCTCTTCAAGTTTCAAACGACTACGAACTGGCATCGATTCAATCGCGGTGATCGTGGATTCTGCGCCTTCTACCTCGCGAACAACTCCTAGCCCTCGCATATCGGCCAATCGTCTTAGCGCCACTCCGGTGATGGGTTCCAGATCAATCCGAGAAACCTGAGTCCGCTTGGTTAGATTGGCCGCAAAGAAATGGACATCTTGCTGCTGACCAGCTGCGAGGGGAATCAGGTTGAGGTTTTTTTGCGCGACATGACGATCCGCGACTGGATTAAACGGCGCTACAAGATTATCGCTGACGGGATCATAGACTTGGGCGATGAGACATTCGTGGCCATCATTGACGAAGACCGGGGTCCACGGAAACGTCAAGATTTTGTGAGCTCCTGGCTGAATCATTGTCGATTGGGTGCCAACCGGAGTGGCAGCGCCTAAATTGACGCCGATCGACGGGTTGCACCAAAAGAGCTCCACGGTAGTTCCGTAGGAGGGTGCCGAGCCGTAGTTCCACACCCGCACCTGCACTTGGTTCTCCAAACCCACGGCCGGAATGTCGGAGCCATCTGGAGCGACAACCCAAACATCCGGACTTTCATAGAAAATGGTAGTCGGTCCAAGCGGTCGAGCACCCGTGTCTCCCGGGAACGCACGGCAAACCAAATGCGGTCGAAAGGGTTGTTCGCCATGATCATCGTTTGAGGGGGGCATGATTCATCTTCCTTTTAGGTTTATAGAAATTTGACAGCGACCCCCCCGGGCGGTGGTGTCTGGAGCGGTGTCTGTGCTTCCCAACATTGGAAGCCGTAACCTCGGTCGGCATCAAGATTCCAGTCGGGCAGGAGCATCTTGGTCGGATCCCCTCCATGTTTGTGCAGTTCATGGGCGCGACGGAGATAAAAGTCGACCGCCGACCCTAGTCCCCCTCGATAATCTTTTCCCGCGATCGCGTTGCCTTTCAGTTGCAAAGCAATCTCGATCGTTGCATGTTCGTTGAGTCCCGGATTGCTAAGTTGCGTTTCGATGCTCAAGTCCGTTGGCTCACCTTCGATGAACCAATACGGGTGATTGTTTCCATGATGGCCGTAGGGTCCAACGAGCGCCGCCTTCAACTCGGTCAAGGATGCGGGAAATTCACCACAGTGGTCGCTCTCCGGTGGGAACTCCAATTTCGGCCCATTCATCATGAGCGATGGACTTGGGTTAAGAAACTGATCAGCGAACGGATGAGCTAATTGGTCGGCATCGGGATAGACATAACCGGAGATCACAAGGGCCCAGCGGAAAGCGCGATAGACTTCGTAGAGGCCAAGTTGAACCAAGTACAGTGCCATCCGAACGGGGTAAGTGAGCGGCGATGTGACTTTGCTGACAAGCCATAGAGCGACATCCCCGATGTAGCCGAGTGTGTCGGCAATGAACTTGGCAATGGCAGCGAGTGCCGAAAGCAGATTGAATCCACCACTTGAACCGCCTCCTCCACTACCGCCGCCACCTCCACCCGCAACGGGATAAGTCGGTGGTTCCATGTCACCGAACACCTTTGGAACTTTTGGCACTCCAAGACGTCGGTCCTTCCCGGTCATGATTTCGAAAGCTTCCTTCTGCATTTGATAGGCTCGGTTGATCTCCGACTTGCCAGGGAAGGCCACCAAGCCGGGGTGAGCACCGGTCAGGTAGACATCACGAAGCGAATCGGCAATCAATGCCTGTAGCGAATCAGGAAGGTCATCGCCGAGATTGATCAGGTTGTGGAGATTGGCGGCACCGAGGTCGGTAAAACGATCATAATCATAGCTTCCACCTGGGGCTGCCAGCGAGACTCCTGGCGTGTGGTAAAATCCCCACGTCCATACATCCATGAAGTTCTCCTGAATGTGATGGCGCTGAAAATGAGACCGCCACGGCCCGCCAACAGCTTGATTGACATAAGCATGTCCGACGACATCCGCAGTAACGTGCGAAAGCCAGCCATAGGCATAGGCCCTCTGTGCTGGATCGCGACTGGTCTCCGCGCGGCGGATCAAGGCTTTATTGAAGACACCAGTCCCGCGATGATGGAGAAAATCAAGCCAGTTCCAATTCTTCTCGGGAAATGGAACCTGCGGATAAGAAGCCTTCTGAAATTCTGGATGGAGAAAATGCTCGAAGTAATTCACCTTGTCGGTGATGAGATCCAACATCGCCGTCTTTAGAATTCCTTTGCAGTAGGCGACTGTGTCATTGATCGCGTCGGAGAGGCCACCCGTCAAGGAACTCATCACTTTTTCGATCGCATCGCTGATCGGCTTCCAGATTGCTGCCAAACGCTCGTAGATTTCATCTAGCGTGTGATAGAAATCGAACAGCGCATTGACGAAGGGTGTGATTCCGCCCCAATCGGCCCAAAAGATCATGTCCGGGCCTATCGATCCAAGATTCGATTCCTTCTGATGCGACGATAACACCGAGCCAACCGTGTCATACATTCCGGGATTGGCTGCGGTACGCATCCGCTGCAATTCCATGATCGATAGATGTGCAGCGGGACCAGGCATGTGAATTCTCCAATGAGTTACTTTTAATCAAACGCATGTGGCAACGTAACCATCGCGATTGATGATCGTTTCAACAGATTCCATAAAGCTTATTCGTCGTGAACCTTGTTCCGTTTGCGACGAACGTATAGCCCTCTTCACAGCTATATCGATGCGGTGGGAGGACACATTGGGGCGATACGTGGCGCTCAAATCGCGTAGCTCGAATCGTTATCTTGGGGGACCAATTTCCTCCTGTCAATCATTTTCACTCGGAAAGTAGGCATACGAACATACTTCGTTCGACATGTGCCAGTTTCGCCCTGGGATAACATAGAAGGTATCTGATGCGGCCAAGTCTCGCGGAGTATGCGTTCAACCCACCAACCTTTCACTCCGCCTAGATCTCAGGTGTCGGTCCCCTCAATTCCTGGCAATTTGCGTCGCATGGCCAGGAGCAGAGCATCTCAGGAGCAGAGCGTATTGCGCGTGGTTAACGAGCGAGCAGAAGTGATCTGCGCGAGTGAGCGACTGGGTGCTAGATTTAAATTTGCGCTGTTATGTCTCCGGTCGGATAGGTCTCCGGTCGGAATCGCACTTAATAAAAATGGTACCGGTTCACGTCCTCGAATGGCATTCGTCGTGTACGTTTAGCGACCAAGATGAGAATGTGTTGTGCGATCGATGTGGTCGCTGCCCACTGTTGCTTCCCCCGAGGCAAAGTCAGCGGAAGGCGAAACGAGCTGTCTTGTCTTCCATTTGGGCTTGCCCAATGGAGGCTACAATTGGCAGCTACATAGACGAAAAAACAGGATTTGGCCACCTTCGGCTTTGTGCCGAATGTAGCCGTGTGTGACTTGCGTCCCCTCCCGGACGGAGTTCACTAAGGAGGGAGATCTGAATTTCGGCGATTTCAAGACTCTGTAGAAACAGAGCGCACCATCAAAAAGCGATAGCCCCCGGTGCAGTCGTTTGTTTAGTAGTCGAGGCGTCATTCGGGATCCGGCGGCTGGCGCCCGTCCGCTCACGGGCGTTGCTCTTGAGTCCGCTCGGGAAATGGAAAATGCCTTGACCGCAGCGACGGGTTAACGGCCTTGACCGCAGCGACGGGTTAACAAGCGTTGGACGAATATGTTTCGATGTTTCGTAACACAAGCTGCGGCACTCCATTTGACAATGGTCGTTCAATAGCCGGATAATTCCCCAGTGCGGGAGTTTCGAGTCGCCGAAGGAGAATTCGTCAATGACAACGCTTGTCCTGGTACTTCTGTCAGCTCTTCAAACTGCAGACATCCCTTCCGTGGTGTACAACGATCCTCGATTCCGTGCCGTCCAACCCGCCGAAGTCGGCTTTTTACCTGACTCCTTGCCCAGTGGCATGCAAGCCGACCAACTGCAGTTCTGGCACTATCGCATCGGCTCGGATGACACACCCGCTTTGCAGATCGCAACCGCAGCCGACCAGCGCGTTTGGGTGGACGCGAATCGTGATGGCAGTTGGACTGAGTTGAATCGCATTCCCCAGGCCGATGGTTCGCACTGGGGCGGGACTATTCTCTCGCAAGCGCCCGGAAGTCGTGCCAATTTGTGGCCCACACCTGATTCGATCGAGATCCGGCTGTCACGCGATCCAGCGATCGGGCTATGGCGATTGGCTTCGCTCGCCCAAGTCGATGGCCAATTCACGATCGACGGCCGAGCCATTGCCTATCGACTGCGCGATGAGAATAGCGATGGCAAGTTCGAAGGAGTTGATGACAGTTTGATGGTCGACCTGAACGGCAACGGAGAGTTCGAAAAATTAAGGGAACAGCTGCCATTGACTCGATTTTTTCGCATTCAAGGGAGTCGCTTCGCCCTTCAGTTCGACCGCGAAAACAAAACGATTGGAGCTCAAGCGATCGATGCGACCGGCACCGCGCAGCTGTCGTTCGAAGGTTGGGAGGATTTACAGCAATCCCCAACCCGTCTTCATGTCGTCCTGCAGTCAAGCACCGGGATTCAAGTCGTGTTCAACAACATGGAACCTCAAGTCGTACCGGTTGGCGAATATCATGTCGATACCGCCACGCTGAATTGGGATGGTGAAGAGAAATGGCGCATG
This sequence comes from Planctomycetota bacterium, assembly GCA_037144155.1. GTDB lineage: Bacteria > Planctomycetota > Planctomycetia > Pirellulales > Pirellulaceae > JBKCUI01. Next base: position 57,772 of record JBAWXH010000002.1, on the reverse strand, counting down.
ACGTTCTCTCGCTTAGAACCGCAGCCGAACAAGACCTTTCGAGTCACGCCTAACGAAACGACTTCAATCGCTGTGCTGGGCAAAGCGGAAGTGACCGCGGAGATTGCGAGCCTTGCGTACAACAACAACTTATGGCGTGCTACCGTACAACCGATTCTCAAGACGGAGAGCGGTCTCTATTTGACGCGTGCCAGCTCAGGGCGATTGCAACCAACCGTCGATGGCATGTTGGTCGCCAGCATGCAAAACTACGAGTCTCGTATTCTGACGACTGGATCCACGCAGTTCGCGTGCGGCACGTTTTGTCCGATTCCCATGATGTGGAAGAATGAATCCGCCAGCCATGTCAGACTCTCTTTCGATTCAGGTCCTTTGGCAGGTATCATGACCAAAGAGATCAAAATCGAAAAGAAGGACTGAGATGTTGGTGGAGCATGGATCACCCCGGCTATTCTGCCGTTGTGGTGGATTGGATGCGTAAGATTTCAACTAGTTTCCGCCGCCCCTAGAGAGATCCTCCAGCGAAAAACCGCTATGCAACACCTTTTACAAGTTCTCATCGGCCTGACTTTCTTGGGATCGCAGTATCTTGTCGCCCCCGTTTTCGCGGCACCTCAAGTCGAACGACCCAAAGAGGTGGTGTTTTATGGTTTCGTCCGCGATGCGGATGAACAACCTGTTGCTGACTGTGAGTTGACGATCGCATCGCCATCCCCCGATCCCTTTCCACGCTTTCCCCCTACCGAGTTACTTTCCACTGGTTTGGCACAACAAAAGACGACGACGGCCAGCGATGGCAGCTTTCGCTTCACGATCGATACGACGGACTCTGCATGGATTGGACCGGGTACGGGGGTAATCACCGCTCGAACTAAGAGCGGGCAATTCAGCGTCACCAGCTATCGGCTCGCTCGAGGACTCATTGACTTGCCGCTCGAAATCCGAATTTCTGCGGCCGCGAATCATGTGGTCCGTGTCGTGGATCCGTCAGGTCAGCCCTTACCCGGAATCAAAGTATCTCCAGCTCGCTACGGAGACATTCTTTTGCCGCTGGCCGTATCCTCGGTTTTCGAAGGAACCACCGATGCTCAGGGGACGGTTCAGTTACCGGCCACCGATCGACCATTAACAGGCCTGATCGCGATCGATCTGGAATCCAATCATCAATTCTTGATACCGAACGATGAATCCTCAGGCCCCCAGCGCGTCGTTCTCAAGCCCAGCATCATCCGTCACCATCGATGTTTGCTTCCCGACGGGGCGAAGCCAAGCGACATCGGCCGTATCGCGTGGACCCTGGTCAGCGCACGCGGGTCGGGTGACCAAATGGAGTTCGCATGGCAACGCACGATATCTCATGGCATCGAACCCATCGCTGTAAAATTACCGCACGGATCTTTCTTCGCGTTGAACGATGCGCACCAAGGCCACAATTGGCATAACGCAAGTCGCGATATCGTATTGACCGAAGAAGCAAACGTCGAAATACAATTGCAGCGAGGATTGCATGTGACAGGCAAGGTCTTAGCCAACGACAGCGGCCATCCTCTTCCCGGCATAGGGCTCTACAGCTCTTCGGAACATCCAGTTCAAAGCGGTTTGGATGGAACCTATGAGTTATGGTTACCCCGAATCAGCGGTGGAACGTATCCGTCGGATCCGTTGGACGAATACTTCTCCTCAGATCCCTTCTTTAAAAGTCCCGCGGCCGAACATGCCCCGGGCGAAGCGCGCATCCAACCCTTTGAAATGCAACGCAGGGCTGCGACGTTGGGTACCGTTTTGGACCCCGATGGCAAACCTGCCGCAGGGTTCACGGTCACGTGCGAAAGCAAACGAGAACGCTTCACCAACACTGCGGCACTACTAACCGACCGACATGGGCGATTTCGCTTTAGCAATGTCGCCGATGGCACTCCGGTGAAATTGACCGTCATGGACCGTCGAGGAGTCACTCCCGAGCCTGTCGAAGTGACTCTCAAGCCCGATGAGCCTTTGGTGATTCGCTTGGTGGAGCCTTCGCCAAAACGTCTTCAAGGTCGCGTCGTTGATGCGACCGGCAAACCCGTGGCGGGTGCTACCGTCGAAGTGCGACAGGGCCGAGTCTCTATCGCAGAGGGCTTTGGCCCAGCTCGATACGCGATGGTAGACGCTTTCGATGCAGCGAAACGCAAACGTTTCCTAACGGATGTAAAGGGTCGCTTTGAAACAGACGAGGTCGTCGATTGGCGAAATGTGTTCGGATTGAAGCTGACGCACGCTGATCACTACGAAACACTATCCGGCCTACGGCACGTCGATCGATCGCCCAGCGAGGCGAGCCAATTCGATTTTGGGGACATCACGATGAAGCGTTTGCCGTCGGAAAAATCCTTCACGGTAAAGACTGTGGGGCCCACTGGCGAGCCGATACAAGGTGCAAAGGTCTTGTTCATTCAAGCGAGAGATGGCGCAGGTCAATCCAACACCGATGAGAACGGAGTGGCTGACTTCAACGGCAAACGTGTTAACACGGTCGTTGCAGTACGCCATGGTGACGCCACCGTCTTTGCGATGCTGGCTGAGGACCAAAGCGAGATCACGTTGACGTTGAGTACCGAAGAACCATCGGTCCCATGGCAAGGCGTTCGCGGTACTCTGTCGCAGCGACGGGCAGTGGCTCGAAAATTACTCAAGAACTTCGAATTGGCCGAATCGTTCGATGTAGCCAGTGCATCGGATGGAGAAATCCACGGAGTCCTGAGCGCGGTCGTCTATGCTAATCCGACGGCCGTCGTGAGCCTGATAACCACGAAGCGTGCTGAACTCGAGAAGCGACCTGACGCCAGCATGATGCTGATTCAGAAGGCCATCGAACGCAATGCCGAACTCGCTCCCGTGCTCAGTCCTTTTCTTCCCAGCAATGACCAAGTCTCGCTCGCACTGCTCGCATTCGAAAAGAACACGTCTGCGGCGCAACGCGAGGATCTTCTCTCTCAAGCAATCACCCTAGCAAAGAAGCTGGATGGCGATGATGCGGCTGTGAAGATTGGTCGAATCGCAATGCAGTTGCTGCATCAAGGGGACTTGGATCTGGCGAGCGAACTTGTGGAGGAAGTATACGTCAACCAAAAAGCTGACTTCGACAGCCAAATAGGTTCACGCGGAAAAGTCGCGCTGGCGCGATTCTACTTTCCGCAATTCGCGATCATCGACTTTGAGAAGGCGTGTGAATCGATTCGCCGACATTCAAATCCCAACGAAATGGATACGTTACAAACACTGGCTTTGATACTGGGCGTATTGGCCGGCAAGACCGATTGGGAAAGTGGATTGGCTCACTTGGGTCGCGTCTCGTTGGGTGTGTCCGAGCAAGACCTAGTCTCTGGAGTCTATGGAAAAACACCTCTCCCGAACGAACATTTCGTCGAATCGCTTTTGACGCAGTTGAAGGATGGGCGATTGCGAGCCTTGCTGTGCATGCATGCAGCCGCACGCATGCCGACGGCGTCGCTTGACGTCCAAAAGAAATGGTTGCGGCGCGGCGTCGATCTACTCAGTCAAACTTCGGTCGACTCGCCGGGACATCAGTTCGACTCAACGGCTCATCTGCTGCGCGAGGATTTAGCCAAGCTTGGTCAGATCGATCCGGTCGCAGCCCGTATCATCGCGTTCCGATGCCTGGAGGAACTGATACCCTTTCGCGATGGTCAATACTACTACCTGGCGGAACGGATCGCGACTGCGGCCGAACCTCTGGCGAAAATCGCCCCCGAGCTCAGCCGATGCTTGTTGGAACCGTTCCTCGACGATTTGACGTGGTATCAACGCAACGGCGCCGCCGACCAGCAAATCTTGCCACTTGCGACCGCTGCCCGCGTCGATCCGAATTGGGCGGGCGAGGTGGCTCAGCGCATCATCGATGGCCACATGCGCGATGATAAACTTCGTCAAATCACCGTCCTGAGTAGCGTCGTCGATGGATTGGCCTCGGGCGAAGCGGACATGAAAATTCCTTAGCGACAGGTAGCAATAGAGCTCAGCAGGAGCTTCGCCCTCCCGGCACCCGGTGAATAGTCAATCAAGTGAATCGTCAATGAGGTAAAACAGGCCTTGGCGATCTTGGCAACTTGGCGGTTTCTTCGTCTTTCAGTAGAGCGAACCGCCAAGGGGCCAAGAAGCCAAGCTAGGGAGCTACCCGCTGTGATAGAACGCTCGTCAATGGGGTGGATGGCACATGCATATCCGCAGATAAATGGGAACCAGGCTCCTGCCGAGTCATTGAACACCAGAGCTCAGCAGGAGCTTCGCCCTCCCAGCGAAAAGCCAATCAGGCAAAAAATCAATGAGGTGAATGGTCCATGAGGTGAAACAGGCCTTGGCGATCTTGGCAACTTGGCGGTTTCTTCGTCTTTCAGTAGAACGAACCGCCAAGGGGCCAAGAAGCCAAGCTAGGGAGCTACCCGCAGTGATAGACGGCACGTCCATTGGGTGGAGGGCACAAATAGTTCCTAACCACGATGGCCCGTGCACTACGGCGTTTCCGAACCTTTTGATGCGGGTTTGACGACGGGCTTATCCTTAAAGAGTATCGGTTTCAGATTGATCACATTCTGCCTGCCAATCCCGCGCAACAGATTCTCTATTCCGTCCTGGGTGTCCTGGGGAGCGTTAACGATCAATACCGATCCAACCGTAGAGATGGTGCTTGTTCCGCCCGCTGATGCCCACATATCCGGCTCGATCGTCGTTTCAATCGCCTTGATCAATTCGATGGTCACTCCATTGTCAGGAAGAATGTAGCTCAAATCGTAGAATCGAATCTCGTTCGCGGAGTTCTTTTTATTGGTAACAACGAATGCCTCGAGATCGACTTTGACCGTGAGGTAAAGGGGTTGAAGAACCTGCCGAAGTATATCTCTGACTCGTGCATCCTTGCGATCGATCGTGATAGGTTCCTCGGGTGTCAAGTTTTCCTCTTCCAAGCCTTTTGCGTCGATGATGACGGGAATGCTTAGCTTCTCGCCGATCGAGTGAAGGACGTCTGAAAGGGGCGTTCGATTGAAGTCAACGTCGATGCGTTGGTCGAATGCGCGACGTATTGCTTCTTCTCTTTCATTTGGCTCAACACCCGATCCGATGGCGAGCCAATCGGGAACGGGAGCAGTCGGTTTTTCCCAGTTTTGGATGATCAGCTCCTTGGCGGGGAGACCCGACATTCCGCCTCCTCCTCCCATTCCGCCCATCGCTTGGTGGAGGACAAAGCTCTCGGAATCCGGAATCGTAGAAGCCGATGCATTTAAAGCCGACGGTCGACTACCACCGGTTGTGGATGGCAGACCGTTTTGGTCTCCATGAGCGGCATAAAAACCGAGGGTCCCGAGCGCACTGAGAAACAGGATGCCGCTAGCGACACCTAACAAGGAACGCGAATAGGTAACCACGAGGAGTTCTCCTGAAAAGACATGGGAAGAGTGGGTTGCAGAAGGTCTCATCGGTTCTTCGAATCGTCGCGTGGGACATCGAATTCGATGATCATCTCGCTCCTCATTTTAGGCTATCCGTTGATACATCCGCCACTTTTTTCTGAGGACATCCCAGTGCATGCCAACCAAGAGTGGAGCAAGGAGCGTTCCGACGATGATCCTGCCGGTGCAACGACGTGGGCTTTCGCGTCACCCTTCGATCATGCCGCAGACCTGCCGTCGTTTTTGGATTGTGTTTTTGTAGAATGGCATCACCTCGTTCTCGAATGCATCACAGCCGCACGGAATAGAACCCAGGGATCCTCATCTATGCAAAACGAATTCGACAATCCTTACGCGCCAACAAACGTAACCGGATACTCAGATTCTCCGGTTACAGCCCTTGGGATTCCGGAACCGGATCTTAAAAAAGCAGAAGCGGTGGTCAAAGACGCCGATCAGTTTTGGCTGGCGATCATCCTCTGTTTTATATGCTCGGCGCTTGGCATCATCCTGATCGGACCATGGTACCTCATCCGTATTCTTCAGTGGCAATCGCTAAGCTCTCAGTATCCGATTCTCATGGACACAAATGCTCCGCCCAAGACGTTGCCATATCGTTTTCAACGCGCCAAGACGAAACTGATCATCGGTATCGCTTTTGGGGGAATAGTCGTCGGAAGTATTATCTTATTCCTGATCTTTGTCTCGTTCGCCAGTCCTGTGCGTCGTTAAATTTCAATCGCGCTAGCCGATTTCTTTCGACGTGCAAAAATCGGCTAGCGCCTCAGGCTCATGGAAACGAAGATCGACTTTTGTCGGATGTGTCGATATCCGTCCGGCCGATCGATCCGACCCGTGAACTCTTGGCCATGAACAACCCAGCGGAACAGGAAAGACTTTATTTCTGCCGAGGGGATCTTGCTTGCACGACAACGTAAATCAATAGTCCACTTGCAAACGTCCCAACGCACCACCAAAACTGCAATGGTTTCACCACCCAGGCCGCCCAAATCAGGAGTAAGGCACCCAAGATGTACACCGCCAAACAGGCATCCTCCCACCAAGCAATCGGACGGCGGGACGCCATTTCACGACGTGCGATCCATAAGGTACTGGTGGCCAGGGCTCCACAGGCGGTCAGGGTGATTCCTAAATAGCTAATCAACTCCGATAGGCTCGCAAACCAGACGATGATCGCGCTGGCAATCGCTTGGATAAGGACGGCATTGCGAGGCACCTCACTGTCGGAACCAAACCAACGTGGTAGCCATCCGTCCTGTGCCATCCGCGCGTAGACACGGGGACCGGTCGCGAGCATCGCGAGGACACTTGTGGCCGACGACAGCGCAATCGTGATGCGCATGACCCATCGCAGACTATCCCCGCCGACGTGATAGGCTACATCGGACACAAAGTAGTCCTTCCCAGCAACGATCGCCTCGCGCGTGTCGCACGCTAGAAACAAATAGTTGAGCCCGAGATAGATGGCGGTCACGATCACACTGGCCAGGATCATCGAATAGGGAACGAGGTTGGAACGAGGAACCGAATGCTCGTCGAGATCTTGCTCGACCTCGCTGGCAATGTAAATGCTGGCGTTGAATCCGGTATAGGCCAGGGCGATGAAAAAGAGTTGGATCAAGATCGTCATCAACAACGGGCCACTGGAGAGTCGCGACAGGTAATCCGTTTCAAAGAAGGAACGATCCAATGCGGGTACAAAGGGAACGGATGCATCCGTATGACCTTGGGCAGATAGGAACCCGATACACGCGATGGCAAAGATAGCGAAGCCAATCATCTTGAGAAATACAACACCATTGTTGACCCAGGCTCCCGTTCGCAGATCGATCCAATGGAAAAGGGCACATGCTGCAATCCAAGCCGTCGCCACCCACTTAGCGAGTGTCGTTTCCTGGGGACTCGCGCAGATGTATTCGCCGAACACCAGTGCTGCTGCCGCAATCGGTGCGGTGAACCCTGCAACCAAGGAGATCCAACCTGCAATAAACCCAATCAGCGGATGGAAGAAACGGGACAGAAACGCGTATTCGCCGCCAGAAAGAACGATGCGTCGCGCTAGGGCTGCATACGCCACGGCACCGCAAATGGCATGCACTCCTCCGATAGCCCAGGCCAGCAGCACCAGTCTCGCATCCTCCAGCGCTCCGAGCGCATACGAACTGGAGATATAGACAGCAGAGCCAATCATGTTGCCGATGACGAGGCAGACAAGGCTGACCATGCCAATCTTCGGTCGTGCAGTTGGCAGGCTCGGTGGGGAGGCATTCACTGGAATGGACTTTCTGGGCTGGGCATCGACATCATCTTCTCGAGCAATGGATGGGGCTGATTGGGTACATCCAACTTCAAGTTGCCGTGTCGCGAGTAACCTCGCAGAAACTCCTCTGAGGACATGCTTTTTTTGCCCGCAGGTTGGAGACGAGAGATCAATAGAAGACCGTCGGCGGCGACCGCTGCCAAGTTCCCTTGGATGCCTCCCTCGACCTGGTCTAGAACACGAGCCAATGAGTCACCGTGCAAAAGGTCCCCGAGCGAGACCTGTTGCAACACTTCTTGAGCAATAGACAGTGGCCTAGCTTCATGGACGATCACACGCAGGAGTTTGCTGTGGAGTTTGCTGTCGGGAAGGATCAACTGGGTGTAGACGCCCGGCCATGGATGCAGTCCGCGGAGTTGCCGATCAAGCCATGCCACGGGGTAGCCTGGATGCAACAAGCCATCCAATTTTTTGAGCCTCGGAGCGCGGGTCGCCAAAGCTGGGTCTTGCGTGATTCCCGATGGCTCCGATGTTTTTGCAATCATCGCTATCGCAGCCACACTGGGTGCTACGCCCAGTTGGCTCAATCTCTTCTCGAGCTCTTCGGCATCCTCGCGCGGATCGATGGGGGTTGAGGATTGCGCCAAGACGGGGCCGGCGTCCAACTGCGGTGTCATGTGAATGACGCTGACTCCCGCATGCGCATCACCTGACAAGATCGACCATTGAACGGGGGCTGCACCGCGATGCCTGGGGAGCAACGAACCATGCAAATTGATCCCACCCAGTCGTGTGGCTCCCAAAGCTTCACGGGAAAGGATTTGACCGTAGTCGCAAACCACCAGCAGATCGGCGTCGAGCCCACGGAGCCACGCCACCGACGCATCGGTATTGATCGAATCGGGAGTGGAGATGGCGAGAGAATTTTGTTTCGCCCACGCAAGTACCGGGCTTTCGGGAGGAGCTTTACCGCTTACCGAAACCACGGGCGGACGAACGACGACGCTGGCGATGGCATGACCATCGCGCACCAATTGGTCAAACGTGGGAACGGCAAACGGGCCTGTTCCCATAAGGACGATGCGCATGTCGGCTGAGAATCGTTTGAGTGATCGAGGAGTGGAAGACCAGTGATGGTAGGGAGCCGGATTATAACGTTACTGAATGTCTCCAAGTCAACAAAATCCGAGCCATGTTTAGGAGGCTATTGCTAGAGAATGCGTATTTCCTTTTGAAGAAACGCTCTCGGAAGCCCATCGACATCTCGAGCGATACCCATTCCGCGCGATCCCTTAAGAGGGCGGGGTTCGAATGGTTTTCTCTGGTAGCTCTGTTCGCAAGAGCAATTCCACTTTCAATTGCTGCCGACGGACGCTAGCGCTCAGGGAATCGGGCAACTGCAATCGCTGGGGATGGGGTGTCTGAGAACTTTTTTTGAACCATCGGCGCATGCGATCCCAATGCTGGGCACTCATCGCGCGCAGCGGCCAGCCACGTTCATGCCACAGGTCGACCAAGCCTTGGCGGACAACTGCCCAGGGCTCGGATAGTGCGTGCGCGAGAGGCATTTCGAACCCATCGTTCCCCCGAAGCACGCACTGAGCCGAGACCCACCGGTTCGCCATGGCTTCGATGACTTCGTGCTCCTCACGAATCCACTGTGCGGCCGTTCGCAACCGCTCATCGAGACTGTCCCCCCCTGCAAATTCTCTTAGATACGGAAGCAACTGATGACGGATGCGATTTCGCGTGTAACGGTCCGATTCATTCGAGGAATCGACTCGATACGCCAGCCCGTGATCCTGCAAATATTCCAGCACAGCGGCTTTGTCCACGCCCAGGAGTGGATGGACCAAATGCGTGCGTGGATTCAATCGCCGAATGGGCTGGATCGATGCCAAGCCTGCGGGACCACTTCCACGAAGCAGTCGTTGCAGCAATGTCTCCACGACGTCGTTTGCCGTATGGCCGGTCGCGATCCAGGATGCTTCAAACCTCTCGGCTACATCTCGCAAAAATCGATGCCTAGCATTCCTTAAAAAGTCTTCGCTGGGCGACCAATCTTCGGCACCTCCCGGTGGAGCCAACGAGCATGTCACGCATTCGAGAGACAGCGACCGCGCCATTCGATCGACAAATGCAGCGTCTTCGTCGCTCTCAGCACCGCGCAGCGAATGATTCACGTGAGCGACAACAAGACGGGTGCCAGCATCGCCTACCGATCCGACGATTTTGTGCAACGCATGCAACAGGGCAACGCTATCGGGCCCCCCGCTGACGGCAACGACAATCGCAGTGTTACGCCACTGATCGATAGGCCAGCCATGCAAAATCGATTCGATCAATTTCATAGGAGGCGTCGTGCATTTCGGAGATCGATCGGGAGCGTTCTTGCGCCTGAGGCGTTAGCCGAATTCATGGATGGGTTCGGATCGGCTAGCGCCTCAGGCTCAAGAGGAAACAATATTGAGTAGAAGCTGTTTCAAAAGACTTCCGATACTGGTCTGTGCAACACCATCCCGGCGCTGTCACCGATCCTTATTCCTTGGGCTTGTCCTTGCCCTTGTTTTTGCTCTTCTCATCGGGTTCCTTCGCGTCGGTCGCAGGCTGGGAGGGCTTAGAAAAGTCACCTGCCGTGGCGATCACCAGGTTATCAGGCGCGATGTATTGTTCGATCGCTTCGTTGACTTCCTCCACGCTCAGGGCGGCAATGCGAGCCTCGAGTTTTTCGTAATACTCCATGTCTCGACCAGCGAACAAATTGTTGACCAGGAGGCCCGCGAGGGCTGCATCGCGCGATCGATTGAGCTGCAAGCTTTGCAGGAAGCCTTGGGTGCTATCCGTCAACTCTTTCTCCGTGATGCCCTCTTTGATGAGCTTGCGAATTTCTTCATCGATGGCTTTCACGACCTTGTCGCGGTTCTTTGGATTGGCGATGGCAGTGATCGTAAGGACAGCAAACTCATCGATGGCATTTGCCCGCAGACTGCTCGCAATTCGGTACGAAAGACCTTCTTTTTGACGCACTCGATCCCCGAGTCGTGAGGATAGTGCCCCAGCACCGAGAACATAATTCCCCATTAAGAGAGCAGGGTAGTTGGGATCGTCATCGCGCAGAGCATACTGCTGGCTGGCGAAATAGACCGAATTGGCTTTGTCGGGCGTTTCGATCGATATCAGGGGAACTTTGATGTCGGTTGCAGGTTCGACGTCGACCCGTTGGTAGGGGACTTTGGATTTCCAATTGGAGAGGATGGACGAAAGTTTGGTTTCAACTTCCGTTGGATCAAAATCACCCACGACCGCAATTTCCCCTACGGATCCAGAGAGAAACCTTGCGTGGATATCCTGAACCTCGGATAGCTTTAGGTTTTGATTGTCTTCGAGTTCTTCCTCGAGAGAAGGCACGTGGCGAATATCCCCTCGCTCGTAAGGATTGAGGGTCCGCATCACGGCTAGCATCGATAGGACTTCGGGATCTTGGCGTTGGTTTTCGATTTGCGAGATGGTTTGTTCGCGCAGAAGTTCGAATTCTTTTTCGTCAAAGCCTGGTTCGCGAAGAATTTCCCGAACGACATCCAGCGCTTCCAATAGGGTTTCGCGTTTGGTTTCGAGGCTGATGTTGAGCAACTGCTGTCGCGAGCGAATCGCCAGATTGGCGTTGAGCTCATCGAGCCGATCATTGAGTTGTTGCAAAGGCATCTTGGCGGTGCCGCGCGATAGAATCGGCCCCAACATATCGATCGCTGCCGACCGGCCGTTCAAGGAAGCTTCATCGCCGAACCGCAGATTGATTGTGACATTGACGGTACCCCCTCGCGTCTTTTTCGGAAGCATCGCATAGGGAATGCCCGATTTTAGGTGCGCTCGAACCAACCGCGATTCAATGTTCTTGGGAGTGGGATCGAATTGTTCTCCTTGGCTGACCTCTTCTCGACCTGTGTAACCGTCGAGCAGTTTTTCAATATTACGACGCTCGGGAATTTCGATTCGCTCCGAGGCGTTCGTCGGAATAAACAGACCCACGGTACGATTGTTTCGAACGAGGTATGTTTGTGCGGCTCGTTGAACGTCCGCGGCGGTCGTTTTTTCGAGCCCGTCGCGAAAGAGGAAGTAGAGCCGCCAATCCCCTTGGGCTGCCCAATCGGAGAGCTCGATAGCCAAGCCTTGTGTTTTCGACGCCTGCATTTCGCGTTGGTTAAGAAGTTGACGTCGAGCCCGTTCAACCTCGGAGTCGGTGATCGGATTCTCCGCTAGTCCTTCCAAGACCGAGATCATCGTATCTTTGGCATCCTCGATGGATTTTTCTTTGGGAACTTGTGCTAGGAAGGTGATCGTTCCGGGATCGTGGAGCGTCGGCGCAACACCCGCGACCCCTGTTGCTTTCTTCGTCTCCACAAGTGCTTTGTACAGTCTCCCGCTCGGTTCATCGGTCAAGATCAAGGAGAGCATCTCGATGGCTGGAAACAGGGGGTCCGACCCGGCAGGAACGTGATACATGGCACCTACGTATTGCGTGTCTCCAACGCGACGCACCGTTGTCACACGATCACCGTCTTGTGGAGGTTCGACAGTGTATGTTTTTGGGAGTGGCGTGGAAGGTGCAGCGAGCGCGCCGAAATACTTCTGGATGTATTCGAGGGCTTTGGCTTCTTCGAAATTACCCGCCACAATCACCATCGCGTTATCCGGACGGTAGAACTTGCGATAGAAGGCACGCAAGCTATCGACCGGTACACGCTCGATATCGCTCCGATTGCCAATGGTGGACTTGCCATAGTTGTGCCATTGGTACGATGCCGATGCCATGCGTTGTTGCAAGACGCGGAGGGGCGCATTTTCTCCCTGTTCAAATTCACTTCGAACCACGGAGAATTCCGACATCAAGTCCTCTCCGAGGATCTTGCTATTGACCAGACGATCGGCTTCTAGGCGGATGGCGAATTCGAGATTTTCATTCGAAGCCGGTAGCGTCTCGAAATAGTTTGTCCTATCAAGCCATGTCGTGCCGTTGAAATCCGCTCCACGGTCCTTGAGCTGTTTTGGAATGTTGGGATTGAGGTCGGTTCCCTTGAAAAGCATATGTTCGAGCAGGTGAGCCATGCCGGCTTCGCCGTAGCCTTCATGTCGCGAACCGACAAAAATGGTGCTATTGACCGTGAACTTGGGTTGGCTAAGGTCTTGGAAGAGCAAGACTTTGAGTCCGTTATCGAGCGAGTATTCGGTGATTCCTTCGACCGTCGTGACCTTGGTAGGCATCTTGCTGTCCGCAATTCCAGGCAGTTGCATTAAAGATTGGATGGCTAAGCTCAGAATTGCAACTTTCCAAAGCATGCGATAGTTGAACATCATTTCGATCTCCGGCATCACTCATCAACGGAGTGTGATTGAATTGGCGACAATCGCCTGGCAAGTCTGGCTCTCCATAACCTGCGACGCACCCATTCCTAGTTCGAAGTCGTGGGGCAATGGGTTCGTCGACTTTTTGGGGCGTCTACTTTTTTGGGGCGTCTACTTTTCGGTCGTCTTTTCAGGGCAGTTCGGAAGGCTGCTTCTTCATCGGGGAACAATTCTCGAACAACCGTCGGTGAGACCGATGTCGATGGAATTAGGAGAATCGAACTCCCAAAGACTGCTCATTCCTCCTTCGCTGGAGGAAGCGTGTGCAACCAGTGAAGAGGCCTAAAGTATAGTCGATCGGCCCACGTTGACCATACGCGCGACGTCACAAGCAGATTAGGGAATCCCTGAATAGCAGTTCGATTCCATGAGCAATTCCAGGTTCGAGCGGGTTCTTCCAAAGACGAAACGGGGCTCCGTCGTGCTCGCGATGGCGGAAGATGTTCGACGAATGCCGCCGACAAAAGTGAGCCTGAGGCGCTAGCCGAGTTCTATCGATGTGAAAAAATTCTATCGATGTGAAAAAATCGGCTAGCGCCTCAGGCTCAAGGAAACGAAAATCGATTTTCGTCGGCGGTGTCTCGACGAATTCTCGCTACTGGCTGGACACCGAGTGTCCGAGTTTTTCATCCCTAATTCTCTAATTCTCTCGCAACTCCTGTATTACGGAAGGAACGAAGACCGAATGCGGGTCGCACGAAACCAGGAATAATGGAACGAGCCGAGCAGGGATGCTACACTGCGTCGTCCATAAATGCCCTTCGAGTGCGAGCACCCTCGTCTCGGACGGAATACGCGTACAAGATTCAGGCAGTACACCCGGTGCACCAAGAGTCGATGCACCGAGAGTCGATATCGTCTGGTTTGATTTCTATGGAATCCACTCCTTAGTTAGCCCTGGCGATCGATTTCGTTGGGTAGCGAGATCTTATTCGGTGTCGTTGCTTTTTCTTGGTTTGTATCTTCTGGAGATTGATTGATGGCTTGGCAGCATGTCCTCGATTCGAAATCCCTCGGCGAGGGAGAAAGTGCCGAAGTCATTCATCGAGGCAGCATCATCGCCGTCTTTCGACATGAGGGAGTCTTGTATGCCATCGACGGCCTTTGCATGCATCAGGGAGGACCGTTGGCGCGGGGCAAGCTAGCCAATGGAACGATCCAGTGCCCGTGGCACGGTTGGATGTATGAACTGCGGACAGGAAACAATGCAGTCACTTGCCAGCCGATGCTCAGAACGTATGCGGTTCAAGAAAACGATGGTCAAATTGAGATTGACTTGGACTCGTGACCCTTTTTAGCATCCACGGACAGGGCAAAGCGGTGGCAGCATCGCGGCGCCTCTGCGGCAATTCGAACATTCCATGAAACGGGTCACCGCTGAAACGCTATCCGTTCCATTGTTTTCATCGTTTGGCTCGCCGTGGAACTCGAGCATGCATGCGGCTTGGCACCGAAACCCATTCGTATTCACTGCTCGGTTTGATCCGCTCGCCTAGGAATTCATCGGTCAGGAGGACCGCAGTGCAAACCATCAAAACCGCCGTCGTTGTCGTTTTGTTGTTATTCGTTCTTTACGGCAGCTACGTTGCCTTGAACGGAACCGATACGCCGTTGAAAGAGGGGTTGGAAGAACTCATTCCTCCCGGCGATCTCAACGCGAATTTTGAAGGTCCGGCGGCCCGGCCAATGAACGGGACATCGACTGCGGGCGGAAGTGCCGATGCATTCAATCAGTTCATTTCGACACCCGTTCCGAGCTTCGCCCCTGCAGCCCCCTCATCCAACGGGAAATCCTCAACGGATAGCCCTGCGATCCCTGATTTGGATGCGCCGGAATTCAACGTACCCAGACCTTCCGGATCCTCAAACGCCCCGATGATTCCAGGAACTTTGGCACCCCTTCCGAGCAACTCGCCAGCCAGTCCTGCGAGTCCGAATGCGCCTCGAGCCGAGAACAAAGAGCCTGGCTTTGGATTGGCTGTGCCAGATGCCAAGCCGACCGAAGCTACCCTTCTCCCCAAATCCTCCTTGAGTGCTGGTGGTGTCAGCCCACCTAATCTCGATTTGCGAAGCATCCATGGGGATGCGAAAACGATGGGGGACGTGACCAAGCAGCGATTGAACGAAGAAACAGTCAATAATGCTTCCGTTCCCTTGCCAAACTCGAAACCGGGCCGATCGTTTGAGAATGCGAAACAACTGGCGATGCAACAGATCGAGAAACGCTCGCTCCGTGATGCCCTGGCTACTCTGTCTGTGTTTTACAGTGCCCAGGAACTGACGACCGAGCAACGGGCTGACCTGTTCAATTTATTGGATGCACTGGCGCGAGAAGTCATTTACTCGCGAAGTCACTTGATGGAGTTTCAATACGTTCCAGCGCCCAGCGAATCCTTGGAGCAAATCGCGAAAAGATACAGCGTGCCTCGCGAAATTCTGGCCCGCATCAACGGTCTCGATGGAGCGGATGAACCGCAGGCAGGAACGCATCTCAAAGTGATCCAAGGCCCTTTTCGGGCCGAGGTGGATTTGTCTCGTAACGAACTGACATTGTTCCTGGGAGAACTGTACGCGGGGCGATATCCAGCCGCATTTGGCAGCGAACCTCAACCGCGACCGGGGATCTACGAAGTCGCCGACAAGCAACGCAACAAGAATTATTATTCTGCGAATGGAATGCAGATATCCTCCGATGATCCCAAGAACCCGTATGGTGGTTTTTGGATCGACCTAGGCCAAGACGTCAGTATCCACGGATCCCCAGAACTCGACAACGGAGGAACGAATCCAGGCTGCATCAGCTTATCACCGCTGGATGCCAGCGACGTTTTTGGTATGCTCGGTAGAGGCTCTCAAGTGACCATTCGACAGTGAGTCGAAAAAGGCCGTGAGTCGAAAAAGGCCGTGATCCGAAAAAGCATCTGATTCCACAACGACAGTGATTCCAAGAACTTGAATTACCTTGCAGTACGATAAAGACCTTCTCAAATCGCTTGTCCGAGAACATGCACTCCAGTTCGGTAATTTCACTCTGGCCAGCGGGAAGCAGGCTTCGTTTTATCTCGACTGCCGCAAGATCACATTGCATCCGACAGGAGCCAATTTGATCGGGGCAGGTATGCTCGATTGGATCACGACAAACCGCGCCGATGCACTGCCCGATTCTATCGGGGGCATGGCGATTGGAGCGGATCCCATCACTGCATCGATCGTGGTGTATGCCGGCCAGCGCGGTTTGAACATTCGCGGGTTTATGGTCCGCAAGGAAGCCAAGACCCATGGTACGGGCAAACTTGTGGAAGGCCCCGTATCCCCCGGACAAACATGCATCATTGTCGAGGATGTCATCACCAGCGGCGGGAGCGCCTTGAAAGCCACCCAATCCGCTGAGGAATTTGGCTTAAAAGTTCTAGGAATCTTGGGTGTGATCGATCGCATGGAAGGTGGACGGGAAGCGATTGAAAAGGCGGGATATCCTCTGGCCACACTCCTTACTATCAACGATTTCCGTTAGTCGACGGGTAGAAGCGCAACCAAGATCGCGACAAATGCATCGTCCTAGACGCGCTTTGCGATCGGTTTTCTGCAGTTAATTGCGGCAAATGCAATTGCGGCAAATGCTTTGATAATTCGCTGCAAACAGCAGTTCTGGAATCGCTGGCCACGTTGAAACGGCTTCTAGCACAAACTAGGATAACGTTTTATTCATCCGGCGAGTTTTAGATATATCCCATCTCTCCTGTCTTCCTTATCCCCTCTCAGACTATGAAGAAGAAATCTCGCGTCACAGGCTTCACGCTTGTTGAGCTCCTCGTTGTTGTTGCGATTATCGGCGTACTCGTTGGCCTTTTGCTTCCAGCGGTCAATGCAGCTCGAGAAGCCGCTCGGCGGATGGATTGCTCCAATCGCATCCGTCAATTGGGATTGGCGATGTTGAACTTTGAAAGTGCCTACAAACGGTTCCCGAGGAACTATCGTCAAGTAGGAGGCAACGCGTGGGAAGCCACGAGTGCGAATATCGAAATCCTACCTCACTTGGAACAAACCCAGCTCTATCAGCAGTTCAATGCCAATGCAAAGAATTGGGGTTGGACCTACAACACCGGGATGAACACGACTCTTACGCAGTTCAAATGCCCTTCGGCCAGACCTGGTGCTATTCGAGGCACTCACCCACATGGCTGGGATGGACCTGGCTCTAACTATGCATGGAGCACGGGCAGTTCGATTGAGACCGTTTGGGCGTACAATCGGTTCAATGGCTTCATGAGTTATCGGTTTGATCGAAGACTCGAAGATATTCTCGATGGAACATCGAACACGGTCATGGGTGGAGAGATTTTGTCTGGATCGCGTCAGACGGGTTCGGAAGGCTGGTATCCCTACGATATTTTTTATGTCGGGAATGGTTTATTCGATTCGGTCGTCAATAAAGAGTATCCAACGGCTGACGAAGTGAAAGCGATCGGGATGAAAGCGAAGACCGGCCCAATAGGATACAAATCGAACAACGGCAACATGTGGGCATGGTATGCAGCAGCCCATTCGACATTCAACACGTCCGTTCCTCCCAATTGGCAGTATCCGTCCGCAGGGGGTGATTGCTGCCCCGGTGGAGCCCACGATTGGGGATATGGAATCATTCCCCCACGAAGTATGCACGGCAGCGGAGTCAATATTGTGCTCATCGATGGCTCGACGCAATACATAGGATCCAACGTGGATTTGCTCCTATTTCAACGTCTTGGCGACCGCGACGACGGGGCGATCAAGAAGCTCGAGTTCGAGTAGTCGGATTTAATCTATCGGCAGGACCGATTCCAGAACCTATGAGAAAGCCTTTGCAATGCGTTGCCTGATGTTCAGATACGGTTGTTGCTTGGTCGTTAGCGTTATCGCAGCTTCAACATTCGTCGGATGCAGTGGCGTCAACGAAGAACGCATCAAAGTCAATGTTTCCAATGACCCGCTAGAGCAACCTCGCAGCCTTCTCAAAAAGTACGCCGATGGCCAATCGCTCGGTAGTGAAGCCACGATGTTTTCCAGCCTAGTAGAAGCCGTGAAAAAAGCGGACCCAAAGCGCGGCGAAATCCTAGAGGCTGGATTTAAGCAGCTTCAAGACGCACCGGATGAACAAAGAAGCGAGATTGCGAAAGAGCTGCTCCAGAAGATCCAGCCTTCGCCAACCGGCTCATAGCTCGGGATCTCATCGTTCATGAACTGACCAAACGGCAAACCCCTATCGAAATGAGGGAAAGCTATGGTCTTGGCTTTTCATGCGGTGGATCGACGTTTGGCCACGGAGGGGCGTACTCCACGAATACCATCGCTGATTTCAATTGCGATGAAATTTTGGTTTGGCTGGTCCAATAGGCTGGCTTTTTAGGCAAGGGTGGCGAAGCGCAACAGGGATTCCAACAATCTGCCCGTCTCTTTGAATCGCAACGCGACCGAAAGTAAATTCCTCGAACAACGTTCTTGTATCGTTCGATCAAAGGAAGGGTTGGCTACTTTGTCGGGTGTAGCCACAGTAGCAAGCCCGTGTCACCCTCGACACGAACACTCGATCCGGGATTCGTCATTCGATCATAGTATTCTCTGTACATAAGAGAGATCGGAGCATTCGCAGCAACCTCTTTGAGTGTTTCAAAGTAATTGCTCTCTGAGGAACTGCCTGCCGGATTCCAGTCCTTCGTTTCCCGAACCACGATGGCATCGTTCCCATCCATGCGCACGATGACCACCCAACCGTCGTCCTTCTGCGTTTGATTCAATTCGATCTCATGAATACCGCCACTCAGTTTGGATGATCCGGCGGCTTCGGGAACTTTGTCTTGACCCGGAATCGATGAAATGACTCCGCGCGTCGCGACCCTCAATTCCCAGCCGTCGTTCGGTAGATAAACCTTCCATTCCCGACGATCCATTTCGAACGACATACCTTGCACGATCGCAACCTTTCTAGAGTCATTAACGAAGAGCTCGCGGGAAAGAGGTTGGGATGCATCCAGCTTCGTCTTAAACGTCTTAGCACGCTCAAGATTCAAAAGATGGTGGAACCATACTGCAGCACATGCGATCATTAGTAAGAACGTGCTGATGCCGACTTGGAGCAACGTGAATCGATGCTTGGCTTCCTTGGCTTGCGGTGGAGTAAGATCATCGGGGCTTGGGATACTCGATTCCATCAAGGCATCTCCAGCACGATCGTCCAAAGTTCCGTTGGGGGTGTACCGCTCGCGTAACCAAGAGTTTGATGAAACTCCTTCGCGATCGCCGGTGGCATGAGTATCTGCAAAAGAGTCACTTTTTCACCAGGAGCTAGCATCGCGATTTCTTCCGCGCCACCTTGCTCGACGGTGAACTGGCTGAAATTTTCGAGCAGGAATTTGGCAGCTGTTGGGTTCCCAAGTCCTCTTTGGCCACTGGTTCCACCGTACTTTCTAAAGAATGAGATACGTCCCTCGTCCAGTCCGTAAATACTGGCTTGAAACAGGAACTCGCGCGTTCCCTTGCTCGATGACCCCATCGATCCGGAAGACCCTCCCGAATGACAGGTGGTCTGAACATTGCACTGCCGGTTCTCGGGCACATAGATGCGCCATGCGAAATGAAAAGGGTTTTCCTGCGGCAATGCTAGGATATGAGCTTTGCTGGTATCAGAAATCGGCATCTCACCGACCAATTCGACAGTCCGCGAGTATCGACGTTGAAGAGTCGCAAGTGTCCGCGACGACTCGCATGACTTCAACGCACCGACCGCAGTCAGTACGATCAGCAGGAGGTCGATCCATTTGAAACTTCGAATTCGCATTGGAACTCCGTCACTGATCGCACGCTGTTGCTGATTTCTCTACCCGGAAAGGGTACGGGAAATTTGAAATCTCAAATCTGAGATTCCTAGCGTGCGCCTTTGTGAAGATGCGCGATTTGGCTTTGTCACGTGCTCGTGCTCAATCCGTCTAGGCGGATGGTGCTCGTGCTCGTAATCGAATGCGCTTTTTCGAGCACGAT
The DNA here is from genome assembly GCA_037144155.1 of Planctomycetota bacterium. Taxonomy (GTDB): domain Bacteria; phylum Planctomycetota; class Planctomycetia; order Pirellulales; family Pirellulaceae; genus JBKCUI01. The sequence continues at coordinate 37,630 of JBAWXH010000002.1, read as the reverse complement.
TAAGAGTACGAAAATCTATGGGATAACACGGAACTGGGCACCGGGAGGCTCGAAAAGTGCAACATCAAAAAGTGCACCCAGTCCCAATCGAATGAGTAGGAAGTACCAATGTCGCTGGTGGGGGTCGAACCCACACGACCGTATCACCGGTCCTTGGATTTTAAGTCCAATGCGTCTGCCATTTCGCCACAGCGACCTGTCCAAAGCGATTTTCGTCGTCGGAGGAGCGGCGGGCGACCCGCGTGGATGCCAGGCTCCAAGTCGATGCGACAGTGTAACTTACGAGTGAGTTTGTGGGAATGCAGGCGATTTTCTAGAGCCGTGCAACTTGGTTTCCCTCCGTCTGGAGCCTCGATCCGTGACTCCATCGGCGATTTCGCCATGCGTTCCAGTTTCCCTTTGTCTATAATCAGGGAGCTGTCGCGGTATCCCTCTCGAACCCCTTTGGTCGATTGCGGTGGCGCGGAGCTAGCCGGATTGGCTACCCTCCTTCCAACCAAAGATCGTGCAAGTTCGTCTCCAACCCTGCGTGGTTTGGAACCCCGTGCTTCGGATTGGCTCGATCGCGGCGTACGATCCACCGATTACGATTCGAAGGTTGCATGGATGCGGTAGCAACCTGCCGTCACAGCAGGATTGGCAGTTCGGCACGTTGGTGTACGCCGGCAGGAAATCCACCGATCGGGAGAATGACATTGAGGATGGAAATGTTTTTGCTTGAACAACATCGAAATCATTTGCCGGCGGTCGTATTGGCCATCGTCGGAGGGTTTGCGCCCTCGGTTTGGGCGCAAGATCCCAAAGTCGATTTCTTCGAATCCAAGATTCGGCCTGTGCTGGTCGAGAAATGTTACGAATGCCACAGTGGCGCGGCTAGTGATTTGGGAGGGAACTTGCGTCTGGACGCTCCCGGACTCATGAAAAAAGGGGGTACGCTCGGTCCTTCGATCCAAGCAGATGCCGCGGATCAAAGCTTGATCCTCAAGGCGATTGCGTATACCGATGCGGGGCTGCAAATGCCTCCGGATGGCAAATTACCGGACGACCAAATCGCGAATTTCAAACAATGGATCATCGACGGAGCCGTCGATCCTCGCCCCGAAATCGAAGCGGGACCTCCCAAGGCATCGCAAGTCGATCGCGAGCGTCAAGTCGCCGAACATTGGGCTTATCAAAAACTAGGCCCCATTCCTCCGCCGGCCAGCATTGGCGAACTGGATGCATCTAGCGACCCCATCGATCGCTGGGTGGCGATGGGGCTGGAGTCCAAAGGACTGGCGATGGCACCGCTTGCCGATCGCAGGACGCTGACCAAGCGATTGTATTATGATCTCCTGGGCCTACCCCCAACAGCGCAACAGATCACCGACGTCGAGCGGGATGAGTCTCCCGATTGGTATGCACATCTCGTCGATTCCCTCTTGCAATCTCCCCATTTTGGAGAGCGCATGGCCCGTCGATGGATGGATGTCATGCGTTATGCCGACAACAAGGGGTACGTCTTTGTCGAAGACCGCGAGTACGCGCATGCGTTTCGTTACCGCGATTGGTTGATTCGATCCTTCAATCAAGATTTGCCCTATGATCAGTTCCTCAAGTCTCAGCTAGTCGGCGACCGAATCGATCCTAAGAATGAGAATGGACAGCTTGATGCCATGGGTATGTTGACCTTGGGCAGGCGGTTCCTGAACAATCCACACGACATCGCGGACGATCGGATCGATGTCATCACACGCGGCTTGATGGGTGTGACCGCTGCCTGCGCACGATGCCATGACCACAAGTTCGATCCGGTATCGATGGGGGATTACTATTCGCTGCATGCCGCACTGACGGGGAGCGAGGAACCAGGAGGTGATCCATCGCCGATGCGTTTGGTCGACAAAGAGAGCCAAGGGCCGGTCCATATCTTCCTGCGTGGTAGTCCTGGCAATCAAGGTCCCGAAGTTCCACGTCGATTCATTTCGTTTCTAAGCCCCGCCGCACCGGTGGAAATGAAAACGGGGAGCGGACGATGGGAGATGGCCGAGGCGATCATCAGTCCGACCAATCCGTTGACCGCCCGCGTCTTTGTCAATCGCATCTGGGGATGGCTAACTGGCGTGCCGCTGGTAGATACCCCCAGCGATTTTGGATTGCGATGCGAATCTCCGGTGCAACAGTTGGTTTTGGATGGGCTGGCATGGGATTGGATTCAAAGCGGTTGGAGCACCAAGCAATTGATCCGCAGAATCGTCATGAGCCGCGTCTATCGCCAAAAGAGCGATCATCGGCCCGAAGCGTTTGCAATCGACCCAGAAAATCGAATGCTGTGGCGTGCGCAGCGCAAGCGAATGGATTTTGAATCCCTTCGCGATGCATTGCTTTTTGCAACGACCCAACTGGATTCAAGCGTCGGTGGTCCGAGTGTCAAGATCACCCAGCCTCCCTTTTCCAAACGACGAACACTGTACGCGTACATCGATCGCCAAAATCTGCCTCAATTGTTTCGATCGTTTGATTTTGCCTCCCCCGATGCGCACGTTCCAATCCGATCGCAGACGACTGTGCCTCAACAAGGCCTCCTCCTGATGAACAGCAATCTTCTGCAAAGCATGCTTCCAGAGATCGCCAACCGCGCCTCTTCGCTGGCGACCGAGCGTGGTGTCGACGCCGGCATCGAGTATTTGTTCCAGCAAGTCTTGGCTCGCAACTGCAACACCCAAGAGCGAAACTGGTTCCAGGATTTCATCGGCAGCGAACAGCCGAGCCTACCCAATGTGCCTGAAAATCAATGGTCGTACGGTGTTGCGACGTATGCACCCGAAACGGGCGCACTCGAAAACTTTCGTCGCTTGCCACGTTTCCTTGAAAACCGTTGGCAAGGAAAGAAGGATTCTCTGCCAGACGATGAACTCAACTGGTGCTTGCTCAGCGCTTCCGGTGGACATCCCGGATCGAATACCAGCATGTCGGTCGTTCGGAGATGGACGGCTTTCGAGCCGATGAAGCTTCGTATTCGAGGTTCGCTCGAGCACAAACCGGAGCCTGGAGATGGGGTGCGCGGTTCGATTGTCGTTCGAGGCAACGAAAAGATCGGTGAATGGACCGTGAAGAGCGCTAGCACCGAAACGCATGTGAATGAAGTCACCGTGGAGACGGGGGACACGATCGATTTCGTGGTCGACTGTATCGCGGACAACAATAGCGATACGTTTGAATGGAAGGTCCGCTTGATGTCGAGCGACGAGAAAAGCTACCGTTGCGGCAGCGAGCGTTACTTCAGTTCCTCGCAGCCCGCGACCCTGACGGTTTGGGAGGAAGCCGCCCAGGCATTGCTTCTGACCAACGAATTTTGTTTCATCGATTGATTCCCTCGGTAACTCCGGATACCTCGAATATGAATGTACCTTTTGAGAACCCAGGTTGGAGCCGATGGTCGCGCCGTGAGATGCTACAGCGCAGCGGGATGGGCTTGGGGTCGATCGCATTTGCAGGGATGCTACAGGAGGCGATGGCGGGAGAAAACTCTCCCAATCCGTTGCTGCCCAAGCAGCCTCATTTTCCGGTCAAGGCCAAGCACTTGATCCATATCTTCGCCAATGGCGGGCCGTCCCACATCGATACCTGGGACCCCAAACCGTCCATCGAAAAGTATGCGGGACAAGAAATTCCGGGGGGGGCTCCCCGGACCGAACGCCCCACCGGCAACCTTTACCCTTCGACATTTCAGTTCAAGAAGTACGGGCAGTCGGGGCTGGAAGCGAGCGAACTGTTTGAGAAGACAGCCAGCGCGCACGCCGACAAGATGTGCGTGATTCGGTCGATGCATGCCGACGTTCCAAACCACGAGCCTTCGCTGCTACTCATGAATTGCGGTGATCCACGTCAAGTGCGTCCGAGCATGGGGTCTTGGCTAACCTACGGCCTGGGGACAGAAAATCAAAACCTCCCTGCGTTTCTGTCGATGTGTCCCGGTGGTTATCCGATCCAGGAATCGCAGAATTGGCAAGCAGGATTTCTGCCGGGGATTTATCAAGGAACCTACATCGACACCAATCACGAAACCGTCGATCGATTGGTCGAGTATGTCGTCAATCACAAACAGAGTCGCGGATCGCAACGGCGCGAATTGGATCTCATCCAACGCCTCAATGCCGAGCATATTCAATCTCGTCCACAAGACCCAATGCTCGAAGCCCGTATCCAATCGATGGAGTTGTCGTATCGGATGCAGGAAGAGGCGATGGATGTGTTCGATGTATCGAAGGAGCCCAAACATATCCTCGATATGTATGGACCGGGAGTGCAGGCTCGCCAGATGCTGATCGCTCGCAAACTCATCCAACGCGGTGTGCGTGTTGTGCAGTTATGGCATGGACAAGGCCAACCCTGGGATAATCACGACAAGATATTTGAGGGACACAAACGACTAGCAGGAGAGTCGGATCAAGCGATCTCGGCGCTGTTGACCGACCTGGAACAGCATGGGTTATTGGATGAGACTTTGATCCTATGGGGTGGCGAGTTTGGACGAACACCCACCGTCGAGATGCCGAAGAAGGGCTCCAACGAGGGGACGATTAGTGGCCGCGATCACAACCATTATGGGTTTACGGTATGGTTGGCAGGTGGGGGTGTGAAGGGTGGCCAGGCATACGGCGCAACCGACGAGTTCGGGTTCAAATCGGTCGAGAATCGGGTGCATGTGCATGATTTGCATGCCACGATGTTGCATTTGATGGGCTTTGATCACACCAAACTGACCTACCGATATGCAGGCCGTGATTTCCGTTTGACCGATATCCACGGACGCGTGATTCAAGACTGGATCGCATAGCTCCCCACACGACTCAACGTCGCATCAAACGGCCACTGGAGCCGTGATAGGAGGATACGGGTCGTAGCCGTTCAACGCTAAGTCTTCGTAGCGGTAATCCAGAACATTGTCTCGCTCGGCTTGAATATCCAGTTTTGGCAAGGGACGAGGCTGGCGTCTGAGTTGCTCTCGGGCTTGCTCGAAGTGAGTGGAATACAGATGCGCATCACCCAGCGTATGGATAAACTCTCCCGGTTCGAGACCTGTACTCTTGGCCATGAGTAACGTCAGCAGGGCATAGGAAGCGATATTGAATGGAACGCCGAGGAACATATCAGCGCTTCGTTGGTACAACTGACAACTCAGCTTGTTTCCGGAGACGTAAAACTGAAACAGCAAGTGGCATGGAGGTAATTTCATCTTGGGCACATCCGCCACGTTCCAGGCGCTGACGATCAAACGGCGCGAATCGGGATTGGTCCGGATTTGATTTTGCACTTCGGAAATTTGGTCGATACAGGATCCATCGGTGCATTGCCAGCTTCGCCACTGCTTGCCGTACACGGGGCCCAGTTCGCCTTGTTCGTCTGCCCATTCGTTCCAGATCGAGACCTTGTTCTCCTGCAGGTAGGCGATGTTTGTCTCGCCACGCAGGAACCAGAACAACTCGTACGCGATGCTGCGAAAGTGGAGCTTCTTCGTGGTCAACAGGGGAAAGTGGTCCGCGAGTCGGAATCGCATCTGCGCCCCGAAAATGCTGCGCGTGCCGGTCCCGGTTCGATCCGATTTGGTATCGCCCGAGTCGAGAATGGTCTGCAAGAGATCTAGATACTGTTGTTCCATATTGGGTCGATCTAGGGGGTCGATCTAGGGGGATCCGATGTTCCATGCGTTGGATCGACGCTGGGATGGCTGCGATGGCCCTAGCGCTCCACGAATTTATATGATGGACGCTGCGGTTGCAGAAGTCGGGATCGGTTTTCGATAGCTTAACGTCCAATGGCGATCGCTGGACATGGCGATGGCTTCGGACGGGATTCCGAAGGGAGCTACGATTTCCGAGAGTTCTGCGACGGTCAAGCCTGCATGCAGGCTTTGGCGAAAAAGTTGCTGCGAGCGTTCATTTTCCTGACCTGCATGTTCCTTCACGAGCCGTTCGACTTCCGCGTCACTGCTCGGTCGATAAAGATCTCGTACGAAAAGGAAACCTCCTGGACGCAAGACACGCAGTACTTCGCGGAAAAAACCGTCATGGCTGGGTAGATGATGAATGAGCGAATTGCTCATCACGGTATCAAAGTACTCTTTTTGAAAAATAAGCTTCTTGGCATCGCCATGGTGCAACTGGATGCGATCGAGCATGGAATGAACTTCGATGTTGTACCGAGCGAGTTCCAACATTTCGACTGCGGCATCGGCAGCCATAACCCGCACATGGGATTCGGTCTTGCACAACTCGATCGGAATGCGCGCGGTGCCAGTTCCTAGATCGAGGATGTCGCGCCCTAGAGGTGATTCGGGATCGGGTAGGGCTGTCAAGCGTGCGGATGCGATGAGATCACGGACGAAGCCTTCATTGACTTCACGAAAATCCATGTCGTTGTAGTCAACCGCTTCAGCGCGATCGTCCATGAATTCGGGTTCGAGTGTGCGAGCGAGCATTTAGCAAATCGTGAAAGGTGAAGAAGGGTGGCGGCAAACGAACCCGAACGAATGCGATGTAGGTTCAAACCGCGAAAAATCAGCAGCAGGAATCGACAGGAGGTTCCCCATCGATTCGTCGGCGCGGGCCTGGAATCTCTCGACCAGTGTACGTGATTCGATTGAATGCGTCGACGAAAACCACTTTGGGTTCCGGGACTCGGAGTTCGTTCCCGGATTCGGAGAGGAAGCCAAAGGTGGCGATGATGACAACATCCCCTGGGCGGACCAGGTGAGCCGCGGCGCCGTTGATACAAACGTCGCTGGAGCCTTCTTCGCCGAGGATCGCGTAGGTCTCCAAACGGGTGCCGCGTGTGACATTCCAAACATGGACCGATTCGAACGGCGCAATGCCTGCCGCGAGCATCAAATCGGGAGGCATTGTCAGAGAACCTTCGTAATCGAGGTCCGCTTGCGTGACGGTCGCGCGATGGATTTTGGATCGTAGGAATTTGCGTAGCATGACGACAATTGTGAACCCAAGTTTCAAGTTTTGCTACGCCAATTGCGTGAGAATCGCGGTCGACCGTAGAAACCTGGACTGCCGTTCAAAAAGTGCCGGAAGGACCCGTTCCGGAGGTCGACGGCAGGATTGCCGTGAGATCGAACCTTAGAGAAACCGGAACTCGAACAAAACCTGCCCGCGAAATGGTTGCGAGGGGGCGAACTATCGAGCCGATTTAGCAGCCATGTCGCGAGCGATCTCCAATCCCTTGGTCAATGTCTTGTCGGCATTGCCAGTCGGATTGGGATTGGACAAAGCAGGATCGAAATTTGGGCGGCTAGCGCTCCAAGCCGGGGCTGGAATGGCCGAACCACTCGATCCATTCTTGGTGATGAGTTTCGTAGGTTCGGACTTTTCCTCCAGGGCAGGACGGAGAAGGGTCAGGCTCTTCGGGGCTGGATTCAGATCTTCGGGAACCAGGACATGGGGTGTGATCCCACGGGCGCTGATGGCAGCACCGCTGGGGGAAAAGAACTTCGAGACGGTCAATCGCAATCCACCGATCCCACGTTCGCTTGGGAAGACCCCTTGGACGCTCCCCTTGCCATAGGAGACTTGGCCGACGACATATCCTCGGTCATGGTCACGAATGGCTCCGGCGAAGATTTCACTAGCGCTGGCGCTATCCCCGTCGATGAGAACGACCAGGGGAATGTCCCAGGTTCCGGGAGCGCGGGCCGTATAATTGCGATTCTCTTGTCCGTTGCGGCCGCGTGTGGAAACGATTCCGCCACGGGTGAGGAATTCATCAGCCAGATCGACGGCGGACTCCAACAGGCCACCTGGGTTACGACGTAGGTCGACGACCAGCGACTTCATCCCTTCGCGGCTGAGTTGGAACATAGCGCGGCTGACTTCCGATACCGTTGTTTTTTGGAAATTGGTAATGCGAATGTAGCCGACCGAACCATCCCGAATTTCCGCGATGCTGACGCTGGGGATGTCGACCCGTTTGCGTTGGATCTCGATGGCGACGTTTTGATCTCCTCCACTGGAGACGACGAGTCGAACTTTGCTTCCTTCAGGGCCTCGGAGCATGTCGGCAGCTTTTTTGGCACCGACTTGCAAGACCGAAACAGCATCCACTTCCAGGATGAAATGACCTGGAAGCAATCCGGCTTCCGCGGCCGGGCTTCCCTTGAAAACATCGACAATGCGCAATTCAGTTCCCTCGGCCCACAGTTCCACTCCGAGTCCAATCAAGTTGCCTTCGATCTGAGCCATGATTTCCCGATATTCGCCGGGAGTAAGAATGGCCGAGTAAGGATCGAGCATACCGACAGAACCTGCGATGAACTCGTAGATCGAGGCAGTGGGTTGGAGTCCGATTTGGTACTGCGCCATGCCGCAGATTTGGGTGATGGTCGCTTTCAATTCTTCCGCGGTCGCGATCCTTTTTCCGAAGACAGATCGATGGACATTGCGTCGAAAGTTTTCGACGGCTTGTGGGTTGGCGCTGCGAAGATGTGTGGCAACGAAATCACTTTCGGTAAGTGCGACTTCGAGATAAGCGGTTCCATGCAACGCCACTTTGTAATAATCGATCGGTTCAACATAGTAGGCTTCCAGTTTGGCCAAAACTTCCTGGAAGACATCCATGGCTTCAGCGGGCGAGGATCGCTCGACGATATCCAGAAACGACCGATCGCTGTAACGTCGCGTGACATCCAAATGAACTCGCGAAATTTGCACACGTTCAATCAGATCTTTGTTTCCTTGATCCTTTTTCAACGCCTTTTCGTAGTACTGGATTGCTTCTTGCCAGCGATGCTCCTGTTCGAACTGCCGTCCGACTTCCACCGTAGTCGCGGCCGGTGTGATCACGGGGGACGTCGTGGAGGCCAGGGGATCCGTTTGCTTCGCTGGCTCGAGATTGCCCAAACTCGATGGAATCTGTGCCGAGGCCACAAGAGACCAGCAGAATGCCGTACAACCAGCAAGGAAGCGTGCGAGAACAGCGCGGTGGGTAAGTTGCATGCTGGAGCGGCGGGGTAAAAGCATGATGGCAAAGACTCAATGAGACAAGCGAGTATAAAACACCGAATGCGGCGGTCAAAAAACGGTGTTCAGAAATCGATAGCCGAATCCTTGCAACCGTTAATGTTTCGCATCGGTGATCGCTACTTGACGCAAAACCGGATGGTAACGACCAGGATTCAGTTCCGCGCGCTCAATCTAACTGGCGATTCCTGGGATCGATCCGACGTGCTGCGAGCGCCTGTAGCGGTTGCAGCGATCCGGAAAATCAAGCCCAAAAAACGGGAGTCGATGGTCGCTCATGCTTCCTGCATGGAAGACGCGGGGCACCTCCGAAGTCCGTACCCTATTTTTTGGTACGTCGATTTCCGCAATGAGAAATCCTTACCGCGCCCCTTCTATTGAGACATTGGACGGCTGGGCATACGCCAGCAAAACCATGCCATCGCTCGAAGGCCAGCGCGATTGCGACCCGCAAGCGAACTGTATGCGCCCGCTGAAAGGGAGGCAAGTCTTCACCATCGCTGACCCTGTAGATTTACGATGCTTCGATGACAAATCGCTCGATGGTTGGTACGATATTCAGCGATTCATGGACGTGTCGCTGTGGCCGAGCCATTCCCTGTCTCGGCCTGTAGATTGAATGGATTTTGATCTCCACAGATAAATTCAAAACCCGCAGCGCGAGCATGGGCAATTCGTCCCACGCTAACGCATCGGAAGACGTTTGAATCAACATTACCGTCCATTGCACTTCATCATTTCATCGATTGATCTTTATGTCCGACGCACCTGTGACCGACTTTCAAGAGCGCAAAGCCGCAATCCGCAAACAAGCGCACGAAAACCGCAAGAACCAAGAGGACAAAGAAGTGGTTTCCATGGCGATCATGAATCGCTTTTTGGAACTGCCCGAAGTCGCCGCGGCGCATACCTTGATGTTCTATGTCGATGTCCGTGAGGAAGTCAGAACGAGGCAAGCCCTACCGACGGCATTGACGACAGGCAAACGCATCGTCGTGCCCTACTGCGTTGACGGCGAGCTCGAACTCTTTTGGCTGGAGACCATGGATGAACTCGAACTGGGTATGTATCGGATTCTCGAACCCAGAGCGGAGCTGCGCGAGGTCGCTTCCAAGCGATTGCAACCTGAAGATCTCGATCTGATCATGGTTCCGGGGGTTGCATTCGATCGCCGTGGCGGACGCACGGGTCATGGCAAAGGGTATTACGACAAACTGCTGGAACATGCGCGACCCGATGCACCACTCATCGCCTTGGCCTTCGAATGCCAGATGTTCGATGAGATTCCGATGGATAGCCATGACATCTTCATGGACAAGGTAGTCACGGAATCGGCAGTCTATCCCGGTCGAGGTCGCAAATAATCCCATGATTGATCCTCGCACTCGACCTGGTTTCTCGCAGGAACTCCATCACTCGCAGGCGCCCTGGACGAGCGATAGCTGGCAAGCTTTGGTGGAGGACACGTATGCGGAAGCCTTTCGCAGCCTGTACGCGCGGGTGTTGGTTACAGCCCGAGACCGCAAATGGTTAATGGCTGCGTGCCAAAAAGCGACGGGGCATGCCAGCAGCACGATTCTCTGCGACTGCGAAGCGGGCATCGAACAGATACTGGACGGAACAACTCCTGGGCAGGAGACCCCGGATGGTCGCATAGGGGCCTTGTTGCAGTTCCATGTCCCACGTTTTCGCAAGGATCGGGTGGAGCATTTAGAACGTGTCCTTCTGGCTCGCCTGTCACAGAATGTATTGACATGCCCGACGACGCGCTGCTTCAACGCGCTGAATACCGACCCGTATTTCAAACTCGGACGCAAAATTGCCTTCTTCGGGGATGGCCATCAATTTCGCAGCGAGCAGTTCGGCGAAAAGGGGTGGACGATCCCGACGCTCGGAGGCGAGTTCTTCCTTAGCCGTCGATTCGGATATGCGGATGGAATCATGGGAGGCAATCTTTGGTTCTTGGCAAAGACCGAAGATGCAGCCATCGATGCGGCGGATCGAGCAGCCCAAGCGGCGGATGCTGCCCACGACGTCATCACGACCTTTCCCGGAGGAGTCGCAGCCAGCGCAAGCAAAGCGGGAAGTAGCTATAAGTTCTTGATCGCTAGCACCTTCGCCGAGTATTGTCCGACCCTCAAGAGCAAACTGGGGGCGGCTTCGCGGGTTCCCGATGGAGTGACCTCCATCATGGAAATCATCGTCAATGGATCGTCCCTCGAAGCCGTTGCGGCTGCCACGTATTCGGCCATTGCCGCAGCCCTGCCCGTCGAAGGTCTGGTGCGGATCTCAGCGGGGAACTACGGTGGCCGATTAGGAAAATCGTTTGTCTACTTGCACCCAGACAAGCATGCCATTCCTAGTGCTTGATGTTCACTGAGTGATGTCTAAGAAACGCATGATCCAAATGCGTAGCCGCTAGGAATTCAAAACGCGTTCGTTGGTAAGGGCAGAGAGGATTCGCTCGAACCCGATCGTCCTGGAGTGTAACCCATCATGCCAATCGATTCGATCTGTTCAGGTTGCGGTCGAACGTTGCGAGTTGCAGACGAATATGCTGGTCTCGAAGCGCAATGCCCTGCTTGCTCCACCATCTATCGTGTACCAGCTGCTTCCAATGCAAATAGTGCGTTAAACAGTTCTGGAACACTCGTAGACCCGTATTCAAACGTATCGTCCACCCAGCGTTTCTATGCTCAGACTCCCGCGGGTGCCGAGTACGGACCGGTCGAGGTCGGGACACTGCTCCGTTGGCATGCCGAAGGCCGCGTGAATGCGACCTGCTCTGTTCGAGGTGAAGGGGATGCCCGCCGGATTCCATTCGCTCAGTGGTTAGCCTCGATGGGCGTGTCTACAAACGAGCCACAATCTCCAACGACTTCCAGCGACGCGACCTTTGCAGACTCTGTCGTGCCATACAGGTTTGGAAACGTCCCTGCGCTTCGCGAAACAGAGATCCGTTATCTGCGCGAAGGACGTGGAGTACTGATCCTGATCTTGGCATGCGTCTCATGGGCTGCATGCATCTTTCTCATCGGCGCGATCCCCATTGCATCCATCGCTCTCTATATGGGAATTTCCGACTTGAAGGCAATGAAACGTGGAGAGATGTCACCCAAAGATCGCGGGTTGGTGCTAATCGGCCTATGGCTGGCCGGGTTCAGTCTCTTTTTTAGTGTCGCATTCCTCTTGTTTTGGATCGTGGTCACCATCGCCAACATGTAAGAGGCGCGACCCATCACCACCTGCATTTTCGCTGTCATGCAATCGATCCTCGCTTGCCTTTTGCGTTACCGGCGCGGCGTCGAAGGAGGAAGGGCCTCGGAATCGATGGCGGGCGAACCAATCCGACCATTGGAATTCAGCCGCTTGGCGGTTTCGAACTTGGCTTTCAGCGTTCCAGTCGTCGAAACGGAATTTCTCTTGCTGAAGGATTGATTCGATGGGAACGGCTTGGGCTGCACACCGTTGGGGCGTTCAGCGCGTCCAAGTTCTGAGGGAGAGATAGACTTCACATCTTCTTGGAAAGGATCGACCAAAATATCTGGCAAGGAATCATTGGACGGAACTGAGTTGCTGTTGGGCGGGATACGCGATGGGATTTCGGGATTCTTACCAGGGATCGAACGTGGTTCCCCGGATTCGAGAAGGGCTGGTGTTGCGGAGGTGGTCGCAGCAGAACTCGTAGCGTGCGGTCTCGCCGTTGGTTTTGACGGAATGCCACGTTCGGATTTCAAAGTTGTATTCGAATGATTTCCGATGGCTTCCAACGTCAAATCCTCGGTTGAATCGAGGGTGTCGTTTCGAACCTTGCCTGATACCTCGTTAGCCCCGGACGCTTCGGGGCGATCGATGCCAACAGGCACGCTGGCTGTTTCAGGCTCGGCCTTGCGCGCGATGTCCAAAAGTTCAGGTGCATCCGCCGTTGCAGCAAATTCCTGCGTCCCCTCGATATTCTCCGCGACTTCGGACTCCGCGACGTTAGGAGAGGACTTCGATTCAATCGCCGTCGAAGTCATCGGGGAAGGGGGTGCAAGGTATGGGACGAGCTTGCGAGCATCGATCCAATTCTCGGATGACCTTGGTTGGACATCGGACAGCTTGCCGCGCGCCGTCGGTGTAAAAATTTGCGGCATCGCATTTCGAAGCGACGAAGTGATTTCAGGGTGCCGATTGCCCGTGGCAGTGGCGTTATCGTTTTGAAACGGCCCAGAATCTCGGTTTGCCGCATTGGCACTGTAAACTTCTCTGCCAACAGCGGAACAATGAGCGCAATCCGGATTGTCGCACGCTTTTCGCAACGCGTGTACAGCTCGTGAAGGATGCCGGTGTATCTTGGTCTCTAATCTATCCCCGGCCCGATTGAGCTTGTCGATAAACAGGGTCTGCAGGGAGGGGATTTGAACGCCTGAATCCGCGCAGGTCCTCGAAGGATGCTGCGAATGTGTCGGTTTATTGCAAGCATCGCAAACCGCCGATGGGCTTTGGGCAAGTACCGTAGTGGCACTGGCCAAAAGAAGGGACATGCTTAACGAACCAATCCAGCGTGCGATCCGAACGCTGCCGGACGAGAGTCTGACAACAAATCCAACGCGTTCGAACATGCTGCCAGGAATTTTGTGTCGCATGATGGATGGAATCCTCAATGGTTCGTATGAGCCCGATGCATTCGAACGGTTTCGCGCGTTTCAATCAAAGCGCAACCCACGGAATATTCCCTAGGACTCGGAAAGTCGGGTTTGCCTGTTATCGTCTATCGAAACGAATCCACCGTCATCGTAAGTGCATTGGGAATGCAGTGCACAAACCTCCCAGACTCACCAGTCACGCCAATCCGACTGAGCCTCCCAGATTCTCGACCGGACACGCGTTCATCGCAAAACGGACGATGATGAACAGCCTTTGCGTGATCTCTATCGATTCGGGAAGCCTTGCTTTTTAGGGGATCAATAGTAATTGAATGTAATTTACCGTCTTGAGTAGTGAAGCCGGCCGAGCCTTGCCGATTCAATCCCTATGTCACTGCTGCAGACGGATGGATAGCGAGAAGTGAGGCGAGGTTTCGGCGTGCCGAATCGTAGTTGGAATCGAAACCAAAACTCAGTGCATCGCGGCGCGCTGCTATTGATCTTAGCTGCCATGGCGGTCCCTGTCGGATGCAAGGCACCCAAGACATGGGCCTATCGGTCACTCGTCTGTCTCCCTGGATCTGCCGATGGCACGGCCTCGGAATATTGGTCTCGTTGCGGCTCAGAGTCGCCGAACAAGCCATCACCTGAACCTCCGATCGAACATGCTCCCAGTATGGGGGAAGTTCCGGAGCGACGCGATGGAATCGTCACGGAAGGACAAGCATTCCGTATCCAGCGATTGACCCCTCCCGGATCCGGATCACTGGAAACGTCGGGTTCGCAAAGAACTGGGAATGCGGATTCGGCCAACAATGAATTGAGTTCTTCAAGCCATTTGGCAACCTCCTCGTCGCAACCCATGCATAGGGTTGCACGTGATCAACCAGGAAGTGATCAAGCCGTACGATTGGCAAGTCATTGGTCCGAGCCAGCGGCGAATCCCGATCTGAAGTCTGCTGTGATTGCAGCAGGCGGTGCTGGTGCAGATTCAAAAGCGACACAGATCGGTCAATCGACTCCTCGAACCGGAAAAGATCCCTTGCGGTTGCCTCGCGAGTTGCCTGGGGCGGACGCGCCGCCGCTGGTAGCACCTAGCAAATACGATCCGGATAGCCCCGAGTATCGAGATGAAATCAAACGTTTGTATCCGGCGCTCCCATCGACTACGAGCGATCCGAATTCAAATCCGGGCCCCGATTCGGGAATCACTGGCTTAGAAGCATTGCATCAAATCGCTCGGGAGAATCATCCTGGCTTACGCATCGCGGCGGCGAGTGTGGAAGCGTCGCGCGGATTGATGATCCAGGCGGGACTCCCCCCCAATCCGAAGATGGGGTACGAAGCGGATACCGTCAGGACCTTAAATACCCCCGGTTACAAAGGGGCATATCTACAACAAACAATCATCACGGCTCGCAAGCTCGGATTGGCAGCCGAAGCGGCCGCTGTCGACTATGCAAATGCAGTCATCGAACAGAGGAAAACTTGGATAAAAGTCACCACCGATATCCGCCGCGCGTACTTTCAAGTCCTGGCAGCACGCCAACGGCTGATCATGGCCAATGCACTCTTGGAACTATCCGAACGCGCGTACGCGGCACAGATCCAATTGGCGGCAGGTGGAGAAGCGGCTCCCTATGAACCTTTGCAATTGCGTGTCCTGACAACCCAAGCCCGCGCGAGTTCCATTCGTGCAGAACAAGAGTCGATTGCAGCATGGCGTATGATGGCCGCTGCTACGGGGGTTCCGGATCTCGAGTCTACGGCATTGCAAGGCCACATCGATTGCGCCGTGCCGGTAGTCAGCTATGAAGATGCAGTCGATCGATTGTCGGCCGTTCATACCGATTTGCAGATTGCTCAGAATACGATTCGCAAGCAACAGACACTCGTCACGTTGGCGGATCGCACCCCTATTCCCGACCTCGATGTTGGTTTCGTTCTGCAACGAGACTACACGTTTCAACCGGGCGGTCCGACCTATAACTTGATGCTTGGAGGAGCGATTCCCGTCTTCAATCGGAACCAAGGCCAACGCATCGCAGCCCGAGCCGATCTCGTGAAAGCCAGCCAAAACGTCACCAATACACGCAATGGTTTGATTAGCAATTTGGCCAGTGTCTACGGCGTTTATGAGGCCAATCGGCAGCTCGCGGCGTCGTTCAGGACCGATGCGCTCGAAGATCAAGTGCGAGCCTATCGAGGTATTTATGAACTCTACATGGCCGACCCGTCGGCGGTCAGTTTCAACGACGTCATCGTTGCGCAACAGACCGTCGCAGTGGTTCTCAACCAATATCTCGATATCCTCAACGCCCAGTGGCAGAGCGTTGTCAATCTCGGCGAGTTGCTCCAAGTCGATGACTTGTTCACCATGGGAAAATTGGAAGCCGTGGCCGAGATACCATCGCTAACGCCCGAATCCATAACATCCGAATAGCGGCAGCCATGGCAAAACGCCTGGCGCAGACGGCGCTTTGTTCAATGCCGCTGGCTTGGATGCGTACCAGCCTATGGGTTGCGGTAATAGTCGCGATACCAATCGACGAAGTTGGCGATCCCTTGTTCGACACTGGTCTTGGGTTGGAAGCCCACCGCATCGTAGAGTGATTGGATATCGGCGTAGGTGGAAAGAACGTCCCCAGGTTGCATTGGAAGATATCGAAGATCGGCTTTCTTGCCGATGACGTCTTCTAGGACCTCGATGAAGCGGGACAATTCAATTGGCCGGTTATTTCCGATGTTGTAGATTCGGTAAGGAGCGTTGCTCGTCGCAGAATTAGGTGCATCCCCATTCCAATTGGGATCTGGTTCCGGGATGTGATCCAGCAATGCGACCATGGCATCAACGATGTCGTCGACGTAGGTGAAATCTCGCTTCATCTTCCCTTGGTTGTACACCTCGAGGGGTTGCTCGTTGAGGATGGCTTGTGTGAATTTAAAAAGAGCCATGTCGGGTCTTCCCCAGGGGCCATAGACCGTGAAGAACCGAAGACCAGTGGTCGGCAAACGATACAAATGCGCATAGCAATGGGCCATCAATTCGTTCGACTTTTTCGTCACCGCATACAAACTGACGGGATGGTCGGTCGAATGATGAGGCGAGAAAGGTTGCAACGTATTCGCGCCATAGACACTGGAACTGCTTGCGAAGATCAGATGCGGTACGTGCGAGTGCCTGCATCCTTCGAGGATGGTTAACGTCCCTTCGATATTGGATTGCGTGTATGCGAACGGATTGGTCAGCGAGT
Source organism: Planctomycetota bacterium (assembly GCA_037144155.1). Classification (GTDB taxonomy): domain Bacteria; phylum Planctomycetota; class Planctomycetia; order Pirellulales; family Pirellulaceae; genus JBKCUI01. The sequence goes on along the minus strand of JBAWXH010000002.1, from coordinate 20,743 downwards.
ACCTCACACCGGCCTGGGCGGCCAAATGCACCACGCGATCGAAGTGGTTTTTTTCGAAGACGTCAGCGACCGCTTGGCGATCCTGCAAATCGATGCGATGAAACGAAAAACGTGGGAAGGCAGCCAATAGCTTGAGCCGACTTTCCTTGATTCGAACGTCGTAATAATCGTTGACGTTGTCGATTCCGACCACTTGGTGTCCCATTTCAAGGCAGCGCTGGGCCATGTGAAAGCCGATGAAGCCTGCGGTACCCGTGATCAAAATTTTTTGCTGGGACATGCGATTAGAAGCCTGGGATTATCAGGTCGCGTAGGAGTGGATGAAGTGGTTTCGGATGCTTCGCCCCGTGGCAAAGCGCGGACCGCACCCACGATTCTAATGTTTTTGTGTTGAAAATGACGCCATCGGCCAACCAGGGTACGCACCATGCGACATCGCCCGCGTTGCCGGTCGTCCAGTTCCAGGCGAGCCGCAATGGAGGGACGTCTGCGCCCGGTCGGATGAGCGGATCATACACCGGAGAGGGAGTAAGGGATGCATGCTCAGCCGATGCGGCGAGGAGATCTCGATGGATGACCGCAACATCGGGTTGCTCGCGCGAAACCGATTCGGGTTCCGTTGGAAACTCGATCGGATCCATCCATTGGATTTGGATCGGAGGACAGACGACCCCATCCTTCACACGGCGTGCCGTGGATGCTTCGCGCGTCACGATGCGGCGAAGCAATGCGTGCTGCATCGGCGGAAGGCCGCGGGCAAGCCAGAATTGGATGTGGGTTGACTGCATGGGATCGATGGGAAAACCAAGTTTGGGTACTACAAGTGCAAACCGGTCCTGTTTGCGAGGGTCCTTTATGCTGGCAAGGGTGGCGTCGCAATCAGTGCGACGGAGCCCTCAGCCAATTGCAAGGTGGCCTGCTCGCAGGCGTATGGGATCAAAACCGATTGGCCTTGTTCGAGCGTTAAATCATCCCTTTCGGAGCGGATGACACCGGATCCCTTAGGGATTGTAACGATACAGAATTGATTGAGCGGCAGCTGTGTGGGGATCGACGAACGCGATTCCATCAATCGGAATTTATCGCAATCCACCAAGATAGATTCATCGGGTGTCGGTGTCGATTTTCGGGTAACGAAGGAGACGGGGCCTGATTCGAAATCGATGACTTCCAGAGCTTGCTGGATATGGAGTGGTCTGGGTTGTCCATCCTTGTCGACGCGATTCCAATCGAAAAGACGAAAGGTGCAATCGCTGGCTTGCTGGATTTCTGCGACAACCAGTCCGGCACCCAGGGCGTGAACGGTACCCGCCGGAATGAAGACGCAATCTCCCGCTTGAGGGCGGAGGACGTGCAGGCATTCTTCGGTGCGGCCTTGTTGGATCGCGGATTGCAATTCCGAACGCCCGACTCCCGGCCTGAGGCCGGCATAGAGGACCGCATCGCCCTCCGCTTCAATGACATACCAAGCTTCGGTTTTTCCCCGATCGGGTTGGGGCATTTGCAGACCATAGGCATCGTTCGGATGGACCTGAACGCTGAGTACTCGCTGGCAATCGAGATACTTAAAAAGAAGAGGGAATCGCTCGTGCGGCGTATTTTGCCCTAGGATCTCTTTTGGAAAAGTTTCGATCAATTTTCGGAGTGTCCAGCCGGTGAGCGGCCCGGAATCGACGGTCGATTCCCCCTCGCGGTGATCGACGATTTCCCAACTTTCAGCCCAGATCCCGTCGTCGGGGAGCTTTTTTCCGAGCCTGGATGCGAGCCGTTGCCCCCCCCACAGGTACGATCGAAAAATCGGTTGAAAGCGAATAGGTTGAACTGGGCGGAACATGAATTGCCAAATAAGGTCCGAGAAACAAAGCTGGTGTTGAGATTATTCGATGTCGAGGGAAAATCGAGTCCAATCTCTGGGGACTCCGCCAACATTTCCTATTCAAGCGGGGGCCGCTTCAGGGAAGATGTCGACTGTTTCAACCAAAGTCATCACAAACCACATTGTAACGAGAGGATTCGCACCCGATGAATGGTGACGATCTATTCGAAAAGAGTTCCATGACCTTTGGCGAGCATCTGGAGGAGCTTCGGCTGGCTCTAGTCAAAGCCAGTGTTTGCCTGGCGATCGGTCTTTTGGTTGGGATTCCCATGGCATCCCGGGTGGTCACGTACATGCAGGGGCCACTCGAAAGATCGCTCGAGAATTTTTACTTGAAGAAATCGCTTGCGGAAATGGAGTTGACGACGGGCGAAAAAGTCGAACCCAAACTGGCCGACTGGATGGAAAAAAACAAGATGATCAGCCAGACGGTGTGGGTGGATACCCGGCGATTGTCGGAGGCGGAGTCGACTGACGAAGAAGTGTTGAACAATGCCGATCACGATGGACTCCCGACTCCCTCGCAACTTCTCAAAATGCGCATGTTCGTCGGGGTCAAAGCGGGGACCGAAGCGTTGGGACTGCAAGAGCCTTTCATGATCTGGATGAAAGCCGCCTTTGTGGTGGCGTTCGTCGTGGCGAGCCCTGGAGTCTTTTACTACCTTTGGCAGTTCGTGTCGGCCGGCCTCTATCCGCACGAGAGGCGCTACATTTATTTCTTCCTCCCGACCAGTCTTATCCTGTTCTGGTCCGGTGCCTTCCTGGCCTTCTTTGTCATCTTCCAATTGGTGATCGACTTCCTGCTCGACTTTAATGCCAGTATGGGAATCGGAGCCTCCCCTCGGTTGACCGACTATATGTCGTTCGCGCTCCTTCTCCCATTGGGCTTCGGTATCGCCTTCCAATTGCCACTGGTGATGCTCGTGATCGAGCGTCTCGGGATCATCAACGTCGAAACCTATCTAAGCCAATGGCGGGTTGCAGTCCTGGCGATCGCCTTTATCTCGATGATCCTAACCCCGGCTGACATTGCCAGTTTTGTTGGGATGACTGTACCGCTGGTCGCTCTCTATTTTCTGGGAATCGCCATGTGCAAGTACTTGCCCAGAAACTCGATGCAACGTCCCTCATCGTACAATCCGAGATAGTACGTTCAATGCTTGTGATCTGTGGAGGAGTAAAATGCATGGTGAAGGCACAAACGTACAGCGGCATCCAAGGGATGGCCGCTTGCCACCTGCACCCAGCCAGTAACGAATTCAATGATCACGACCGCCCCAGGCAAAAACGAATCCCACAGCCTCGCAGTGCCTAACGCATCCCGAAGAGTTAACCCATGAGTCCAACGGATCCTGCAGAAAAGAACTCGAACTGGCCCAGCGCCCTGAATCCCTCCTCGCTACAGGAATCCAGTGTCGCTCCGAGCAAGCGATATCAAGATTTTCCGTGGTCGATTCGAGTTGCTCAGCGATCGTGGCTGTTAGCGATTGCCATTCCCATCTTTTTGCGATCCGTATTGCGCGGCAAAGTGCCCTGGATGCTCACGGTCGTGATCGGAGCTTCCGCGGTATGCGGTTTGGTAGGATTCCTTGCCACCTACTATTCGTTGATTCGCTATCCGTACATGGGTCTGGTGGATGCGGCAGATGGGGATCTGTATGCCAAGCATGTCGAATCGAAATCCAAAGTGCTGTTCGGTTTTCTCAAGGCGATCGGGTTGATCTGCGGGGTGGTGATGGTCGTCGGTCCATTGCTCGATGGCAAAGTCGATACGCGCGAAGCGCTCTTTCTCCTTTACGTCCTACCAGTCGTTGGCTTCATCGGTTTTTTGGTGTTTCGATACAACCGTCTCGATCATCCGACGGTAGCGACATTTCTCAGATGCAGTATGGGGTTGGGGGTACTCTTATTTCCGTTATTCATTCCAGGTCTGATTCTGGGATCGCTGCGTGGCAAAGCTTTGCTAGAGGAAGCGGAACTGAAAATGGATTCCGAACGCAAATACGTGTCGTAGGTATGTGCTGGACCGAACGAAGAAAGGCACTATTACTGATCGCTAGCGTATCCGCGATTCAGCACGCAAGCCAGTTAGTTTCGTTTGATGGAAAGCCAAGCCGGCATGCGATAAGGCTCAACTATCTTGGCATCTTTAACCTCTACTCAAAGAGTATAAATCGCCAGATGGTCATCTACACGCTTCGATGTGATTCGCCCCCAGGTCAACGCAAGCGAATCCTCGAAGCACCCACAAATCCTATGCTTCCATAACCATCAGTACCCGTCCCTGCTTGTCTAAACGCAGTGAAGCATTTTCTGGACAAATGCTTGGATGACTACTCCCAAGCATAGCCTTGAACTCCCGCCAGACGCTGTGCCTGTCTTTGTTCTCTTGGTGTGCACAAATCGAAGAACGACTTGTCCACGTGGAGCGTGCCATTTACTTCCCTCGATACTTTTCGGCTCGTTGGCCGATATCCAATACCATCAACTCCTGCAACGGGATCTCGTTAGGAGCTCTATCCAGTGCGTTGTATCCTGTTGTCGCGGTCGCAACGACTCCGTCTCGAAACTGGATTCCATCCGTTATGGCAAAATGCAAACTATTCTGATTCAATTGACTAGCATTGAGGTAGGCTTCCTGACCATTGCGGTTCCATATCGTGAGAATATGAATGCCGGAATTCTTCCAAATTGCTTGCGACGGATGGAGATGTGGATGATTGCTCGCGCCCCAATGAGTCAGTAACTCATAGCTCGCAGGCTCTTGATCGCTTGCCACAATATTTAAGTTCTCAAGTCGAGGAACCATCGCAATTTCGTTCCCCGGAACTCCGCTGATGGAATACTCAATCGGTGAAAAATATCCCTTTTTTGCCAATACTTCTGTGACAAGATAGCGGACATCTCCAGCCTGACTACCACGCATTCTCAGAGATCGTCCACTGAATGGACCTCGACTAGAAAAAACGTGCTTTGCGTTTAGCAAATCGCCTTCTCTCAATGGCAGCTGGAACATTGGTTGAATGCGGACTACCGAAGGTTTCAATGCGTCTAAATCGATCAACCCACGCTTAATTGAGGGAACGGCTTCATCATTGCGAGTCGAAGCAAAGTATACGTCGAACTGAGATGGATCTTCGGATGGTTCGATTCCGATGACGATTCCTGGAAGTTCACATCGAAAAACGGTTCGTCCGACCTCATCGACGATTCGAATCGTGGAAAGAAATTGTGAACGAGTGAATGAGCCATCGACCACTGAAGTCAGTTGAGTTCCGTGGATCCGAGATACATCTAGGAATTCTGTATCAATGCCGCTGAGTCGCCATGCTATCTGCTGATTTTGAAATGCATCGAGATCATGGTAGTACTCCAGCTCCGAAAGTTTGCCACCATGCCCCTTGAAGACTTTCCGATCTCGCCCTTCGAGTATCGACAAGACTCCGCCTTGTTGCGGGTCAGTGACAACACCAATGCAACGAGGATTTACCGAAATCGATGACTCGACAAGATCATTGGTATCGAACAAAGACACATGACCCTTGCTCCGCCAAACAAGGATTTTCTTGCCATCGCTCGAAAGGGATATGGTTGGAAACGAGGCCCTGATCTCCTGAGCAACTTCGGCGATGCAGACGCGCCGCACACTGAGGGGCAATGGCATCTGCCCAAATGACGGAGTGGAACACAGGCATGCGAGGATAAACGATTTCCAGAGCGAACACGGTATCAGCCCATCGAATGGCTTGGGGAACTGCATTTGATTCTTCCTTAGTCAGGCAAACATAAATTTCTCTCCCAAACTTGCCAAACAAATGGAGCTGCGGGGGGCATAGACGCGTCAATGGCAAAGTTGGTCCATCCGGGATTACCGTGGGTAGAGGTCTAGCCCACCGCAGTAGAAAAAGATCGCATTCTTGAAGTTCTCGCGATGGCGATAGCCTCCTGTTCGTCGTTTGATGGACATGATTTTGCTGTTGAATCCTTCACTCATGGCGTTTGTCAATCTGTGCTGAAAGTAGTTCAGTAATCCCGGTAGGTGTCGCTTGAGCATCTTCGCTTTGGCCACCATTAGCGCTAGCTTGCTCTTGGATGCCCAGTCGTACCATTGCTCGATGGCAAAGTCGATACGCGAGAAGCGCTCTTTCTTCTTTACGTCTTGCCCGTCGTTGGCTTCATCGGTTTTTTGGTGTTTCGATACAACCGTCTCGATCATCCGACGGTAGCGACGTTTCTTCGATGCAGCATGGGGTTGGGGGTACTCTTATTTCCGTTATTCATTCCCGGACTCATTTTGGGATCGCTGCGTGGAAAAGCGTTGCTAGAGGAAGCGGAACTGAAAATGGATTCCGAACGCAAATACGCGTCCTAGGCAGATGCTGCAATCAGCAGTACGCGCATTCTCATCTACAAATTTTTCATAACACACGACTGCACCCATCACGCGCACAGTACCGTTTGGGGATCGTACCTACTAGCCTCTACGCATGATTTAAACGGTCTGCGAATTCTACGGCACCGAACCTGACTGAGGCTCCGTGGAAGACTTGTGTTACAGACCGTTCGGATACCGATGGCTAACCTATTGGTATGCCATTCAGTTGGTTGTTCTGCCCAACCATCGAATGGCAATCAACCGTTTTTCAGGCCCGGATGGGCCGACAAGATCCCATGCCGGTGGTCGATGACCACCGGACTTGTTCCCCTTATCTGCCCTAGAGCCCCGGCAGGGGCGGTGAGAAGGACGACTAGAACAGGAATTCTCGCCAAGGATAGAAAGTTCTTGCTGGCTCCTTGGTGGATTCAAATGGCACCATTGTTGTCATGAGTATCGTGTCATGCACATTTTCGGGGATCCGACTTCCAGCGTCCCTCCGCCCGGCGCTCACGCTTAGGGCTCTGACAATGACCGCGTCTCTTGCTCACGCAGCGGGTTAGGTCTGCACCGACTACCGGCGGCGGTCGGGGGATTGGATCTGTGCCTCCAGTGCTCGCAGTCGATCTTGGGTTTGCAATAGTTCGTCCTGAAGACGCGAAACCTCGTCATGCAACGATGCCACATACTCGGGCGTCAACATATCGGGGCTGATGCCACCGACGTTTCCATTCCCAAATCCGTTGGCTCCTGGATTCACGATTCCTGGATTGCCGCCCAGCGCAGATGGACCGGGTACTAAGGGAACTTGCATCGTGATCCGTTGTCTGCCGTGAAAGTAACCAATCGCAATGGATTGGCCCGGCGATGCCATCGCCAAGGCATCGACCACGTCTTCGGCTCGGTTGATCATCCGTCCATCCAACTCCACGATGCAATCCCCCGGACGGATCCCCGCGATCTCCGCCGCCGATCCCACCACGACATTGGATACCGCTGCCCCGCGATACACCGGGAGCCCAAACTGCTGCCTAAACGTTTCGGAGATGTCGCTGACCGATACTCCCAAGAATGCGATGGCATTTGGGGCCGCACTGCCGTAGATCGGTTGATAAGGAGCCACGGGTGGATTCAATGGCAATGCAGTCCCAGGCTGGGCGCCGTGCAGTTGGCCCGCAAGCGTTCGATCTTGAAGCACAGCCACCAAATTCGTGCTGCGGCCGCGACGCTGAACAAGAAAACGAATCGGAGATCCTGGTGCGTACTTTTCGATCTCCGCTGCAAACTGGTCCATGGTCGTTACCGCTTGGCCGGCCACTCCCACCACCCGATCTCCTGTTCGAAACCCGGCCTTCCACGCAGGGGACTGCGGAGTGACATCCACCACGGCCAGACCGAACCCTCCACCGATAACGGGTTCTAGCGTCAGTCCCAAATAGCCTCCACCCTCCATCGGAAGGTCTAACGGATTGGAACCTAGGTCATTCCGAGGGAGTGTGTTCACCGGAGGCTTGGCCGGAGGACTTAAGGTTTCATCCGGTTTCTTCTTTGGAAAAAATACGATCGGTGGTTTCGGCCGTTTGGGCGCGGCAGCAGAGGGAGTCGAAGCAGGATCTACCGGGGATGCTGTTGATGCCGAATCGGGCATCGGCAACTCTTCGGACTGCTCCCCAACTTGGACGGACTCGTTCTCCGATGGATTGGTGGCAGGTGCTGTCTCTTGGACCGGAGGTTGCTTGCCGCGCAGCTTGTCCTCCAATTGTTTAAGCAAATCCTGCCCAGAGGCGGACGAACCCACCAATAGCCCGCAGACTGCAAACCCCATCCATCGCGTCAATGATTTCATGATCACCTCTCAATCCCTCGGAGGAGGCTGCGGAGCAATCCTGTCCTGAGACAAAGCATTCAGCGCTTTGTGGTGGTTTGCTCGGTCCTCCCAAGTGATTGTTGCGATTTGGTTTTGCGAGGCAACATCAGTCTCGAACCCTTCCTCCTGTGCAGCCCGAAAAAGAGAAATGATTGTCAGCAACTCCCCGCAATGATGGCATTTCGACATCTTGCGAAAAGGGTTTTTCAAGCTGCAAGAACTATGTCGCTGCAACCTCGAATCCGTTTCCGAGTCGATCGACCCGGTCCCATCGATCTGTCCCCATCAACCCATCAAGGGGTGCCTCGCATCTCGCGGATCAGATGTTGGGCGCCATACACTTCTCCGGTGATCCACAGCACGAATCGGATATCGACCCCGATCGATCGGCTGTAGCGATGATCCCAGGCGAAATCGTTGATGGTGGCTTCAAAGGTACGGTCGAAGTTAACGCCGACCAATTCACCACTCGCGTTGATCACGGGGCTACCCGAGTTTCCGCCGGTGGAATCGGTGCTGTACAGGAACGCCACCGGTACAGTCCCCAGCTTTTCGTTTGCATAGGGGCTAAATGGTCCGCGCTTTGCGGCCAACAAAACAATTTCGGGGGAAATGTAGGGTTCCACACCGGTGGTCTTTTCAAGCAATCCCCGCAGTGTCGAGATCGGAGTTTTCACAATCGCATCCGCTGGGGAATATCCTTCGACACGTCCGATGGTCATACGCAATGTGCCATTGGCATCGGGAATGAAGTTCGTGGCTTCGGATCGTTGCTGAAGATCGAGCAAGGTGCCGTAGAGTTGGCTCAATTTGCCGTCGCGCTCTTTCTCTTTGTCTCGCAACTTCAGATACATCGGATACAAATCGATGATCCATTGCAATGCAGGATCATTGACCGATCGAAGGTCTTGTGCGGATTTCCCAAGGCATTCGTTGACGAACTCGATATCTCCCAAACGGGAATTGCTCACCATGGTCGAGGCGATCTTTTCGAGTGAATCGCTGGCCGACAGAATGCGGGCGACCGGTTCGATAGCATCAACCCCCGGCGCACGTTGAAGGCGCTCGAGCAAGCCTTGCAGCATGCGCCCATCGGTCGGCCCGTGCCAATCCCCGACATCCAATCGCAATTGCTGAAGTGTTTGCTGGATATTGCGATCCATATAGGGAGCTTCTCGTTCCAGATCTGGTTTTTCGCGTTCGGATGCCGCGTCGTAGATCGCGAATGCGATCGACAGCAACCTAGGGGCCGTTCTCAATTCTCGGAGATTGATTTCCAGAGCGGCTTTCTGAGTCATCTCCTCGTAGACCGCGGCGATATCGGCCAGCGTCTTGGTGGCCAGATCGCGATCGGAAGGGTTTGTCAAGGCTTGCAACATCTTCGATTCGCGTTCCAACCGTTTGGCTTCGATATCGGCACGGCGTAATCCGATGAGTTGTCCTCGGGATCTCTTCTCTACGTTGGCTAGGGACTTGGTGCGAGTCGCATGTTTGATCGCGACCGATCGATCGTTGGCACCGGCGGACTCCATTTCGGAGATTTGCCATGCATACAAATCAACGATGGCCGGAAGACGGACGTTCTGTTCGTACTTGATAAAGCTGGCCGTGCGATTGCGAACCGTCCTTCCGGGATATCCCAAGAGAAAGACGACATCGTTTTCCTCCACACCCTTTGGATTGATTTTGAGGAATCGTTTGGGGCGATAGGGAATGTTTTCAGGAGCATACGTGGCGGCTTTGCCATCGGGCGCGGTGTAGGCTCGAAGAAACGAAAAGTCTCCGGTGTGCCGCGGCCATTCCCAGTTATCCAATTCCCCTCCGAAGGCTCCGACCGAAATGGGAGGAGCGAAGACTAAGCGGACATCCTTTAGGAACGTATACAGAAACAGCACATAGGACTTGCCCGTGAACATTTCCGCGACCTCGGCTCGCAGTCCTGGATTTTCCTTTTCGGCAGCCAACTCAAGTTCCTTGCGCCGCCGCTCAATGGCTTTGGTTCGATCGACAAAGCTCATCTTGGGTTCGACGACAGCCAAGACTTCCTCAGACACATCGCGATACGATTCGGTGATACGTACCGTGTAGTTGGGGGCAGGGATCTCGGCTTCCCTTTGGTTTGCAATAAAACCATCCTGCAGCAAATCGCGCTCTTTCGAGCTTCCTTTCTGGATGGCGTCAAAGGCGCAATGATGGTTGGTGATGATCAGTCCTTCGGGAGAAACGAAAGAGCCTGTACAACCATTGACGCGGCAGATGCCGTCTACCAAGCTCACCGACTCCCCATTGAAGATCTCATCGGGAGTGAGCGAAACACCTCGCTTTGCCAAACCGAGGCGTGCCAACTCACTGATCGGAAACATTCCTTCATCGGCTCGGCCGATTGGGGGCACCATCGCAGCCCAGATCGAGGCCGACATGGCTGCAAAGAAAACCATTGGTGGAAATCGAAGAAGCATAATCATCTCAGCATGAGGGTAAGCGCGTCGAAGGATGGATGGATTCGAGATCCATTGTCCTCGAAATCCCTACAGCTTGCCACCAAAGAAAGTGCATCGCACCACGTCCAGAGACAAACGGTTCCGCCATCGATCCGAGCCGTACCAAGGACAGAACGGGACGCAAATCATCCGTCGGATCGATGGCAGCACTGCATTCCAACCAAAGCACGGCGATAGATAACTTGGGAACTTTTCCACCCGATTGAATCCGATCGCCGGATTAGGATAGCTTGCCACAAATCACGGTGGCATTGTGTCCGCCGAAACCAAAGCTGTTGTTCATCGCATATCGGACTTTGCGATCGCGCGGATGATGTGGGGTGTAATCCAAATCGCAGTTGGGATCGGGAGTGTCGAGATTGATGGTTGGCGGAATGACGTCATGGTAGCAGCTCAGGATCGACAAGATCATTTCAATACTGCCACTGGCTCCTAGCGCGTGCCCAAGGTGTCCTTTGGTGCTGGAGATCGAGACGGTTCTGGCAGCATCTCCGAAAACCGATTTGACGGCTACGGTTTCGGCTTTATCCCCCAACGGAGTGCTGGTGCCGTGTGCGTTGATGTAGTCGATATCGGAGGGCTGGAGTTTGGCATCCGCCAAGGCATTGATCATGGCTCGGGCAGCCCCTCGCCCATGTTCATCGGGTGCGGTGATATGGCCAGCGTCGCACGAACCGCCGTAACCGAGGATTTCTCCATAGATTCGAGCCCCTCGCGCCCTCGCATGTTCCAATTCTTCAAAAACCAGAACGCCGCAACCTTCGCTGAGCACAAATCCATCGCGATCCAAATCGAAGGGGCGACTGGCTTTTTCGGGTGCATCGTTGCGCGTCGACAAGGCCTTCATGTTGGAGAAGCCAGCCACACCCATCGCAGTGATGGCAGCTTCGGTCCCTCCGGTCAGCATGATGTCGGCTTCGCCATACTGGATGGCTTTGAGCGCATCTCCGATGGCGTTGTTCGAACTGGCACAGGCAGTAGCGACGGCGAAGTTCGGACCGCGCAGCCCGTAATGGATCGCCAAATTCCCACCCGCTGCATTGAGCATCATCTTGGGAATGGTGAAGGGGCTCACACGATCGGGGCCTTTGCTGAACAATCGAAACATCTGTTCTTCGATTTCGTTCAAACCACCGATGCCGGAGCCGATGATCGCGCCGCAACGGTACGAGTCTTCGCGATCAAACGCCAATCCGGAATCGGCGACCGCATGGTGTGCAGCCCACATTGCGAACAACGTAAATCGGTCGAGCCGTTTGGCTTCTTTGGCATCGCAGGTGTGGCCGGGCTCAAAACCGGCGACGTCCCCACCAAAACGGACCTTTTGATTCGTCGTGTCGATGACGGTCAAAGGATGGATCCCGCTTTTTCCAGCGAGAATGCCTTGCCAAAGCGAGGGAACATCCAAGGCCATGGGCGTGACACATCCCAGACCAGTTACGACAACTCTACGTTTCATTCGACTATCGCAAGATGGAGGACGAAGCGATCGCCCCGAGGAGAATTACCAAAGACGACAACGAGTGGAATGCAATCGCCGGCCGGATCGGCATTCGGCGAGCACCTTCCTGCCCAGAGCCGTTTCTGCAACGGCTTTACGCTTGTTGCTTCTCGATGTAGTCGACGGCTTCCCCAACGCGCTGGATCTTTTCCGCAGCGTCCTCAGGAATGCTGATGTCGAACTCTTCTTCGAGCTCCATCACCAATTCGACTGTGTCCAGTGAATCGGCACCCAAATCATTGACGAAGTGTGTCTCGCGGGTGATCTTGTCTTTTTCGACGCCAAGTTGTTCAGCGACGATGTCAATGACTCGTTCCTCAATAGTTGCCATAACAGGGAGTCCCCTCAGCAATTCGTAAATTCGTAAACGTTTAACAGTGAAACTGGATCAACACATCCCGCCAACTGGCGTCAGCGGGGTGCCAAAGATAGAGGATTCTAGCAAAACAGGTCAAGCCATGAAGGGCTGACCTGCTCGCAAAGATTGCTGGAAACCTGGAAGCACCGGGTTTTTTAGTGTTATTTTTGACGCAATGGGGGGGCACCGGAGCCTGGGGGCAGATTGAAATTGCCCGACGAGAGTGGCGGCAACGCTCCTGGAGCCGATCCGACACCTGTGGGAAGAGCCGGCGGAGGGACCACACTGCCACCGTTGGGTACGGCACCAAGTCCCGAGGAACCCGGAGGCAAAGCCGCCGGCGCGCCGACCGAAGGCAAGCTGGGGGGTGGAGCATTCCCAGGCAATCCGACTCCGCTATTGGTCGGTAATGCAGGAACATTGGTTGGCAATGGTGGTGGTACTGCGGAGCCTTGGTTGTTGGGCAATGCGGCCGTGCGCGTTGCTTCCTTCTCGGGCACGACTTCGACCAAATTCTCGAAATTGACGACCTGAACGACTTCTCCGTCTAGATGCGTGTCCACCGCCATTTCGCAAATGCGCCACCCGCCTGGTTCCTTGACGAGCGCCCATACGACTTCGTATTCGCCTGCAGCTTGTCCGTTGGTTCCCGGCTCGATCCAATTGCTCGATACCAACATGGTGTTCGGATCTTTTGGATCGGCGAACTCCGCTTTTCCGATCTCAAACTGTGCCTTTGGGGATCCAATCGGAGCGATCACCAGTTCTTTGGCTTTGATTTCTTGACGAGCTCGGGTCGACAGAAGGCCTTCGATGACCGTGGCGTTGCCGGTTCGCATTCCCTCCAGAAAGGCTGCTACAACCTCTTCCGGTTTCGTGGGATTGGATAGGTTCAGGGAATGAAGAGGGACCATCACTTCCCGCTCGGAACCCCCAACCGGGGCCGACATACTCGCTCCGGGGACATTGTTCGCAGCAACCGGAGCTCCGTTAAGGGCAGACGGTTGCGATGTCGCTGCAACGGAACCTGCAGCTGGGGTCGATTGGGTCTGTGCCGAATCCTCTGTCTTTTTGTTTCCACATCCAACTTGGCTGACCGACGCAGCCATCAATGCCATCCACAGCATGCGTTTCATATTTCAAAAATCCATTCTTGAGAGATCGCGGGAATTCCGAACCAACGCACTCTCCGCGAGCGTCTAGATCCACCCAGGCGCGAAGATGCTTTGGTTCTCCATCAATCCACTGGATAGCTGGTCGTCACTCGAAGAGTCAAGACGGAAAAGATGGCTAGGATCACAAAGTCGTCGAGCACCGATCGATTTCCATTGCTAGCAACCACAATGATGACAAACTGCATGAGCCTGAGGCGCTAGCCGATCTTCTTGCGTTGGTTTCCATGAGCCTGAGGCGCTAGCCGATTTTCTTGCGTTGGTTTCCATGAGCCTGAGGCGCTAGTTTTGATGTTGCGCTGTTTTGGCTTCTTTACGTGCTCGTGCTCAATCCGCCTTGGCGGATGGTGCTCGTGCTCCTAATCGAACGGGCTTCGTCGAGCCAGAGCACGAAAAAGCCATGGAAAACATGGATTGGGGCTCCGAGAGGCTCGAGAATCGCAACTTCAAAACGCGCTAGCGGAGTTCATTCGAAGTAGAAAAATCGGCTAGCGCCTCAGGCTCACTTTTGTCGGATGTTTCTATTCGCCTGCAATTCTGTATTCTGCCAACGAACCCCGCCTTCGACGCGTTGGTATTGGGATTGATGTTGATCTCCCTAACCCCTTTTCGTTATGCCTAATCGCAATTGCGTCCTTTTTCTGAACGCATCCCACCCTCCCGCAGGGCACAACCACCTTTGTTCATGGTTACCAAGCGTATCATGCCTCAACGTCTCACTTCCCTAGGTCTACTGATCGGATGCTGTTGCATGATGGCCGGATGCCAATTCGGTGCTCGCGGAAATAATGGCAAGGGTGTGGCCATGTTCCAACAAGGGCGATACGCCGAGGCGCTGCAGTATTTTGAGCAGGCCAAACAGACGAACGCCGCGAATCCAGATACCTATTACAACCTGGCCTCGACCTACCACAAATTGGGGAACGCGGCCAAGGATCAAAAGATGCTCGACAATGCCGAGTCCATCTACAACCAGTGCCTTGACTTGTCCCCGAACCACGTCGATTGCCATCGCGGACTTGCTGTTCTGCTTGTGGATAAAGGACAAGCAGACAAAGCGTTTTCCTTGATGAAGAACTGGGCAACCAGCAATCCGACCTTGGCCGACCCTCGAATCGAGCTAGCGCGTCTCAATCAGGAATTCAATCAAAACAAAATTGCTGAACAATACCTCAGCGAAGCACTGGCACTGGATCCCAACAACTATCGAGCGTGGGCCTTCAAAGGAAGCATGCGAGAATCTGCAGGGGATTTGATGCAAGCCGTGCAAAACTACAATCAGAGCTTGGCCCTCAACGCGGCTCAACCCGAACTCTACCAGCGCATCGGAGCCCTCAACGTGCGGCTATCGCAAGCTCCGATCACGGGTCCGACCACCACCAATCGCTAAGGGTTGATCGTCGAAAACCAACGCTTTACGAGCCCTCAACGTTTCGGCTTGTTGATTTAATCGAAAACGCAACCACAACAATTAGCCGTTGGGCGTTAGCCCCGGTTTTCGGAGAGTTAACCGCCGCTAACGCGGTGCGGCTGATTAAAACAACAGCCCGTTTTGCGAGGGGTCGTGCGTTCCAACGACTTCCGAGGATCGCTCAGTCGTCGCTTCGGAACACGTTGCGTCGTTGGGAAGTGAATTTAGGAGTCTCAGGATCGATGAGATCATCGACGGGACTCGAAGGAACTGCCACTTCCTCGACGATGGGCGCTGGCATCATCTCTCGAATCTTTTGGCTGAGGATGGCGGCATCGTACCAATTGAACGATAGACCGGGATCCGCCGCATACCGTCCTAGCAAACGGAGCAAGTCGGTTCGACGCTTTTCATCGAATACGAAGAGATACTGCTCTTCTCCACGAACCATCGCAACGACATTGACTTCGCCACTCATCTCGAACATTCCGTCCCGGAAGTATTTGCATTCATGAGGTAACAGCCCTTCTCCAATGAATGGCACCGAAACCGCAGTTCGTATCGACCGTCTGCCTATCAGGGGATGATTCGACTTTTTGCGGTGTGAATGACCCTTCACTCCAGCCCGGACCCAACGAATTGCAATCGGTTTTCCGCAAAGCGTTGAAAACGCAAGGGATACGAGAAAGGAGCCATGCACAGCAGGGCGGTATTTTGCGCGCAGTTCGCCTGAAGTGTTCGAACGCTTTGTTCGCTATGGTCGCTAAAGGTGTTGCGTTGTGAAAACGCTAGCGAACACCTACCCCTGTTCGTCGTCGATGGGGTCTGTTTGAGAAGAGGTTTCAACCGATCTACATGGCAATCGAAAGAGGATTGCGAGCATCCTTAGCTCGGCTAAAAAGCGCTCAAATCTGGGGTCGGAACGCCGCGAGATGCAACCGAGAAGTCCACTCCAAGAAATGGAGGCGATCGCGAGCCGCTCAGCGTCGAATGGTCTCACCAGGTAGGGTCGCCTGGAGTGCTTTGGGCGCTTCAGGTCTGGATGCTTCGGGATCGGCTGGCTCCTCCGCGTCGCGCTTTTTGTTCGCAGCTAGCCTTGTCGCTTCGTCCTGGGAAGCAAACAACTGGCTTGCAAAGACGAATCGGCTCCGATGATCGATCCCATTGCTGGTTTGTGCCATCGAGCTTTCGTCCGCGGTCAAAGCCTTCTTGCCCATCCGTTTGCCAGCGAATCGCGTCCCATTGTAGATCGTTCCATATTGGATAGGACCGATCCCCATGAACCAAGTATCACGAGCGTTGCTCCCCGCTTGGGCAATTCCGGACTGCCATAGCGGTTCTCTGGACTCCCGATCGTAAGCAAAGACAGCAATCTTCGCCGCAGCGCTCTTCATTTCCCTCTTAGCAACCGAGATTTCAGGAATCGTTGGAATCGCCGGGGCATTCGAGAGTACCGAAGACGCGCTGCTGAGTAGATTGCTGGCTGGCAAGCCATACGTCATGTTATGGCCATCTGTTCCGAGCGCACCGCATCGGGCTTCGCAGATGATTTCAGCGATCTCTTTGTTGTCGACCAACATGCATCCAGCGGCCGTGATTTGCTGGCGAAGGGCGCTGATCACGTAATCGGAATTCACCAAGTTAAACGACATGGGAACCCCGGGGATGGCTTTTCCGGCCGAGGTGATATAGGTCGTATCTAGAAAAACTTTGTATCCCGTCAGAGGACGAAAATCCATCTTCGAAATCGTCGAGTCCACGGCATCCGACATCAGCAATTGTTCGGTCGCAGTGACCGATTTGGTCGTTCCGCAACCTGGCAACAGCATCAGCCCACAACAGCTCAATGCCATCCATCGAAGGGCTTGTCGACGTAGTTTCGGACCTGACAGAAAGCGATGCATGGAACGGTTCGATCGGTTGCGTAGGGCGCGCGGTTCCGCAGGTGGTACTTTGCTTTCGTTCGTCAGCCAATGAATGAACGCCATGATCCTAAGATTCGTTGATAATTCCTGATAGACCCGACGTCTTACCGCGAGCCAGGCCCATTGCACCGCACTAACGGATTTGCCGAGGCTGGCCAGACGCTTCCGCCGAGAGAGCCTGTAGCAATTGCGGGCTGGGAGCGTCAATCTTCAATTGCTGTTCGACGCCCGAGGCATCGCGCAGCAGGATGGTCATCGCCGGTGTGGGAGACGGATTCGTCGCCGAAAATGGGTTCGTCGGAGTCGCGACGGCGGAAGACGCCACATTGGCAAAAGGGGGCGTATTCGTGACAGGGGCTGGATTCGGGGCAGTGCTCCGGTCATAGAGCCGTTGCAAACCCAACTTGGCCAATTGCTGGTAAACCACTTCGGGACCGCAGTACAAGCCTTCGTTCAATTCCTGGTCGGCTGCATAGCAAACACCCAACAATTCGCCTCGGGCATTGAACAGCCCACCCCCGCTGCGGCCTTGCACAGGAGCCCCCGCTGCTTCTACGTTGGAAGGTCCGACATAGCGATTGAGCCGGGTAATGTGCGTATCTCGACGGGTCGGATTCTCTCCTCCATTGCACCCCCAGCTAAAAACAGTATCTCCTTCGCGGAGTGTTTCCGATCGCGACTGAACGAGGGAGCAAGCAACCGCCCGTCCAGGCCGAAATGACAGCACTCCAATATCGATGTCTCCCGCTTGAAAATCGATCACATTCCCTTCGAAGCTCTGCGGTCGGCCGTCCTGGAACAGTTCGATGCTGACTTTGGCTTGAGGCGTCATGTCACGGAACAAGTGCCCGCACGTGATGACCAACGCCTCGCCTTGATAGCTATCGACAATTGTGCCTGTTCCGACCGCTTCATGTTTCGCTTCCATCACCCGGATTCGGACCGTGGCCGATGCAGGATTTTTAGGAATTTCGAGTTCGAGCGACGCCGACGTGCGTCCGGCATTGGCGACCGGCATCATCGGTACCACCGGCATCATCGGTACCAGATTGTTCGCCTGAGAAATGGGGCTTCGTGATTGGTTTCGAACGAGAAGGCTAGGTTTGAGATGGTCTGGATTGCTTGCCGCAACCATCCGCTGCGTCAATCCGCCAAGATCGACTGCACCGAGAATGCGGTCGACCTCTCTGCCTCCTCGGAGCAACAAGGTGGTGGGGGTGGAATGAATCCGCCATCGTTCTGCGAGCTGCTGCTCTTTCCGCACATCGATTCGGCGTATGACCCAACCATCTTCGATGGCTTGTTGCGTGGCTGCATCCATGACCCGGCACATTTCGCAATCGGGTGCAATGAATTCTAGCGCGATACAGTCCCCTACTAGGACTGTCTGTGCATGCCCATTTGCCGTGATCCCTACCGAATGAGCCAGCAGGAACAACCAACCCACAATGTATCTTGTTTTCCACATAAAACCGGATCCTCCTTGATCCACCCATCGAGGCCTTTGCCGCCCAGGCGAGTGGGAGTGTCTAAGGATGTCCGATCTATGACAAGACCATTCCGATCCGGATTCTCGAGAGACCAATTGCTATGCTGGCAAAACACCAATTGCTATGCCGGTAAAACATCGACTGCCACTGTCAACTCGGTCCCACCTCCGCCGACATAGACCCCCTGAATGGGAGCCACGTCCGAATAATCCCGCCCCCACGCGACAGTGATGTGCTCCGTGCTGGGGATGATATTGTTGGTAGGATCCAGATCGATCCAACCCAGCGGACCAGCAAAAACACTAGCCCAGGCGTGGGATGCATCGGCGCCGACCAATCTCGGTTGCCCTGGAGGTGGTTGTGTCAATAAGTACCCGCTGACGTAGCGTGCTGGTACTCCGATCGAGTGCATGCACGAAATGAGGATATGCGCAAAGTCCTGGCAAACCCCTTTCCGGTTTTGAAGCGCATCCAACGGACGCGTGGTCACGTGGGTAGAGTCGGGGACATACTTTAGTTCATGGAATATTTTGGCATTGAGCATCAGCAAACATTCGACCGCATCGCGGGATGGATGCAGAAGGCCGTCCAGGAATTGCACAAATGCTGGGTGTGCTTGGCAATACCGAGAATCGAACTGGAACTCTTGGGCTTGGACGAACTCGGATGCACGAGAGCGGGAGAGACTTGCAAGCAGTTCTTGCCACTGGATCACACCGCGTGGGGGGGCGGGAGTCTTTTGCAACAGGACTTCGCTTTGCGACACGACAGTCATTTCCGAATGCACTTCTTCGATGCTGAAAAATTCAACAGGATTGCCGAAGGCATCCGTCCATTGAAAACGGCACGACGGCTTGGGATCGATGTCAATGACCGATCGGCTGACTTGCTGCCGGGGCAGATTGCGCGGCCGCAAATGCAATTGGTTGTGGCACAGCGAACTCTCCGACGAGTACTCGTAATGAGTGCGATGCATCACATGATAGCGACGCAGTGAGTTGTCTTCGTTTTGCTGAGCGCTCATGAAACCTGATTGAGAAATGGTGGATTTGCATTCGAGGTCGAGTCGATGCTGCATCTCCATTCAATCCTCAATCCATCGATGATTATGGGATTAGTGGATTATGGGCTTGGTACAGTTCGACTCCGCAACCCATTCTAGACTGAATTCAATCTTGTTAGAATCTCGGCAGCAGTCTTACTGGCATCATGACCCCACAGCCCCGTTGAATATCCCCGAGAGACCTCATGCAAACCGTTGCCGAAAGCATCTACGATCACCCGACCTATTACGATTTGATCTTCGGTAGCGACTGGGTCGCCGAGTACCGTTTTCTGACGTCGGTATTTCAAAAGCATGTGCAGGGCAAGACGAAGCGACTGCTGGAACCCGCCTGCGGCACCGGCCGCCTGCTCTATCGTATGCAAAAGGGCGGGTACCACTGCGAAGGATTGGATCTGAACGAGAAAGCGGTGGATTTTTGCAATGTCCGCCTCAAGAAGCACGGCTTCAAACCGAATGCTTTTGTGGCTGACATGTGTGACTTTCAATTGAAGAAGCCGTGCGACGCTGCATTCAATACCATCAATTCGTTCAGGCACCTCACCACCGAAGCCATGGCCGTAGCGCATCTCCGAGCCATGGCAGCAGCCATCCGACCGGGCGGCATCTATGCACTTGGTTTCCATTTGACGCCATTGGTTGGCCAGGCCACGGATGAAGAGAGTTGGACTGCCCGTCGAGGGCATTTGCAAGTCAACACGCGTATGTGGCCTCGCGACAAAAATACCAAGACCCGTATCGAACGTTTCTTTTTGCGTTTCGATGTTTACAAGCCGACTGGTTCGCTTCGCATCGATGATTGCTTGGTTCTGCGGAGTTACACCTACAAGCAATTTGCCTCCTTGATCAAGAAAGTACCGGAGTGGTCGATCGAAACCGCTTATGACTTTCACTATGACATCGATGAGGAAATCGAAATCGACGGATCGACCGAAGACGTGGTCTATATCCTCAAGCGAACGTAACCGGTCCCTAACACAATCGATCATGAGAAAAAGGCTGACGGCAAGAATCAAGTTCGAACCGCCAAGGCACCAAGTACGCCAAGGCAAAGCACCATGAGAGCACACCGTCCAATTCTGGGATCGATCCAGTGGGTTAGGCATCTTGCCTGACAAGCATTGTGATCTTCTATCAGAGCCGCGAGCATAACGGCTTGTTGATTTAAAGGTATTTGATCGGGAGATTGGTGGTTTTCCCCCAA
>JBAWXH010000001.1:0-231671 GCA_037144155.1 Planctomycetota bacterium | reverse complement strand
GAAACTGATCCAAGGGGGCTGCTTCGTTGCCGGGACACAAGTGACCGTTTCGAGCCTGCCGGGCATCGCACCATCCATCGATTCCCACTGGTCCGATCCACGCTGGCTCGACGCACCCAATCAAGAGTTGCCCTGGCTCACTCCTGATCGCTACTCCTCCGTTGCGACGCGCACACAAAAGCTTGTCCCCATTGAATCGCTGCCGATCGGAGCGCGGGTTCCGACGAGGAATCCCAATCGCTGGGAAGTCGACCCGCAGCCTGGACCGGATCAAGCCACCTGGGCCAAACTTTCGATCACTGTCGAGCGCAGCGACGGTGGCATCGTTGACGCCGAACTGATTCGTCCATGCTCCTGGATCCTCGCCAACGGCATCTGCGCTGGCCGACTCTTGCCGTTGAATCTGCCAGAGCTCGAAGTCTCCGGGCTAGCCATGGTCACCTCAATCGACGATTGCCCACCGATCGCCGACGGCGAAGGCTCGGTCGTCACCGCGCGCTTCGTTACGCGTGAAGTCCATGTCGTGGCCAGCGTGGATGTGCTGGGTGCCGACGGCACTGTCGAGACCATAACAGGCACCACCATCCACCCGATCTGGTCGATCGATCGCCAGGAATGGGTGCCGCTCGGTGAACTGACCAAGGGCGAGACTCTCCAAGGACTCGATGGACTTGCGGTCGTTTTGTCCGTTACGCTTTCGCGCGTCGCGCAGCCAGTCTACAATATCGAAGTCCACGGCGAGCACGTCTACCAAGTCGGCGAGCTGGGAGTGCTGGTGCATAATGCATGGCTTGACTGTGTTAAGTGGGTAAGAGATTCAACAATACAGGGAGAGCGAATACTACTTAAGGGAAGAGGAAGAGAGTTGATTTCTATTCCCGGGTATCCGGACAAAGTCTTTCATCATGCCTTAATCAAGGATGGCGACTTGCTTTTCGATGCCGTGTTCACTGAAGGTACAAGTTTCAGCGGCTGGGTAAGAAAAGTCGCTGCAGACAACGGCAAATCCATGGACGAGATACTCGAGATGATGGGACATCTACCGGAGGGCTTTAGGTGACAAGAAAAATCATTACGAAATCAATAGAACAGTTCACTCAACTTCATACGGAACTAGCGGGATTGACCGGTTGGGGACCGATGGTGGAACACCAACTTATGACCCTCGAGTCGTGTTTCTCATTTGCCTTCCCAAGCAGCGTAATGCCATATCTTGATTACCTTTCGGATCAAGAAATTAGAGCAAATCCGTATTCCATCTTCCAGAGTGTGGCCCAAGTCTTTCAGGGAGGCATTGAGCCGAGTGGACTGCTTGTGGAATTTCTCGAGGCTGGCCTCAAGAGGATCGGTGAAAGGTATGTTGCGTACCTGAATGCGAATGAATCCTTGCGGTGCTTGGATCACGTGCTCTTTGCAGATCGACTTTACCCCGCACTCTTGACGCTCCTAGATCAGCACTTTGCAATGGCCATATCCCCCGAGAAGTTCGGAAATGCCATTCAATCGGAAGCTAGCGCGATGGTGATCGACAGGTTTCTTGGATCAACTCTCGGCAAGGACGTTGGTGTATCTTTCCATTATCGGCAATTTACCCAAAGCACGATCGGCTCCGAAAGCTTTGTGCGAGCGCAAATGCATAAAGGCTTATATGACGCCCCATTAATGAATGCGCTGAGATCGCACTGGATTCGATATCTACAAGCAGCGTGCTTTAACTCCCACGAATTGCAGAAATCAAAAAGCCTTGCTAAAACAATACTGAATGAACTATTCTCCTGAGCGGGTGCATTTGAATTGCGTCTAGACATCGTCGGTTTTACAATCCGCTATCAGAAGTAAACACAAGGACAGGCATTGTGTTTGGAGCAGACTTTGTTCGTCCGGGGATCGTAATTTAAGTGCCACCCACGAATGGCACTGCCAGATTCTTGTTTGAGTGCAATCTCTCTAGCGGCAGCGTGGGGTTTTCCTCTAAATTCCACGCACCTTGGCATCTGCTATCGCTAAATATCCCTTGCCTTGGCTAAAGTTTGTAAAGCCCTCCTTGCTCTCTTGATCGCGAAGCCAAGGAGGGCTTTTTACTTTGGTTGCTCTACCATTTTCTGCGAGTCGTGTCAGCTTCGGTTTTCGGGAATCGGTCCAGGCCTTCCTTGGTCGCCCCGATCTGCCCTTCGCCGCGCAACTCGATCCCAACCAAATCCGCGAGGTTTTTTCAAAACACAACGCTCTGTTTGGCGGTCTCTACACGACTGCCATCGTGTTGTGGGCCTTCATGGGGCAAGTTCTCAGCGACGGCAAGGAGGCCTCCTGCCAGTCGGCAGTCGCCAAGATCTCGGCCTACTTTGCACGCCTGGGCAGGAAAGCCCCTAGGGCTGACACGGGAGCCTATTGTCGCGCACGAATCATGCTTCCTGAAGCCGCTTTACGAGAGCTCAGCCACCTCGTTGCCAAAGGGGCGCAGGAGCAATACGACGTTGCCAAGAAATGGAAGAATCGAAACGTCTACTTGGTCGACGGCTTCACTTTTCAAATGCCCGATACTCCTAGTAATCAACGCACGTATCCTCAGCATTCGGCGCAGAAGTCCGGGTTAGGGTTTCCCATTGCACGCGTCGTGGCACTGATCTCTTTGGCTACGGGGTGCGTCGTTGATTTGGCGCTCGGGCCGTACAAAGGTAAGGCAACGGGAGAATCAGCATTATTCCGAAGCTTGTTGCACCATCTCCAACCGGGAGATGTTGTCGTTGCCGATCGACATTACTGCAGTTACGCAATGGTGTGCGACTTGATGAAACGAGGCGTCCACGTTTGCTTTCGTCAACACCAAGCGCGACATATAGACTTTCGGAAAGGTAAACGCCTTGGAAAGTACGATCACGTGGTTGCTTGGTCTCGTGGTCCTCGCCCCGCTTGGATGACCAAGGAGGACTACGACAAACTCCCAATGGCCATCGTGCTTCGCGAGGTTCGCTATGTGATCGAAGAACCTGGCCGCAAGCAAGAACCGTTCATCGTGGTAACGACGCTTCTCGAGCCCATGGAGGACGCCGGGGCAACGAAGGATGAGCTTGCAAGTCTCTATGGTTTTCGATGGAATGTGGAGTTGGATATTCGGAGTATCAAACCCAACATGAATCTAGGGCACCTCCGGTGCAAGTCACCGGAGATGGTCCACCGCGAGTTCTGGATCAGCATTCTCGCTTACAATTTAATTCGCACAACGACCGCGATCGCTGCCAAGTTGCACCAGAGAGAACCTCGCCATCTCAGTTTCACCAGTGCATGCCAGTACGTATTGGCTGGTTGGCAAGAAATCCAACGTAAATCAACTGCCGATGAACTGCGAGCTTATTGCTTAACGATCTTGGAACGTATCTCGGAATGCGTCGTCGCCAATCGCCCTGGCCGATTTGAACCCCGAGTCGTCAAGCGGCGACGAGACCAGTACACCCTGATGATGGAACCTCGCAGCGAGTTGCGAAAGCGGTTAGCGAGGGGCGATAACGCATTCGAATAGAACAACTTACGACATTCCGACAGTGCCATTCGTGGGTGGCACTTATTTGTTCTTCTCATGTCGAGCTTCACATCACATATGGTCAACGAGGAAGTCAGGTCAAGAATGTACTGATAGAGTTCTTGGTCCCGCATTTCGGGTGCCATTCCCCACCAAATTGTACAACTAATCACTCATTTGAGGGATAGACAAAAAATCCAGACAATCTCTTAGAATTTCCATTGACACGGGAATTGATCCCGATAGGTTCAAGAGTATGCGGAGCATTTCGGTCGTTTTTCGATCAGGCGTCGCCAGAAATCTGACATTCGCAGCACTGCGAGAGGACGCTATTCGATGGTAGCAAGACAGGAGGGAGTGACCTGCGCATTTTTGATTCTTTTCGTGATATCTGGGTGTAGCGCAATCGTTGCGGATGGTTGCTATGACTCGACGCCAATTCGTAACTCGACTGTTAGTTTAGGGTTTGTCGACGCGAGTAAGCATACTGTCTATTACATTCCAATTAAGCAAGACATTTTCGATGCACTGTCGAACGGTTTGACCGAGTCATCATGCGCTTGCGTAAACGTGGAGCCTTTGATGATTGATGGGACTCCCGTTGCTGTGGTCGATATTCATTCAGCTTCAGACGTGCAGGCCATTCAGCGATTGTCGGTTGAAATTAGTGATTCATCCAAAAGAAAAGTCCTTTGTGTTGAGTTCAGTTATTTTTCTCCAAGTTTAGGGGCCATGAAATGAAGTACGGTGTTTTGCATGTACCTGTATTAGTTACGATTGGTTTTGCACTGACGGGCTTTTCGTTGCTTTGGTCAGGCGGTGGGTTTGACGGAAGGAATGTTGCAGGAGGAGACCCAATATTGGCACAGCCTAATTCGTTGTGTTTCGAAGACCCAAAGTGCAGTACAGTGGTTTGCGCAAGCTTCACGATGGACTCGTGTAATAGTGGTG
Source organism: Planctomycetota bacterium (assembly GCA_037144155.1). Taxonomy (GTDB): domain Bacteria; phylum Planctomycetota; class Planctomycetia; order Pirellulales; family Pirellulaceae; genus JBKCUI01. The sequence goes on along the minus strand of JBAWXH010000001.1, from coordinate 227,203 downwards.
TTGAAACCGTAAGGATTGGCAGTGGCCCAACAGCGAATTGCTTCTTTTATGAAGATGAAACACTGTCGTGCAAATGGGATGGAGCTGTGGAAACTCAGAATTGCGCGAGAATTTCTAATCGCTGTGAAAAGGTCGAAATCACTCCTAATCATTTCATATGTACATCGGTAGCGGTTCCTATGTACTTCCATTCAGGTAAGGAATGTTGGACCGCACCATTCCATTGATTGCTGCGGCGCATGCAGTTTAGTGCGAAGTTTCTTGTACCGTTACATCAGGCGTAGATTGTCGCCCAAGGAGTAAAACCGTGAGAATTCCCAGGAGAATTGTTTTGCTTATTTACATGATGCTCCCTGCGTGTGTAGTGCTTTGCAGTTGCGATCAGTTGGCTTTTGGATTTCAAGCGGATTCGAAGGCGATTGAGGAAGTTAGGCAGGCAATGAATCGGATCGCCGCGATCTCAAGTGTTAGTCTCGCGGGAAGTTATTCCTCTCAAGTGCAAAAGCTCAAGAAATTGAGGTTTGAGCGTCTTGGGTCGCGATGGAGTCTTGAGGGAGACGTACTAACGTCGATAGACAATGCACAGATCGACAAGAGCACGATTCAACTTCGGCGTATCCGGGAACTCCTTGGGAACGAAATGCCGGAGAAAATTTTTTTTGATGGTCAGTTCACATACGAATATCGACCTGCTGCCCTTCGTCTTGAAATTTCCGATTTTGATCTAGGTACAGAACGGGCTTTTGTACGGCCGTTTGATCCAGTTTTTTGGTTAACTCCGTTTCCTGGACTTCCGCTACCTTCAATCCTAACAAATGGCACCTTTTCAAGGGGCGAAGATGGTCATTATTCTCTCCATCTGACGTTGCAACCATCCACCGAGGGAATTCGTGTCGCGTACAAAGATCTGATCATAAAATTCGATGAAGAACAAGGGTGGAACTGGACCGAATTTGAAATGACAGGGGGGGCTGTTGGGCAATTGAAGCACATCCGAGAGTGGAAGTTGTCCAGCGATCATTGGTATGTATTTCGTGGATCGATTGAACGAGCGCACACTACAATCGAGAATTGGGAGGTTTCAGAGATCACATTTGATCCTCGAAAAGTCGTTTCAACATTCATGTTCGCGGAGTCATCCTTTCCGAACGGAATCGAGATTCGAGACGCATTGCCAGGGGAAGTCAAGGAAAATCGATTTGTCGGAGGCGCGGATGGAAAGCGTCAGAATCGGCTATTAAGAGCAGCAGAGTCCCTAAGTCGCACAACTAAGGAAAAGAATGAGTAATCGCAATGTGTTACGTGTGGAATATGCAGCAGTCGACCCTATTCTCCTTTTTGAATTTGATCCTTTTTTGTCACTGCCCGTGTAATGCGGAGGAGAATGATCCGCTATGTGGGGCCGAGTGTTTGTACATGATTCATGTGGCAGTTGGAAGAGAAAGCAAGCCCTTTACGTCCTTCTTGGCAAGGATGCCAGCGTACGGTAAAGATGGATTTTCTTTTGACCAGTTAAAGGCATTTTCGACTGAATCTGGTGTAACCGGGGAGTTCGCATCGTTGAATGAAGTCGTAAAGGCGGGTTTGAGTAACGGACAATTTGCAATAGTTCACAAAAAGCCAGGCCATTTTCAGATTCTTGCAGCGGTTTCACCATTTTCGGCGCAAGTTCTTGATCCGAATGGCTCTTCTGCACGGATTCCTTTGCAGGATTTTCTTGACACCTACTCTTCGAATTGTCTCTTAGTTGGAGACGTAAAAGTTGCAAGTATTTTCTGGAGCAGTGCACTTTGGGGCTGGATATGTATTCTTGTGGCGATTTCAGCGACGATTTACATTGTCTATCGGTCGTGTCGTCGATCTGGAATCTTTGGTGTTGTCGTTCTTTGTTTGACGTTTGCGGGTTGTGGGACCAATCGGTCGCCTCGGTTTTCATGTGATTCGACCAGCAAGGAGTTGGGATTGTTGCAATCAAATGTGAACCGAGAAATCCAATTTGCAATCAAGAATACCGGAAACGCTGCTTTGATTATCTCTGATATAACTACAAGCTGTGGTTGCGCGAAAGTTCAATTGAGTCGGAGACAGATCGAACCAGCCCAGCAGGCGTTAATGCGTGTGGAAATTCGACCATCCGAAACAGGCCCTAGATCCGCGACCATTAAGATCAGAACCAATGATACCACTAAGCCCATTGCATCTTTCTCAGCGGAATGGTCGGTAGGGGAGAAAGTAGGTTTTTCAATGTATCGCATCCTTGCATCGCTCAGCGACAAAGTTCGCGATACTAGGATTGAATTCCGTGTCCTTCCCAGATGGCAAAAAGACTGGAAGTATCTAATCGAATCGAATAGAAAGGAGTTGCCCTTCACGGTTGAAGCAAACCACGGGGAAAGGATGCACAATTTTGTTGCCAAACTAGTACATTTAGAACCCGGTGTTTTCGAAGGAACAATCAAGATAGTGGACACTGATTCCATGGTATTAGCGGAGCTCCCGAGGGTAATAAACATTATTCCAAGCCTTCGTGTTCATCCAGGCGTACTTACTATCGACGCAAATCGAGGTGCGTCGCAAAAACTTTCTCTACTAGTCGAAGCGCCGGAATCATCTTCTATTCGCGTGGAAGGAGAGGCTGGGAATAGCCTTGAATCTGTTGCAAAGACGCTCCGACAAGGTGTTTACGATGTTTCCTTGAACTTGACCGATAAGTTTAACGATAGTCGAATTCGCGTGTTCGCCGAAGACCGATTTATTGAAGTGGAGATAAATTGGCTCAACAGTGAAATTACTGGCAAATAGAATAGGTTGTGATGTTTCCAAAGCCCCCCCACCGTTCAGCGTTTACCTTAACGGAACTATTCGTAACGATCTCCATTATTGCTGTTCTGACGGGTATTTTGCTGCCAGCTGTGCAGTACGTTCGAGAAAGTTCAAGAAAAGTTCATTGTATGAACAATCTGCGTCAAGTTAATATTGCCCTGGCACATTTTGCCGCTCGCAACAATCGATTTCCTAAGCACATGAAGCTGTTTCGAGAAGCTCAGTCGAGGTCGTCACATCCTGTTTACGGTGGTCCATTTGCACAGATTGCTTTCGATCTCGAAGTGAATTATTCGATCGTTCAAGAAACAGTTGTTTACGATAACGATTTATCAGGAACACCCGCGGTTTTGCAATGCCCTAGTGGATTGCCTGGCCTTGGCTATCGATGGAATTTCGGAATGGTTCACCAAGGCGCACGAGATGCGTCCGGGCTTGCTACGAAAGACGATTTCAAGGGGATTGTACGTCGAAAGCCGTTGTCGCTATCCTCGGTTAGTGACGGATTCAGTAACACAACAGCATTTTCCGAGCATTCCCCGGGAAACGGCAGGAAGTTGATCCACACCTCATTTGTTGAAAACGAAGATACCTATCCAATGGATCAGTTCGATTCAATATGCGAGATGCTCCGAGTTAATCCTTCCTACCTTGTTGCTTCGGCATTGAACTGGGCGTCTCCTTCCAGCACGGACATTATGTACGTCCATGAACGTTCTCCAAATTCCGTGCTTTGGGATTGCTTTCTGCGTTCATCTTCGGAACATCGATACAAGATAACGATTACTGCAAGAAGTTTTCATCCCGGTATGGTACACGCTGCAATGCTTGATGGAAGCGTAAGACCGATCAGTAATCAGATCGAAATTCGACTTTGGTCTTCGCTCGGAAGTGTTGATGATGCGGACACAGCTACCATTGATTGAACGTCAGGAGGAGCTTGTTGGTGCCATCCACCTGTCTTGGTTCACCGGTAAGTGGAATCGTCTTCGGTATGGTTAACGCAGTGTGATAGCATCCAGCTTGGGAATTTCGCCGCATCGTGCGGCTAAGGTTTAACGCTTATTGCCAAAGTCGGAATGGAATGGAGCGGTCCTCGGTAAACGTCCGCTCGGCATTCCGACTTCGGGCTTCACGACGTTCAGGTTGCACCTCTGCAGAGCCCTATCCTTCGTGAAACTGCATTCGTTGTAATCACAGCGTTGCGTGCCATCCACCTGCCTCGCTGATGTGTCGGGTTGCGGACCACCCTGTGGATTGTCCGCGTGGCCGTGCGCAGGACCTATGGGCGCCGCGATGGCGCTCAACGGGTGCGCGGGCTGCGGACAGGGAGACCCGCACGACGGATCACGCTGCGCTTTTCGCCGAGGATTGCTAGCTTTCTCGGGCGCAATCCCGGCCGAAAAAATCGGCGCAGGCAGTATTGTGCCATTCGGGGGTGAGGCTTAATGCGAAAAAGCCCACCCTATCGAAGTAGGGGGACAAAAAGGAGGGACACGTGATTTCCGTGATTTCGATCACTGCACAACTTCACCGTCAGATATACCACACAGGCGATATAGCGTTCGCAGATCGATGTCACGAGAAATAGAGTGAACCGAACCATCGACGAAGCCAAAGTTCGCGCCGACAACATGTCGACTTGCAAAACCCGCAGACCACGCAAACCAATCGTCACCGATGATTTGAAGTTCCGGCATGCGCAAGGATTTGGTTTCCATCCACGGTAAATCGGATCGTCCGCGACACATCGTCGCAAAAAACCATGGATTAACGTAACTTCGCTTGCGCAAAACGATCTCACCGAGCGTTTCACCGATAGCGATTGTATTCGAAGTGCCATCCGTAACTTGGGAAAACTTCTTTGTTACGCGACTGTCAAACATCCCTTCGAACCTCGCGCCGTCCACATGCGTGCTTAGTGAGCCGGTCGCCGCCCCACAACATGCTGCATAATTGGTTCCTTTCATCGGAACGTTCGCTTCGAAGTACAACAAGGCGTCTCCCCACATTTCAATCATGCACGGTTGCGAACCTCCACGACTCACCTCCGAGTTCTCCTCTGCCAAATGGTCGGAAGGGCAAAACAGGAGATCGAAGCGTTTGTTTGCCGCCGATTGAACTTCCAAATCATCGATCAATCGAAGCGGAACTGCGGGTCGCCGTTGCCGATACTCACGATAGGTCATGTTCGCGTTGTAGCAAATGTCCGGAAACTGAGCTGCTAAGTTGCTTTCCTCCAAATGGGGGAGCAGAAACACTATCCAAGACGTGTTTTGATAATTGAAAATATAGTACGGGGACTCAGGATTTCCGGTCCAGTTGGGGTGGTCGGAAATACCTCCACGAACATCGCCCTCCTTCCCCAGCGTACCAGGCGGAAACCGCCTATTTGACGACTCGAACGCCATGAGTGCAGCCGAAAACTTCCTCGTCTTGTTTTGACAAGACACCCGCCTTACCGCCTCTCTGGCTTGCTGCACGGCAGGCAGTATGAGGGCCATCAGGATTGAAACAATGGCGATCACGCAAAGTGTTTCAATCAAAGTCGAACCCGCTCGGCATCGGCTCGACAATCGCGTTTTGGATTCACTAGATCCCAATTCCGGACGGGACTTCCAACCCAAGAGTCCAAGGAATGCTGAGGCAATCCCAAGCATTGCTGAGCCCGCAGAATGTGTCCATGTGATGTTCGGTGAGGATGTTCCAAGACAGCCACACGTAATGTTCAGTCCACGATACACGGCTATGCCCACTGCGAGGGAATACGCAAATAGAACTACTGCCCCCGCAAGATACGCAACAAACGAATGGATTCTAAGTAACAGCATGCATCCGATAGCCATATGAAGACCGGCCAAAAACGGAGCCAAGATGGCCACAAGACTTTTCGCGGGTACGAGACGGTATTGATCCATGCTCCAAGCAAAAGCATTGAGGTTCAAACTATGAAGCAATCCTGTATATAGCCAAACAATCGCGAACAAAAATGCTGCAATCGAATCAACTCCCTTGTTGTACGGACTGAACATGATCCAAACCTCCCATTGCTTCGGTCGTGAATCTGTCATAACCTCCGGATAGGACGGAAGCCTTCACTCCAAGGCACTGCAGCCGTCGTCTCGTGATCTCCGCCCAGTCGCATTTCGCACTCTTACAATACAGGACAACATGCCGATCTTTCGAAAGTGTTTTGACGAACTGAAACCACGTATGAAAACCGGAGTTCGAAGGAATGTTGATCGCATTTGGAATATGTCCAGATCGATAGTCAACAGCCATTCGACAATCGACTAGAAGAACGTTCGCATCCGATGGAATCTCGCGAATATAGTCGCTCTTGGACTCGGTTTGTCCCGTGATTTTAGCACTCCAACAATTGCGGCTCACCAAAGTATCGTGTAAAGCTCTAGGATCATGCTCCGTGATCAGCAGCAGAGCAGAGGAAGCAGCGCTCACAACAAGAATCCAAATGCCGCGCGAGTGCGAGAATCGCATTGAGAAATGCAGCATGATTCGCTCAACAAGCAAGACAATGGCGATTGCCGCCAACAAGTAGATGAGTTTTCTCAGAACACTGGTCATCGCGACCGAAAAGGCCGCTGAATCTACTTGTTTGTCGGATTGCCCAACCAAAAGGCATGTTCCGCCCCAGAATGAATCCAATTCGGATGGATCTTTTGAAACGATTCCAATATCGCTGTCGTAAATCTCAATTCGACCATTCGAAGATTTCCCAAGGTAAGCAATCCAATGTTTGAACTCGGATGCTTCGGTATCCATGAGCAAGAGTGCTGGTACTGTTGAGTTGTAGAGATCCCCTATCGAAACACCTTCTATGATTCTCACGCCGAGCGCATTGGCCCTAGCCGCCATGAGCAAGTCGTTGGAGGAACTTCCCTTGGCGTCGCTCATAAATTGCCCGTCGCAAAAGAGCAAGTCAACGGGAATGGGGCGATCTAACGCATTTGCGACGGCTCGTAACGCATGCAGACCGCAATGCGTCGATGATTCGCCGTAGTCCTGCAGCGGAATTTCAAGGGTTTTTGAATCTTCCACGAAGGCAGGATCCGTTTCTGCACGGGTCGATGGAATCGGCCATATCACAATGAACAGCAACCATCCAGGCCAGAATAAGCCGTTCATGTTCGATTGCGCCTCCAGAGTAAAATGGCAACCACGAAGCCCAGGCAGCCACACAATCCAAGGTAGTAATACGGTGAATTGAGTGTCGCCCGCCGCCATCGTGCGGACTGAGCAGCATTGCTTGACTTGGAATCGACAACCGCTAACACCTTTCCATCGTAGTACTGGAAGTGATTGTTTGGCTGCTCTATGGAGTGCACCGAATCCCCGTTTTTTAGGTTGTATCTGGGTAGGTCGATCAACTTTGGCAATGGTCGGGTAAGCTTCCCCTTTTCCGTAATCATGTATGTCGCACTCCCAACAACCTGGTCGGCCCCTGAACCAGACAAGGTGACCTGGATCAGCTTTGCCGGAACGTCCGTATCGTATTCAAACGTTGCCCTATCTGTCTGCCAAATGTCTGGAGGACAAATCGTACCGTTCGGTAGTACCATTCCAGGAGACGCCTCCCAGCTCACCGACCGTAGCAATCCGTTCGACTGGACGGCGAACTCAATCCAAATCCCATTCTCGCTATGGGAGATAGCCCAAATGGTTTCTTCACCGCGTCTCGAGAAACGAGAGCGCGTCGCTGATTTCGCCAATCCTGTGAATCGATGACCGAAACAGAATCCGTACATGGTGGAGTCGATCTTACGACTCAACTCTTGCTCTGTTTTCACGTACGCAAAAGTCGGAGTGGGCGGAAGGACGTTGGGTCGAGGCGGATTTTCTCGCGTCACGGTAATGACTTGCCCGAGTGCCAACGAACCATACGTGCCGGACTGGATGACCAAGTTTCGTTTGGGAACCGACTGCTCCGTGTGCGATCGAAAGACCAAGCCGTCCGCGTTCATTTCAATTTCTTTGGATTGAAAATCTCCTTGGAAATCGACCGCCTTACCGAGAAAGCGTTGCTCAAAGTCACTCAACGATTTTAGAACGAGTTCGGGTGGATCTTCAAAAACATCGGGTTCTTGCCCGACGCTTTCTACCCAGCTAGAAAGTCCGGCTAGCGCGATCGTCAACACATGCCACATATGCCTACCTCATCAGACGTGGTATTGGTGAATCCAGTCAATGCATAGCCGAATAAGGTGTTTCGCTTGGTCCATGGTCGAACCGCGATCGCGCTCAACTATATAAATGGAACCCAAGGTATGTTTTGTTTGCAGTTAGAGTTGGGAATCACATCGACATTGGTTGATCCAATACACCCAAAGCCTCTATCCGACCGATAGTCTCCGCAACTAAAACCCGACTGCTCGCCAGCCTTCTTTTAAATGTACCATGTCGTATTAGATGCAACACGAACACTAAAGGCATCGCAACCTTGATTGTCCACAACATTCCATCGACATCTCTCAGAACTGGTTCTCACATCACAATGGGCCGGGGCGCCACCGATACGATCCGATCTATTCCAACTGCCTGGACTCAGGCTGAGGACGATCGCAAGAGCGCTGATAACATAGAGAAGATTCATGACTTTAGACCTCACACTTCATGAAACAAAGCAACGGCGAAAAAAAACCGATCGCGGACCTGCATCTTGACACGGCTCTGAGCGATTCATCGTGGTGCAATTCACCATGCAATCTCGACCCATGCCGAAACCCGACGCGAAGGGCACATACAGTGCATTGTATACACACACACACACACAAGGCAGTTTTTGCGACTTCCTGCGCAATTTTCCGGTCCGCTCGGCCTTGCGGTCTGCAAGCATAAAAAAATTGCCAGCCACATATCACGCACCGAACTCGCTGATGGGTCGCGTGCGGAAGTTAAGTGCCACCCACGAATGGCACTGTACACCTGAGATGAAGGCGCAAGTTGTCTAGCGGCACAGTGGAGTTTTTTGCTATACTTCCACGAGCTTTGGCAATTGATGATGACTTCACAAACCTGCCTTGGCTAAAATCCAGAACCTTCCTTGCAAGTTCCAACTAGCCAAGGAAGGTTTTTTCGTATGGTGTCTCTACCAAATTCAAGGCGCTAATGCACCTTCAAGTTGGAACGCGTCCTCAGTGCGTTTCCAGTCGAGCGTCTTCCGGAGATGCTTCCCGAAGAATTGCTCCGTGAGGTCTTCCGGAAGCACAAGTGCCTCTTCGGAGGAGTCTTTCATTCGGCCATCGTTTCGTGGGCTTTCCTTTGCCAAGCGAATTTAAGTGCCACCCACCTATTTGACTTAGATCCCCTGTTTTGCTAGATTGGTGAGACAGGAGATTTTCCATGCCAAGACCATTGCGCGCAGAATTGTTTGATCCCAACGAAGTTTGCATCGTTCACTGCGTTCAGCGCTGTGTTCGGCGGGCATTTCTGGCTGGAAATGATCCGCTTACGGGTCGGGACTACTCGCCTCGCCGAGAGTGGATTCGGACCCGTCTGGAACGTTTAGCCTCCGTCTTCGGGATCGATATCCTCACCTATGCGATTCTCTCCAATCACCTACATATCGTCTTGCGCAATCGCCCCGATGTCGTTTCCCAATGGTCCAACCAGGAAGTCGCTCGGCGATGGCTGAGTGTCTTTCCAGGCCAGCGGATCGATGAATTCCTCGGGAATCCCACCCAAAGCAGCATCGACGCGCTCGTCGGAGACGCAGGCCGCATGGCTGAGATTCGGCTCCGTCTGTCGAATCCTTCCTGGTTCATGCGAGCCCTCGCCGAACCGATTGCACGGCTTGCCAATCGAGAAGACCAATGTACCGGCCGATTCTGGGAAGGACGGTTTAAAGCCCAAGCCATCACCGATGAGGCAGGTCTCTTGGCCTGCAGTATGTACGTGGATCTCAATCCGATCCGGGCGGCACTGGCTGCGACCCCAGAGCAATCGATCCATACTTCGGCCTACGATCGCATCGGAGGGATGCATGGCCAGACGATCCCTTCGGCCGCAGCATCACCTGTCATCCTCTCGACCGAAGAAACAGGTCGCATTCGAAGGACTTCCACTCCCGAGCAACTCCGTCAACGGAGAACCAAAGCCCGACGAGAACGGGGCCGTGCGATCTTGAAGGATGCGTGGCTATCGCCATTGCCATTGCCCTCAATAGGATCTCTAGGCTCGCAACCAAGCACGAGCGGAGTGCGCGCCAGCGACAAAGGATTTTTGAACATGTCCCTCGCGGATTATTTGGTGCTGTTGGATTGGACGGGACGCCATGGTCCTTCGATGGGGAAGGCAAAGATACCACCCGAGGTTCAACCGATCCTGACCCGATTGAGGATCGATGCATCGATGTGGTTGGATTTGGTATGGCGATTCAAGAAGTATTTTGGTGGTAGCGCTGCAGGATCGCCAGAGAGCTTGGCGAGGAACGCATCGGACCAAGGGCACCGATGGCGACGAGGGCAGCGATCTGTGAAGAAGTGTTTTGCGATGGAGTGAGCGATTGGTTGAGTGGACTGCATCGACGGATGCTGGATAGGGACGTTTGCGGAGCGAACAACAACATCGAAACTTTAGGATCCTATGCACAGAACTCAAATGTTGCATTCCGCAGATGCAAACTATGAATGGTGATTCGCCCACTCACCCAGTTTTCTCGGACTCACGATCCGTTGGGTGAGAGATATCGCCGTCGCAACATGCGTCGACAAATGGGAATCGGCAGCCCCTTCCGACCGCGTGTGACGCATTGGGCGGTGCTGTCACGTTGCCCGTACCTTTCACGTAGTACTGGACCCAACGCGAAACGCCAACGCGCGGCATTCTTCCGCGATACGATTCGCACTCTACGGATTCGATAGCCGTGCAACTTTCGTTGGCGCGAACGGAAACGCGGGAAAACGAGCTTCCCACAAGTCAGCAGTTTCTGCGAAAGAATTTTTGAATTCTCTTCTTGACTACCTCTGGTCGTCTTGTATCATTCAATTAATACAACAGGACAGGGGGCCCGCGTGCAGATCCACATCAATACCAGCGACGGAGTTCCGATCTACTTGCAGATCGTCAATCAGGTCAAGTACTTGGTGGCGGCAGGCAGGCTCAAGGCGGGCGAAGAGTTGCTTCCCATTCGGACCTTGGCGGAAAAACTGGTTGTCAATCCGAACACAATCGCTCGCGCGTACCGCGAGCTAGAGATTTCTGGGATCGTTGAAAAACGTCGGACATCAGGAACCTATGTCACCGACCAAGGATCTCCTCTAGCACGGCGCGAACGAACGAAGATTCTTTCCGATCGTATCGATCAATTGTTGGCGGAAGCTGGACACATGGACGTGTCGATAGAGGACTTGATCAAGTTGTTGCAGCAACGCTTTTCCGTGATCCAAAATTCTCGATTAAAGGACGCAGATGATGTCTGATACGTTTTCTTCTTCCTCGTCGCCGATCATCACGATCGATCGGCTATCGCGTCATTTCGGTCACAAGTTAGCGCTCAATGATGTGTCCTTGTCGATTCCGCGCGGTGGCGTTGTCGGATTGATTGGTGGTAATGGCGCGGGCAAAACGACACTCCTGCGACACCTACTTGGGATGCTCAAAGCTCAGGCCGGTTCGGTCAAAGTCTTTGGTCTTGATCCGGTCGCGAATCCAGTCGGTGTTCTCGGAAAGACGGGCTACATGTCCGAGGACCGCAATCTCCCCAATTGGATGAGAGTCCGTGACTTGATCCGATACTCGGCGGCGTTCTACCCTGCCTGGGATGATCGATATGCGGAAGAGTTGCGAGACGCGTTCGATCTGGATCCGAAAGCACGCGTTGGCAATCTATCGCGAGGTCAGCGCGCTCGCGCCAATCTATTGGTGGCTTTGGCTCATCGGCCTGAATTGTTGGTGCTTGATGAACCGTCATCGGGACTAGACCCAGTAGTCCGACGTGACATTTTGGGGGCCATCATTCGGACGATCGGTGAAGAGGGGCGAACCGTATTATTTTCTTCCCATCTCCTCGATGAAGTCGAAAGGGTTGCGGACCGCGTCGCCATCATTCACGAAGGCAAAATCATGCTCGCCGCATCGATGGATGAGATCAAAGAAAGTCATCGCCGGATGACACTACGTTTCCAACAGCCTTTGACGCAGGCTCCCAAGTTCGTCGGTTCTCTTTCGTGCGATGGGGACGGACCCGAGTGGACGTATGTTTGCAGCGGTGAATCGGGGCAACTGCGCGAAGCGGCTCATGCACTCGGCGCCACGGTTGTAAGCGATGCCGCGATGTCGCTGGACGAGATCTTCGTTACCCGCGTTACCCAGTAAAAATCACTCAGTCTCGCAGCACGGAGAATGAACATGCGATCGATACCCCAAGCGCTCCTATGGGAAACTCTTTCTCGCGGACGTTGGTCCCTGCCAGGACTCTTCCTGCTGGGCAATGGACTGCCTCTCCTTGTGTACGGATCTCTTTACGGAAGCGGGATCAAAGCCGCCGACCCTATCTATGTTATTTTGCAGTTCTCTTTACTTCCGCTGGTTATTCTGCAGTTTGCGATGGGGATCTCCATCGCTCAAGGCCCCATGTCACGGCTTTATACTTGGCCCGTTTCCTCGAATACCATCGTCGCGTGGCACACGTTGTCCGGTGCTGCGATCCTCGCCTTGGAAACGGCATTGGCGGCATGCTTGTACAACTGGCTATTCGATGCCCAGTGGCCCATCCTGGGGCCAATGCTCTTTGCGGCAGTCGCTTGGTCCGCGTTCCAATTGCTCCAGTTCATCCCCACGCAGAACTCTGTTTCCGTGATTTTCCTCTGGAGTTGCCCGTTGTTTCTGAGTTTGCTTTGGCTGATGTCTCGCTATGGTTCTTGGATCTCTCCCCCAACGCATTACTGGCGCGAAGTAACATTCGTCGATGGTGCGTTTCTTTCGATCGCTGCCGCAACATGTTACGCACTGACCAAAACAGGGGTCCAATACTCAAGGTCTAACGAGCCATTTCCAAGACTCGGCATCAGCACATGGCTAATCGCTCGATGGGAGTCGCTGACACTTGGTACCTGGGGTCAATCCCGCTTTCGCTCCGCCGTCGACGCCCAGTTGTGGTACGAATTTATTCTCAAAGGTTGGGCATTGCCATTCCTTACCGCGGTAGTGATGTTCTTCCCCTTGATAACAATTCTTGTTCGGTTTTTCCTCCCGCCCCGCAATTGGGACGGAGTGGTCGAACTCGTTCTTGCGTTCGGCGCCGTTCAATCCGCACTTGCATTGATATTCGGAATATTATTTTCCTTGGAATACAGTACGAATCGTAGCGACAAACGTGACGAAGGTTTTGAAGATCTCCTGGGAACATTCTATTCGGAATCCATGGGAAGTTTTTTGGCGGTGCGCCCAATCGAAAACAGGATGTTCTCGAATATCATTCTGTGGACGATTGCGAAATCCACGGCACTCTCCAGTGTCATTTGGTTGGCCGGGTTGATCGCAGTACTCTTGGTGATGTGGCTGAAGAATCAAACGCCTGTCACGCTGACCGTTCCTGGATTTGGAGCATGGCTGTTACCCTTGGCGATACTTGGTCCTTGGATTTGCATGGCCAATGCCGCATCGTTCGCATTCATCGCTGCTCATCGCGGATTGATATTCCTCGTTGTTGGTATAGCGACAGTGAGCCTGTTGCTATTAATCGCGATCGCACAGCTTCCACGTGAGGTATTCCTGCAGATATCGGTCGTTGGGTTATCCATTGTGTCCGTGTTGGTCGTGATGCTGACCTCGTGGGTTTTCTATCGCAGCGGTCGAGCCAATCAATTGACTTCAGCGACGCAAGTGCTTTCTGTATCTCTCGCGATAGGCATCCTTGTGGCAGCCTTTTTGCTCAGGCCCACCGATCCGCCGCTGGTGGCTTTCCCGTTGACGTTGGCCATTGCCGCTTTAGCCATACTCCCGTTTGCCGCATTACCACTCGCAATCGGCGCCAGTCGCCATCGATAGCAGATCCTGGAAATTGGGTTCTATTCCCGTCGTTCAAAACCCAGTGGTAATCAAGTAAGAGCCTAGTTCATTTGCCACCCACCTCACGGACTTCAGCTCTTTAAAATCGGCGGGAATTCGACGATCGAAGCGGCCGCCGCCTCGCTTCCAACCGGTTCCACCGGGCACAGTCGTCGTGTTAGACTAGAGTCAAGTCAACGCTTGCACATACACGTGCCGAGTCCATTCCGATCTTTCCTCTCCCGTGCGGCAACCTACCCGGAACATCATGAAACGAAACGAAGCCTCAAGCTCGGTCGACCGACGTCAATTCCTTGCTACTGCGGCTGCATGCACCGCCACACTTGCGAACGGCAAATTCGCAGGCGCGATCTCGGCCAATGACAAGCTGAGTCTAGCCTTCATCGGCGTCGGAGGGCGAGGTGGTGCGAACCTAGAGGAAATGGTCAAGGATCCCGGAGTTGAAGTCGCGGCGATTTGCGATGTTCATCAAGGCACCCTCGATCGCGTGGCGGAGCGATTCCCAGGAGCTCGCAAGTACGTCGATTTTCGAAGGCTCGCCGACTCGTTGAAAGATATCGATGCCGTCGTCGTCAGTTCGACCGAACACACGCATGCCTTTGCAACGTTGCCGGCCCTGCAACAGCGAAAGCCTGTCTATTGCGAAAAGCCGTTGACGTACAACATCCAGGAAGCCAAGCGGATCATGGACGAGGCGGCCTCGGCACGGGTCCCAACGCAGATGGGAACGCAAATTCACGCGACTGCCAATTACCGACGGGTTGTGGAACTGATTCAATCGGGCGCGATCGGCCCCGTCACGGAAGCCCACGTCTGGACATCGCGCGCTTGGGGACTGCAAAGCCAAGAAGACGCCAAGAAAAATGGGGATATTGTCTATGTGATCGATCGGCCCACACAGGAGATGCAGCCTCCCAAGGAAATCGATTGGGATCTTTGGATCGGGCCGGCTCCGTCTCGTCCGTTTCACGAAGTCTATCTGCCGGGACCCAAGTGGTATCGTTGGTGGGATTTCGCCAACGGGACGATGTCTGACCTGGGTAGCCACTTTAACGACTTGCCGTTCTGGGCTCTCAAACTCGATCATCCGCGGACCGTCGAGGCCTTTGGCCAGCCTCCCCACAAGGAATTAGCACCCGCATCGATGACGGCAGTCTATGAATACGGCCCGCGAGGGGAATTGCCCGCTTGCCGGGTCAGTTGGTACCAAGGTGCTGACAAGCCACAAATATGGAAAGAAAAAGGGATACCGGCATGGGACAGCGGAATTCTCTTTATTGGCCGCGATGGCATGTTGCTGTCCGATTACGGACGTCACGTGCTCCTGCCGGAAACCAAGTTCGAATCGTACGAGGGCCCGAAGCCGTTCCTTCGCGAATCCCCAGGCCACCAGCAGGAATGGCTCGATGCGATTCGAAATGGCACGCCGACCGGCAGTCCGTTTGACTACGCAGGCTTGCTGACGATCGCCAATCACCTTGGCAACGTCGCGTACCGTGCGGGTCAGAAGCTCGAGTGGGACCCGGCGTCGCTGCGAGCGAAGAATTGTCCGGCGGCAACGCAGTTCATCGAACGCACACCACGCTCGGGTTGGTCGCTGGCCTAGCCGCGACGAACAAGAATAAGGGGAGGAAGAGTCACGTCAAAATCTGTGCTTTTTGGCGGCGCGAGCTCCCCGCCCATGACTGTTCGCATTCGACCCATCCCACTATGGATTTAGGATGGGAAGCTGAATCAAGCTTGATTGCGTTGGTCGGCGCAGGATCGAGTGCACCGCCGACTGAAAATCTTCTTCGTCGGCCTCAAAAATGTTCGGCACATACTTTTGTGGATTCCGATCGATGAATGGGAAGAATGAACTCTGCACATGGATCATGATGCGGTGCCCAGGTTGGAACGTGTGAAGCACATCACTCAACTCAAAGCCAACATGCGTTGGTTCGTTCGGCTGCATCGGTTTAGGATCGGAAAAACTTTCTCGAAACCTCCCTCGCAACATCCCCACCCGGACCAATTCCTGCCGCCCGCTTTGAACGTTTTCGCGAGGTTCGCGATTTCGGCCCGCCGTTCCGTTCACTCCCGGAAATTCATCGATGACTTTCACGATCCAGTCGGCATCGGTGCCTGTCGAAGTAACCCATAGATCGATTGAGATCGGACCGGCCAATGTGACTGGCTCGGTGAGTACATCGGTGCGATAGACGAGCACATCGGGTCGCCAGGACGCAAAACGTTGATCTTCGGTGACATAGTCACGAGCCCAATTGTTGGTGATCTCCATGGTGTAGGGGACCGGTTTTTTGGGGTCGCTTGGAAAAGGGTCGGCCCCCGTTCCAGTGGCAGCTTCGTCGGTCGTCAGTTTTCCATCGGCTGCTAGGTAATAGTCTTTCTTGACCGAAGTCGAGGGTGGCCATTGATCGAACTGTCGCCAACGATTGGCCCCCGTTTCGAAGGCGGTGATCTCGGGTGGAAGAGGTGCTCCTGTTCCTCGCAAATGGGCTTCGAAGAAAGGGACCAAAACGTTCTGTTGGTACCATGTCGATGTGGCGAAGCCAAAGTCTGCCTGACCCAACTTGCGTCCTTCATCCCCTGCCCATTGACCGTGATACCACGGTCCCATGACCAAACTATTGAGGATGTTTGGATTTTGCTTTTCAATGGCAGCGTATGTGGCCAGTGGACCATACAGATCCTCTGTGTCGTACCAACCCCCGACGGTTAGCACCGACGCTTGAATATTCTTTAAGTGAGGCAAAATGTTTCTGGCCTTCCAGAATTCATCGTAGTTCGGATGGGCTTCTAAATCGTTCCAAAAACTGATCTCGTCTTTGAAGTAGCGACGGTCAACGTTTTTGAGTGGTCCGAGATCGAGAAAAAATTGGTAACCGTCTCGGGTAGGGAAATCGAACGATGGATTGTTTTCGGTGGTGGGTTTGGGGCGGTCCTTGCCAAACGATGCGAAGAAATTGAATCCCATTGGCAACACGAAGGCACCGTTCCGGTGGAAGTCGTCAAAATACCAATCGGCGATCGGTGCCTGAGGTGAAACCGCTCGGAGCGCCGGGTGCGAATCGATAACTCCTGCAGAGGAATAAAAGCCTGGATAGGAAATACCCCACTGCCCGACGCGACCATTGTTTTGAGGCCAATTCTTGACGATCCAGTCGATCGTGTCGTATGTGTCGGTGCTCTCGTCGACTTGATCGTTGGACGTGCGGTTGGAGGGATTCTTGCTCGCCACATGGGGACGCATGTTCACGAATTCCCCCCCACTCATGTAACGGCCGCGAACGTCTTGGAAAACAAAAATGTATTTGTTCTTTTCGAATTCGGGGCTGGGGCCTAGACGCGTCTTGTACTGACTGATGCCGTAGGGTCCGACGCTGTATGGGGTGCGAGATAAGAGGACCGGATACGTGCGGTTGGCGTCTGCTTGGTTCGGTGTATAGATCGAAGTGAACAGTTCGACGCCGTCTCGCATCCGAATCTTGACTTCGCTCTTACTGTAGTTAGCGCGAATGTATTCAGCCCGTTCATCGGCTTGGGCGGATGCCCTCTCGATGGTTACGGAACAAGCGATAGCGAAGGCCACTGCGAAAATAGAACGAACCATGGAACTCCAAATCCTTCGAAAAATGGGTGGGAACATCTCTGCAGTGTACATGAATGAGTCTGTCGGTTAATCTTTTTTGTTCTCAATTATCAGCAAACCTGGCGAACCGATGAAACCCCGACCGCCCCGAGCCAAACGTACGCTGGCTGACTTTATCCAAGGGACCCCAATCCCGGATGAGCCTGCCGATGCCGACGATCCCATCCGTGCGCCGGAGACGTACGATTTAGCCAGTGCAGAATCTCTGTTGCGTTCTGCCAAAGGTGCCCTGCATCAGGACATGGCTGCGGAGACGACGCCCGTTCCCAATTCTCCATCCCGTCCATCTCGGGCTTCGCAAAATCTTTCCTCCGATGGAGCGAAGGGGCGTAGCAAGCCAACCAAAGGCCGCCACAACGCCAAGGAGATCCAGACTCCTCCTGCAGATGCCTCCAACAAGGACAAACATCCGTCTTCTCCGCCCTTATTCCAGGCCGAGGAAGCATCGCCCGAAACAGTTCATCTCCGACGCCAGCTCGCAGAGGCCACTGCTACGAATGTACACGACATTCCGTCAGAACCTAGTCCAGCCCCGGCCCTCGTGTCTGCCATCGAAGCGTTGCCTGAGTTTCGATCCGCCATGGATCGTTGGATCCGCAACGATCCGATCAGTTGGGAGGGAGCTTGGTTAGGTGCCGTCGCTCCGATGACAGCCGCAGCCGTTCGAGCTTCGAATCGGCCTATGCTTGTCGTCGTTGCGAATCATCAAGACGCCGAAACGGTCGCTCGGGACCTAGAGTTCTTTCTTGAATATGAATGCCTCGTATTTCCTCCCGCTTCGGACGATACCGAAGGGGATGCGCTGCAGCAGCAGGAGATCATCCAGCGTTTGCAAGTGCTATCGCAGCTGGATCGATTCGCGAGTCATCCTCTGCCGGGTCGTTGCCCAGTCGTGGTGACCACACTGCAGGCCATCATGCACAATGTCCCTAGCCCCGATCAAATGCGGCGCGATCGGCGTACGATCGAAGTTGGCAAGCGAGTCGACCTGTCCGACTTGAAAGCGTGGCTTGCGTCGGCCGGATACCGGACCACGACCAGCGTCCAATTACCGGGCGAGTTCACGGCACGAGGTGGTATTCTCGATGTTTTTCCACCGGACGCCAGTGAACCCCGGCGCATCGAGTGGTTTGACGATGAAGTCGAATCGATCCGAACATTTGATACGGTGACTCAGAGATCGATCCAGCGGCTGGACCGGATCGACTTGATCGCCGCCAGCGAAGCTACTCGCGAGGACGCCAGCCTGCTCGACTTTCTTACAGACTCGACGCTGGTGCTGTTCAGCGAACCAGTAGCAGGATTGCACCACGCGAATGCATTCAAAGCGCGTGTGCCATTCCCCGAACGTTTTCGCGATCCTATCGAACTGCATCAGCAGCTCGAGAGCTATTCGATGGCGCAGATATTGCAACTGGCAGGGGATGGATATCGAGGAGAGTTACTGAGAATTCCCATCGGCGATGTCCAGCGAATCGGAGGTGAGCTCGAAACGATCTCAAAGGAAATCGATACGGCTCTTGGCTCGCAACGCGTCGCCGCCATCGTTTGTATGAACGAAGGTGAAAAGGCGCGCATCCAAGACATCGTCAAGTCCAGTCAGGCGTACGTCTCCGGTCGATTGCGGTTGGTAGTCGGCCTTCTCAGCAGCGGCTTCGAACTGCCGGGGGATGGCGCACTTATCCTGACGGTCGGCCAATTGCTGCGACGGTCTACGTTGAAGCGATCGAGTCGTCAATTGGCATCGCGGGCCATCGATAGTTTTCTCGATCTACGTGAAGGAGATCTCGTCGTCCATCTTTCCCATGGAATCGGTATCTATCTGGGAATGGAGATGATTGAGAAAGAGGGGACGCGCTGCGAGCATCTCGCGATCGAATTCGATGGGGGGACGAAGCTCTACGTCCCTGCCAGTAAAATCGATCTCGTTCAGCGCTATGTGGGTGGGAGCAAAACGCGCCCGAAACTGGCAAAGATCGGCAGCCAAGCGTGGACACGTCAAAAGAAAGCCGCGGAGAGTGCCGTAGTGGATATGGCTGCGGAACTGTTGGAGTTGCAAGCCCAGCGGAGAGGCCAAGTCGGCATTGCCTTCCACCCTGATTCGGTCTGGCAGCAACAGTTCGAAGCTTCCTTTCCATACGAAGAGACAACCGATCAAATCACTGCCATTGCAGCGACCAAGAAGGATATGATTTCGACGCGACCGATGGAGCGATTGATCTGCGGGGATGTCGGCTTTGGGAAAACCGAAGTCGCCATGCGAGCCGCTTTTAAAGCGGTCGAAAGTGGATACCAAGTCGCGGTGCTGGTCCCGACTACCGTGCTGGCCGAGCAGCACTACAAATCGTTTTGCCAGCGGATGGCCGAGTTCCCATTCGAGATCGCCAAACTCAATCGCTTCGAATCTAATGCCGAGCAAAAGGAAACCCTCCGCCGCATTGCCAAGGGGAGTGTGGATATCGTCGTAGGGACCCATCGCTTGGCCTCCGCCGACGTGCAGTTCTTCCAATTGGGATTGCTCATCATCGACGAAGAGCAAAAGTTTGGAGTCGAGCTAAAGGAACGGCTCAAGCAACGCACTTCGCAAGTGGATGTATTGACGTTGTCCGCCACACCGATCCCGAGAACTTTGCATATGTCTCTGGTCGGAATTCGAGATATTTCCAATCTCGAAACTGCTCCCGAAGAACGTATGGCGGTGGAAACGCGCGTCGTGCGATGGAACGATGCCTTGATCCGCAATGCGATCCTCCGCGAACTCAATCGGGATGGACAAATCTTCTTTGTTCACAACCGCATCGAGGACATGCATACAGTCGCCGCGAAACTGCAACGTATCGCGCCCGAAGCCAGGATCGTGATCGGGCATGGGCAAATGGCAGAGGGTGGGCTCGAACAAGTCATGCTCGACTTCATTGAACACCGCGCCGATATTTTGTTATCGACGACGATCATCGAAAGTGGTCTCGACATATCGAATGCCAACACGATCTTTATCGATGAGGCCGATCGCTATGGGTTATCCGAATTGCATCAGCTGCGAGGTCGTGTCGGACGCTATCGCCATCAAGCTCATTGTTATCTCTTGGTCGATCGCAACAAGCATCTCAATCCCGACGCGGCGAGAAGACTGCATGCCATCGAAGAATTCTCGCAATTGGGAGCGGGATTTGGTATCGCGATGCGGGATCTCGAAATTCGGGGTGCCGGAAACTTGCTCGGAACACAGCAGAGCGGTCATATTGCCGCCATCGGATACGAGCTCTATTGCCAATTGCTCGACGCCGCCGTCCGACAATTGACACGCCAACCTCCAAAGCAAAGTTTGGATGTCGAGATCCAGTTGCCATTGGCCGCGTATCTTCCCAATGAATATGTGGCCGACATGAGACAGAAAATCGATGTCTATCGCCGCGTCAGTCGATTGAGAGATGTTCAAGCGGTGGCGGAAATGCGGCAAGAGTTAACAGATCGATTTGGAGCCTTGCCTCCTATGGTCGAATGCATGCTGGATTTGGCAGAAATCAAAATGGATGCCGCCTTGTGGTCGATTCGATCGATTTCGATCCATGAGAATTACTTCTGCTTTCAGTACACGGACGCGCGGCGAGTGCAGCAACTGGCCGAGCGGCACGGAAACAAGTTGCGCGTCGTGGACCGCGAGGAGGCCTATTGGCCTTTGTGGGAAACCACAATCCACGTCGATCGATTCGGACGATCGAAGCCAGACCCGAACCAACAGCCAGCATCTTCTTTGCAACGAAAGAGCCCCAAAAATGCGCCGCCGGAACCGACCGCTGCGGAGCGATTGGCGAAGATCGATTTGCTAGCAGAATTGCGAACCGTCTTGCGTTGGTGATCGACTTTCCTCTATGTAGTCGGTGGAGAGGTTAGGCCTCGAATGCTCGAATGGCCGTGGCCTGCCATCCATGCTCCTGCAGCGGCAAATTCACATGCAGCTTGCGCATAGACCCATTTCGGCAAGGGATGCCAACATGATGAAGTGGTTCGCCACGGTTCAACAACCAGTTTGGAAACGAATCGCTCTCACAGCGTGCATGGGACTCTGCGCCACATCCGGTAGGGCTCAGCAGTACCCCAAGTTTCCGCCGGCTCTGCCACCTGGCGCTAGCCCCTTGGCACCGAGTAGTTTTGCGCCACCTACAGGCTCAAAAGCTATTCCGCCAACCAACAACTCCGAAACTCGTCCAGCAGGTCTTCCTCAAGGTAACCCGTCCTTGCAGCAACCGGTTTACGTGGCCGAACGGAGCGAACCGGTAAGAGTCAATTTGTCAAGCAATCTCCCCGATCCACAAGAACCCCCATCGATGGCATCGGAGTACGAAGCGGCGCCGATCGGATTGTTCGATGAACAGCGTGCGTTGCAATCCAAGCCGACTCAAACGGGAGAGCTTTTTGAGGCAGCGCGTGTGATTGCAGTCGTCGGAGATGAGCGCGTCTCAATCGGCGATTTGATCGATCCCAAGCGGGTGACGCCCGACATGGCTGCTTCTCGCGAGTTTGAAATGGCCCTGCGAAAGCGCGTGGTTACTTCGATTGAAACCAAGTGCTTGGCACGACACTTTCTTCACCTGCAATCCGCTGGAAAACCAAAAAAGGAACGGGAAGAAATTCGAAGCAAGGTTTCGGCGAAAACTGCAGAAGTCTTCAAAACCAAAGTCATGCCTCAACAGATGCTCCGAGCGAAATGCGAAAGTGAGCTCGAATTCTTGGAGTTGCTTGAGAAGAGCGGGACCAGCCTACCTGCCATGTTGCGAAACTTTTCCGAACAAATGTGGGCCGATCAAGCTCTCCGGGAAGGAGTCAAAGACAAGCCTACCGTCGAACTATTTGAGTTGCAGGATTGGTACGACTCCCATTCGGAAGACTGGAACAAACCAGCGCGCGCCCGATTTCAAATCATGTCCGCGATCTTTAAGAAATACCCGAGTCGCGAAGCGGCGTACGAAGCGATCGCTGAAATGGGCAATCAAGTCTTCTTGGGTGGAGCGACGTTTGATACGGTGGCGAAAGATAAATCGTCTGGATTCAACTCCAGTGAAGGGGGAGTCTTCGATTGGACTCAAAAGGGTTCTTTGAAGAGCAAAGTTATCGAAGAAGCCGCCTTTACCATCGAATTGCAAGCGCTCAGCACCATCCTAGAAGATGAGGATGGCTTTCATATTATCAAGGTTCTCGAGCGAGAGCCCGATTATCGGATGACCTTCCAACAAGCGCAGACTGAGATCCGAAAAGCGATTATCAAGAGCAAGAAAGATTCCCAACAACGAGAATACATTCAGAAGGTGCGTGACATGACTCCCGTTTGGAGCAAATGGCCCGAGGACATTCCTGGCGCGCGCGATCTCAGCGAAATAGAATAGTCGTAAACCTAGCGGCCGGAACTCATCTTCCCTTTTCTCGCCCTTTGCGACCCAGCGAGCCAAATGGAACCCAGCGAGCAATTCGAATGTTGGGATAGGACGATTCAAGTCTTTCTCTTCGAGCCCGAGCAAAACCATGTCGGACTGAGCAGAAGGTTATGATGGCAATCATGATCGCTTTCGGACTTGACCTTGGGAGATGAACCTGCGATTCACATCGGGTTACCGGTCTCGGAAGCGTTCTTGGTTGGATGAAACCAGGATGAAAGAGTGGACGAGGCCATTGCACGGGTTGACTCTCGTTACGGAAACACTCGCACGCTGTCATGCCTCTCTCAACCAATCATCGATCCGATCGTCGTCGCCGTGTCATTCGCGAGTCGATCGCTGCCGATTCCGATTTCGCCGTGGAATCGGCTCGAGCAGCGCGGCGCACTCGTCGCCTGCCTGCTCCTAGCGATGAAGAGTATTTGTCTGGATATCGCGATCCGGGTTATAGCCAATCGGTTCGCAAGATCTCGCAACATCGTTTGGTCCAACTGATTCCTGTACGACCTGCATCGCTGGCGCTGACGTTGGCATGTCTTTGGGGGATTTGGGCTGGACTCATTCTTGGTCATTACTGGTTTCATGTTCGGGCCAACGAAGGTGGACGGTCGAACGTCTTGTTCTTGCAACTTTTCGATATCCGAAGTCCACACAGCATCGCGAACTGGATGACATGTCAGCTTTGGATGCTGACCGCATTGGTCGCTTGGATGATCTATCAGATCCGTCAGCACAAACTGGATGACTTTCGAGCCAAGTACCGAGTCTGGGTGCTATTGAGTGGAGTGGCATTATTTTCGAGCTTTGATGCTTCTACCTCGTGCCTCTACTTGTTGGGACAAAGTATCGACGGATGGACCAAGGCCGAAATTGGGTATGGTGGTTGGCCACTGGTGCTGGCCACGTACGCATCGCTGATTGGATTGATGGGGATTCGTTTATCGAGCGAATTGAAGTCCACGCCATCGGCCTTGGTGCTCTGGTATGGTGGGCTAATGGCATGGGCTGGAGCCGCATTGCTTGGGACGGGGCTCCTCAAATTGGAATGGAGTCCAGGCTCCATCGATATCGCGGTGGGGGCGTGCTGGCTGGGAGGTGTCTTGGCTGTCTTTCAAGCGGCAGGACTAGTGCTCCGCCACTGCTATTTACAAGCGCAGAAGCGATTCCTTGAACGCACCGCACTAGCCCCGTCACCAAATCCATTGCGATTGCCAGGTTTCGGTAAAAAACCCAAGGAACTCAAAGGATCGGACAGTCGCGAAGCGATGGCCGAGGGTTCGGATTTGGAAGAACGCACCAGCGTTTTCCGATCGATCGCTGGCAGGTTGGGTTTCTCCTTGGGACGCCCTGACGATGCGAGTGCAATCGAGGATGCGACTTCGGAATCGGACGACGAGGAAACCGGAGAGTCAACTGACAATCGGCGATCAACCCAGGCCTCGCGTTCTTCGAAAAGCAAATCCGTGCGTGAAGCGGAAGTTGGACTCGACGAAGAGCCAAAACGCTCGAAGCGTTTGTTTGGCTTTATCCCCAACCGTCAGGAGCGCAACGCGCTATTGGCTGACGAAGAAGCCCTTCGCGAAGATGACGGTGGTGATGTCGACATGGGTCTAACCAAGAAACCAGGTTGGTTCGGTTTCGGTGCCAAGGCTGGAAAGCCCCAATCCCAGTCGTCGGCAACACAGGCTGCAAAGACTTCTTCGACAGATTCCAATACAAACGCTCCGTCCGCTTCGAAGGCTGCCGCTGAGGGTGAAGTAAAGGAAGTGAAGAAATCTTGGTTGCCGTCGTTCGGACGAAAAGGATCCGCCGACGAATCCGCGTCGGAAGGTCTCCAAGCGAAGCAAACAAAAGGGGCTTCGAGTGCGCCTTTGGGAGGTTCAAAACAGGAATCTAAAGCCGTCTCCCCGAAGGAACCATCTCGTTCGGTGAGTGCAGATGCGTCCGTTGCTGCCGAAGCAAAGAGCACTCCCAAACGAGGCTGGTTGACTCTGGGAAAACGTCGTCACGAAGAGACCGATGGATCCATCGAGAGTAGCACGAAAACGACGAAGAAGAAAACTTCGGATGGGACATTCTCGGAGGGGAAGAAGGGACTGGGTAGTCGTATCGCAGGTTGGTTCGATGGTCTGAGGCTCAGGCCACCCGTTGATCGTTTCGAAGATCAGCCAGGGACGCCAAAACAAATGGTAAACACGTCCAACGCATCGACCAAAGAAACAGACGGAACCTCTCAAAAGCCGGTTCCCGTATCGCCTAATTCTTCGTCGCGCCCACTACCTTCGACGCAGAGTCAATCGACCAACACAAACTCGAATTACTCCGATCAGGAGGACGAAGATCCGAACGAGAATCGGCATCTTTCTAAGGCGGAGCGAAAGCGATTGCGACGCATGCAACAAGATCGCGACGCGGCCTAACGTGCGCCGAGGCAGGGAGTATTTGCACACCACATCCGTCAAGAGTGAGCCTGAGGCGCTAGCCGAGTTCTTTCGACGTGCAAAAATCGGCTAGCGCCTCAGGCTCATGGAAACGAAATAAGAAAATCGTCCAGCGCCTCAGGCCTAAGCAGATACCAACGTTGACAAAAATTACTATTTCGAAATGCCGTTAGAAATGGTTTCTGTCGCGCAGCCCAGGCTTAGTCAATCCAACGCAAATCAAAACGTGCCAATGGGAGTCAGAGAAAATGAGACGGAACCATAATTTGCATCACTTTCGCGTTTCCGCTGGCGAAGTTTGGTAAGCCCGTTGCGGTTTTTTGCTGGGATTCAATTGCCGGTGTGGTGATTGCAAAATCCACGCTGATTTTTGGTCCTAGATCATGTCTCTGGAATGCTGCTCGAAACGACGCGGAGTTGCGGAGTTCATCTTTCCTTGCGATGCTCGATGGCATATAGTTCGAAGTGTGCGAGTTGGAAATGACTTGCACGCTTGCCTCCGATCGTCTTTCCGGCTGAGGGACCATCATTATGCGTTGGCCCAAATCAATACGGCGAGTGCAGTAGCACGCTCGATTTGCGCCAGTCTCGCAGCGGCTCCGTGTCGTGCCGCAGACGGTCGGGGGATTTTTATAAAAACAAAAGCCGGTGGTGAATCGCTTCACCACCGGCTTTTTCTGTTTGCCCGTCATCTTGCCCGTCATCTTGCCCGTCATCCATCTTCGCGGAGAGGGAATGCCCGCGAGGGAATGACCGTTCCCTGGCATGCTCTAGCCAGATGCAAAGGACTCGGGTGTGGGAAGCATTCGATTCAGGCTTTCTTCGGGGGCGCGAGGGGCTTATTCCAAATCGGGATTGGGTTCCGCACCGTCGCGCGAGATCAAGCGAGCAAACAATCGAATATCAAGATTGTAATTGAGGAAACGTGCACTGCCGTCCACAAACGCGGTCATGATGCCACTGGAATGGAACGAGTAGGCTTGACCGGTTCCATCGACACCAAAGTAGGGGTGCGGATATCCCCGACCCCAACGCGATCCCATTGGTAATGTTGATGGCGCGGGGACCTGGATACGAAATCCCGTCGGCAGCCACGCCCACGAGCAAATTGAGTTCGGAGGCGGGGCGGCACCAGCCACCGCCATTGACGCGGTTGTTGCTACCTGCCGTTGCTTCGATGACGCGGCGACCCAAGCGGTAGACATGTGGTCGTCCCGCCGACTCCACCAAACGAACGGTATTGCTAGTACCGTCCGTGAAGGAATGAAACTTCAAAGAATCTGTTTTGGAAATGGCCCCGCAATTGTTTCGTGCTGAGTTTTCGTCAACCAATCCGAGAGTAAAAAGCTGTGGATCAACGCCGTAGAATCCGGCGTAGTCTCCGTTCGCGACGCGGGCTTGCCAGGCTGGGCTATCTGGAGGTGGCGATCCGTCTTGGACCTTTTGAGCCTCGGGACTCGAAGGGCATTCGTAAATAGGGATCTTGGTTCCGAAGAGATCGTAGTTCAACGAGCCGTCGGGATTGGGCACTACCGATGACCAGTTCTTGGACAAGTCGATTCGGTTGAAAAGCGTTTGGGACTCGATGTATGGGAGCAGATATGTTGCCCAGCGTACTCGGACGGTAGAGACGGCACTGGGACGAATGTTGCTAGGGAAGAACTTGCGAGCCGAGTGGAAGTTTTGGAACGCCAACTCCACTTGGCGAATGTTGTTGGAACAAGCCATTCGACGCGCGGCTTCGCGGGCGGCTTGAACTGCTGGAAGCAGGAGACCCACCAAGATGCCAATAATGGCGATGACGACCAAGAGTTCCACCAACGTGAAGGCGGACCGAGATCGATAAGATTTGCGCTTCATAGACGTCCTCAAAAAATGATATGGAGAGAAATGATTCCAGCGAACGAAAGGATGAAAACCGAATCATGTATCCATCCAGCCAATCTCTTCCAAGAGATCAGCGAATTTCAAAAGGGTTGATCTGGTTTACTCCCGAGGTGATGGAGACCTGAAAACCCGAGGTTTCCGCTCGAGAGAGAGCGGGTGGCAAATGGTTCTTTGGCGGCTTGTTCGGATCGTCGCGGATCCATTGTTCGATCGTTACGGAAAACTGCCCGACAGGCGCGCCATCGCTCGTGTCGTAGGTGGACAATTGAAAAATCCCCTGCTCATCGGTTGTTCCTCGCGATTTGGGTGCTTCGGTAGATCCACCGATGGGGTGAAGAACCACCAACGCATGGGGCACAGGGGATCCATCAGATTTAACGACCTTGCCAGATGATTTAAAGGTTTGAACCCTTTTTTCGCCTCCGCCACAGCCGATCACGGTTGCCAACAGCAGGAATACCCCCATGCAGGAAGTGATCCCTGGGTTTTTCCAACGCGCCCGCGCCAATCGATTGCCTTTCGAGCGGTGCTTCGAATCACAATTCCTATGCATGGTTTCCTCGCGAATCTTGTGGGTTCTGATCGTGCCCAACCATCGATCCCTAAACCTAAAAGGGATGATTGCGATCGAACACGCAGCCTGCCAAGTGTGGGCTGGTCGTTCCGTTGGAAACCACCCATTTCACATGGCCAAGAGCCACTATGCATTCCCTATTCCACTTCTTCCAAATCTTCCGATTTTTTCCAGCGCGTCGATTTTGATGGAAGCATCCATGATTCGAGGAATCCGCGGGACGTCACGGGTAGCGTCGTGGGGCGCTGGACCGAAAGGATGTCCTGCAAGAGAGAGCAAACCGCGACAGATTAGGAATCGCTCCATGTTGGCAGCGATCGGCGATAATTGCCCGAATAGATAAGTGCCCGACTAGATTTCATAGTCGGGGGTGAACACTCGGGACTGGGTCGGATGAACATAGACCGTTTCCCCAGGCTGCAGCTGCAGTTCTTCGAGGCGGTCCAGCGTGAGATCGACCCGCACAGGATCCATAGATTCTGTTTTCAACAAGACTTTGGCATTCACGCCGGCCCGATTGATTCGTTCGACCGATGCTCGGAATCCACCGGCTCCCATCGGTTGTCGATGGATTTGTAGTTCGTGTGGACGAACAAAAACTTTGGGCCCTTGGCTTGTATCGCTTGGCGTGCTGGCGGAATGGCCGGTGTTTCCATCGACCCGGAGGGTTCCTCCAACCATGCGTCCTCGAAACACATTGACATTGCCCAGAAAGTCTATGACAAATTCCGAGGCGGGTTCGTGAAAAACTTCCTCGGGTGCACCGACTTGTTCGATCTTGGCTTGATTCATGACCACGACTCGGTCGGCGACTTCCAGCGCTTCTTCTTGATCGTGCGTGACCAAGACGGTTGTCGTGTGCATTTCATCATGCAATCGGCGGAGCCACTCCCGAAGGCTCTGGCGGACTTTTGCGTCCAACGCTCCGAAGGGTTCATCCAACAGCAGCACTCGCGGTTCGATGGCTAGGGCCCTGGCCAACGCAACGCGTTGCCGTTGACCCCCTGAGAGTTGCATTGGGAATCGCTTCCCAAATCCCTCGAGTTGAATCAGTTGCAGCAACTTTTGCACGCGATCCGAAATCTCCGATGGGCTGGGGCGATTACTACGTGGACGAACGCGCAGTCCAAAGGCGACATTATCGAAAACGGTCATGTGTTTGAAAAGCGCATAGTGTTGGAATACGAATCCCACACGGCGCTGTCCGACGCTCATGTCGGCCACGTCTTGGCCAAAGAAGAAGATCTTGCCTTTTTCGCTGCCGTCGGCTGGTGGATCGGGGATATCCATCCCTGCAATAATGCGGAGGAGAGTTGTTTTTCCCGATCCGGATGGACCGAGCAGAGCGACCAATTCGCCTGTTTCGATTTTCAGATCGATGTCGCGCAAGGCCACGAACTGCCCATACGTTTTGCTGACATTGCGTACTTCTACGCTCATGGCATTTTCTCCAGAGAGGTCGGAGGAGGAATCTCGGACAAGGGGCTAGCGTGTTGACGACGTTCCAACTTTTGTTCGAGAATTGTCTTTGCGATTAGGGTCACGATGCCAAGCACTGCCAGCAACGATGCCAACGCAAACGCGGCGGCCGTGTTGTATTCGTTGTAGAGGGCGTCGATCTGCAAGGGGATCGTATTCGTTCGACCGCGAATGTTCGACGAGACAACGGAGACAGCTCCGAATTCCCCCATGGCCCTGGCATTGCATAACAGCACACCGTACAGAATCGCCCACTTGATGTTAGGAACAGTCACGCGCCAAAACGTTTGCCATCCATTGGCTCCCAATGAGATCGCTGCCCACTCTTCTTCACTGCCTTGTTCCTGCATCAACGGAATCAACTCGCGCGCCACGAATGGGAAGGTCACAAAGATGGTGGCCAAGACGACCCCGGGGATTGCGAAGATGACTTGGATTCCCCATGAGGCCAAGGTCGCTCCAAGCCATCCTTGGAGACCGAACACCAGGATGTACATCAAGCCTGCGACGATAGGAGAAATGGCAAATGGCAAATCGATCAACGAAATCAATAGCGACTTGCCGCGAAACTCGTATTTCGTCGTTGCCCAAGCGGCAGCCAATCCAAAAACAAAATTGAGAGGGACGGAGATACCAGCCGCAATCAACGTCATCCAAATGGCATTCCGAGCATAGCGATCGGTCAATGCCGTCGCATAGACCGTCCATCCTTTACGAAAGGCTTCCACAAAGATGACACTCAACGGCAGCGCCAACATCAAAAGCATGAAACCGACCGCGAGGGTGATAAGAGTCCAACGGACCCACCACGGATCGACCGAATCCGGTTTTAGTTTGTTCTGGGACATCGGCGCACTCGCTTGTTGACTACCTACAGGTTCTATTGTGCACGACCGGAACGCCGGTTGTAAAACCACTGAATCCCTTGAATAAACAACAGTATCAGCAGGGTTGCTACCAACAGCACCATCGCTATGGCCGATGCTCCGGCGATATCATTTTCATCGAGCCGATTCGAAATGAGGAGCGATGCGATCTCGGTCTCCATCGGTAGATTTCCTGCGACGAAGACGACACTGCCATATTCACCGAGAGCCCTTGCGAAGGCCAAAGTGAATCCCGTCAGGATGGCAGGCGTCAAACTTGGGATCGTGATATACCAAAAGGTCTGCCAGCGATTGCCCCCCAAACTTGCCGCCGCTTGCTCCATCTCTTGATCGAGATCTTCAATGGCAGGTTGCAATGTTCGTACAACGAACGGGAAGCCAATAAAGATCAACGCGATCAAGATCCCGAGGGGCGACGTCGCCGTCTTGATTCCCAAAGCCAGTAGGGGCTGTCCAATCAAACCTTTGGGTCCGTATATCGACATCAATGCAATTCCCGAAACGGCGGTCGGCATGGCAAAAGGAAGATCTACGAGCGCATCGAAAATGCGACTCCCTGGAAACCGATAACGGACCAGCGACCACGCTGTGATCGAACCGAAAACAACATTGATCAGCGCCGCCAAGAACGATGCCCCAAAGGTCAATCGAAGGGACGCCAAAACCCGAGGTTGCGTCATCGTGGCGACGAATTCGCTCCAGGGCATCGATAGGGATTTCAATAAGAGGGCCAACAACGGTATCAAAACGATGATCGTCAGGTAGAACAACGTGAAGCCGAACGTTAGGCCAAATCCCGGAAGGCGCCTGGCCCTGACAGGTCTCGATAGGTTCATTCAGCAGCCTCCCGTTGCCGCCTTGAAAACAAAACGTACCTCACGGCTTGACCTGATACACTTGATCGAAAATCCCTGTTCGATCTTTGAAGTGCAGCTCTTGGGCTTCGTCCCAGCCCGAGACGACATCGGTGATTTCAAAGAGTTGGACATCGGCAAACTGGGAAAGGATTTTGGGGTCGGTCAATTCGGTTTGGCGGGGTCGATAGAAGTTCTTCGCAACGATCTGCTGACCTCGTTCGCTGTAGAGGTAATTCAAATACTCTTTCGCCAATTCTTCATTTCCATGAGCGCGGGCGTTGGAGTCAACCACGGCCACTGGGGGTTCCGCGCGGATACTCAAGCTCGGTACAACCATTTCGACTTGATCGGATCCCAATTCTCGCATTGCGAGAAAAGCTTCGTTTTCCCAAGCCAACAAAACGTCCCCGATTTGGCTCTGTATAAAGGTGTTCGTTGCCGCTCGGGCTGATTTGTCCAATTTAGGAACATTGGAATAGAGCCGTTGAATAAAGCTCTTGGCTTTTTCTGTAGCTTGTCGAACCTCCTCGGCGAAGGCAGGATCGCGAACCTTTTTGAGATCACCCAGTTCGCGCTGGAGTGCGAATCCCCAAGCAGCCAAGTAATTCCAGCGTGCACCCCCTCCCGTTTTGGGGTTGGGGGTAATCACCTTCAAATCATCCCGAACAAGGTCTCCCCAATCCGTGATCTTCTTTGGGTTACCCTTCCGTACCAAGAAGACAATCGTCGATGTGTAAGGTGAACTGTTGTTCGGAAGTCGCGATTGCCAATCTTGCGCGATCAACCCAGACTTCTTGGCGATCACATCGATGTCCCCCGACAGCGCGAGAGAAACGACATCCGCGCTCAACCCCTCGGTGACCGCTCGCGATTGCTGTCCCGATCCACCGTGGGATTGGTCGACATCGACCCACTCTCCGTGAAGCTCCTTCCAATGCTCGGCAAAGGCTTGATTGAATTCAACGTACAATTCGCGGGTTGGGTCGTAGGAGACGTTCAGCAGTTTCCGGGTTTTGGTGGTCCCGGCCGATCCCACCGTGCTGGGCGTGCTGGAATCACACCCGAGGAACCCGATTCCGATTAGCAAAAACCAACCAATGCTGCCGATCCCCAATCGCTGATTGCTCATAACTTCCTCTAATGAACTTATTTCTCGAGACGATCGTGCTTGCTGGCCAGCACCGGGTCCCCTGGCCGACATCCTGTGGATGCGGCGTACGCCACACTCCAACCCGAACGCCGATCCCGATCCCCAAAAGCCAACTCATGGATGAAAAACTGGTTCTAAAAACCAAAGGGTATCGCATTTCATGTTCTTGGCGATCGGTCCCAACTCGATCTACCACAACAGGGTTCCGGCCAACGGAAAATTTGCTGGAAATCGCACCCGTACGGACCCTGTTTTGCAATCCCTGCGCCAACCACCTCCTTCTGGCTGGTTTTCAGAAACAGGGAACGACACTCACGGATCTGTTGCCCAACCAACGAATTGCAATTAAGATCCCCAGCAAATAAGCTAACACGCCCAGCGAATTTGCTGCCTCCCTATCTTCCGCAACGGAACTAAGCGTGATTTTTACTGGCACAAGATTCGCTCTTCACGTGGTTTGCTTTTTCCACATCGAATCACCCGTGTTTGTTCGGAGCCCTGCGAATGCATGCGGGGTTCGAGGGTGCCTTTCGGAAATGAGCAAATGGATATCGCCTAATCGCTTTCCCAGATCGATCCGCGGAAGGTTGTATTCTAGGCGAGACTATCAAGAGAGAGAGACGGCGTGGAAGTTACCAATAATCCAATGGCTGGCCGTTCGCCGCTAGCGGAAATAGTTCGAATCAAGGATAGAAACGGAACGGATAGCCGGATGAGTGCTTCCATCAATCTAGAACCGCTGCTGTCGGCGTGGTCTTTGGCGTCCTGGAGCAAGTGCTCGTCGGAATCGATCGAAGAAGTTTTCAAACTGCTGCGATCGGTAGCTCCTCTCCAGAGCCTGACCATCCATCGACTCGACTCTGAAACCAAGACGCTGCAACGAATCGCGACAGCGGATCGCCATGACGGAGGTCAAGTGGAGCCCGAGACGATCACTTGCTCCGATGCCAAATGGACCGAACTTTATAAGTGGTCAGTCGGAGGGGATCTCGTGCGTCAATCCAGTCCAAAGCGCTCTGGCAAACTGGCTCATCTTGTTCCTGACACGGTCTCTAACGAGGCCTTGGCCATTCCTTTGCGATCCCCCAATCCCACCCAGGAGGTCGATTGCTTAGGGGTTGCCGTCTTGGCCGTCGAATTGGGTCGTTCGCTTCGCGAAGAACAATTTGCGCACCTTGAGCGATGGGGAGAACCATTGTGGCTGCTGCTCCAACATTCGATCGAGCCCAAGAAGCAATCAACATCCTTGAGTGATAGTTCGGTCGCGTCGTCCGCCGAGGATCGCAAGTCTCTTAAGGAAGTCATCGTGGGCGCTGATTCCGGCCTGCGGACAGTCATGGAGCGAGTGCAACTCGTCACGGCCTCGGATATGCCGGTGTTGATCCTAGGGGATACGGGTACGGGCAAAGAGGTTGTGGCTCGCGCGATCCATGCGAGATCCACTCGATCTTCCCAACCGTTTTTGCGAGTCAATTGCGGTGCCATTCCTACCGAGTTGATCGATTCGCAACTCTTCGGACATGAGCGAGGAAGCTTTACGGGTGCATCCGATCAACGCAAAGGTTGGTTTGAGCGAGCGCATGGTGGCACCCTATTCCTGGACGAGATCGGTGAATTGCCCCTGGCCGCACAAGTCCGGTTGTTGCGGGTCCTTCAAGAGAAGCAAATCGAAAGGGTTGGTGGGCAGCAGACGATTCATGTCGATGTGCGAATTGTCGCTGCGACGCACCGCGATCTGGCGACCATGGTGCATCAAAGAAGCTTCCGAGAAGACCTCTGGTATCGCATCAATATGTTTCCGATTTTGCTTCCTCGTTTGAGCGAGCGGATCGAAGATATCCCCGCACTGGCAAAGCATTTTGCAAAGAAAGCGGCTGCCAGCTTTGGAATGCCGATGGTGGAGCCTTCCCAAGCCGACATTGAAAAACTCATTGAATACAATTGGCCAGGCAATATCCGGGAATTGCAAGCGGTGATGGATCGTGCGGTCATTCTCGGACGCGGCGCACGATTAGATATCGCGACAGCGCTCGGGATAGGCATCGCGCAACGCTACCAACCACCACCGGTCCCGGATGAGCCGACCTTCTACGAAGTCATTCCTGAATCGACGCCCGTCCCAGTCATTGCAAAGACCGGTGAGATGCCAGGTTTCCAAGACGAACAACGCTTGGATTCCCTGAACGATTCTATCAAGCGGACGATTGAACGAGCTTTGGTCGTATCTAGCGGACAAATCGAAGGGAAGCGGGGTGCGGCCGCGGCGCTTAAGATCAACCCGCACACCTTGCGGGCCAAAATGCGCAAACTCGGTATCCAATGGAGCGAGTATCGCCGAGACGTTGACTAGGTTGCTCGTTTGGTCGAATGGAATGACCGAATCCATGGCTCGTGATCTAGGCCAGACGACTCAGCCGTCGTGTTAGCCATTCCAACGCGAGCGCGCCGGCAATCAATGCCATCAACAAGGTCAACAAGCGTTGCTGGAATTCGCGATCGGGAGCATTGGGCAAGAAATTGACCTGATCGCGTGGCTTGATGGATGCTGGTAGGGACAGACCATTGGAAGTTTCTCCAGGGGCTTGCAGCGAATCCAAACCGATCCAGTACTTGCCTCCGGTTCGCACAGCGAGTTCATTGAGTAGCACATCATTTCGCTGCGGGCGTTGAATTTCGAGTGCCGGCACGCGAACCACTACCTGCTGCGTCAAGATGACTTGGTCCGCGAGCGAGCCAACAGGTAATTGAACTTCATATGTCCCCGTTTTCTTCGTCACAAATTGTCCGATGAAGACACCTGCTTGGGTTGGATCCGGAAGAGGTTGCAATCGGAGAGGTGACGAGCGACCACCCGGTTCGATGAGTTTTGCATTGGCTTCGGTTGCAACGATGGGTTGGAACTGAGCATCCCGCAGAACGGCGCGCACCATGACTTGATCGCCGACGACGGCTTGTTCCTTGTCGACGAGCAAGATTCCCCGATCGGAGTCTCGCATCAATCGGCCTTGTCCCGCCCAGCGAATGAGTTTGGTGTAGTACGTATCAAAGAATGTTTCTCCAACTTCGCGAAGCCTCCAGAACTCGCCCCCCCCCTGAAACGCGACGCGACCCGAGCCATAAAACTGGGTTGCTAGATAGATCGGATAAGCGCCGTTGACCACCGTCGTCGGATCAGAAAACGTTCCGATGACCGTCGCTGCGGGCTTGGGTTCATAGCAAGCGAAGAAGCTGTAAACGCCTTGAAAATCCTTCCAAGCCTTTTGGCTTTCCTCCAATGTCTTGCCGATCTGGATGAATTCGCTGGACCACGCATCGGAAGAAAAGGTGATCGGCCAAGCGGTTTCCGATTCGAAGCGACCGATGGAGACCAACCGCGCTCCGCGACTATTCATCACCACGGGCGACAAACCTCGGATGACCTCTGCGATCCGATTTCCATTCCCTTGATTGCCGGCCCATTTCGGTGTGGATACCGGCCCAGCTACGAGGATCAAGCCGCCGGATTGCTCGGAAATCCATTGCTCCAGGACATTGATTTGTTCTGCGCTCAAGGCCATCCAATCCGCATCGAAAGCGATGACAGCATCGTATTGGCTCATTTCCGCTCGGGTCTTCGGGAACTCGGTCAGCAGTCGCTTGGCTTCCTGAGAAACGCCTGGACTGCCTGATTGCAAGTAAACATGCGACTGAACGGTCGGTTCACGATACAGCAAATTTCGAACGAACTGGTACTCACGCGTTGGACCTCCCGCGATGATCAGGATCGTGGAATTGGGTTCGACGACACGGACTTCGCTTTCTGAGATATTGTCGGTGGGGTTGGAGTCTTGGCCTGGAGACAACACGCGCACCTCGTAGATCCATTGCCCTACGTCCTTGGGCTCCACTTCGAACACGACACTATTGATTTCGTCTTCTTCGCC
This sequence comes from Planctomycetota bacterium, assembly GCA_037144155.1. GTDB lineage: Bacteria > Planctomycetota > Planctomycetia > Pirellulales > Pirellulaceae > JBKCUI01. The sequence goes on along the minus strand of JBAWXH010000001.1, from coordinate 191,070 downwards.
GAGAAGGATCGATCTCTCTTCTTCCACAGTGGGACCGACATTCGATTGTCCTCCAGGCCGGCGCTTGAGTTGGATCGGAACGGTGACGCCGCGCATTCCGGATGCTTGCACCAACGCGGTGATTCGAAACCGATCGCCGGGGAAAACCCGTTTCGGAGCTTCCACATCGAGCAACCTAACATTGATTGGGTTCTTGTTTGTCCCCAAACCGACTGTGTGCAATTTGACTTCTTGCGTTGCGGCATCGTTCACGACATTGATTGGATCCAAGCCAGCATTGCTCCTTCCGTCGGTAAGGACCACAATGCCTGCCAAGGTCGAACCATTCTCTTGTTCCAGAATCGAATGGATTGCGTCGCCGAGCCGAGACTCTGTACCGTTCGCTGCGAGCAATGTCTCCCAAGGGATCTCACTCGGTTTCTTCGGTAGCTCGAGCGGATCGTTGATCGGCTTGTCGATGGGAGCGGCATCGATTGAGCCGTTGCTCCAAAGCGCGGTCCATGGGAATGTGTCGGCTCGCAGTACGGCCGTCGCTGCCACGACGAAGCCGCTGATCGAGCCGACCACGCCCGCCAGGATCAAATAGGAAAGCAGTCCCTGGGCATTCCCGAGCGCTCGAAAAATTAGCGAGCCGATCAAAAGGGCGACCGAGAAGAATGCCATGGCCGTACCCGTCCAAGCGGTCCAGCGAAGTGAACGCAACAGTGCATCGCGCGCGACGGGTTCCGCCTCGACATCCGCGGCACTCTTCTGCTTCACAAACGATGCAACCGTCGCCGGTCGTGACCCGGAATCGAAACGGTACACCGTGGTATCGTGTTGCTGTTGCAACTTTTCTATCAAGCCGCTCTGAGACAAATGGTTCTGTACGGCGGCGATACGGCTAAGCCCCGCGGATGACGCGGCAGCGCTGAAACGGATGGCTGCACCGGAGTCTCCCTCCGCGGGTGCACTCGGGGCCGCTTTAGAATCATCCACTGGCATCGTCATGCTCAGCGAAGTATCGACTAGCACAGCCACTCTCGAAGAGCGTACGTCGCGTCGTTCGCTCCGCTTCTGCAAGTCGAAGAAGAAGATCAAGATACCGATCAAGGCAGTTAACCGTAGGATCAACAGCGCGTAGCCAATCGATTTAGGAAGCTCTTCCCAGTCCTTGCGATACCAATACACCACCCAGCTGGCGATTCCAAGGACGCAACAAATCAACAAAAACCAATGATGCCACTGATCCAATTGATCCATCCGCATCCATTGGTAATAGACGCGCACATCGTCCTGAGCCAAGAACAGCTCATTGCAAAATGTTACGGGGATCCCAAGGAGTGGATTCATGAACGATCAACGTTTAGGCAAGTGATAGGATGCGCTCCAAGCCAGCCACTGCTCGGCCAACAACAGCAAAACCAGCAACGCCATCAGCAGCATATTGCGATTGGACAAGCCAGCGGTTGCAAGGCTCGATCCCGCCGACATGGCTGTTCGATAGGTAAATTTGACCCCTGACAAACTGCGGTTCAAATCCGCAGGAGTTACTCGCTCCAGTTCTCCTTCCGAGGGAGAAGTATTGCGGGCCAAGTTTTTCACAACGGAATCTCCTTGGATCGATGTACCCCACCATTCAAACAATCCCGAGGTGGTCAATGCACGAGCGACCTCATTGCTGCTTCCAGCATCGCGATTGTCGATGGTTGCTCGCAGGGCATTGGTTCCGACTGCCGTTGCGTTGATCTGAAGGCTCGGACGAACGGCTCGCGAGGATGGGGTGGGGAATAACAACTGGGTTTCGGGAAGCAATTCCTGCGAGGAGAAATCCCAACGCAATGCGGCGCCCGTCAGCTTGCTCGACTCGGGGGTTTTGAAACTTGACAAGTACCCTACCATTTTTAAAGCCGCCACCACGAAAGTTGGATCTTGTGGCCAGTTGCTCCAGCGTCGATCGAGCGACGTCAGTGCGACCAACACGCGCCCCGCCCCGATTGGATAGTCAACCAAGAGTGGCTGCCGATTGCGAAGCGTAGCTACCGATTTCCAAAGCTTGCTCGAACTGGCGGCAGACGAAGGATCGATCTCTACAAATCGTTGAACGCGCACAAACTGAAATGGAGAATTGCCCGACCCGAGCAAGGGAGCAAAAATGGGGTGATTGTCCGCGATGATATCGGGCGTTGTTTCACCGGGAGCCTTGGTCAATTCTGCAACTCCACGTAGCAGAAATGGAAGAAGAGGTGTCTCGTTGAGTCCGCCGGGAATCGGCTTGGCCCACGCTGCGTAACTCCTCATGTAGTCTGTTGCCGTTACTTGATCTCCAAACCATAGGGACAGACCACCACCACGACTGACAAAGCGATGCAAGTTTGCCAGTGCCCGAGGGTCCAAACTCGGGACCGACTGCAAGATAATGCATGCGTAGCTGTCGAGCGATTCGGCATCTGTGTCTCGCAAGAATTCGGGGCCTTCTCGAGCGATGATTAAACCGGTCTTCGCATTGCCGCCAGGATTGAGAGCGGATTCAAAGAAGAACGAATGTTTTCCTCCCGAGTCTCCGTCGACCAGCAATACACGCACACCATCCGCAATATCCAGGACACAGGTCGCAACATTGTCATTGGCCAGGGAATCCGGAGGAAGTTCGACCTGGACGACGTGAGAACCACTCTTGGGAAAGACGACTTGAACGTTACGCGTCGCCGCTTCTCCCGCTTCGATCCTCTCGAATACCAAGGGAGGAAGTTCCGTGCTCAATCCCGAAAAGCGATTCGTCGGTTTCGGTTCCGAGCCGGATTGACCATAGTCTACCGCGGTGATCCGCGCATTGACATTGCGTGCCGGTGTCGTACCGTTGTTCCGAATCGTGACATTGATCATTGTGGGAACGCCAGCAGCCAAGACTTCTTGTCGTGGTTCGACGGCGACGATGGTCAAATTCTCATGCCGATTCTCGACGCAATCGACGAGTTGGAATTCAACGCGTTCATTCTTGATGGTCTGGAGCCGTTGTTTCAGAGACACAGGGCTGGCCCAGTCTTTGGTGCGGAAGTCGCTCATTAGGTAGATGATCGCCCGTTCGTTATCGGAAGACTTCAGCAGCGTTGCGATGGCATCCAGGGGAATCGCGAGATCCGTTTCCAAGCTCGTCGGGCTGGTGGCATTGAGTTTGGACAACAATCCCGTCGCATCGGTTGGAATCGTTTGGGCTAACAAATCGGCGATGGAATCCGCGCGGAGACTGTCGTTGATGGGCGGAGTCGTTGGTTCGGCCTGACGCGAATCCGGCTTGCCACCGGTCGCGCCGGAATCAAGTGCGTACGTCATCCGACCGCTGGCCAAATTGGCTCGCGAGGCCCGAAAAACGGAAATCAAGTGATTTTGAGAATCCTGTTTGGCGGATGCAGCGATAGTAGCAATTGCCGTCAGCGCATTTTGATATGCCGATTTTCCATTGGCGGTATCGGCCATCGAGGCGCTGTCATCGAGGACGATGTAATGATGAACCGTCGTTTGCCCCATCCAAGCGAAAAGCTTGGAGTCGGTCACCCACTGGGCAAGCATGGCGACTAAGAGCGCCATGGCCAGCATCCGCGACGCGAGAAGCATGGCCTGCTTGAGCCATATCCACCGTCGATTCTTGCGGTAGCTCTCGAGCAAGAACTCCATTGCAGCCCACGGAGTACGGCGATGCCGAACCAGATTGATCAAGTGGATCAAAAGAGGCAACAGGACCAACAAAAAGCCCCAAGCCAATGGTGCGAATCCAAATTGCATGGTTGTTACCGCTTTCTCATGTGAGCCATGCGAGCGCTCAAGTAGGCGGTCAGTGCGGCATCGATGTTTCGACTGGTTCGAATCAATTGATAGTCGATCCTGGAGCTGGCGCATGCATGGCGCACCCGATCGAGAAATCGCTGCAAGGATTCGAGATAGCCCTCCCGGAGCGCTCGTGGATTGCAATTGAGTTGGTCGATGCTCTCCATTCCCTCGAACCGCGTTGGGTCATTGAACGGGAAATCCAATTCATCATCGTCGAGAATGTGGAAGACCAGGATGTCATGCCCGGCACTGCGAAGGGCAGCGAGGCCTTGAAGGGATTCCTTTTCGCTTCCCAAAAAATCGGATGCAATCACCATCAAGCTGCGTTTGGGATAGGAATCATTAATCTCGAGAAATACTTTGGCCAAATCGGTCTTGTCGGCCGGCTTGGACTGTTGCAGGGAACGGTAAATCGTGTTGAGGTGGGAACGGCTGGAACGCCATGGAAGTTTGGTTCGGATTTCGTTATCGAAGAGTGTCAATCCGACCGAATCTTGCTGGCGCAGCGAGAGGTATGCTAGGCAGGCTGCAATCGTCGCCGCGTAATCAAACTTGTTCAGTGCCCCGCGTCCATAACTCATGCTCGCCGATGCATCGACCAGCAACGTGCATCGCAGATTCGTGTCTTCTTCGTACTGCTTGATAACCAATCGATCTTGCCGCCCCCAAACCTTCCAGTCGATATGGCGCAAATCGTCACCAGGGACGTACTGGCGGTGCTGTACGAACTCGACCGATTGCCCAAAGTAGGGACTGCGATGCATCCCGGACAGGAAGCCCTCAACGATGTTGCGGGCCCTGAGTTCCATCGACGAGATGCGTCGAATCGCTTCAGGATGCAAATAGTTTTTGGAATCGGGCATCTCGCAACAATTCGTCCTGAGCCGTCGGGGTGTGTTGAAGAAGTTGATCGACGACCGTGTCGCTGGTGACTCCATCGCTCTCGGCAGCAAAATTCACCACGATGCGATGCCGCAAAACAGGCTTGGCACAGAATTGAACGTCGCTGGTATCGGCTTGGGATCGTCCGGAAAGGGCTGCCTTGGCTTTGGCTCCGAGAATCAAGAATTGAACCGCTCTCGGTCCAGCCCCCCAGGCCAACTGATCGCGAACAAAGTCGGGAATCCCTTCCTGACCGATCCGCGTTTGTCGGACGATCGCCAGCGCGTAGCGAATGACATTCTCGGAGACCTCGATCCCCCGAATGAATTCTTGCAAGCTGAGAATCTCTGGGCCACTCAAGACAGGGGAGATCTCCGCCGTCGTGCGGCCAGTGGTGCGCCGTGCCACTTCGAATTCATCGTCAAAGGTGGGATACGAAACCCATACTTTGAACATGAACCGATCTTGTTGAGCTTCGGGAAGAGGGTACGTCCCTTCCTGTTCGATCGGGTTTTGCGTTGCCAGGACAAAGAAGGGATCCTGCAAGGTGTGACGAACTCGCCCCACCGTGATCTGACGCTCTTGCATGGCTTCGAGCAGTGCGGCTTGCGTCTTGGGAGGAGTCCGGTTGATTTCGTCCGCGAGGACGACGTTGGCGAACAGAGGTCCTTCCATAAACCGCCGTTCCCGTGCCCCGCTGGACTTGTTCTCTTCGATGATCTCGGTGCCGGTAATGTCGGCTGGCATCAAGTCGGGTGTGAACTGTATCCGGCTAAAGGACAAGCTCATGGTTTTTGCCAACGTGCTGATCATCAACGTTTTGGCTAGACCAGGCACTCCTTCGAGAAGGCAATGCCCTCGAGCAAAGATGCTGATCAACAATTGTTCGATCACATCTTGCTGGCCTACGATGGTTTTTGAAAGCTGAGTGACAATTTGTTCACGGGCACGCTGCAATCGATCTAGGTCGGCTTGCACTTGTTCGGCTACGGTCATTGGGTATTTCGCTCGACTTGGTTCAGCGGAGTTCGTCGGTAGGTGGCGAGAGGATAGGTTCGAGAGAATCGAGTTCTGATTGTACCACGCCGAATAGCAGGTCGCATCAACCTCAATCCGCCAGGTTGTCTAAATCGACGACAGGTGGGGCTCCTTTGACGTAGAATTTCGTGATATCGATCCCTTGTCGCTGTTCCTCTTCCATGAACTTGATCCTGGCCTCGAGTCGTTCGATGCGGCGCTGCATTTGAGGGATCAGTTCCATTGTATTGTCCACCAATTCCCGTTTGGGAACGGAGGGATACCCTAGATGCCGCTGCATCGCGGCGAACAAAAACAAGGGCTCTTTGCGACGATTGGCGAACGCGATCTTCCCCTCGCGAACCCCGAACAAAATCGGGTATTCTGCCTCGGCATCTTCACCCAGGTGGCGTTTCCGGTACGTGACGAACTCCTGGCTGCGCCCGAAGATGAGGTCCGCCAAATCAACCAACCCCAATTGGTTGCGAACGATCAGCAACCATTCTTTCCATTCCGGCGAATAGGCGGGGTCTTCGCTCATGCTCTTCAATCCCGCGTCGTAGGTGAGACGGTTTCGGCAGAGGGCTTCAAATTGAAAGAAGAATAGCCCTTGGACATCCCAGCTATCGGATGCTTTGTAGGCTGCCTCGGATTGCAACACGCGGAGGGCGGTTCGAAAGTCAAACCGTCCGCGATCCTCTTCGGCTTGACCGATCAAGAATGCTTGAAACGGACTGAAGTAATGGCTCAAGCGACGCACCCCGGAAGCAAGAACACCGGAATGTTTGAGTTCGCTGCTGAGGAAATCGAGAGCGAGCGGTAGTTTGGTCGTCGCCAGAACTTCAAAGCGACATTGATTCAAGAGATCTTGAAGGGTAATGTCCTGCCCCAATCGCTCCCAAAGAATACGGAACAGATAGCTCTGCTCGACGTATTCTTCGCGGGGAAGCATTTCAGCCATCGATCACCCAAGATGCCATGGGCGGATCAGTTGCCTGCGGCAGGTACGACCCAAACTTTGAGTTCCGTGGAAATCTCTGGATGGAGTTGAACGCGAACCGTGTAGAGACCGAGTTCCTTGAGCAATCCTTCCAGCTTGATCTGATCGCTGGAGACGGTGAAGCCGTTTGCCTTCAAGGCGGTTACGATTTCGGCCGCGCCGACACTACCGTACAAATGACCATCTTCATTGGCATTGGCTTCGACGTTGATCGACTGCTTGCCGATTTGGTCGACCAAGGTTCGGAGTGCGACCAAACGCTTCTTTTCAATCTCGAGAAGCTTGGACTTATGCTTTTCGATCATCCGCTTGTGGTGATCGTTGGCAATGATTGCCAAACCTTCTGGCAGAAGGAAATTGTTGGCATGACCCCGTTTAACTTCGACGACATCACCCGCTTTGCCGAGGTGCTCGACATTCTGAATGAGCATCAATTGGATGCCACCGTTAGGGCCTTTTGGCAAACGGGGAAACTGGTGGATTCGTTTTTTTGTCGTGGTCATGATTGGTGGAACTTTTCAATCAAACAAATACGTTTTTTAGGAGGGGATGTTATAGCCCGAGTCCGCTTGGACTAGAAGGGCATTTCATCCCCGTGATAAAGGGGTTCTTCATGGATTTCCGAGGAATGATGGTCTTCCTGACGATTGCCATCGTTCGGATTCTGGAGTCGGGGGCGATTTCCTCCATTACTATTGGATGCATTGCCTCCAGGACGGCCCGCGCCTCCCTCTTGCTTGCCGGACAGGAATTGCATCCTTTCGGCGATAACGTAGAGCTTGGATCGCTTCTGGCCATCCTTCTCCCACGTATCGAGTTTCAAACGACCTTCGATGAAGATGGGGGAGCCTTTGGTCAGGTATTCGCTGACCAATTCCGCCATCCGACCGAAGAAAGTGACGTCGACGAAGGTCGTTTCATCGACCCATTCTCCAGCCGCATTCTTGCGACGATCGTTGACCGCAATGGCGTTTTGACAAACCGCCATCCGACTAGTGGCTGTGTGTCGAATTTCGACGTCGCGGGTCAAGTTCCCGATGAGGACAACACGGTTGTAGCTGGCCATAATGCAAGATTCCTTGATGAATGTGCGAAAGAAAGAAAAACCATGAAAGCTGAATTCGATGATGCGGGCATTCCTGCCCGGCCAATCAACGCAGTCCAAAACATGGTTCGATTCCCGTCGAACTCATCCGATGCGATGGCTACTCCTCTTCGCCGTCCACTTCTTCTTCTTCATCGACTCCGACAACAGCACCGACCGACGCTCGCTCGATTTGGTCGATTGGAACAACGACCTTTTCCTGGGCGTGGGCGACAAGTGCATCGATCAGCCTCGCGTCGACGCGTGTAAACAGGAATCGCACTAAGCTTTCATTCAACTGGCAGGCTCGATTGAGTTCCTTCAGCTTGAGTGTATCCAGCTTGAAGTAGACCAGCCAATAAGTCCCTTTTTGGTGACCTTCGATCGGATAGGCGAGCCGCTGTTCGGCCCACAACCGGCTGACGAGAATCTCGCCCCCATGGTCCGTGACCAAAGATTGCACGCTATTAGCAATACCACCTGGATCGCGCGCGTAATGGTTGCTGTCGAACAGAAATAAACACTCGTAAAATGCGTTAGCCAACGTCCAGCTCCTCGGTCAAATCTTGTTTTCTAAATATCCCTTGATTGTTTCGAGTGCCCTTTGCGGTTGCAAGTGACAAAGCTCGGAGTTTGATCAATTTCCCACGCGGAACGAACGACTGGCCAAACCATATACCGACAACGGAGGGTCGGAGTTGGTCACCGATCCCGCTGTTCGCATTTCTTGGAGGAAAGGCTCATTTCGTTGCGTTGAATCGATTCATCGCTGCCTCGATTCCATCGCGTAACCAACAATCGACCGCTTGGCTGGCTCGCATCAACGCATCGCCCACCACCGGCCTCTCGCCCGTCGAAAATTTGCTCAGCACATAATCGGCGGTGTCCCAATTCTCTGGTGTTGCATCGATCCCTATACGCAGTCGCGGCACATCCTGCGTGCCGAGCGACTTGAGGATATCGTCGAGACCTTTCTGGCCTCCACTCGATCCCTGAGATCGCAACCTCAATTTCCCTAGTGGCAAACTCAAATCATCGCAAATCACTAGGATGTTTTCCGGACTGACTTTGTAAAACCGAGCGACTTGGGCGATGGCACGTCCGCTGCAGTTCATGAAAGTCATCGGCCACACCAAGCCCACGTCGCGCCCTGCAATGACGCCGCGAACCCATTGTGACTCGAATTTTGCTCCGACGCTCGGTCGTCCCATCTGCTCATGCAAAAGGTTCAAGCAATCGAAGCCGATGTTGTGTCGTGTCTGCCGGTATTTGTCGCCAGGGTTTCCCAATCCGACGACCAATGCCATGCTCCGATCGGCATGCGGTCCACCACTTGCCGAACCGAACATTACGAACCTGCTTCAGCCGCCTTTTCTTTGCGGATCAATTCAGGTTCCGAAGAAGTCAAAGGCAGATCTCCATCTGCGGCAGCCGATTGGACAACCACTTGGACAATGACGATCGCACCCGGCGTTACGGCCGTTGCACCGGTTGGCAAGCTGAGTTCGTTAACGTGAATCGATTGACCCAATTGGAGCGTTCCGATTTCACACGTGATGAACTCGGGAATCTGAGAAGCGGGGCAACGGATCGTGATCTCGTGGGTGGCGAATCGCAATTGACCAGCGGCCGACATGGCTCCTGGGGCTTCGCCATGCAAATGAATAGGAATCGTCACTTCCACGGTTTCGGACTGCGAAACGCGTGCAAAGTCGACGTGGATGATGTAATCACCCATGCTGCTCCACTGAACCGCTCTGAGCAACGCCGTGTCGTTCACATCCCCATTGAGTGTTACCAACTTGGTTCCGTGCTTGATCAACCGATTGACAGTATCAAGCGAAACGGTCAAGGGAACATTCTCTTCGCCGTGACCATACAAGATGGCTGGAATCGATCCACTCTGTCGGATCTTGATCATCGCTCGCGAACCCAACACGTCGCGCTTTTTGACTTCAATCGTCTCAATCATGCCAATCGCATTCCGCTATTATCAAAAACTGCTGAATCCAAAACAACTCTGGGCCGCCAAGAACGCTCGGCACTCCCCGTTTCCAATCTTGTCCCGTTTGCAATCTCAAAGACTGCAAAACTCCTTCTTTGCTTACAACCTCTCGGCTTCCAAATCTTCGCTTCGAAAGGCTATTTTTCGCGGACTTTCCCGTCCGCTGAATCCAGCCGCATTCCGTCGCATTCCGTCGCATTCGCCATCGTTTAAAGGGCCAATCGAGCGGTTTTCTCGCTTAAAGGGCCTGGGAGTATGACGATTTTGTCCCAAGACGCAAGTGCAAATGTACTTGCGATTCGCCCCGGCTACCCTATCCTGAAAGGGAGGTCGATCGGCCCGACCCTCAGCGATGCGCCGGTGCGATCGAACTCCTTGTAACGATGTGTGTAATGGCAAAAAAGTCCACGTTTGAAACGATCGAACCTGTCGGCGCTCGCGTCCTCGTCTTGAAAGACGAACCGAAACGGGAAACCAAAGGGGGAATCGCACTCCCCGACGCGGCGGAAATCCCCACGATTACGGGTCGAATCGTAACCATAAGCCGCCAGGTCGAGCATGATGAAAACATGCCCCTGCGGCAGTACGACAAAATCATCTTCCACCCGAAAAACGCTATCCCAGTCGATTTCGAACCCGACAACCAACTCTATGTCGTCCCCGTTGAAGATGTCGTCGCCGTGTTTCGCAAGAAATCCGGAGAAGGCACCCGAGGGGACGATGCATGATCCTCTCTGCCCAAGGACCTGGCCCGCTTCCGACCCGTTTTGCTCTTCGACGCTGCATCAAGTCGCGATCCATCGGTTCGATTTTCGCGTCGATTTTAGCGATTAAGTTGTTTTGGCTGGTCATGGTGTTCAGCCTCGCCGCAATCTCTCCAATCGCGGCCGGATGGGAATTCTCCGGGAGTGGTTTCCAGGATAGCGAACCTCGAGCACCTCTTCTTGAGGTCCGCTTCCAATCCCCCGATCGCCCCCCCGTGGTCGGTGAGAAGATCGCTCAGAACAACAAGTTCGGTCTGCTGGTGCTCAACCCCGACGGTGAATTGATCGCCATCCCGCCGGCCAAGCCGACCACGGACGGCGAACCCTCGATCAACGCACTCGAAAGTATCGTGGAACTAGAAGGGACCCTCGAACCCACCTCGGCCAAAGAGCTTGCTCGCAAAAATCTCGAACGGATGCCTGAAGGTTCCAAGGCCATCATCACCGAGCACTTCGTCATCTGCTACGACACGACCGATGTCTACGCGCGATGGAACGCGAACCTCTACGAGCGCATGTACAAAGGGATGCTCCGATTCTGGAAAGAAAAAGGAATCGATTTAGAAACACCACGGTTCCCAATGGTGGCGATGATCTTTCGCAACAAGGAAGACTACGTCAATTACTCGAAGGGAGATTTTCGAGGAGGAGAGAGCACCTTTGGTTACTACACCCAAACCACCAATCGATTGGCTACCTTCGATCTGACAGGCATCGAAGGGATGCTTCCACCCGGTGCCCAAGTCCAAAAGGAAGAACTGATCACGGAGATCTTTTCTCGACCTCAAGCGGAACGTCAAGTCGCCACGATCTTGCACGAAGCATGCCATCAGATCGCGTTCAACACAGGTCTCCAGCGCCGACTGGGGGACTATCCCCTCTGGCTGAGCGAAGGGATCGCTACGTTCTTTGAGTCCCCCGATTTTTCGAGCGCAACCGGCTGGGGAGGGACTGGCAAAGTCAATTGGTACAACCTTGGCACTCTCCGCAAGTATGCTCGGCAGCGCCCACAAGACTCATTGATGAAATTGCTGGTCCAAGACGATCTTCTACGTCAAGGAGAAACATCAGCGGCAGCATACGCCGAAAGCTGGGGACTGACATTTTATTTGATCAAGCGCAAACCCAAGCAGTTTGTCGACTATTTAAAAAAGCTAAGGTCACGGCCACCCGGAAACCCATCCGATGCAAAACAACGCTTGGATGATTTCCGAGCGTCGTTTGGAGAGGATCTTGAAAAGATCGACAAGGAGTTCATTCGGTTCATTGGGACATTGCGGTAGCAACCAACGCGATGGCTGGTTTAAGGATGGATGGCTGACCCCTGAATTTGCGAGTGGGCCCCTGGATTTGCGAGTGCCGAATGGCACGGAAAGAACTTTCTGCCGGTGGGTCTCGCCCGCCGGTGTTTCTCCACCCTCGACGCAAGAGTGCCGATAGGCACGGCAAGATCCACGGTCCCATAACACATCATCTCGTACCTACATCATGCTTTCTTACCGCCCCTGCCGGGGCTCGTGGGCACATAACATAAGGGTGTCGTGTCCGGTGGTCTTTGACCACCGGCATGGGATCTTTCCGGCCCTTCCGGGCCTCGCCTGACCCACTTAAGACCCTACCCACTTCCCAACTGCTCGACTGTGGCTATCGGACCTCAACTTGCCCCAAAGGGGCACCCTATGCCAGCCCAGGGCAACGCCCTGGGAATACGGTCCACCACCAACAGGCGAGCCCTGTAAGGGCGATCCAAATGTCCGCCCGGTTCGCGTTCACTCCACGAAGACCCTCAGTTGCCTTCCATCGGGTACTACGGACCAGACGTGTCCGAATCGGATCGACAATCTCTTGCCTGCGACGTAAAATTCTGAATTAAACGTTCTGGAAGGAAGCTAAGTGAATCTAAAGCAAAACCAAATACATCAAGGCGATTGTGTCCAATTGCTCAAGCAGCTTGACGCTGGGAGTATCGACTTAGTATTTGCAGATCCACCGTTCAATATTGGATACGAGTACGACGTCTACGATGATCGTCGGGCGACAAGTGAATTTATCAGCTGGTGCAAGCAGTGGATGAAAGGCGTTCACCGTGCTTTGAAATCTAATGGCACTTTCTGGCTTGCGATCGGCGACGAATATGCAGCCGAGCTCAAAATCGAAGCACAAAACGCGGGCTTTAGTTGCCGAAGTTGGGTGGTCTGGTACTACACATTTGGTGTCAATTGCGTGAACGGATTTAGCCGCTCACACACTCATCTTTTTCACTTTGTGAAAGACCCAAATCAGTTTACTTTTAATCGTCCAAACCCGCAGATCCGCGTCAAATCAGCGCGTCAGCTTGTCTACGCGGACAATCGTGCGAACCCCAACGGGCGATTGCCGGATAACACGTGGATTACCCGCCCGCAAGACGCGCCGGAATCGTTTAGCCCGCAGCACGATATGTGGTATTTTGCGCGTGTCGCAGGAACCTTCAAAGAACGTGAGGGCTTTCACGGTTGCCAGATGCCCGAACAACTCTTGGCGCGAATTGTCCTTGCCTCCAGTCGACCTCAGGACCTTGTCCTGGATCCGTTCGGAGGGAGCGGGACAACGCTATGTGTGGCCAAAAAACTCGGTCGCCGCTGGATGGGATTTGAGCTGTCTGAAGACTACGTAACTTATATTAGCCAGCGCCTCGACAAGACGGCTTTAGGCGACGCGATAGACGGCCCAGAAGATCCGATTGAAAGTGCTCCAAGTACAGCGCACGGAAAGCAGAGGAAAAAAGAGTTTGGCATCGAAACAGAAAAGGTGGTTATCGAATCTTACAAGCGATTGTGTTTCCCAGCTGACTACTTACTTTGCAACAAAGAGTTGAACAAGGAGTTCGTGTCTGCGTGCCTCAAAAAAGGGATTGGTGGCAATGCCTTTCTTTGGAATCGCTATCTTCTAACACTGCGAAAAGCTGGGAAGCTCCCAAGGGCGACAAAGCGTCCGGCTCAATTCTCCTCAGATAAGCTTAACGTTTTCGGCTTTGCGAGCGAAGTCGCCTGGCGTTTATTGGCGATTGACTATCAGAAAACACTTGACGATATCCTTTGTTCTCCGGAGTTTGCAGAAGAATTCGATCGGCTGGCCATTGAATTTGGTCCAAAGGACGTTGAAGTTAGCTCCTTGGATTATCGGAGGGCAGCACTCTCAATTCGAAAACGATCACATGTCGCTAGAGAATCTGCGGCCACAAAATTCAGCGAATGGATTTCGCGGAAGAAGCGATTACCTATCGTTAGTCTTTGGGGCAATTCATCATTAGAACGGCTCGAGCAACCGGGTGTTTTCATACTTTGCTCCGAGGACACCGGATTCTTCGCTGGTGAAAGCGACAATATGCGAGTGCAACTAGAGCGTGTATTGGAAAACGAGAAATGGGCGAGTCTCGAACCAAGTTCTGTCAAATATGTCCCACTCAGCGAGAATCTGAGCACCCTGTATGCCCTGAAATCTGCGTTGGCAATACGAGAGCACCCCCTGTTGAATTGTCGGCTCTTGATGCAAGATTCCGAGCTAGCAAGGAAGTCTAAATGATGGACAGCAATGCGAAGCGTTGCCTTGCCATTTGTCCGCTTTTCGAAGCGGAACTTCTGCTGCATTTGATGTTGTCCAATTGGCAACACCCATTCGCTAACGACGAAGCATTCCGACAGGGATTATTAGAATGCGCCACAGAACTACTTCTTACCGCGTCCCATGATGACTGTGAAGAAGTCTTCATCGAAGGACTCAAGTCCAGCGAAATGAATTTCGTAGCTGCTGTATGGTATGCCGAATGGTGCGGCGCTCAAGACGATTCTCACGAGCGTGAGTCACGAAATCTCTGGCTTAAGAATGTCCGTCGCTCGCTACCATCTTGTTTTTGTTCTACTGATTTGCTGGGATCATGATGTACGTAAGGCCGAAGAACCTGCTGGTAACTTTCGACGACCTCCCATTGCAGGAAGCTGTAAAGCTACTTTTCGACGATCCCGCCTTTGTGCGATCTGAGTCACTATTGATTACAGACGTTGGACGTGAATGGGTGTTGCAAAAGGTAATTGCGAGTTTACCAAAAGAGCTCATTGGGCATTACCGTTTTGAACATATTCTATTGAGTGTCAATCAGTTTCGCAAATTGAACAAAGCCCATATTCACAAGCGGCTTATCGTTTTAGCGCATGCTAGAAACATGAAATCACCCCAATGCTTTTACCAAGGTAAGGTTTCGTCGGCATGTTCTAACGAAGTGGATTTGGATCGCATAAAGCCTGGGAAGCGAGACGGCGGATACACGATCGAGAATACAGTTCTTAGTTGCTCAAGACACAACCGCCAGAGAGGATGTACAGAAGTCGCTAGGTTCTTAAATCAGTAGGCAACCGCGTCCTTGTTGAAAAGGTTCTAGACGCGGTTTCAAAACCCGTTCGGATTGATGTTTCCATGGGCATGTGAATTTGGGTAGCTTCGTCATCGTAAGGAGATACTCCATGCCGAAGAACCGAAGTTTGCTCACGGACGAGAAGTGGGAACACATTCGACGTGAAATCTCTAACCGATTTGGTGGCGATGTTTTTGCAAACGCACGTGACTCGGTTCATCGACAGCTCCGAGTCAAAGCGTCCAATTTGGCGTTCCAAGACGACGAACAATCCGGCGCATTCAAGCGGAGGATCGGACATGTTGGATATGGACACGTCTACTCCAGCCGCAGAGTGATCGGGGTCGTTAACGTTTTGACATGACATACTCCATCCCTATTCGGAGTGCCGAATGGCATGGAAAGAGTCTCCTGCCGGTGGGTCTCGCCCAACGGTGTTTCGCTTGCATCTTCTAAAGAGTGCCGTAAGGCACGGCAAGATCCACGATACAAGTACCCTGATGTACCGGAATCATGCCTTTTTACCCTTCCCTGGCGGGTTGGAAGATAGATACAGTAGTCACCTTCGGTCTTGAAGCACCACCGGCATCAGATCTTGTCGGCTCATCGGGGCCGCCTGACATTCAGCTAATTGCCATTCGATGATTGAGGAACTAGGTGCATGGTTTTCAGTATCCGAGCACTTTGTAACATCACTCCCGGCTCACAATCGGAGTCGGGTTCGATGGCCAAGGAATTCGGAAGATTTTCGCAAAATGCAAATGTGGGGTTGTTGATTGCGAATTCCGATTCTTTTATAAAAGGGGTCTCTTAGTATCGGATTGACGGTAAGGGCAATCGTTCAGCGAAGGAAATCAACAGCGTTTCTTGTATTGGTTGAAAAGCGTTCGAATGGGACGAATCTTCAATCCGTAATAGTCAATCCGCACTATTTGGTAAATTGTTTTCTACATAGTCAACCCACCTGCTCGGAAGCTTTACTTAAACATTCCGAACGAGGCAAGTTTATTGCTGGAACATCGCCGATACAGCTCGGTGATAAGAGTCTTTGAGCTTAGTTGTTTGGCGATCTTAGTCCCCGGCAAATCTATTCATTTTGGAATTACATACTGGAGTTAAGTATGAAATCATTATTGACTGTCGAAACGGCTTCACTCACATCAGCTTCTGCAGGTACGGGCCGCTTTGCTCGCTTGTTTTCTGGACTCACTCCGCAAGGTAATGGCGTGGACCCTGGAACCATTCGCGGGTGGCTGACCAGCCTTGGCGATGCACTTAAAGACGACGTCGATGCAGCAGGCTTTCCTTTCCCTGCTGGTGACCATCCCACTTTACCTGCTGGATACACATATCTAGGGCAGTTTATTGACCATGACCTGACATTTGATCCTACTCGCCTGCCAGATTCGCAGATTGATATTTCTACCCTGAGCAATTTTCGCTCGCCTGCGCTCGATCTTGACAACCTGCTCGGATTTGGCCCAGGGGCCGATCCAATTCTCTACGAACCTCAATCCGCCGGTCCTCGTGCGGGTCGACTCAGAACAGCCGAAAGCCTCGCAGGCAATCCAGATGGAATAGCGCATGACCTGCCTAGGCTGGGCGACGGTACCCCGCTCATAGGCGACCCTCGCAATGATGAAAACCTTTTCGTAGGGCAATTGCACACTGCGTTCATCACATTTTTTAACAAGATCTTTGTCGATCTCACCGCTGGAAGCATCTCCGACCTTGGTCCTGTAGGCGGGTCGACCAGCGAAAAGGCTGCTCGTATCGCGCGTTGGCACTACCAATGGATTGTTCTAAACGACTTTCTTCCGCGGATCCTCGAAGGCAATATTTTGTCGCACGTCATTGCGTGTGGACCGTATTACTACCATCCCGACCCCACGTCGCCCTACATGCCTGTAGAGTTCTCGGGAGCCGCGTATCGCTTGGGTCACTCGATGGTCCGAGAACGGTATCATGTGAACGGCAACTTTGGAGCGGCGACACTTGGTGATCTTTTCAACTTCAGTAGCTCTGGTGGCGGCGTTCCGGTGCCCCCTAGCTGGTTCATCAACTGGAATCGACTCTTTGAGATTGATGCCGCAACCACAGTCAACCTCGCTCGACGACTTGATCCATACGCAGCGCCGACCCTGCACAACCTTCCCAACGTTCCACCTCCTGCGTCACTCGCTGTACGCAACTTGCTGCGAGGCTGGAGTTGGGGACTCCCAAGTGGCCAGTCCATCGCTACTCTCTTAGGTGTTCCAGTCCTCACTCCGGGGCAAATTCTCGCCGACGCCGACGGCCAACGTTGCAAAGAAGCCGGAGTCGTGGAGCCTTTCAATTTCCATAACGATACGCCGCTGTGGTATTACATTCTGAAGGAATCCCAGGCCCTCCATCGAGGTGAACTACTCGGCCCAGTCGGCAGCACAATTCTGGCGGAAGTCTTTGTCGGTTTGTTGCGAGCGGATCCCGAGAGTTTCCTCAGTGTGAATCCTGGCTGGACTCCTACGCTACCAGGGGCGACTGCAGGTCAGTTTACGATGGTCGACCTGTTTCGATACCTTCCACCAGCAGCACTGAATCCTAACGGTGGCGATACCGGCGCTCTGTGAGTCGATAGAATTTCATTGCTGGCTTGGTGAAGACAGCACGAAAATCGCTTAGATCGGGAAAGGATGCCCGCTTTCGGGCTCTAACGGCATACATGGCAACGCACGGGAATGGTGCAGCGACTGGTTCGATGAAAAGTACTACGAGCAGTCGCCGGAGGAAGATCCACAAGGACCTGCCGCTGGCTCCGTGCGTGTTTGGCGTGGCGGCGGATTCCGCGATTCTACGGCTGGCTTGCGTTCCGCGTACCGAAACTACTACTCGCCATCGAACTGTGACAGCAGCTCGGGTTTTCGTGTGGTGCGTGCGTTGGATTGATTCCCGCCAATCGTCATTATGAACCGCCCGATGTCGAGTCTGCACGCGAAACCCTTTGCGAGGCACGCTCGGCCTGTGCCAAGAGGACGACGCGGTCAGTATCCTGTGTACCGGAGGAATGTCGGGGCCGAAGCTGCTGCAGTCGAAGGGGGATATTAACCGCAATGTAAAATTGCCCTCCGATCATTTTTTATCAACAGACAATAGTCTCGTCAGTTAGGACGGATCATCGAGACATTCTTTCTCCCCTTCTCCTCCGGCGGAGGAGAAGGGGTTGGGGGATGAGGAGGCTTTAGCAGGATATGAGATGGCAAGCTCCAGATGAGTTCTCAAAACACTTGCGACGCGCCTCCACGCCCGCTGAATGCTTGCTTTGGCAGCTAATTCGTAATCGACAACGCTGCAACGCCAAGTTTCGACGCCAACACAAAATCGGTCCGTACTGTGTGGATTTTTATTGCCCAGAGGCAAAGCTCGCGATCGAATGTGATGGACTACCACACTTTACGCGCGAGGGGGATTGAGAGAGATCGCGTTCGAACCCGATGGCTAAATCAGCAAGGTATCGAGGTGATTCGATTCACGAGCAACGAAATTGAACACGACACGCAGCTCGTTCTGGCGAAAATCGATGAAGTCATAAAAAGGCTGCTCGAAACGGACGCACCTCCTCATCCCCCGCCCCCTTCTCCTCCGGCGGAGGAGAAGGGGAGTTAGATCATCAGCGGTTTAGGTTTTTTGCGATAGAAACGGTAACCAGGAGCCAGCCATCCTTGTTGGCTGGCTTGTTTCTGTTTGCTTGCATGTTGTTACCGATCGAGAAGAATGTTTGGCCTTTGGTGGGCGGCGGCTACCGGCTTACTCTTGAGCAAGGCGTGTTTTCTGGTTTTTGAATCGATGTGGCAGCACAAGGTATTGAACTTGCCAAGATCGAGAGTGAGAATCGGGACAAAGTGTGAAGCAAGAAGTTTGAAGTTTGAACGAAGTTCGAAGGGACATGAAACGTTTGCCATTCGCACTTCGAAATTCACACTTCAAACTTCGCGTAGCTCCCGCCCCAAACCCAGGAATTAACTGGATTCTTTCGCGGCAATTGCAGACTTTGCGGTTCCGCACTGCATGTGTAGGATGGCGATATGAACAACTTCGCAGCGATACCGATCGAGTCCCTTTCCCTCGCGGAAAAGCTCCATTTAATGGAGCGACTTTGGGAAGATCTCTCGAAGCATCCATCCAATGTCCCACCACCGGAATGGCACGGAGACGTGCTGGCCGCTCGATCGGCTGCCGTGAAAGGGGGACGAACTGCTTTCGTTGACTGGGATACCGCTAAGGGACGCCTCAGGGATCGACTGAAGTGAAGATACGGCTTCTGCCTGAGGCCGAACGAGATCTTGAGATCGGCGCCGATTTCTATGAATCGCAACAATCGGGGCTCAGCACTTATTTCAACGACTGCTTGGCTGCTGACATCGAATCGCTGCGGATTTATACAGGAATTCACGAAACCTACCGTGGGTTCTAACGCTCTCTATCAAAGCGGTTTCCGTTTTCGATTTACTACGTCTTGTACCGAGGATTGCGTCGACATCTACGCAGTTTTTGATGCGAGACAGGATCCTAAAACGATTGACGCCAAACTCGAATCGCCGCAGAACAAATAAAGGATTCGATGCTGCTTCATGTCGAAAGGGTGAAAGTCATGAGGAGCTAGCCGGACCAGTCCAGTCCCTCGACCGCATGAACGATGCGGTGATCATCGACAATCAATAACGTTGTATTCTGAGTGCCGCATGGCACGGAAAGAATCGTCTGCCTGTGGGTCTCGCCCACCGGCATGGGATCTTGCCGGCCCATTCGGGCCTCACGCCTCATCCACTTATCAAATGCCCGACAGTTGCCTTTAGACTTGAAAACGCCCCAACGTGCGCAGATTCGCAGTTGGTTCTCAAGCGCGGCGAGGATTCTGATGCGACGATGCCACGCAGCGCGGCATCGCATTCGAACTGTCTATAATGGACGTTCCATCCTGACTCCTCCAGCACTCTCTCATGAGGACTTCTCCATGCTTTGTTGCTCCTGCGTTCGCTCGATCCACTTGTGCTTGGTTGCCATTACCGTTTTCGCCTTCGCTCTCGCTCATCCAAGTCACGCAGCCGATCCGCTGCCTGCGGTTCGATTGTGGGCTAGCGATGCGCCAGGATCCGAGGGGAAAACAGGACCTGAAAAGGTCGAGGCCAAAGGTGTCGGCTTCACCAACATCACGAACGTTCATCAACCTTCGATCACGCCGTACTTGCCAGATCCATCCAAGCGAAACGGGGTCGCGGTGCTGGTCATCCCAGGTGGCGGGCACCGCATGCTGTGTGTCGGGCATGAAGGAGAGAGCGTCGCGCAGGCACTTATGCAGCAGGGGTTCACCGCGTTTGTTCTCAAGTATCGGCTCGCGCGTGAAGAAGGCTCGACCTACACCATCCAAGATCACGCGCTGGCCGATACCGCGCGAGCCATTCGCACCCTACGTGCTCGCGCCGAGGAATGGCACATCGATCCGAACAAGATCGGTGCGATGGGCTTTTCCGCCGGAGGTGAATTGGCTTGGCAAGTCTCCTCAAAAGAGTTCCCGGGAGACCCAGCTGCCAATGACCCCATCGAACGAATGGATGGACGCCCGAATTTCCAAGCTCTGATCTATCCAGGTCGCTCTCAAGACATCCAGCCAGATGCAAACGTTCCTCCCGCCTTCCTGTGCTGCTCGGCCTACGATCGGCAAGATATCTCCGAAGGGTTGGCGGAAGCTTATCTGCGATTCAAACGTGCCAAAGCAGACGCCGAGTTGCATATCTATTCGACCAGCGGCCATGGCTTTGGGGTCAAAACTGCGAATCAAGGAGCGATCGCAGGCTGGACAGATCGATTCGTCGAATGGTTGGCCAGCAAGGAGTTTTTGAACTAAGAATGATGGTTTGCGGATCGGTTCTGGGTGGCATACACACAAAGCGACAGAGTGCTAACCCACGGGTCTGTTTCTTGGGGGCTGTTTCTTGGGGCCAGCCATCCTTGTTGGCCGTCTTGGTTCCTTGATCTTTCATCCTATTAGCCGTCAAGAAAGAAGCACGGGGAAGTATGAGGTCCGCTCGGGCCTCAGCCCTCATAGAATCGTTGTTCGTGGGACCTAGGGCCTTGTCTTTTCCCGTTTTATTGCGCCCCGCTTGGAACGGATTTCGGCGATGCATTGAACCGCAAAGGCCGATGAAACGCGCTGCTTGCTCCAAGAATTCCCAGTTCCGCCTAGGAATTGCTTGTTAACGAAGCGACTGCAGCACCGACCCAACCAACCGAAAGCATGACGTCGCTCGACGGAGCGAAGCGGGCGATGCGAGAAATGATTTCAAAGCATTTCGGTGCCCGTTTGCATATAATTGCGACATTAGCTGCCGATCGTTCAAGGAATTGACACATGATTCTCCGCACCCTGCATTTGAGTCTCGCCGAATACGATGCGATGGTTCTCAAAGGAGCGTTCCATGATTTGAACCGAAGGGTCGAGTTGATTCGAGGAGAGATTGTCGAAATGAATCCTGCCGGACCGATTCATGATGACTACGTTACCTACCTTACGAATTGGTCGACCGATTCGAGGGACAAAGAGGCGACGCAGATCACTTCTCAAACGGGTGTCGATATGCCGGAAGTAGAGAGTCGACCCGAGCCCGATGTCTTTTGGGTTCGACGAGCCCGTTATCGAGATGGCCATCCCCAAGCTGCCGACATTCAGCTAGCGATCGAAGTCGCCGACAGTTCGTTAGCAAAAGACCTCGAAGTCAAACGTCACCTCTACGCCGAAGTCGGCATTGTCGAAACCTGGATTGTGGATTGCCAAAACCAATGTGTTCATGTGTTTCGCGACCCGGCAGGGAACGATTACCGATCGCATCGCATCGCATCGTGCAATGAGTCAATCTCTCCCCTCATCGCGCCCGATGCCCACCTCGACCTTCACGATTTATTTGCGGGCGAGTAGGGTCGCCCAGTGGTTGTCGTGCGATTAACGGCTTTCGATTCGATGCAAAAAGACTTTGCCAGAATCCAGTTGGCTTTTGGCTAGGTCGGCTAAATGTTGGTGATGCGTGAAGAAGATGACTTGGGTGTGATCTGAAAGTTCCATCAGTTGTTCCAGGGAAGCGATTGCCCGATCGTCGTCGAAATGCACCAAAATATCGTCCAGCACCAACGGGACCGGTTCATGCCGATCGTTCCAGTCCTGGAGCGCTGCCAGCCGCAAGGCCAAGTACAACTGGTCCCGCGTTCCATCGCTCATCTCTTCGACCTTGACCTCGCCCCCGGTTTCTCGAACCCCCACAAGGATTTGATCACCCTTGTCATTGATATCCAATTTCAGTCGGGCGAATCTGCCACGCGTCATACGTGAAAACGAATGGCTTGCGACCTTGAGCATAGGGCTCTGGTTCTTCTCGCGAAATTTTTCAATGCCATGGGTCAGCACCGCATCGCATAGCCGGAGCACCGTGTATTCGCGCACAAGATCTTCGATCTTCGATGCAACGCCCAAGGCCCGACTTGCACAATCCGCAGCCGAGCCTTGTTTGTCCAATCGCTCCAATTCCTTCTCCAGATCGGATTTTTCTTGAGAAGCCGTCAGTAGCGTTTGCCGCAGATCTTTGTTCTCTTCGTCTAGCCGAACGATGCGAGATTTGATTTCGTCCTGACTATGACGCTGGACTTCTTCGAGGAAGTCCTCGAGTTCTAAGCCATCGGCTTGGACCACCAATTGAGATTCGAGATTCCTCAGCGAAAGTTCGCAGTTCCGCCGTTCCTTCGATCGTTCGGAGGCTTCATAGAGTTCCGAAACGTGACTGCACTGCGTGCGGTCCATCATGCTTTGCAATTCGCATTGGACTTCGTTGAGAGATTGTTGACGGGCACTGATGTTTCTTTCGCATGTATCGATTTGCAATTGAAGTTGCTCACGCTGCTGTTGGTCTTTTAACGCGGCGTTATAAAGCCGATCGACTCTCACCAGTACGTTCTCGATCGATTGTCCGTCCCGAACGATGCCAAACTGTAGAGCCAATTGCACGACATCGTTTTCGAAGGAGAGCGCATCGCGTTCGATGCCAGCCATGCGTTTCTCAATCGACTTCGACTCTTTGATCTTTTGGAACAGCTCCGATGTATTTTTTAGACGGCGTTTGACCTGTTCCAGTGCCGCATCGCTCGACAAGCCGATGGCAGTCATGGCTGCAGCCCACTTCACGCGCCATGCGTCGAGCAAATCCTCGGCTACCTTGAGATTGCGTGTTTCGGCAATGGCAGCTTGTTCCTCTTTCTCTCGTTGCCGTTGATCGGATTCGATTTGGCTGCGGAGTTGGCGATCCGTTTCGATGACCTGTCGAGCGGTAGCGACCAAGGATGAGAGGGAATGGTCGCCCGGCAGAGAGAGTTGGGCAGCGTTGAGCGTCTGCAATAGAGCCAGGCGACGAGACTCGTTTTCCTGTTTCTCATCCTCGATCGCCCGATGTTTCGAGACGAGATTGGTAGCCTGACTTTGCAATTGGTGGGCTTGTGTCAACCACTCTCGCATTTCAGCAACCGATTTAGGATTGTCGATCAATCCATGCCAATGCGCATGCCATTCCAGTTGCCATGCCTGGCGAGCCTGTTGGATCTGATGAAGACCTTCCTGCGTCCGTTCGATTTCACGTTCGCGATCACTCAGTTCGATCCGTTGTTGCTGCGCTTGCGCAACCCGATCGGAAAAATCCAGAAGTTGCGAGGCGATTGCATCCGCGTCGTCGATGGATTGTTCGAACGCCGTTTCAAGGGGCGCATCGGAACCGAGGGTTTTTATCCAAGTGGAGACTTCGTGATCGGAGGGAGGATTTCCACGGAGTTTCGATTGGATCAGTTGCCAGCCGGCGTCGCGCATGTGCTGGGCGGATTGCCATTGCGCTTTGGTCGGAATCGCACCCTCGGACTCCAGGTTTCTCAAGAGCAGTCGGCTTCGATCGGCTTGTTCGCTGAGGGAAGTCAATTTTTCTCGCGCCGTTTGATCGCGCCGGTGCAAGTCTTGGTCCTGCTTATCGAACGAGACCAAGCTCGTTAGCAAGGGGAGCGGCAAGACACTCAGGGCTTCTGCGGTCATGGTCGGCATGGCGTGCCGCTGCATTCCCGCGGTCCACTGGCCAGCGTCAATTTGCCATTGGGCGAAATCCCTTCGGCAAGTTTCGTCGACCGCTATCCGACGGCTTGCCTCATTGAGCGATTGTTCGATCGCAATCCGCAGCGTTTCCACGATCAGAATCGCCTCGGGTGCAGTCCTTTGTTCTGTTCGTTGCCTAGCTTGTTCGAGCGCGTCGCGCCGCGCTTTCACCTTTTCGTCGAGCGTTCCGAATTCCAAAGCCAAGTGTTCGATGTTCTCTCGATGTTCATCGGGAATTCGCCATCGCTCGATCGCTTGGTCGTCAAGCGCCGTCGATCTTCCCATTGCGAGCAGAATGTCGGATGCTTGTTCTTGCAATTTCGAAAATTCGATTTTCAGGTTGGGGAGATCCAATTGAGCTTTATCGTATTCGCCGAATCGTTTCTGCAAGCGATCGATTTGCGATTCGAAATCCAGGATCGGATTCCGTTCCCCTAACTCTGAACCCTCCTTTCGCAACTTCAACAGGTTGGACTGGTCCTCTTCCAATTGACGTTCGAGGAAGCGTTCGCTGTTTTGCAGTTCAATCGCATGGCGGCCAAAGTCTTCTTCGACGAGGACTGCATCGGAGAGGGTTTGCAATCGAGCGCGGTCTTGTTCCCATTGTTTCGCGTTGCCCAGAGAGGCTTGGATGCGTTGGAACCGGTTGTACTCTCGTTGTTTGTCGTCGAAAGATTGGTGTATTTTGTCGAACTTCGATTGAGCCTGCAGCAAGGCCGCCTGCTTCTGTTCCCAGAGTTCGACGCTGACGGTCGCATTCTTCTGTTCTTCGCGGATTTGGGTGTATTGGTCCAAGGCTTCCTTCAGCTTCGAAGCACCACGTGGTCGGAACAGAATGTCGATCCCTTCCGTCAGATTCTTTTGCTTGTCGCGCAGACCGATCAAGCCCGAAGCGCTGCTAAAGATGGTTTCGCCAGATTTGCCTCCGCCGCGCGCGATGTCATCCCCTCCTTGACGAAGGGATTCGTGGGTCAAACCAAACATCGAGATGAACTGATCACGCGTGATTTCAGGCATGATGCGCTGCCAGAGCGACTCGCGGATAGCCGTAGTATCGTCAGCATCGCGAAGCGTGTTGGATTGGCCTTTGCGACGGACGCAATACAGCGACTCCCCATCGCGATTTTCCAGGAGCCCACCGACACGCAGCAACCCATAGTTGTGCAGAAAATCGTCGGACGTTCGAGAGGGGAAACCGAACAGGAAATTCGTCAGCGCCCGAAGCGAAGAGCTTTTGCCCGCTTCGTTGGGACCGAATACGATGTGCAGGCCGAAATTCCCTTGGGACAGGTCGATATGCGCCTTGGTAAAGGGGCCATGGGCCAATAGATCCAGCCTTCGAAACCTCATGGTGCCTCCTGATTGGATCGAAGGAGTTGGACCAATCGCGTGCGAGCTTCGGCGATCCAATCGGGGGGGAGTCCGGCCCGTAGGGAGAGCAGGTCCTGTCGCAAATCGGCGGGCAACTTTTTGTGCAAATCCGACATGTCCAAGCCGAGGTTGTCCCACGGAATGGACCCTTGTTCGAACCCAGCAAAGACCTCTAGGATTTCTGAGATGGCATCCTCGGAGATGTCGCTCTGAGCTTCTGCAGCTTCCAAAGGGGAGGTTTCGAATCGGATCTTTTCGATCCAAACGGAATCATGGCCAGCCATGTTGGCCAAGTTTCGAATCTCTTGAGTGAATTCGATGCGGTTTGCATTCAGCGGTTCATGGAGGGATGTGGGGCCACGTACGGTAATGCGACATGCGATCCATCTTCCCTCGGCATCTGCAACCCGTTTTTCGATGCGTGCCGCGATTTCGTCGAGCAGCTCACTGGTCGTATCCTGGCAGGGCGTATCGATTACGATGTGTTCCCAGCGTAGTACGTCCAAGGATTCGAAATGCACATCGCAATGACGTTCTGCGTCGACCGTCACGACAAAGCAGCCTTTGGCTCCGACTTCGCGAATGTGGCGACCCTGGATATTGCCAGAAAAGGCGATGAAAGGTTTTTCGCAGAGGACTTCTCGCTGATGAATGTGTCCCAAGGCCCAGTAGTCGTATCCGTGATTGCGAAGGCCATCCACTGTGCATGGCGCGTAGTTCTCATGTCCGTCGCGGCCCGTTCCGCTGGTATGCAATAGGCCCACGTTGAAGTAGCCCGGGCGGGCTGCAGGGTAATGGATCGATAGATCTTCGGTCACGGCTTGGGTTGCAAAACTCTGACCATGGATCGCGACCGCAAGGGATTCGAGCACGACCGAATGGGGGCGTTGATGATCGAAGCGAGTGACGTTTTTAGGTAAGTTCAGTGAACGGGTGATTTTGCTTGCGGCGTCGTGGTTGCCTGAAATCAAGAAGACCGGGATATCCTCGTCGTTCAGGCGAGCCATTTGCTTGGAGAAGAAGAGACCAGTGCCGTAGTCTGGCCAATCTCCGTCGTAGATATCCCCGGCGATCACGACAAAGTGAACGTGCAGGCGCAAGGCAAGGTCGACTAGGTTCACCAGGGCCGCTCGTGGCGCGGTGCGAATGCGGTCCGCGGGAGCCCCTTCGTATTGTTCCAGCCCGTGCAGTGGGCTATCGAGATGGATGTCGGCGGCGTGAATGAAGCGAATCATGCCGACATTGTACGCGGGAATCAGCGAGCATGCGTCGTCGGATCAACCGGCCCGAGCGATGGAGGCGTGTGCCAACCGGATGAGGGCTTGCAAGGCTGGGCTGTCAGCACGATCGGCCGAGGAAGCCAACGCGTGCAGTCCATCGATGGCTTGGTGCACAATGTTTCTCGCGAATTCCAGGGTGTACTGGGACGCGTCGGTCGCATCAATCCGATCGCGCAGTTGTTCGATCGTGTCGGAGGTTGGATGCTCGAGAGCTTGGATCCAACGAGCGCGTTCCGCGGGATGCATGGATTGTAGGGCACGGATCAGAGGTAAGGTTGGTTTCCATTGGGAAAGGTCGGTGCCGAGTGTCTTACCGGAGCGCTGGGAATCGCCCCAAAGGTCGAGCCAATCGTCAAAGACTTGAAAGGCCGTTCCGAGTTGAATCCCGAATTGATCCAGTTGTTGGCAGACCTCGGAAGAGGCGCCGGTGGACCATGCGCCTAATGCGCAGCTCACGCCGCACAAGGCACCGGTCTTGTCCTCAAGCATCTTGATGTACTCACCCTCGGTGACCGACCAATTGCCGACGCTGTTGCCTTGACGAATTTCTCCTTCGCAAACCCGTTGGGCAGCGATGGCGATCCAGCGACCTGGGAGAGTCGAATCCCCTTCATTGGCGAGTCGGTATGCGTTGGTAAAGAGCCAGTCGCCGATGAGGACACTGGCAGGAACATTCCACCGCATGTGGACAGTGGGGCGATGACGTCTTAGCAGAGCTTCATCCAAAATGTCATCGTGCACCAGGGTGGCGGTGTGAACGAGTTCGACGACGGTGGCCAGCCGAATTGTTTCCTTTGAGATACTTCCCAACCACTGGGCGGACAGGAGAGTCAACGCGGGACGCAACCGCTTGCCTCCCAGTTGAGCCACGTACGACAGCATCTCCGAGACGTTCGGATCGTGGCTGATAAGTTCGCTATGGAGGTGCGTTTCGACAGCGGCCATGCTCGGAGCCACGCATGCCAAGGCATGATGGAATTCGAGGCGATAGGCGTCCGAATGGGATGTGCGATCCGGATTGGTTTTCGAGCGGGACCGCTCGAGCTGATTGTCAGGCAAAGCGTTGATTTCGAGCGATGGGGATGAGGGAGCGACTTTGGTGGTGGTTCCAGAGTTCTCACCAAACATCCTGTGGAGGGTTTCGGTAGATTCCATGTTGAGTTTACTCAATTCGGCGGAAATCGCCGCGCTGCCCGCCGAATTTCTCTAGCAGACGGACAGACTGGATTTCCATCGTTCGATCGATTGCTTTGCACATGTCGTAAATGGTGAGAGCAGCCACGGTAGCCGCCGTCAACGCTTCCATCTCGACCCCCGTCTTTCCCGTCGAACGCACTGTAACCCGCCATTCCAAGATTTGTGGGTCGACCCACTCATGTTCGGTGTCGACTCCATCGATGCTGATGGCGTGGCAGAGAGGAATGAGCAGGCTGGTCTGTTTAACCGCTTGGATGGCAGCTATCCGAGCGACTGGCAACGCATCCCCTTTCGCAAGAGAATGGCGGCGAATCGCTTCGGCAGCGGCGATCGACATGGCGATTCGACTGGCGGCTGTGGCGTGGCGAGCCGTGATCGGCTTGTCCGCAACGTTGACCATTTGGGCGTCACCCTGTGAATTCACATGGGTTAATCGCTGGTTTGGGTCGGACCCCGAACCGCTGGGATTCGCGGGATCGGGAGCGCCTGTCGAATGATTCATGACCTTGGGTTGCCCGAAAAGGCGAGGCAAAGATAACCGATCGTCGATCTTAGCCCGCGTATTCGGCGCCAAAGAACTCTTTGCTTCCGGCGACCGACGGTTTGATGGTCCGTTTTCCTTCTTTCCAGTCGGCTGGGCAGACTTCCCCGCGGGTTTCGAAGAATTGGAGGGCTTTCACAATGCGAAGCGCTTCGTCGACGGAACGGCCGAGGGGGAGATCGTTGACGACTTGATGCCGTACGACGCCACTCTTGTCGATCAAGAACAGTCCTCGGAGAGCGACCGATTCGTTGAGCAAAACATCGTAATCGCGAGCGATTTGCTTGTTCAAGTCGGCGACCAAGGAATATGCGACCGGGCCGATGCCACCTTGATTTCGTGGGGTATTTCGCCAAGCCAGGTGCGAATACTGGCTGTCGACGGAAACACCGATGACCTCGACACCAAGGTCGGCGAATTCTTTGACGCGATCGGAAAACGCAATAATTTCCGTTGGGCAGACGAAGGTGAAATCGAGGGGGTAGAAAAACAGGAGGACGTACTTGCCTCGGAATTGGCTGAGGGAAAGCTCGGCAAACGAGCCATCCGTGAGAACGGCTTGGGCTTTGAATTCCGGTGCGGGCTTGGTGACCAAAACGGCCATAGCTGGGTAGCTCCTGGGGAACGAAGTGTTGGAAATTTGTATGGGATTTGAGAGGATCGGCCCCAACCCCAGACGAGGGCAGGGTGATTCGATAGCGTATCGAGCGGCTCCATCCTCGCCATTGTGCGAAGACCGTCAAGACTTAAGTTTTCGGAGCTTTCTATTTTTTGTTCAGGAACGGGATTGGCTTGAGTTCGACGTGCTGGATCGATTGCAAGTAATCGAGCGTTTCCTGTGCTTTTTCCCCACCTACCTGAGCGTGGAAATGGAGGCTGAAGCCGTGGGGGCCTTTGGCATTGATCAGGTTGGGCTCCAGCGTCAGGAACGCCCGAATGGCATCGATTTGACCGAGCATGGCCGCGCAGAACAGATCGATGCGTGCACCGCGACCGAGGAGCAATTGGACGATATCGTGGCGGCCCATATGGGACGCTCCGCCCAAAGCCGTTTCGTAATCCCCCCCGCCCCAATCGATGGCGGCGTGGATAAGCCCTGGCTCACGATCAAGAAGCTTGCTCGTCATTTCGAGATCGGAATGGGCGAAGATGACGAAATCCTGCGCCAGGGTGCGATTGATTTGTTCTTTGCGCCAAGAAGGCTTGAAACTGGGAGGATCGTAATCCCGTTCAAACAAGGCTTCGACGGGTCCCGTTGGCTTGGGGGTCTCCGCAGGTTTCGGATCTTCTAATTTTGGAGCTGGGGTTTTGTCGTCTTGGGGTTTGGGGTCTTGGGCGAGGGAAGTCACGCTCCAAGCGGTTGCGGCTGAGCCGGCGGCGAGCCATCCGAAGTGACGGCGACCAAATTGTTGTTCGACCCAAGGAAATCGCATTGAAAGAACTCCATACTGTAGGGTCGAACCGGAAACACTGTAGGGTCGAACCGGAAACGAAAAAGCCTCGCGTAGCCGGATAGTATACGGGCTAGGCGAGGCTTTATCGAGGCTTGGGCCGATGGAACTGGGCTGGCGTCTCTCACGCATGCACAGCTCCATGGCTTATTGAGACCGCGAATCAGGTGCCGAATTCTTGGCGGCGACGACCAAGTTGTTCCTGCAAGCGTTGAACGATGCTGGTGTGCATTTGACTGACGCGGCTTTCGCTGAGATCGAGCGTTGCGCCGATTTCTTTCATGGTCAGTTCTTCGTAGTAATAGAGAATGATGATCAAACGCTCGTTACGATTGAGGCCTTTGGTCACCAACCGCATGAGATCGCTTTTGCCGACGCGACGCGTTGGATCTTCGCTCCGCTTGTCTTCGAGGACGTCGATTTCTCGAACATCTTTATAGCTGTCGGTCTCATACCATTTCTTGTTCAGCGAAACCAAACCGACGGCAGCGGCATCGGCTTTCATCTTCTCCAGCTCATCGATCGAGATACCCATGTAGATCGAGAGCTCGTGGGTCGTTGGAGCGCGACCGTATTTGGCTTCAAGCAGCTTGGTGCCTTCATTGAGCTTGCTCGCCTTGCTGCGAACAAGCCGGGGAACCCAGTCCATGGTGCGGAGTTCGTCGAGCATCGCGCCTCGAATTCGAGGAACGCAATAGGTTTCGAATTTGACGCCGCGTTCCATATCGAAGGCATCGATGGCATCCATGAGCCCAAAGATACCCGCGCTGACTAAGTCATCGAGTTCCACTCCTTCAGGGAGTTTGGATCGGAGACGTTCGCCGTTGTATCGAACCAGCGGTGTGTAGCGTTCTATCAATGTATTCCGCAGTTCGACATTGCTAGGGTCTGCTTTGTACTTCGTCCAGACCTCTGTCATGTCGACATTTTGTACCGCAGTTATCGCCATCCGAACCTCCATGCTTTTTGGCTCTAATCCCGTCGATGGCATTTTGCATGCGGAATCGAAGGGTCTGTTTCTCATCGCCACCGAAGGGGACAGCATGGACGAATCGCTTGAAAAGCGGTTCGCACACGCTGGCTGTTCGCGATCCGGAGGGACATCATGTCCTACCGGATGTGAATCCGACGTTTTGGCGGAGTGATTGGGACTCTAACGAGTTGAGCAAGTCAGTTCCACATCAATTGGACAAACTTAAAGACTTCAGGATTCACTCCTTTGTCCAGATTGCCATAACGACTCAATTCGAACGCGGGAAAGCGGACGACTGGGCCGAATGCTGCTGAATACTCCCTCGCACACGATTCACAATGCTCTCGCGAACCAAAGCGTCTGTTAGCTTGCCGATGATCCATCCCACTGCGGATGCGATCAGCAGCGCGATCTCGCCCTGAACGAGGATGGTTTCGGGTTCAACGCCTTCCGCTAGCCCCAAAAGGATTTGCGAAAGCATTGCGATGCATCCGAGACAAGCCGCGAACAAGCGAACCATCGCTGTCCTCACAGGTGCCAGTTATGCGTTACGGTTGCGAGCGAACTGAAGAAGGACGGATGAACCATTTGTTATCGATTTGTGTTTGTGAAAAAAAAATCGCTACAAAGGGTCATCCGCTGTTTCTATAGTTCCTCCGCGGAAGTTCTATCGGCGTAGAATGTGGTGACTCTGCAGCCCGAGCAAGAAAATTTAACGAAGCTTTTTCGTGGAAAGCCGTACCATTTTCCACGAGTTACCCAGATTGACTCATCATGGCAAAACAACATTCCCCGGGATTCCTCAAAATCGTCGAAGAGGCTCGGGCCAATATTCGAGAATGCTCGATCGCCGATCTCTACTCGCGATTAACCGGGCCTAATCCACCGACGTTGATCGATGTCCGAGAAGAAAGTGAGTATGCCGCAGGCCATGCGCCGGGAGCTATTCATCTCAGCAAAGGGGTCATCGAACGGGACATCGAAGGTCGTTTCCCCGATCCGAACGTTGAGTTACTACTCCTTTGCGGTGGCGGTTTTCGGTCTGCCTTGGCCGCGGACAACCTGCGCCGGATGGGTTATACGAACGTCGTCAGTGTCGATGGGGGTTGGCGCGGCTGGACGGACGCGGGTTATCCCATCGAGCGATAATTTGAAGTAGCGCTTTTCAAGCCTCTCGGAGACCCAACCCATATTTTCTCTGGCTTTTTCGTGCTCGTGCTCCTACTCGTAATCGTGCTCGAAGAAACCCGTTCGATTACGAGCACGAGCACCATCCGCCTCGGCGGATTGAGCACGAGCAAGAGAAAACGCAAAAGAGTGCAACTTCAAAGCCTGCGATCGACTGTTCACGTTTGGTTTCGCCCGTTTTCTCGTCGCTAGGTTGGATGGCAGAGCCCCACCCATTCTAAGATTATGAAGGCTAGTAAACCTACTTTTCCCCGTTCCTGTCTGGGCGGAACAGTTCCTAAGCGATTGGCATGACATGATTCTCGAGTCGTTGTACGGACTTAACCCCACTGGAGATACCGAATCCATCCCGCAGGTTGGTTGCGTTATCCCAGCCATCTCGGCGGGTATCAACACCTCAGGTACGAGTGCGGGGACACACACTTCGCCAGTTGCTAGCACATTCAATCGCGATCCGCTCAGAGAATGGAATCGAGCCGAAGCCGTGGCTCGAGGTTGGAAATGGGTTGGATGGCGATGCCATGTCCCGTGCAAAATCAATCTGTTTCTTGAAGTCGAGCGCAGGCGGGCCGACGGCTATCACGATTTGGACACGGTCATGCATGCCGTGTCCCTGACGGATACGCTCGATCTATTCCCACGCGATGACGGAAAATTAAGTCTGGAAGTCGATTTGTTGGAGGCTCATAGGCTTCGTCCATCCGACGATGCATGGAACGTTCCATCGGATGCTAGCAATTTGGTATTGCGTGCGTTGCAGCGGCTTCGAGAGGAACTGCAAGCCGATTTGGGAGCGCATGTGGTGTTGCACAAGAGGATTCCTTCGCAAGCGGGATTGGGAGGTGGGAGTGCCGACGCAGCCGCAGCCTTGGTGCTCGGTTCGCTCCTTTGGAGCAAGGGTTGGGAACCTGCCCCAGCATCCAAAATTGCAAGTGGCCTAGGGAGCGACATCAACTTCTTTTTGGAAGGGCATAACGGACGGGATTGGACGGCTCGGTGCGTAGGACGGGGAGAAAAAGTAGAACCCATCCCGAATAGTCATTCGCATTGGTTTGTGTTGGTTCATCCCCCCGTAGGTTGTTCCACCGCATCTATTTTCCGAGCTTTGGCCGACTCACATGGGCTGGATTCCCCTCGCAAAACCTCTCAGCCACTCCGTCGGCTTTTGTCCGAGGGACGGGAACACGGGCAAGCGAAGTCTCCAATCGACGACGAAGAACTCGGTCGATTGCTGTATAATCGGCTCGAGTCGGCTGCTGTCCTAAGAACGACTGCAGACTCAAAGGCTGGAACGGAGGCGAACTGGGTAGTAGAAACGGCGAGGAGGGTTGATCGATACAATCCTCCTGGACAGTGCATGACTGGGAGCGGATCGGCCCGGTTTTGCTTGTGCTCTACCCAGGAACAAGCCGACAAGATAACGCGTGAACTGCGGACTTTTCGCGATATCCGGGTGTACCCAGCGACTTCGTGGGTCAGCCCGCCGATATCCATCCAGGCCGAATCGTTGAAACAGGACGCGTGAGCGTGGTTGAAGGCCCTATCCGGGGTCAGCTCATCAAGGGAGTGAGACGCAGGGCAATGGAAATCACAGAGGTTCGAATCAAGTTAATGGAAGATTCGGAGGATCGTCTTCGGGCCTTCTGCTCCATCACGTTTGACCATTCCTTCGTGGTCCGAGATTTGAAAATCATCGAAGGGGCCCATGGCCCGTTTGTTGCCATGCCCAGTCGCAAAATGTCCGGACGCTGTGGCCGTTGCGGTTGCAAAAACCATCTGCGAAGCCATTACTGCAATCAATGTGGGACCCGGCTAAGGGGGCCACAGGATTTGCGCGACGTCGAGGGGAGTGGAGCAAACAAGCTTTACGCGGACATCGCCCATCCGATCAACCAAATGTGCCGCGATATGATTCAGCAGGCAGTCATTCGCGAGTACGGACTGGAACTCGATCGAGCCAAGCAACCGGGTTACGTTTCGCGGTACGACGAGGAATACGTTGAGACGATTCCAAGTGCTCCGGTCGAATCCAACGCGGTCCCGCGCCCCCACTTTCTCGAAAAGAACAACCTTGCAGAGCATCCTCCCGAGGCTGCATCCAGTGAGAATCCCCCTAGCCAAGACAACCTGCGTTTTGGCAACGGGATTTTTGAGTAAGGACACTATCGGCGAAGAATTGTTCTCTTTTCAGCCCAGGGATCGATGAAAGGCAAAGGAATCTTCGCCATCCGAACTCGCACTTTCCTGCGCCCTGTCCACTGGGAATAAATCGCTCGAATGCTGGGTTGTTCCCCCCTCCAGACTTGGCTGGAGGGGTTTTTTGGACCATACTTTGGTTATCCCTGAGGAGAGATTTGCGGCTACAAGCGGTGGACGTATCGCGGCACCGACAGGCAGTTCCGGCCAAGAACATCGCTAGCCAGCAGGCGACACGTCTGTCAGGCTAGGGAGTTCCGACGCAGGACTGGCGTGATTCGGACGATCGAAGTTTTGTTTGCTGACGCTCGCCCCAAATCGGATCGGTTGCGGGTTTGCTTTCCCATCCGCTCGAAACGTTGAGTTGAAAAACCGCTCGCATGCGAAGCGTGCAACCTTGGATACATTTTCTACCCACCGCGCACTGCATTGCTTCGCTACCACACCAACCCTGATTTTCATTGATTCCCACCTATGCTACTTCGCAAAGCCAGGTTGACGCTGCCTGCCATCTTTTTCCTTGTTCTCTTGCGAATGGCCATCGGCTGGCATTTCTTTCAAGAAGGAGCGACCAAAGTTCGTGAGGGTAAGTTTTCTTCGACACCCTTTCTCGCGGCCGCCAAAGGACCCTTCGCAAAGCAATTTCATTCGATGATCCCGGACTATGATGGCTCGATACGGATCGATGCCGAAAAGATGGACGCGGCACTGAAAGCCTTCGGGGAAACCGCCAAATCGGAATTCGGTTTCAATGATGAGCAATCGGAGGAGGTCAAGGCGATCCTGGCCGAGTTCAAGACGCGTCGAAAAGAGATTTACGACCAGTGGAAGCCTCAAATTGAGGAATACAAGAACGGCCTAGAAAGATTGGCCAAACTGGAAAGTGATCCGACGCGGAGTGGCGTCGAATCCCTACGCAAGCAACGGGACGAGATCGAATCAAAATGGCGAGCGCTGGGCCGCCCAGTCCTTTCCGAAATCGACCAGACCCTCCCTGAATTGGTCGAGCGGATCAATTCCATCGCAACCGATGAACAGGCAAACCCAGATCCAAAAAAACCGAGTGCAAGAGATGCCAAAGGGAATGCCATCCGCAAGAAAATCGAATTTAAGTTCGATGGCGAAGGCCCCATATCCGTACAGCAAGTCGACAAGATCATTCCGATCTTCGATTTGGTTGTCGGTATTTTGTTGTTGGTCGGCCTGCTAACTCCCTTAGCTGGGATAGCGGCTGGCCTATTCCTGGTTTCGGTCGTTTTCAGCCAATTTCCAGGGGCGATCGGTGCACAGCCGACCTATTACCAAGCCATCGAGATGTTGGCTTGTTTCGTCGTTGCGTTTACTGACGCAGGCCGATACGCAGGATTGGATTTCCTTCCGTGGAGTTTCTGGAATCGCAATGCCAAGCTACCCAGCAATGCGTAGTCCCTACATACCATACCCATACCTGTCCCAAAAAATTTCCTATCAAACAAACCACCGTCCCATTAACGAGGTCAACCCATGCGTACGTTGAGTGCAGAAGACAAAACCGTCGGCCAAGACAATTACCACGAAGCAATCGGATTCACTCGCCGTGAGTTTCTGCAAGGTGTGATCGCCGCAGGTGCCGTGAGCGGTGCAGGCTTGGGAGCCATGTACTTTGGCTACGAACGTTTTGCAAATCCCGTCCGGGTAGGTGTGATCGGAACTGGGGATGAAGGAAGCGTACTGATCGGTGGGTGTACACCCGATTATGTGCAAGTCACCGCCGTAGCCGATATCCGACCCTATAGTATTTTCCGAGCCTTCCATGGCGACTGGACTACCCCGACACGTCCGGGTCTTATCAAGCAGTACAAGTACGCCGGGGAAGACGAAGCTCGCAAAAACGTAACGGTTTACGATTCCTCCAACGGAGGGATCGATGCTCTGCTCAACGATGATTCGATCGAAGCCGTCATCATCGCCCTCCCATTGCACTTGCACGCACCTATCGCCATCAAAGCCATGGAAAAGGGGAAACACGTTCTCACGGAAAAGCTGATGGCCCACAATGTGGCTCAGTGCAAAGTCATGGCCCGACTGTCGAAGGAACTGAAGAACCCGAGCGGCCAACAACTTTATTTAGCAACCGGTCACCAACGGCACTACAGCGTTCTTTACGACAACGCAGTCCATCTGCTGAAGTGGGGGATACTCGGACAATTGCACCATGTGCGAGCTCAATGGCACCGAGGTAACTTGCCAGGAAACGATTCCTGGCAGCCTCCGATGGTCGGTGGAGATCCCGATACGAAAACCGATCGGATCAAGACGGAGTACGACAAGTACGTCAAGGAACTTGAAAAAGCCAAGAACCCAGCCGAAATTGAGCAGCTCAAGCGCAAGGTAGCTCAGCAAGAAGCATGGATGAATGATGTCGTCGACGCAGCCCGATTTGGGTACGTAGAAAAGAACATCGGCAGCAAGACGGTCTCGGCGATGGAAGAACTCGTGCGATGGCGATTGTTCGATCGCACCAGCGCCGGGCTGATGGGTGAATTGGGCAGCCACCAAATGGATGCTGCCACCATCTTCTGCAGCGCCCTCCGATCCGATGGCAAGAAGGCTCACCCTCTGTCGGTCCATGCCGTTGGCGGACGCCATATCTTCCCGGCGGACCGGGATGCCGACGACCATGTTTATTGCACCTACGAATTCCCTGGACCCGAGTACAGCGAGAAATTTGATCTCGGTTACAAACAGCCCGGAGGTGCCAAGGGACTGCAGGGCTACGATCAGGATCCCAACAAGAAAATTGTCGTCACGTACTCCTCGATCAACGGCAATGGCTATGGCGGCTATGGTGAAGTGGTGATGGGAACGAAGGGGACGATGGTCTTGGAAAAAGAGCAAGAAGTCATGCTGTATGCCAAGTCCGATACCAGCGCTGCGGCCGGAGTCAAGGCAGCTGGCAGCGGATACGCACTCGACACCCAAGCCAGCGGTGGTGCATCCGCTCCCGTTTCCAAAGCAGCCGCTTCCTCCGGAGCGGTTAGCCGCGGATATACCGAGGAGATTGAACACTGGGCATATTGCATTCGCAACAACTCGCCGGAGAATAGGCCTCGATGCTATCCCGAAGTGGCGATGGCCGATGCAATCATCTCCCTGACAACGAATGTTGCGCTCCGCAAGTCCGCTCGCGGTGAACCTGGCTATATCAAATTTGATGAAGCATGGTTCGACGTCGATAGCGATGAAACTCCGGATGGCAGTGTCGTTGCCGATGAGTTGCAAAAACTCAAGGATTACAAGATTCCTACCTAATGGATGAAACTCCAGACGCAAACGCGCACCACGAATCGCTCGATAGGACAGCGGTCTCCATCGGACCACGCGGGCTGTCGATCTCGGGTCGACGCTTTGTCTTGCCCTTTGTCGCTGTGCTGCTGATTCTGCTCGGATTCACCTTGGCAATTGCCTTTCAATTCCAATCGATCATGCGTCGACTGGATGACGCTCGCTCGAAGTGGCCTCCCGCTTCTTCCGAACTGGCATTGCGGTACCTGGCGGTCAATGATGGACTGTCTCAACTACCAGTCCAGATTCAACAGGACTCCTTTCGCAATTGGTCTTCGGAATACGAAGCCTTTCTGTATACATCCCAATACGATCGACAACTTCCCCACGCGAAATACTTGGAAGAGATGATTCAAAGCGCGGCGAAGGCTCTTCCGTCAGGGGAGTCCTTGCCGATCCCTACGGAAGTCCCAAACTCGCCCGCAATCGAAAAGTGGCTTGCTTCCGAAGAACGTCGAATCGCCGATGAGCAGTGTTCGATCGGTCAATGGACCCGTTTTGTTCTGCGCCTCAAGTTGCCGAAACCGTATCAGCCCAGTCAGTAGATCAAACCCTTGGTGACGAGATGATGGATTGGGACAGCTTCGTCGGACACGAACAGCAGCGGCAATGGTTCCGCAATGCAGTCCAGCACGATCGATTGGCTTCGACCTTTCTCATGGTCGGCCCCAGCGGAATCGGCAAGCGAACCTTTGCGAGGCTAGTAGCCAAGTCCCTGTTATGCACAGGCAATGACCCAAAACAGTTTTCTCCTTGCGGCCGGTGTGAAACCTGTGTGCAAGTGGAAGCGCGGACGCACCCCGATGTGATCGCGATCGCTGTGGAGCGAGAGAAGGGTAAATCCGCTCTCTCGATAGGGCAGTTTATCGGAGACAAAGAAGCCCCCACGCACAAAGGCTTAATCTACCAATTCAGAATTAAACCCTATTCGGGACGATGCAAGATCGCGATCATCGACGACATCGATACGTTGGCGGTCGAAGGGGCCAACAGTTTATTGAAGACGCTCGAAGAACCTCCCCCAGGATCAGTCCTGTTTTTGATTGGGACTTCGGAGCAAAAGCAACTTAGAACCATTCGATCCCGATCGCAAATCGTTCGCTTTCGTCCTTTGAGTGTCGAGGAACTATCCACCCTGGTCTTGCGTCAAGGCATGGCTGACAACCCAACCGACGCCAATCGCATTGCCTGGGAAAGCCATGGATCGATCGAGGGGGCCGCACAAGTCATCGATGAAGAACGGAACGATTTCCGCACTCAATTATTGCAACGGCTGTCCGCATATCCAATCGACTTTCCGGAACTGGCAAAGTCTATTTTAAAGCATTTGGAAAGTGCTGGGGCCGATGGCCAAGTCCGTCGCGATCGCTTGAAGTGGATCATGGATGCCGCGACAGATGCTTACCGAACGACCATGCGGCGAAGCCTGGGTGTCAGCGGTATTCAGGAAGATGCTTCGCTGGTACCCCCGGAGTTAGTAGAACGGCTTGAAACCAATGCTCTTATTGCATTGATCCAGCGCACGCAGCAAGCCCGAGATCAAGTGGATCGAAACGTCAGCCCGGCAGCGTTGGTCGAAGCCTGGGTCGCCGAAGTTTCCTGTTTGTCGCGAGCGTAACGGCCCACGAATCCAGTTTGGGTCAAGGATCACTGGTGGCACCCAGGTCGCGTTCGCGACAAACCGGTAGATACTCTGTTGAATCAGATCATCGGGGGATTCTGGTTGGGTGACCCACTGCCCGGCGGTGACGCTTGGGGCTCTGATCGTTCGCTTCAATGTTCATCCATCCGAGCCGCGAGCGTCAGCAATTGTTGATTTTGCCGAAGGAAGAGAATCCAATCCGCGAATAGGCCTCCGTCATGTCAGAAGTGCTTGACGCAAGGGATCGAATGGTTTTGCGGAAAAGCCGAGATGCAAATGAGGCCGCCATCCTTCCGCGTAGCGAGCGCTGCAGCCAGTGCTGTGCGCCACTTCGCAGCCCAAATCGAGCATGGTTTGGCAATAGGAATTCATTCCTTGGGACGATTGCAACCAAGCCTGTTGGGATTGATGCTCTGAAAGCATCGCGAGCTTGCGTTCGATCACCTCATCGATCGGAACAACAAGCGATGGCGTGACCCATTCGCCGAGCGGGGTTCGATTGCCATGGGGCTGTGCATGATAGATTGCCACGTCTCCCTCCCATACGGGCGTATCGGGGTCCGTCGCATAATTGGGCACCGCTCGCGAAAACGCGGCTGTGACCGCCAACCTGCAGGTTTGCATGTGGTCTTCCATGTAATCCAAAGGAGCATGGGTGAGTACGATGGTCGGTTTCGCAATCCGAACAATGGCAGCGATCTTGGCCAAGTTCCTTGGGTTGTAGTCGACCTCCAAATCGTTGCAGATGGGATCGAAATGCCGAGCACCCAATCGCGCGGCCGATCTTCGGCTTTCGTCGAGACGGATGCAAGCAGTCTCTTCGCGGTCGGTCGTAACCGATCCACAGCATCCGTTGGCAACGTTCATCGTGTGTGTCTCCCAACCTGCATCCTTTAATCGAAGGAGCGTGCCTGCAGCGACAAACTCAATGTCATCAGGATGGGCAAAGATAGCCAGTACCGAAGGCATGGGTTCATTCTCCATTGCGTGCTGCAGGGCGGAAAGCGAACTTCATTGGATGAAATGGGGGCTCTCGTTCGCAGAAAATCGTTTTCGTCGATCCCTATTTTAGCGTCGTTCTGGGTCGCTGCTGGACGGAGATGCGTTCATGGCTTTCCGCAATCTCAAGCTTGCCCAATTGTCGGTATGCCCAACCCAGTTTTTCATGAACGGGGAGAGGATTCAAAACATTGGCCAATGCCAGTTCGAGTTCCGTAATCCCTTCCTGAATTTTTCCTTGACGCAGCAGAATCGTTCCCAAAGTGTCGCGATAGGAACCCGATTCGGGTAGGAGTTCCACCGAGCGTTGTGAGAATCGCGCGGCATCGGACAAAAGTTCCGGATTTTGCTCGCGGTCCGAACGCTGCAGC
This sequence comes from Planctomycetota bacterium, assembly GCA_037144155.1. Classification (GTDB taxonomy): domain Bacteria; phylum Planctomycetota; class Planctomycetia; order Pirellulales; family Pirellulaceae; genus JBKCUI01. The sequence goes on along the minus strand of JBAWXH010000001.1, from coordinate 150,440 downwards.
AGGAGCCACGCAAGGTTGTTCAGTGCCGCATGGGAATCGGGACGCAGTTCGATGGCTCGGTTCAAAAGGCGCGAGGCACTCTCCAATCGGTCGGCTTGAAGTTCTAGCGCGGAGAGTGAGAAATAGGGTTTGTAAAAGTCGGGATGCTCTCGAGTGATCCGATGCAACGCGCTCAAGATATCGGACTTCAGGGCATTGTCGGATGTCCCTTGATGCAATTGAACCATCCGATCGTAAATATCGATGTTTTCGAAGTCCCAACGCAGGGCATTTTGGAGATGCTTCCACATCGCAGCGAGGTCTATTGGCGTCTTGCGAAACCCTCGATCGAACTGCAGGATCATCAATTGGGATATCCCTTTCGCGAAGTCCTGGTCGTTGGATAATTGCCAACCAAACTGCATCGTATCGAGCGAAGGTTCGATCTTCCCAAGTTTGGCCATTGCCGCGGCATAGAGCCACCGCACTTCTTTGGACATCGGATTTTGCGCAAGCTGTCCCGAGTAGGCTTCTGCCGCCTGAGTGAGAGCGTAGATGGTGTGGTCCACATCCTCGCGTGCGATCGACAACTCAGCGACGGCGAACCAATGCTTTGGGTCTTTTGCGGCGAGGAGTTCGAGTTTCTGGCTCGCAAGCAGGAGATCTCCGAAATACAAATAGTATTCGACCCAGATCATCAACATTTGCTCGTTGTCGTCCCCATCCGCATGGCTGAGATGCCAAAAGAGTTGATCGAGGAGGACGGGATCGATGCTGCTTTCTAAAACGCGAAACGCTTCCAAGGCGCGTTGACGATGCGCTAGCGCGTAACCTTTGGCATCAATAGGAGCCAACAAATCCACGATGGCGTTCGCTCGCTCGATGCCATCGGTTCGTTCGAGCAGTTTGGAGACGGTGTATAAAGCGGCCGGATCTCGCCTCTGCGCGACCGCCATCACTCGCTCGCTGTACCGGTGGGCCAATCCAATGTCACCCCCTGATTCGGCTTGGTCCATTCCCCGCGAATACCGAACCTGCACGCTACTTTGAGTGGATACATGGAGTGCGACCGTCATCAGCGCCGCCGCCAACACGATGAGAAAAGGGAGTCCACAAACAAACCGCAGCCGACGCTCTTGGTTCTCGGCCGCTTCCGCGCTGAACAATCCTGAGAAAAAATAACTGACAATCTGCCATGCGGACCGAACTACGAGCCAAGGGAATAAGACAATCGTTAGCCACCATGGACGGTCGACCTCCCCATCCGCGTCCCAGGTTTGCAATCCTGCTATCCCATGAAACGCCCAGACGCACAGCTCGACCAAGGGCCGAACCAAACTTGCTAGGAATCGTGGTATCCAGCTCAATAGCTCCATGACCCTCAGGCTTCCCCTAACAACACGATGGTTTTGATTGCTTTGCTAGCATGAAAAACAGGAATGTGGCATGGCAGGTCGTCCTGGCCGCACGATCCACACGATGGTTGTCGACCGTTTTGGGCTCGCTTTTCCACGCGAATTCCTCGGATCTCCGACAAGAAACCTTTGAGAGCGAAGCGGTTTGACGTCGGTCGATGGCGTGACTCAAAAATCATCATTTCCTTGAATGCAATGACTCTATCTACAGAGGATCCGAATCGATTTAGGGTGGGTTGTCTCAAGTGTCTGTCAGCAGTGAGCCGGATTTTTTGATTTAGTGGGAATCGACCAAAGCAGCGGTAAAATCTCGACCCGAAGCGATTGCAAGGGAAAACGGTCCCTCGCTAATGCCTCAAGTTACGAATGGATCAGCATGCCAGTTCGACGGCGGCTTCCATCTTTCCGAGTAGAAAGCGATCAGCCACGACGAATCGCTCCCCAAAAAATTGAAAGGGATTCCTACTCTTGTTATAACCAGACGAGGGAATCTTTTCCCGACATTTCTCGTCCATCTCTGCAAGTCCCATTTTCCAAGTTGGATGCTGAGGAAGCACTTGGAGGTTCCCATGGCCGAATGGTTCTATCGAAATGCCCACTGCAAAGAGCTTGGCCCAGTCAGTGGGGCAATGCTCCTGGAACTGGTACGCGAGGGTGATATCCAGCCCGGGACGGAGGTTCGCAAAGACGATTCTCCATGGATTCTTGCTTGCCAAGTGAATGGGTTGTGGCAAGCCGCAGGTCGCCCTGGCGTTGCATTTCATTGCCCCTACTGCAATGCGGTGATCAGCAAACCTCCCAGCCGCTGCGAAGCCTGCGATCGGGGCGTCGTGAAGGCGATAGGCAAATTGTTGAATCACGCAAAACCCACGACATCCGACGAAGCGTGGAAAAGCCCGAATGTTGTCCACCCTCCCGTGACGACCGACAAACCGAAAGCCCCGCCTCTGATCGGATAGTTTCACTTCCTCCCGTTTTGCCTCATGCTCGACGGCGGTACCTCCGGCGATCCAAGTCCCCGATGGTCAATCTCCTCAATCCTGGACGTTCTCCCCTCACGGGGCGAAGGGATTCGATCGCTCGGAATGGTGCTACAATGAACGGGTTCCCGATCGACCATGAGCACCGCTTCGCTGATCACGAACTCGAGTAGCATGAGCAACACCCTCGCATCTAGATTTTGGCTATGGCTTAGCTTTCTGACCTTATCTTTGTCTGCTGTCGCGGAGGATCGCCCCAATATTCTCTTTATCTTTTCCGACGATCATGCGCGGCATGCCATTTCCGCCTACGGTTCGCGAGTCAATGAAACACCTCACTTGGATCGTCTCGCCCGGGAAGGGACTCGATTTCTCAACTCCTTCGTCACCAATTCGATTTGTACACCCAGTCGGGCTACTCTGTTAACCGGGCAATACTCACACCTCAACGGCGTCCCTGTCTTCAATCGATTCGATGGCCAGCGCGATCACGTGGCCAAACGTCTGCAATCGGCGGGTTACCACACGGGAATGATCGGAAAATGGCACTTGGGATCGGATCCCACCGGCTTCGATCGATGGGTGATTTTGCCAGGCCAAGGATCCTACTGGGATCCGGTGTTTCTCGTCCCGGATCACAAACTCACCTTAACAGGTCACTGCACCGAAGTAACCACGCAGCTCGGCATCGAGTTTCTGGAAACTCGACCTAAAGATCGTCCGTTCTTCTTGATGTTGCATCACAAAGCACCCCATCGTGGCTGGGAACCCGATTCGAGAAATTTGGAAGCCTTCAAAAACAAAGTATTCCCGGAACCCGAAACGCTTTGGGATGACTATGCGACACGACCCGCAGCGCTACCCGAAAATCAGCAGACTATCTCTCGCGATTTGACCCGTCGCGATCTCAAGCTGGCACCACCTGCAGAGTTGAAGGGTGAAGAGCGAAACACATGGCTGAACACGTCGCCGAACCGTGTCCTCATCGATGGGAAGACGTTGGAAGGAAATGATTTAGTCCGCTGGAAATATCAGCGTTACATGCAGGACTACCTGGCCTGCGTTCAAGGGGTCGACGATAGCGTCGGACAGATTCTCAACTACCTGGATCGAAACGATCTGGCTTCGAACACGCTGGTTATCTATACCGCGGACAATGGATGGTATCTCGGAGACTTGGGGCTTTATGACAAGCGATTCATGTACGAACCAGGAATGAAGACGCCTTTGATCGCTCGAGGGCCGGGCGTGCAGGCTGGTCGAACTCCCGATGCTCTGGTTGCGAATGTCGATTTAGCACCGACATTTCTCGAGGTGGCCCAATTGCCTATTCCAGACTCAATGCAAGGCAAAAGCCTTGTTCCCTGGTTGCGAGGGGATGCCCCGTCCAATTGGCGCTCGTCGGTTTACTATCGGTACTACCATGACCCAGGCCATCACAACACCCGAGCCCACTACGGAGTCAGGACCGCTACGCACAAATTGATCCACTATTGGCGCAAGGATGTTTACGAATTGTTCGATCTCCAAAAGGATCCAAACGAACAGAACAATTTGCTCTTCGATCCTAGCGTCGCCCAGTTACCTGAGAACCAAAAACTCTTTGCCGACCTCCGCAAGGAATTGGAGAGATTGCAACAACAATTGGGGGATGATGGTCAGTTCGCCGACCCGGCCACGTGGCCGACAGGAAGCGCCGATGGTCCTTTCGATGACAAGCGACCTCTCGGCAAGAAATCAATCGCGGAAGCGATCGCTGCATCGGCAGCCAACTAATCACGACGGCTGCTAAAGGACCTCGGAAATTTGCCGTTACCTTGATGACTTGTTGCTTCATGACCCCCAGCGTCAGCAATGGGCTATGTTTCCTTGCTAACGCATTCCATGATCAATCAATGAACAAACCTATTTGCTCGTAGCTTTTGATCGCCGTTGACGCCATTTCTTCGCCAGGAGCAATGGGCCGAGGGATAATAGTAGCGCCACGGTCCCAGGTTCAGGAACGGAAGAGAACGCAATCTGATCCATCGCGAAATACGACGGCGTGTTCATTCCGAACGGACTATTGTCACTTGACTCCATCGCGAACTGCAACGAGTCGATGGCGCCGAGCGATGTCAATCCGACTGTTTTCCAGTCGCTGACAATATAGTCCTTCGCGTTGTCGTCGAAACGATAGTCCGCCAAGTAGAAGTTCACGGAACCAACCGCATTTCCATCGCGATATCCGAGAATGCTGAGCTTCAGGAAGTCGGGATCATTCCCGGTGTCCCCCCCGAACTTCTTGGCAAACTGATCTCCATTGAGCATGGAGTAATACGCATAGGCGGTGTTCGAGATATCGACCGATTGCACTTGGACCGCCGCGCCAAAAGTAACAATCGCATCGCCAGAAAGGCTATTGAAAACAACTGCATACTGGGAACTGTTCTGGCTACCGCTACTTGGGCGGGCAGCGTATTGGTTTTCATACCCACCCGTGGTGCCGTTGGTTTCCCTGGAATAGGCGAAACCAGACCAATCATCCTTATTGGTAAACCGATTCGAAAAATGGACTCCCTCGCTGGTCCATCCTTGCGTGTTGGGGGTGTTATCCCCCAAGTCCCCATTGTAGTACTTGCCACCAGAGCCCTGGGAATATTGCGACAAGGCTTCGAATCCAACGATATCGCCTGACGCCGAAAGGCCCAAACAGGCGATCAAAAAACAGGCTATCCATGCGCGCAGCATGATCATGCACTCCGAGTTTCATCCTCCAGCCAATACCACGACCCGGCGAAAAATCGCCGCACACAGGACGCATCATGCTTGTGTGGAGCGTCGACTTGAAGGAAGCGCCGCTCATGCCCATTGATCGCGCGATCGTTCGAGGTGGATCGCCGATTCACAGTGGTCGCTTCAATCCCAGAAAGCGCACGCCACCATTTCGCAAGGTAGGTCTTCTGACTCGTCGCCACTCCCATCCATTCACCTTCTCGGATCGCTATTGGATCCAATGGTACTTCGTAAGAAGTGGATGGAGTCGCAAGCCATCCAGGGGTATTCAACCCCCTATTCGACTTGCTGGCAACTCACAGCGGCTGGTCCGTCCCGGTTTTTCACCGGTGTTCCCTGTTGTCTGAGCGGCGATGATTCGCCGACAGTCACCCTGCGCGTATCTGCATAGACTAAGCGGATTGTTTGCCCCGTCAAGACACCGGGGGCCGGGATTCATCGACTATCGAGCGCCTTATTCGACCATCGACCTGAGTGCCTTTGCATCATCCGCACGATGGACAGGATCGAATCCCAGCGAAATTTCCTCCTGCTTCAAGTGTTGGTTGTGCGCATCGAGAGCCGCTCGTACCCCCGGATTGTTCGTGACGATATAGATACCGACCACTTGGACCGTGTCCTGAATTTGAACCGCTCCTTGTTGAAATTCGTGAACCACATCATGGGTACCATCCGAGTCGATCCGAAAGCAGATCGATGCATCGGAAAGCCAATGGGGGAGATCCCAGGAGAGTGTTCCAAGGCGCGGAGCAAATCGAAACGTGCGTGTGCGTTCGTCGATGCTGTATTCCAAATCGTGGACTACCAACAACGCTGCATCGCGCGTGACCAAACTGGTTTGGTCCCAATCAGGCTGCGTCCCGGCCATGGCACGCTTGTACCGATAACTAGTCCCTTCCTCAAGCATCGGTCGCAATAACTGGATCTCTCGCCCCACCCGCGCAATTGGGTCGATGAGATCTGGAAACTTGACGAGCGATTTGACGCTCAAGTTAAACCAATAGAGCGATGCGATCCCGTTCCCCAATCCATGCCATGCTTGGCTGCGCAATTCATCGGGTGTAGGGGAACCACGACGCGGGCTCAAGACCCCTCCCCAGCCATCGTGTGCACCTTGGGACCAATAGGCAATCGTGACGGGACGACTTTGTTCTCGCAGCGACCGGGTCATATCTCCGATCGTCTCTAACGGAGCGCCCCATCGGATCGAAGCACCACCCCAGCGGTCGTACTTCGACCAAGCATCTGCGGCCGGAGCAATCACCCGGTAGGCATCGAAATGAGGATAGTCCGAAAGACCCGCATAGTAGCGCCATGTCCGTTCCTCACTCAATGTAACGCTCGTCGGAATCCGCCAGTTCCGATAGGGTACGAGTTGTTCAAAGACTTCTTGTGGCGGTACCGGTCGGCCTCCTCCGTACTGAGGTTCTCCTAGGAACTCGACGGCGTGAATTTGCGGCAGCATCGAATCTTGATCGAAGCGGCTGCGATCAGCCATGCGATTGAATCGCTTGAGAGGAAACCGCTGATAGATCTCTGCGGAATCGGTATAACCCGCCACTTCCTCGATTTGCCCCGTGTTGATGTGCATGCGGGCCAATGTCTTCCAATACCGCTCATCGGTCAGGGGTTGCTTTCCCTTTTCCAACCCGGCGACCCATCCACCGCTGATATCAAAGGAGGCTGGACGAATCTTCATCGAACTCCAAAGTCGCACAGTACTGCCATCCACGGTGTTCTCAAGTTCGATTTCAATTGCGGACGCCGATAGCGGAAGGGGATCGAACTCCAATTCGATTGTCCCCCAATCATCCGATCGAATGAGGTTGTCTTCGGAGTAGGAGTTTAGCTGCGTCCGGGGAGGCTGCGGGTACAGAGTATCGGATGGTTCGTTCGATTCGGGCAACCACAATCGGCAGGATCGGAATCGCAATGACCGACTGGAAACATTGCGAACGGTCGCCAGCATCCTTGTTGGGTAAAGCTCCCCTTCGCGACGGTGAAACGTAACCGACTGAATCCAGCTAGAAGGATTCGCAAGATCGATCGGAAAATCCTGAGGGGAAGGTGCTGGGTTGGATTCGGGAGATGCGATCGATGCAGACCAAGTATGCGAGGTTTCGACACCCCAAGCGCCGCTGATCCCATTCCATCGCATCACATGCAGTGCTCCCGGTGGGAGCGTGATCCCATCCGCGGCGGACGTGTCATGCCAAGCCCATTCCCCATTCCGTATCAAGTCTTCAGGACTCTTGCCATCCAACAAGAATCTGGGTTCGATCGATTGCGGTTGATCGGTCTCGTTCTTCAGAAAGACCTCAACGCGGGCCGACAACTCCGGATTGGGTGGACGCCGCCATTGCATGTTCGGTGAAAACTGATGCGGTGTAACAGTGATACCGACAATCTCGATTGCCCTTGCGGCACTCGAGGATGACATATCAGCGGATGCACACAGCAGCAAAATCCATGCGATCGCAATGATTGGGCGCCCCATAGCAGTCGATAAGTAACCCCGAAAAAGCCCACTCCGATGAACCCACGCGATCGGATCACCATGGCCAGTTAGTGCGGTTAGATGCATGCGAGAAACCTACGTCTGCGACTACAAAGTTTACGGGGGGAGAATGAGTTCGCCGCGCCGGCGAAATGAAAACGTAGAAAACATCATTCCACCCTAGCAACATGGTAGAGGAAAGGCCGATCGATAGGAATCGGAGTAAAAGCAAGGTATACTGAGTCGTCACCTTCGTCCCGCCAACTCCTGCCGCTGCCGGAATGATCTCGCTCCCCCCCCGGTCCCATGCGAACTTTAATTCCTTCTCGCCGCGCAAGCCACGTGTTAAGTCCCCTGGTCCATGGTGCGCAGAGACTCCTCTTCGGATCGATACTCGCGGTTGTCGGATGGATCGTCATGCCACGATTGATGGCACAGGATCCGATCGATTTTGATCGAGATGTCCGTCCAATCTTCGAGGAGCATTGTTGGGGATGCCATGGTCCAGCCAAACAAGTCAGTGGCCTGAGACTCGATCGACGCGATTCCCTATTGCGCGGCGGTGACTTTGGCGAACCGGCGTTGACCCCTGGGGATGCGGCCGCCAGCCCTCTCTTTGAATATGTCCGAAATGCGGATCATGATCATGCGATGCCTCCGAATGAGGAAGGACGTCGTCGACTGAAGGACCGGGAAATCGCGATACTCCGCGACTGGATCGACGCGGGTGCCGAATGGGGCAACGCGCCCCAAGATGTTGCAGTGGAATCGCAGCCATGGAGTTTTCGGCCTCTTCCCTCTCAGTCCTCGCACGGGGATATCGATGCCTTTATCGATGCAACGCTTGCGGCAGCCGAGCTGCAGCGAAGCCCCGAGGCTGCGGCTCAGCAATTGATACGTCGGCTATCTTTTGACCTGATCGGTTTACCTCCAGGCTATGCTCGGGTGCAACACTTTGTTCAAGAATACGAAGTCGATCCGGATAGGGCAGTCTCAGGACTAGTCGATGAGCTATTGGCTTCGCCTCATTATGGAGAACGGTGGGCGCGGCATTGGCTGGACGTGGTTCGATTTGCCGAAAGTGATGGTTTTGAAATGAATCATCCTCGCCCCACCGCGTGGCACTATCGCGACTACTGCATCGAGGCTTTCAATCGGGATCTTCCCTACAATCAATTCATCCTGCAGCAGATCGCCGGGAACACGAGTGGCGACGATCGCGCCACGGGTTTTCTCGTCGGAGGGCCTTGGGACCGAGTCAAGTCTCCGGATCCAGTTTTGACCGCCAATCAACGCGCCGATGAACTGCACGACATGGTCAGCGTGACCGGTTCCGCGTTCCTCGGTTTGACCGTTGGTTGTGCTCGGTGCCACTCGCATAAATTCGATCCGATCACTCAAATCGATTACTACCGGATGAAAGCATGCCTGTCTGGCGTGCAGCATGGGGAACGGGCCATCCAGCCGACGAATGACTCAGAGCGAGAAACGCTGGCCCATACCCTCGGAGCCAAGATCGATGCCATCGATCAACAACTAAGGGAACTTGAACCGCTCGCTTCACAAGTCCCTATCGGCACTGCCCAAACCACCGCCGATGGAGAAGCCACTCGAAGCGTTGCGATTCGAAGTCCAGTTACCCACCGAGAGAACTCCGATCGGTTCGAACCGGTCCTGGCTAGGTATGTTCGTTTTGAGATCTTTGCAACCAGCGGCGCGGAACCTTGCATCGACGAGCTGGAGATCTTCGAAGTAGAAGGGGCTAACGTTGCCAGAAAGTCCAGCGTGAAATCCAGTGGTGACTACGCAAACAACCCGTTCCATCGACTCGAACATGCGAACGATGGGAACTATGGGAACGAGAAATCATGGATTTCTGATTCTCCAGGTCGGGGGCGACTAGATTTCGATCTGGGAGTGCCGACTCGGGTGCAGCGAGTGGTTTGGAGTCGCGACCGAACCCCAGCACCGCGCTATTCGGACCGGGTAGCGACCGAGTATGCCATCAGCGTGTCGTTGGATGGAGAAAAATGGACGCTGGTCGCCAACCATTTGGACCGAGCCAATTTTGGTACCGACCCTGCGACCATTCCCGAGGATGGTTCTGGAGTGAATCCGGAGATTTCCGATTCGATTCGATCGATGCGGCGGCAAAGGAAGGAATTACAAGCACAGTTATCGTCGACCATGGACGTCCCCAAAGCATATATCGGGGTATTGGGAACGCCGGAGGAAATTTTCCGACTTCAGCGCGGTGATCCCACGCAGCCTCGCGAAGCGGTCGAACCTGGAAGCATTGAATCTCTTGGCGGGTTTGTGTTGCCGTCAAGCACGGGTGACTCGGATCGCCGACAGGCCCTCGCCCATTGGATTGCATCCGATGACAATCCTTTGACAGCCCGAGTGATGGTCAATCGGTTGTGGCATTACCATTTCGGTTGCGGCATCGTGGATACTCCCAGCGACTTCGGGGCAGGTGGCGGGCGACCTTCGCATCCCGAATTGCTCGATTTTCTTGCGGTCAAGCTTGTCGAACAACGATGGAGTCTCAAGTCGATTCATCGCCTGATCTGCAACTCGAAAACGTACCGTCAATCATCGACTCCCCGTTCCGCCGACTCGCATCGACTCGGCATGGAACGGGATTCCGCAAACCGTTGGTTATGGCATTTTCCTGCACGGAGGTTAGAGGCCGAACCACTTCGCGATACGATTCTCGCGATGAGCGATCAACTGAATGCGCGGATGGGAGGCCCGGGCTTTGATCTCTTTGTAGCCAACGAAAACTATGTTCGTGTGTTTGAGACCAAAACGGAATTCGTTGCAGATGACTTTCGTCGAATGATTTATCAGCGCAAACCTCGTGCAGAACTCGATCAATTGTTCGGTGCGTTTGATTGTCCGGATGCTGGGCAAATCCAGCCGCGCCGAAACATGAGTACCACTCCGCTTCAAGCGTTGAACCTTCTCAATAGTCGGTTTGTGGTCGATCAGTCGCGCCTGTTTGCAAAACGATTGCTGCGCGAGGTTGGAGAGGATTTGCAGGTTCAAGCCCAAGGTGCTTTTCACGCAGCATTTGCAAGGGAAGCGAGCGCGGAGGAACTCGAGATCAGCGTATCATTGATTCGAGAGCATGGGCTTGATGCTTTCTGCCGCGCAATCTTCAATTCCTATGAGTTCATTACGGTCTATTGATCTGGAAACCCATTCTCTTGACGGTAACCCCATGAAGTCGCGTCATAACCAGATTGATTTTCTGGCCCCCGTCACAGCCAGCTCCCTCTTTCTCGAACGGCGTTCGTTCCTTCGTCAGGGAGTGAGCGGTCTAGGGGCAATGGCATTAGCATCGTTGCTGGGAGGAGACGTGCCGGGAGGAGCGGGCATGGCCATGGGATCGGAGCCTCCGATTCGGCCCATGATCGATTCGGCAAACCCGTACGCGCCACGAACTCCCCATTTCGCGGCCCGTGCCAAACGGGTGCTGGTCATCTTTGTCTCGGGTGCCATTTCACACATCGATACATTTGATTACAAGCCGGAGTTGATTCGATATCACGATACTCCGATGCCAGAAAGCTCGGGGTTGATCACATTCCAGGGGGAGCAAGGGAACTTGATCGAGCCGCGCTGGAAGTTTCTGCCTCGGGGAGAATCGGGCAAGATGACCAGCGAGTTGTTGCCACATTTGGGTGCCTTAGCGGATGATCTTTGCTTCATCCACTCCATGACGGCCAAATCGAACACACACGGTCCAGCCGAAAGTCAGATGGCCACCGGATACACGCTGGACGGCTTTCCCAGTATGGGTGCATGGATTAGTTACGCTCTCGGTTCGGATTGTCAGGACTTGCCAGCCTTCGTCGCGATCCCAGATCCTCGCGGCGTTCCACAGATCGGAGCTAGGCAATGGTCGAGCGGTTTTCTACCCGCTGCATTTCAAGGGACCCCGCTCAACTCGGATCGCCCCATTCCCAACTTATTGCCACCGGCCGATATTCCAATCGCAAAAGACCAGGCGACCCGCACCTATATCGATCGATTGAATCGGATCCAAGCCACATCGCGACCTGAAGACGAAGCTTTGGCAGCCCGCATCGCGAGCTACGAACTGGCAGCGAAGATGCAGTTAGCAGCGATGCGTCTTAACGACTTCTCCGAAGAAACACCGGAGACCCTGGCACTGTATGGTGCGGATGACTCGGCGAACACGAACAAGGCTCGATTTGCAAAGAACTGCATTTTAGCTCGAAGATTGCTCGAGCGAGGGGTTCGGTTCATCCAGTTGTTCAACGGATCCTATGCCATGGGAGAAGGAGTCGGCAATTGGGACGGACATAAGGTGATCGAGCAGCAGTATGCCATTCATGGTCCAGTGCTGGATCAACCCGTAGCAGGACTGCTGACCGATTTGAAGCGTCGCGGACTGCTGGAGGATACGTTGGTGGCCTTCGTGACCGAGTTCGGGCGGATGCCGACATTTCAGAAAGGAGCGTCCGGACGGGACCATAATCCTGCAGGCTTCACGGTCTGGCTAACGGGTGCTGGCGTGAAACGAGGATTCAGTTACGGCGCAACCGATCCCTTTGGGTACAAAGCGGTCGAACAAGTCACGACCATCTATGATCTGCATGCAACGATACTGCACTTGCTCGGGTTGGATCATCAACGATTGTCGTTTTATCACAGTGGCATTGAACGGCGACTGACCGATGTTCATGGTAACGTCCTGCATGATATCTTGGCATGACAGGAGTCTTTGCAACTATCCTGCGGCATGTCTCTAGGCTTTTTTGGTAGTAACCCCCTCAGAGGCAGGGGACGATGAGATTGTCCAGGAAAATTAGGGACGTTTGTCGGCTGTGCCTGTACATGACAGGCTGGAAGCACTGTCCCACGGGCTGGAAGCACTGTCCCACTGGCCATAAGCCTAGGCGAGAAAGACAGGATGTGATGATGGATCGATAGGGGTAGCCGCGAACCTGAATCGGATGTCCTTTGTCCATCGGTAAGACAAGAGTGCAGGCAAAAGTTTTGAAGTTGCGCATTTTGAGCCTCTCGGAGCCCCAATCGATGTATTTCCCAGTTCATTCGTGCTCCTGCTCGTCATCGTGCTCGGAGAAATCCGTTCGATCACGAGCACGAGCACCATCCGCCTAGGCGGATTGAGCACGAGCACGTGAAAGAGCGAGAAAAGCGCAACTTCAAAAGCCACAAGACTGATTCCGATCTTCTAAACCCGCTCGCAATGGGTATGCCATCATCGAGCGATCTGTGGATGACCCGAGGATGTGGTCGACTCAACCCTTCGCCGTTGTATTTTGAAAACTTCGAACGACGATTCGTACTGCCATGAATGCACGCCAACTAGAAAAACTGGGGATGCCTCTCGATTGCATCCCTACCGCCATCCAAACCATCCAAACGCTGGTCGGCCAACAAGGGTTTCGAGGAAAAGATGTCAAATCTTCGCTGCAAGCGTTGGTTACAGATCCCGCATTGTATGTCGAGGACCCGAATTGGTCCGGGCTGGCTAATGAAATCGTCGCCTCTCGTCAATCGAACGATTCCTCTCCTCTGCGGCAAATCGAGTATCCAACGTGGGGTGAAGACATCGACGCAGGCGCTCATGCACAGATGGCACTCGCATGCCGACTGCCCATGGCAGTAGGTGCCGCGATGATGCCAGACGCGCATGTGGGATATGGACTGCCGATCGGAGGGGTGCTGGCAACGGAAAATGCGGTTATCCCTTACGCAGTCGGTGTCGATATCGCCTGTCGCATGAAGTTGTCTGTGATCGATCTAGCGCCCGAGGAACTGGAATCGCAGTCCCATCGATTCGAGAATGCCATCGAACGGGGGACCCGATTCGGAGTGGGTGCCAGGCATGAGACGCCTCACGATCATCCTGTCATGGATCAGGATTGGAACGTGTCCCGCTGCACCCGAGAAAAAAAAGATGTGGCTCGCAAGCAACTAGGGACCAGCGGTTCGGGGAATCACTTCGTGGAATGGGGCACGCTGACTTTAACCAAGAACTCGCCAGAGTTGGGGTTGAACGCAGGACGCTACACGGCGTTGCTCAGCCACAGCGGTAGTCGAGGAACCGGCGCTGCGGTGTGCTCGACATATAGCAGTATCGCGCGCGCACGACTTCCACGTAAATATCAAAACCTCTTTGGATATCTGGCGTGGTTGGAGATGGATAGCGAAGCCGGACAAGAGTATTGGGCCGCCATGAACTTGATGGGAGATTACGCGGCGGCCAATCATGATGTCATCCATCGTTTGGTCAACAAATTGCTAGGCGCACGGATCATTGCGGGAGTAGAGAATCACCACAACTTTGCTTGGAAGGAAATCCATGGAGGGCGCGAAGTCATCGTCCACCGCAAAGGTGCGACTCCGGCAGGCAAGGGGGTGCTGGGTGTCATCCCAGGATCCATGGCAACTCCAGGATTCGTCGTTTGTGGCAAAGGGCATGAAGGGAGCTTGTTGTCGGCTTCGCACGGCGCTGGGCGATGCATGAGTCGGACTGCAGCCCGGAACCAATATCGATGGAACGCGGTTCGCAACGATCTTGCTACCAAAGGTATTCGCGTGCTGTCGGCGGGCGCAGACGAAGCTCCAGGCGTGTACAAGGACATCCATCGAGTCATGAACGCACAATCCGATTTGGTCGAAGTACTTGCTCGATTCGATCCGAAGATTGTGAAAATGTGCGAAGATGGAAGTCCAGCCGAAGACTGACTGCTAGCCCTGATCCGGCCAGTGGCTATATCAAGGTTCCACAGCGTCTACTTCTACAGGGTTTCTAATTTGATAAATTGATCCAAGATAGGTCCTGCTTCATGCAGTCCAGCCTTATGGCAATGCCGTCAGGACCAATCGCTGTCGGAACCAATCTACATGCAACCCTTACTCTGAGGTCTCATCGCATGAATAGCAGGACACTCTCGGAATACCGCAAACTCCGATTCCAATCGATCGATGACTGCGTGGAAGAAGTGCAACGCATCGTTCGAGCCGAACGCGAGGGCAGACTTCATGCGACCGGGAATTGGACTGCAGGACAAATCTTGTCGCATCTGTCTGCATGGATCGAGTATGCCTACACAGGCTATCCCCTCAAGTCGCCACCGTTCTTTGTTCGTTGGATCTTGAGGCTGGGACTCAAGAAAATGCTAGACAGGGGAATGCCTCGCGGCATGCGTATTCCAGGGATCCAAAACGGAACAACAGGCATGGACGACATGCCGACACAAGCCGCTGGCGATCGTTTTTTGGCCGCACTGGCAAGATTGTCGAGCGCCGAGGAAACGAAATTTGACAGCCCTGCTTTTGGAGCGTTATCCCACGAGGATCGAATCCGATTGAACCTCAGACACGCCGAATTGCATCTCGGGTATCTGAATTACTGATCGTCCCTACTCGTCGAGGTTCACACGTCGTCCCCACGTTCAGGTTTCCATCGCTCCATTCAATCAACAAGACTACTTCTTTGGTTGATGGAGGTATTGAGGGGTCCCTTGGATGGTTGCGTTATCAGGTGAACCTGGGGCTTTCTCGAGTGTCAACAACGCAAAAAGATCGGCCAACTCCTGCTCATTGAGTTGGTTCTCAATCCCTTCTGGCATGAGCGATTTCTTGTCCTGCTGAAATACTTCAATCTCTGCAGCTGGAACGGTGACTTCTTTGCCCCCCTGAATCTTGACCACTGTTTTGTCGTCCTCGCGGGAGACCAACAGCCCTGTGATCACGGTTCCATCGTCGGTGCGAATCGTCACGCTGCGGTAAGCTTCGCCGATCACCAGACTCGGATTGAACACACTCACTAGAAGCTGCTCATGCGAGCCCCGACCATTGGCGGTGATATTCGGCCCCACTTCGACTCCGCGACCGTGCATCAGGTGGCACTGACCGCAGATTCGATCGTACACCAGCCAACCCCGCTCCGCGCTTCCGCGAGCGTCCCATCGAAGTTCATCGGCCACACGTCGAATGACTTCTTCGCGTTCCCGTGAACTCTCCGCGTTAACCGTTCCCCAGATCTTCGTCACCAAAGACTTGGCATCCGCTGAACCCGTGGCGGCCAACAACCTGACTCGGTTGGGACTGAGCAGTTCCTTGCGCAACGTACCATCCGCGACCAATCCTAAGAGTGCCGAAGCCGATGGTTCACGTTGGCACATGCGCTCAGCGATGGAGGCTTGGAATTCTATTTTCAGTTTGGGTAACGCAGCCTTTAAACGTTGAATGTCATCGTTCGTGGCCGAAGCAATTCCCAGGTCGAGAGCTACATCACGAAACGCGTTATCCATTGGTACGTTGTTGGTTAAATCCTTCAACACCTCGGTCAACGTTTCGGAGGCCACGGAATTCGGGTGCATTGCTGCGAATCGCAACAATTTGCCACGCATCCCGGCATCCAATAGACGGTCCTGGATCATGGACTGGGCGATGCTGAAGGCAGCTTTGTCTCCTAGAACCAACCTTGCCACCAAAACTTCTTGGTCCCATCGCGACTTGGGCTGTTTCTCGTCCCGTTGACTTGCAGGCAACGATTTCAAGAATTCAGCATAGATCGGCTGGATCGCATTTAAATCCAACTCTCGGTTCCGAACGCGGGTTGCCAAGGGCTGCACGATACCGGCGGAGATATCTGGATATGCTTTGGATAAATTGGCCGCCAATCGCAAGATCGATTGTGCTGTCTCTCGGTCTTGTTTTTCTGAAAGCGCTCGCGGAATACCTGCTACCCATTTCTCGCTGAAGCGGGGGGCCATATCTCGTAACGTGTCCTTCGGCCTCGCCATCCCGTCCTCGATTGCTCGTTCGACTTCTCCCTTGTACTCGTCTGCGAATGGCAACAGATTTTGCCACACGACGCGCGGCAGAATCGGATCGTCTGCACTATCGCTCAACACGTCGAGTTCGGATTGAACGACGCGACGGGCCGAGACAGCTTTGCCCGCCATCTTGGGTGCTGCAATCGCAACTTGCAAACGGACCCGAAGGTCCGAATCCTGAGCCAGTTCCAGCGCTTGCTTGGTCAATTCCGCATGATCTGGATGCTGATCTCCGACGATGCGTATTGCCCATGCTCGCAATTCAGGTGAATTGGAACGAAGAAGTTCCGCCAACAACGACGCGCGCGGTACTCCGGAGCTTGTTAATGTCCATAGTGATCGCAATCGATAGGGGAGATCTGGGCCGCTCAAGACGATCTTCTCCAATGCTTCGCGTGCATTTGGGTTCGCATCCACATTTCGTTCGGCCAAGATCAACTGGGCCCGCTGTCGCACAAAGATATTGGCATCGTCGAGTGCACGGATCAATTCCGTCTCCGACAGGTTGCGTAGGTCCGGATAACGGACCTTGGGCCGTTCCTTGTACACGATTCGATAGAGTCGGCCGTGACCGCGATCGATCCCTTCGGGGTCTGCGTTTGCGTCCTGATAACAATGATAACGGTCATACCAATCCAGCACGTATAGGCAACCATCGGGTCCGACCTTTTGAGCGACTGGCATAAACCAGACATCGTTGGCGGTCAAAAAGTCCGGTTCACCGGTCCCTCGATAGGTTGCGCCGCGTCGCTCGATACGATCGACGTTGAGGCAGCCCCCGTGGATATTTCCCATGTATAACTTTTTGCGATAGGCTTCGGGATAAGCGTCCGAATCGAAGTACTCGATGCCGCAATAGGCGGCCATTTGGTGCTTGTGCCGTACGATCGAGTCAGCCGACCATGTATGCGGAGGATAGGGGCCCCCTTGGCGCACGTAATAGGCACTTTCGGTCAAATGCCATAGATGGTCGATCACGCATGCACTGATGAACGCGCTCCCTTCTTCATCGAATGCGATTCCCCAAGGATTGCTGGTCCCTTCGCAAAAGAGTTCGAACTTTCGGGTCCGAGGATGAATGCGAAACATCGCGCAGGTGAAATCAAATGTCTCACCCTGTTGCTCGACGACCGAACGATTGAAAACGCCGTTGAGACCGTAGAGATATCCGTCAGGCCCCCAGGTCAACGCATTGGGAAGCTCATGCGTGTCATCTCGTCCAAAGCCTGTCGCAACCACAGTCGTTCGATCGGAAACATCATCTCCATCGGTGTCTTCCAGAAACAAAATATCCGGAGCGTTGGCAACCCAAACCCCACCATGTCCGACCGCGATTCCGGATGGGATGTTCAATCCTTCGGCAAAGATTTTGACTTTGTCGACCTTGCCATCATGATCGGTATCTTCCAAGATCTTGATTCGATCTCGCCCGGGTCCTGGTTCACGACGCGGGTATTCAAAGCTCTCGGTGACGTAGATTCGACCAGCATCGTCAAACGCCATCGCGACCGGGTTTTGCAAATCGGGTTCACTCGCGACTAATTCGACGTGAAACCCCTCGGGCACCACCATCTTCGATAAGGCTTCTTGAGGTGTTAGGGGCGGTCCAGGCGGCTTGGTCTGCATCCGAGGAATAAAGTCGTCGTCGGCGAGAGCCAATGGACTGCTGAAGATCGCAGCAGCCAGAGCCAACTGTTTGAACTTGAGGAACATAGACCATCCTTAAAATGCTTTTGGAAGGAAGCGCATCGCCGAATCCATTCTAATCGACTTCGCGTCGAGATTCAGCGGCACGTCAGGATGTCGAACAGGACAAGTGACCATTCGACGCTGAAGCGTTCTTTCGGAGCTTCCCATTGGACGACGCTATTCGACGCGATTCGATGGGTCAGAGAGCATTTTCCAACGGGCTTGACGCAATTGTGCCAGAGGGGAGCCTTGCAACACTTCGTACCATACGGTCACGAGAGTGCCGTCGAGCCGTTCGATCGTGGATGGATAACCGAGATCACCTCCAATCCCGTCGTCGCTCAAGACGATGGGTTCGCTCCAGGTCTGACCGGAATCGGCGCTGATCCTAGCTTGGATTCCATACGGAGCCCGCCGATACCCATAGGTCATCAACAACCGCCCATCCGCTAGTCGCAGCAGGTGGGAGGGAAGTCCCCACACATCGATACCGTGAGGAAGTGACCACGTCCGGCCACCGTCGCAGGATTCCGATTGCAATGTTTCCCCTTGATGATTCTTGTTGCCATTGCGAATATGACAAACCAGCAGTCCATCCGATCCTGAAACCGCATGCAATTCATGGTAGAGGGATGCGTCGTCCCCTGGTCGCGTTGGGAGGTCAGCCAATGGATTCCATGTACGGCCATCGTCGACGGACTCGAAGAATCCGAGTTTCCCTCCCTCCCACAAGGACTTGCCTGCGTAGAGAAGTCGTCCATCACGAGTGACTATCGGACCGTGGGGACTGTTGACGGGAACCCGGTACCGTTCCGACCACGTTGTACCACCGTCGGTCGAACGAATCATGTAGCACCCCAGCTCCGATTGCCGTTGATCGGGGCTGAGTCGATCGCGAGCAGCACGCCATTCGTCGATGAGTTTGGCTTCTGTGAATCCTCCTGGCTGACCGACAGGGATTCGCTCCGCGCGTTCCAGGATGGGTTCAAACGCCAGGGACGTAAAGTGCGTAACCAGGATCGTCCCAGCCGCGGTTTCGACGACACCCGCATCTCGATCATCGATTGGGCTATCGAGCAACACTTGTGGCCAGCCCCACGTCTTGCCCCCATCTTTGGATCGCATCCATTCCAGACGCCCAAACGGGCATACGTGGGCTTCGCGCCCGCCCGAGAACGCGAGCAACAATTCCCCATCTTTGCGTTGCGTTAAGGTCGGCCATCCATGGTACAGGGGAGGTTTCCAACTGATGACTTTGCTCTCATGAATTTCAATCGTGGGTGCAGGTGGATGATGGATTGATTGGACGTCCTGAGCCATTCCTCCGGATGCCATCGACGCTACTCCAACCAGTGCCAGCCAGCCCAGTAGTGGCGCGCTCTTTGAAGATGGCTCTGATTCCTGTTCCGATCCTGTAATCAATCGCGCGGTTCGATTGCGCGTAATGTAGCCCCAGAACCACTGAAAGAGGACGAGCATTCGGTTTTCAAAGCGGGCGAGATAGAGGATGTGAATGAAGAGCCAAGCCAGCCAAGCGAACCAGCCGGTCATCCTCCACTTCCCAGACTCAAGAACCGCGCGTGATCGGCCGATGGTCGCCATGTTCCCTTTGTCCCAATATTTAAAAGGTTGGTCGGGTGTTTCGCCCGCAACGAGCTTGGCGATCCGACTGCCGATGTAATGCCCTTGTTGCATGGCTACCGGCGCGACACCTGGAAGGGTCGTGCCATCCTCGAGCGGAAAGGCAGCCATGTCGCCCGCCGCAAAGACATTCTTTGCTCCAAGCACAGCGCACATCCCATCCGTGGCAATGCGTCCCCCTCGATCGATGATCGCTTCATTACCGATCGCTTCAGCCATTTTCTTTGCCAGTCCCGATGCTTTCACTCCCGCAGCCCAAATCACATTGCGAGTGTCGATCCTTTTGAGCGTCCCCGATTGCTTGATCACCACATGATCGGAATGGATTTCTTCCACGCGGGCATTGCAACAAACTTCGGCCCCCAATTCGAGCAATGCTCGTTTTGCATAGCGATACAAATCGGGATGGTACCGATCGAGGATCTCCTCGCTGCTCTCTACCAAGATGATTCGGGCCGAAGCCGGGTTGATCGAACGAAACTCATTCTTCAGTGTGTACCTGGCCAATTCACAGATAGCACCCGCCATCTCGACACCAGTGGGCCCACCTCCAACGATGACGAACGTCAGCAGAGAGGCGCGTAGCGATTCGTCTTCCTCTCTTTCCGCTGCTTCAAATGCGGTGAGTAGCGTCCTGCGAATCCGGGTCGCGTCTTCGATCGTCTTCAACCCCGGCGCGAACGGTTCCCACTGGGCATCCTTGCCAAAGTAATGATGCGTCGAACCGGTGGCGACGACCAAGTAGTCATATTGCAAATGGGATCCATCCTCAAGAAGCACTTCTTGAGCTGCGACATCAAATCCATCGACGC
The DNA here is from genome assembly GCA_037144155.1 of Planctomycetota bacterium. Taxonomy (GTDB): domain Bacteria; phylum Planctomycetota; class Planctomycetia; order Pirellulales; family Pirellulaceae; genus JBKCUI01. The sequence goes on along the minus strand of JBAWXH010000001.1, from coordinate 129,803 downwards.
CGTTCATCAAGACTTGAACGTTTCGTTGCCTTCGAAAAACGCTGCGGAGCGGAGCGGCGATGTTTGCGGGAGACAATCCTCCCGAAGCGACTTGGTACAGCAGTGGCTGAAACAAGTGAAAGTTGCGGCGGTCGATCAGCTTGATCTCCACCCCGGCATTGGCCAGGGCACGGGCGCAAGCCATCCCAGCGAATCCACCACCGACGATGATGACGCGAGGTTTGTTGGAATAACTCATTGCGATGTTCGTTTCAGAAGACTGGCGGCAGCGCGATCCAAGACGACCGTCGTTTGAGGATGGGTGCGCAGGATCGATCCGGGAACCTGATCAGTAACTGGACCTTCCAGCGAAAGCTTCACCGCCTGGGACTTGCGGGCATCCGGTACGCTGCAAATGAGATGAGTCGATTGGAGAATTTCGAAGATCGTCATACTGATCGCGTGCGTGGGAACATCGTCGATCGATGCAAACCATCCTTCGCCGACTTGTTGTTGACGGCAGGCTTCGTCCAGAACCACGACGTGATAGGCTTCATTCTTTTGAAAATCCGCCGGTGGATCATTGAATGCCAAGTGGCCATTTTCACCGATGCCGATCATTGCTACATCGATGGGCTTTCTTCGAATCGCCTCCCCCGCTTCTCGGCAGACATGCGTTGGATCGCACATACCATCCAAGTAATGAAAGGATCGCAATCGCACGCGGTCCACGAATCGCTCTTTGAGATAACCGCAAAAGGATGCAGGGTGGCTAGCGGGTATTCCGATGTATTCGTCTAAATGAAATCCGTCAATGCGACTCCAATCGATATCGTGATCTCGAACCAAGGCATCGAGAACTTCGAACTGGCTGGAACCGGTCGCGACAACCAAGCGGGCTTCGCCTCGATCGCCAATTGCATTCTTAAGAATTTCGCTACAACGTTTCGCAGAGTGGGCACCCATTCCCGCTCGATCCGCTTCAATCACAATCTCAATAATAGCACCTCTCCGATTGCACCTATCCCGTTCTCATGAGTTGGTTTAGCATAACAACTGCGTGTTCGTTGCGCATGCCCTCATCTCCCCTCGAAAACCGAGTTGGTGAAATTCCGGGGATGCTGCGAAAACCGGAATTGATTTTTTAGGCCGTGGTCTACCTGTTGATTGCAGAAGATCCATCGAATGACGGTGAGGGATTTGAACTGATGACTTCCGATGCACGCGAGACCGTATCCTTTCTGGGGATGGGCTTGATGGGTGTCCGCATGGCGGCCAATTTGATCCGGGCGGGATATGCTGTTCGCTGTTACAACCGAACCAAAGCAAAAACCGAACCGGTCGTCGCACTGGGCGGGGTAGCTTGCGATTCCCCCCAGGAAACCGCAAACCATGCGCGGTTCATTATTTCTTGCGTGACGGATGGTCCAGACGTCGAGGAAATTTTGCTCGGTGCGCATGGGGCGGTCCATGGTGCAGCACCTGGGACTCTGATCATCGATATGAGCACGATTGCTCCTGCGGTTTCCCAATCGCTCCATCAGCAACTGCAAAGCCGCGGCCTTCGATTCCTCGAAGCCCCTGTCACGGGTGGAACCCTCGGTGCCCAAAATGGAACCTTGAGCATCCTCGTTGGTGGAGAGCGAACGGATTTTGATGATGCTCAAGGAGTCTTGCAAGCCATGGGCAAGAACATCACGTATTGCGGAGGACCGGGATCAGGACAAGCGGTCAAGCTCTGCAATCAAATCATGGGAGCTATGAATCTTCTGGGTGTGTGCGAAGCCATGACGTTGGCCAACGGATTCGAGATCGATCCAGGGATCCTGGTCACTGCCTTGCAGGGAGGTGCAGCCACCAGCTGGGCACTTCAGACACTCGGTCCAAAAATCTGCAATCAGGATTTTCTCCCAGGCTTTATGGTCGATACGCAACAGAAAGATATGCGATTGGTCGGCGCAGCCGCCGAAGAAAAGCAAATCTCGTTACCTGGTTCCGCATTGGTAACTCAGCTTTGGCGATCGGCTCAGGCACACGGCGACGGTGCCGAAGGAATTCATGCTCTTATCAAAGTCCTTCAACGACTCTCCTCCCGCGTTGGGTAGCCATCGTCGGCCCATCGCTAGCCATTTGCATCCTCATTAAGTAGTTTTCTAAAAGTAGTTTTCTTATGGATCCCAACTTCTCGAATGACGCTCCAAGCTTTCGGGGACTTCGAGTCGCCGCTTTGGAGAGCCGTCGACGCGATGAGTTTTCTCGACTGATCGAACGCTTTGGCGGAAATCCGTTTGTCAGCCCATCCATGCGCGAGCTTCCGATCGACAAGAACAAAGAAGCAGTCGATTTCGCATACCGGATCATGACGGGTGAAGTCGGTGTCGTGATTTTCTTAACAGGTGTTGGCTTCAAACACTTCTTGGCCACCGTTGAGAAACATCTCGATCGGCAGCGATTGTTGGATTCCCTTTCCGATATCGTGACCATCGCGCGGGGGCCCAAGCCCGTCGCGGCCATGCGCGAAGTCGGACTTCAGCCCAGCTTTCGCGCTGCGGAACCCAATACATGGCGCGAAGTCCTGCAGTTGATCGATCAGCGCGTGCCCGTTTCCAATCTGACCGTAGGATTGCAAGAGTACGGAATTACCAATCACTCGTTGATCGCTGGTCTCGAAGCGCGGGGAGCGACCGTCGTCAATGTTCGCGTCTATCAATGGGACTATCCCGAGGATGTGCAACCACTCCGAGACAATATCGCAGCCCTGTGCGCAGGAGAGCGCGATGTGCTGCTGCTGACCAGCGCCCATCAAGCGGTCAACATGCTCCGAATGGCCGAAGATTTAGGATGCGAAAAAGAACTGCGCAAGGCTCTCGAACGCATTGTCGTTGGGTCGATTGGCCCAACCACTTCGGAGATGCTGCAACATTTGCATTTGCCCATAGATATCGAATCCAATCCCAACAAGATGGGACACTTGGTCCAAGCGGCCGCGGATAAAAGCCATCGGATTCTCAAAGCCAAACGATTTTCAAGTACCACCGCGTATGCCGATACGCATCCACCTGCAGCGGCTCACGAAGGAACGGACAAATTAAACAAACTAGATCGCCTAGGGGAGGCGCTCGCTAGTAGTCCATTCATGCAAGCGTGCTACCGCCAACCCTCGCAAACCACACCCATATGGCTTATGCGTCAAGCTGGTCGTTACATGGCCGAGTATCGTGCCGTTCGAGACAAGGTTTCGTTTCTCGAACTGTGCAAGAATCCTTCGCTGTGCGCCGAAGTCATGGTCACGGCCGTCGAGAAGTTAGGAGTCGATGCTGCAATCATCTTCTCCGATCTCTTGCCGATCTTGGAACCGATGGGATTTGATTTGGAGTTCACGGCGGGGGATGGACCCGTGATTCACAACCCAATTCGGCAGCCGAAGGACGTGGATCGCGTCGTGGCACTGAACAAGATCAACATAGAGGCCCTTTCTTTTGTTCCGGAAACCGTTCGTCAGACGCGAGCGGCGTTGCCCGACCATATTCCCGTCATCGGTTTCTCTGGCTCTCCGTTCACGCTGGCCAGTTACATGATCGAGGGAGGATCGTCCCGCAACTATCTTCATACCAAAACGCTGATGTACAATGATTCCGTCGCGTGGAACACTTTGATGGACAAGCTCGTCGAGTCCATCGCACTTTATTTGAACTCCCAGATCATCGCCGGTGCACAGGTCGTGCAGCTTTTTGACTCGTGGGCCGGTTGTCTCTCCCCGAGCGATTACCGAGTCCATATTCTGCCCCATATGCATCAATTGCTGGAATCCATTATCCCGCATGTGCCTGTCATCAATTTTGCGACGGGCAATCCGATGTTGGTCTCTTTGCTACGTGGCGATTCGAGAACCGTCGTTGGATTGGATTGGCGTGTTCCTCTCGATGTCGGCTGGGATATGGCGGGGAGCGATCGAGCCGTCCAAGGCAACCTCGATCCAACCGTCCTCTTCTCGGACTTGGCAACGATTCGAGAACATGCTCAGTACGTCCTTTCCTTAGCCGCGGAAAGACCTGGTCATATCTTCAATCTCGGACATGGCATTCTGCCCGGCACACCGGTTGAACATGTGATTGCACTGGTGGACATGGTTCATGAGATGACCGACCGGCGAAGTTGACTGTCGCGTGTTTCCGACCTTCGACTTCCGATTCCTTTCTTCACGCCTACTCCCTTGGAGTCGTAGCCGATGCCGAACACAAACAGCCCGTTGGATGAATTGCTTGAACACACGCGAGAAACCGCACTTCTAGAGAGCACGATGGCGCTCCTCGAGTGGGATGAGCATACTGGATTGCCAGAACAAGCATCGGAATATCGCGCGCAGCAATTGATGCTGCTCAGTGGCTTGGTCCATCAGCGGCGAACCGATCCTCGAATGCGAGAGTGGCTGGATGATTGCGAGAGCAGCGATAAGAGTCGTGACCCCAATAGTCCTGTCGGTACCTGCATCCGATGCATTCGCCGCGACTATGAACGCCATGTGCGACTACCTGAATCGCTCGTCAAGGAGATCGCACACGCGACCAGTATGGGGCAACAAGCCTGGGTCAAAGCCAAACGAGAGAATGATTTCGCTTCGTTTGCTCCGCGATTGCACGATATCGTTCGGTTGCGCCGCGAGGAGGCAGCGCTATTGACCGATGGAAAAGCACCCCTCTACGATGCTTTGCTCGATCAATACGAAGAGGGAGCCGAAAGTGGGACGGTTCGGAAAGTTTTTGAAGATCTACGCGAGGCATTGGTACCTCTCATTCAATCCGCAGTTCAAGGATCGTCTTCTCATCCTTCGTTTCAGGATGGGGATTTCGATGTGGATTCGCAACGGGAGTTCTCTCGTTGGGTTGCCGAGAAAATCGGTTTTGACTTCTCTCGAGGTCGTCTCGATGAAACCGAACATCCGTTCTGCACGACTCTGGGACCCCACGACCATCGCATCCTGACACGGTACCACCCTGACTCCTTTTCGAGTGGCTTGCTCGGGGTTCTTCATGAGGCAGGGCACGGAATGTACGAGCAGGGCTTCGACATGGACTGGTTCGGCACACCGGTCGCATCGGCTGCTTCCTTGGGAGTTCACGAGTCGCAATCCAGGCTCTGGGAAAATCTAGTCGGACTGTCGGAGCCGTTCTGGGAATGGTGCTTGCCGTCGGCACGAAAATGGTTTCCTCAACTCAACTCGCTATCCGTCGATCGCGCGGTCACCGACCTCAATCGCGTTCGCCGTTCTCTGATCCGAATTGAAGCGGACGAAGTGACCTATAACCTACATATCTTGATCCGATTTGAATTGGAACTAGAACTGATCGAGAACCGACTCGAGGTGCAGGATCTTCCAGTCGCTTGGGGGGACAAATACCAGGCCTATCTAGGGATTCGTCCTGGCACCGACACTGAAGGAGTGCTGCAAGATGTCCATTGGTCTGCAGGATTGATCGGATATTTTCCGACCTACACGCTGGGCAACATCTACTCGGCACAGCTATTCGAAGCCGCCGATCGGGACCTGGGAGGCGTTGACGCGTTGGTTCGCCAAGGTGAATTCGCGCCTCTGCTTGAATGGTTGAGGAAGCATATCCATGGCTATGGTCGCCGCTATGAACCCATGGCTCTGATCGAGCGAGCGACGGGTCAACCCATTTCGTCGGTTCCTCTCGTGAAGCACTTGCAGCGAAAAGTCGAGCGGCAAATCCGTTCGAATTAGTCCGATTCGGTGCTTGCGCAGGAATAGCAACGCTTCCGTGTAGGGACATCTACGAATCGGGGGTCGAAGGCCTAAACGCTATTGACGCCGAGTCCGCCATTTGCGATTGCTTGCGAATTCCCAAAGAGATTTTCCCGACGGATCTGTCGCGTCCTTCCTGCGGCGGAACGCAACCTATGCAAACTGCCAATCCCCCGATCCCGGAACTCGTTTTGCAAGTCCACGGCACGTATGCTGCTCGAGAAAAGGACGAGGGTGAGAACTGGTGGCAAATCGGGAGCCTTTCCTACGAAGGCATGCGCCGAAGATTACCTCCTCATACGGAACTGACCGGGCCCACCGAAGTTTTTCACTGGTCGGGTGAAAATAGCGAGCGAGCCCGCATCAAAGCGGCGTTCGAACTGCTGACGCGGCTCAAGCAATACGAAAAGGAACGACGCCCCTATCATTTGATCGGTCACAGCCATGGGGGGTCCGTCATATGGCACACACTTCGCATGGCAACCCTCAATCGCTTGGAGTTACCGCATCTGCGAAGCGGGGCAACGGTGGGTACGCCTTATCTACGGCATACTCTGCAGCGTTCCTCGTTGCTGACCAATATGCTGCGTCTGGTGATAGGGATCGCGCTTGCCAAGCCCGCCTATACGACAGCCGTACGATTCTTTGATTTACTCTTTCGTCCTCAACAAAGCGCATGGCTGGGACAAGATGACAAGCTCCCTGCTTCGTTCACACTGTACGACACGCCCGTGCTGCGATTGCTGGAACTGATGCGTGTTCCGATCACGCGTACCGCTTCGGGGATGAAGATCGGTTCCTACGATCCAGATTCCGGTGCGTCGCACCTGCAGTTTCTCTTTACCACCCCAGTGGGCTGGTTGATCATCGCCTTGGCGGTAATCGTCATTACCATCTACCTCAATTTAGCAGCCTATTTCCTTCGACCATTGATCGAATCTTGGCAAGTCTGGGCAGAGACACACCTGGAACGTCATGCCAAGACACAATTTGCGAGCCGCTGGCTGGCAATTTGGTCTCCCCAGGATGAGGCGATCAATGGATTGCGAGCGACCCTCGATCTCTCAGTGGAATTCGTAGCTCGCATGGTACCGCGCGATCGGGTTCTGTTCTCCGATTATGCGACCATCGCGATGCAACCTTATTATTGGGTGATGACCCCCGTATTCAATAAATTGCTAAGACCTTTTCTGGACCGTATGGTGCGATCCTTTGTCGTGAAATCAGCGCAGGGAAACAATCGACCGGGAACGGAGGTTGTGGAAGTGAGTGTGGCACCCTGGCATGTCGATGCTTCCACGCAGCCCCAACCCCTCCCAGCATGGTTCAATGAACAACTGGTTCACGAAGCGAACGAGTCGGCAAAGGAGGTCGTTCCGAAATTGCGAAACTTGTTGGCAGCACCTTCCTTCACGACTGGCCTGAAATCCTTTAGTCAATCGAGCAAAGGGGGCGAACTGGTTCACACCTCCTATTTCGATCACGAGGAAGTGCTGGATTTATTGGCGATGCACATCGCAGGTGCCAGCGAAGTCGCAGGTTGGCACGAGCATGGTCTATCGAGCCAAAGTCATGACTTGGCGAAATGGCTTTCCGAAGCCAAGCTCCGAGTGGGCAATCAATGGTTTGCATGGCAACTCGAAAAAGCAACTCATGTTTCCACACCTAAATCCGCAATCCGAACGGGCCATCGACCGCGTCGGCGATCGGGACTTTCTCGGGCGGCGTGATTCAGGTTGGTGTAGAAAACCGCTGTAGAATGAAGTCCGTGCGGCTCCCGGGCACGTTGAGTGTGAGGTGCTAAGCGGTATGGGAGAAGGAGGCAGAGCCTCTGGGCAATGCATTCCACGGCAGGAGCCATGGAACGAGTGAACAAATGACTGCGGCACTGATTCGATCGTTTCTTTTTCAAGACAAGATCATCGATCCAACTTCGCTCTTCGGTACCTGCGAATGAGTTGGTTGGTAGAACTATCGTGCTGCAAATCGGGTGATTCCGAGGTTTCGAGTTCCACCAAGATTTTCTGCGCCAATACCTTGCCCAACTCGACTCCCCATTGATCGAATGGATTGACGCTCCAGATCGCCCCTTGCACGAAAACAATATGTTCGTAGAGCGCCACCAATGACCCCAGAATCTCCGGTGTCAACCGATCTGCGATCAACGTATTCGATGGGCGATTGCCTTCGAAAACACGATGCGGAACGAGCCATTCCGGAGTCCCCTCCGCCCGGACTTCTTCGGCCGTCTTGCCAAATGCCAAGGCCTCGGACTGGGCCAGGACATTGGCGATCAGGATGTCGTGATGCCTTCCCAGTGGCGTCAACGAATGCACAAACGCAATGAAGTCACAAGGTATCAATCGAGTCCCTTGATGGATCAACTGGTAGAACGAATGCTGACCGTTCGTACCCGGTTCGCCCCAATAGATAGGCCCCGTATCGCACGTGACGCGACTTCCATCCAGCGTGACATGCTTGCCATTGCTCTCCATCGTCAATTGTTGCAGGTAGGCTGGAAACCGCTTGAGATAGTTCTCGTACGGAAGAACCGCGACGGTGTGAGCATTGAAGAAGTTCGTGTACCAAACGGAAAGCAGTCCCATCAACACGGGAAGATTCTGATCCCAGGGAGCGGTCCGAAAGTGTTCATCGATCTGGCGGAACCCTTTGAGAAAAGAGGCGAAGTTTTCAGGGCCGATGGCCAGCATGGTCGACAAACCGATCGCCGAATCCATCGAGTAACGTCCCCCGACCCAATCCCAAAATCCAAACATGTTGGCCGTGTCGATTCCAAACTCGGAAACCTTGGAAGCATTGGTCGAGACAGCCACGAAGTGCTTGGCAACAGCGGATCGGTCTCCCCCTAAACCATTCAAAAGCCAATTCCGCGCACTCTCGGCATTCGTCATCGTCTCCATTGTCGTAAAAGTCTTCGAGGAAACAATAAACAGCGTCTCAGCAGGATCGAGGTCGCGCGTGGCTTCGATCAGATCGATTCCATCCACATTCGAGACGAAACGAAATCGGAGCGAACGATCGCTGTAATGTCGCAATGCTTCGTAGGCCATCACGGGCCCCAGGTCGGATCCTCCGATCCCGATGTTGATCACATTGCGTATCCGTTTGCCTGTATGACCAACCCATGCACCATTCCGCACGCTCATGCAGAACTCGGACATTTTATCGAGCACTTCATGGACATCGGGAACGACATTGTGTCCATCCACCAGGATCGTGGCATCGCGCGGAGCCCGAAGGGCGACGTGGAGCACCGATCGATTCTCCGTGGTATTGATCTTGTCTCCGCGAAACATCGCCTCGATACGATGCTTGAGACCTGACTCTTCGGCCAGGTGAATCAGGAGCTGAATGGTTTCTTCGGTCACCCGATTCTTGGAGTAATCCAGAAACAGACCAGCAGCTTGGACCGTAAAGCGTTCTCCACGCTCCGAATCGGATTCAAAAAGTTCGCGAAGGTGCGTACTTCGTATAGCATCTGCGTGATGTTGCAGCACCTTCCAAGCCTTCCGGGTTATCGTCGGCACAATAGGAGACATGCTCTAGGCTCTCTTTCCAACAAAAGAATCCTCAACGCGAGTGCCCGTTAGGATCGATCACGGCGTAAGGAATCGGACACCGGTTGAATGCACAACGCATCCCTTGAGGAATGTTTTCACATTATCACCGATCGACAGCGATTGCGGGAGATGGTGTCGAAACGTGGCGAACGCATTCTTCTAAAACGAGGACGCTAGTTGCGTTCGGAAGAGATACCCAGACTGGCCCGCCACGAATCCAGTCCGATTTTGATCGGCTGGAGAACTGTCTAGCCACGCCACATCAAAAGTGAATCTCAGGCTCGTTCGACCTCGAATCGGGAAGCAATTCAAGCCGGCCCCGATTTCCGTTCCTGATCCATAGGCGCCGGTCACGTACGAGTTTCGCGAATAGAGTTCGACTTTTTGTGGGATGACAAACGTTCCTATTTGCGCGACTCCGCCATAGGAAGTCAGTGAACTCACCTGCAATGGACCGTTGCCACTCAATGAGTTCAACCCTTGGCGATAGATTTCGGTGGACAGTCCCCAACCTCGGTACTTCAATGCCGCATCGAGTGCGAGAAGAGACAAGTTGAACGACTCCAATGTGACGTTCGGTGCCAACGCTCCTTCCTGCGTAATCAACGTACCATCCGACAATCGGATCGAAGAGTTCTCCGGATAGTTGCTGGACTGGCTACCTGTTTCAAGGGAATAGGTCCAGCTATTTCCTAATCGAATGACAGGCGAAGAATGGTTCTCCAGATCAGAATACCCTCTGCCGAAATCCCCCCAGGGTTCCCACCAGACCGATTCGGAGATGCAGTACCGATTGTTTAGTTGCGACGTGTTCAAATTCAAAGTATTGAAGCCGTTGGATACCATCGCATGGTAATTGAGACCATCGCAGGGTTCACCGGTCAACCAAATGCCTTGGCTCAGACTGGGACGAAAGAAGGTCGTTGCCATCGACCGATCAGGTCCTTGCTGCGTATCAAAGGAACTGTTTAACCACTCTCGAGTTCCAGGGACTTTGTTCTGACCGACATGGAGTTGGAGGGCGCGACTGACGCGATAGCTCAGTGCATAGGCCCGAAACCCGATGGGATTGTTGTTGACTGTGTTGTAGTCAATGCTCAGCAGATAGGAAATGTCCTCCTTGAATGCATTCCCTGACAAGATAAGTCGACCTCGGGGAATTCCAAACTGGCTTGAATCTTGGATCGGATTCGATACCCCCGTACTATCCACCCAGAAGTCTGCATCCTTGGAAAATCCGGTATATCGAAAGGTATTTTGGAAATTGACTTTGAGCGAAAATGGGGATTCGTCAAAGCGATGGGGACCGAGCGTGATGCCTCGATCGTACGTGGCGAAATAATTCACCATCTTGTGGCTTCCACTGGAACCCGTCGGGGAATCGACCAATCCGTGCGCTGACCAACGTGCCGCATCTTCGGACAACGAGGGATCGTAGGTTGGTAGGTTCGGCTGGAATTCATTGTTCGCGAATGCATTGTCATTCTCGAATTGGGTTGAAGCGACGGTGGAAGATTCGACCTGTGCTTTGAGGTTGCGAACCTCCTCCGCCAGCTTCGCATTCTCCTGCGCGACCGACTGTAGCGACTCTTCTAGCCTGGCGATTTCAAACGAACCCACAGTCACCGGTTGCACACGCTGCGGTGGATCCGCCGACGCATATTGGTTTAGCAGCAGCACGGTCGCCACACAGACCCAGCCGCGAAGGTTCCAAAAATCGAAGGGAGGGTGGGACAATCGAGCTACGCTTTCCGAATGTTGCATTTGGCCGACCTCCCTTCTCATATTCTTCCCAAAGATCGATCCAATCAACCGAAGCCATTGCGTCTGCACAGAAATGCGCCGCTCGAACGCTTGGGTCGACTTCCCGACAATCGCAGCCCACCCGCCATAGACGAAACTGCCCCGTTTCGCGGCGCCATCCAAACTGCGCCGGTTGCCTATCTGTCCTCTGCTGAGTGATTTTCTCCGCGTACTCTTCGTTATCGGCAAGCTGTACCGATTGCATCAACCGATTCGATTGGGAGATGGAGAACCATGGTTGCCATTACTAGACAGCGAGATCCCAATCGCGCTTACATTTGATAGCATGGGTACAAGTCTCGTCGGAGCGAACGTTGGGTTTCCTAATCGGGAATTGGGTCACCGGGACCAAACGTGGCTCGACCGCCTCACATCTAGATATCCCTCCATGAAAATTCAGAGCATCCGCGTTTACCAGGTCGATTTACCACTCCATGAAGTAACGTACAAATGGAGCGGTGGAAAATCGGTTACCGTGTTCGATTCCACGGTCGTGGCCATCCACACGGACAGCGGATTGATCGGCTGGGGTGAATCGTGTCCATTGGGACCCGCCTATCTTCCTTCCTACGCGGGGGGCGTTCGCGCTGGGCTGGCCGAACTGGGGCCTCAACTGATCGGTCTCGATCCTCTCGAACTGGATCGATTGAATCGTCGCATGGACGCGTTGCTCAAGGGACACCCCTACGTCAAGTCTCCAATCGACGTCGCGTGCTGGGATATCTTGGGACAGTCCTGTGGGTTGCCAGTATGCACTTTGCTCGGTGGTAGGTATGGCGATGACTTCCATTTGTATCGTGCAATTTCGCAAGAAGCCCCCGAGGCGATGGCACAAAAAGTGGAGGGCTATCGGGCCGAAGGCTATCGTCGATTTCAATTGAAAGTGGGTGGTGATCCCGACGTTGATATCGAGCGCATTCGCGCCGTGCGAGCTGCCTTGCAACCCACCGATCGACTCGTGGCCGATGCTAATACGGGTTGGACGCAGCACGAGGCGATTCGTGTCTGCCGTGCTGTGCGCGACCTCGACGTCTATATCGAACAACCCTGCATTACCTACGAAGAGTGTTTGGCCGTCCGGCGTCAGACCGATCATCCCTTCATTCTCGATGAGAACATCGACGACTTGGAGATGCTCCTACGAGGCCGATCGGACTTGGCGATGGACGTTGTCAACTTAAAGATCAGCAAGCTCGGGGGACTGACAAAAATCCGACAAGCCCGAGATCTCTGCGTGTCGATGGGCATTGCCATGACACTGGAAGACACATGGGGAGGCGATATCGTGACGGCAGCGATTGCTCACTTGGCGCACAGCACCCCGAGCGAGCTGTTGTTTACAAGCACCGATTTCAACAGCTACGTGACCAAGAGCATTGCCACAGGCGCTCCGCAACGGAACCACGGTCGGCTGGCAGCTTCGACCGAGGCAGGTTTAGGAGTCAAGGGGATTCTAGAAACCTTGGGTCCACCGATCGCCGTCTACTCGTAGTCCGCAAAATCGCCCCAAAAGTTTTTCGGAGGACACTTGTTTTGGAGTCGCGATTTTCGTGCCTCTGGGAGACCCAATCGATGTTCTCCCTCGCTTTTTCGTGCTCATGCTCCTGCTCGTAATCGTGCTCGAAGAAGCCCGTTCGATTACGAGCACGAGCACCATCCGCCTCGGCGGATTGAGCACGAGCACGTGAAAAAGCCGAAACTCGCAACTTCAAAAGGCACTAGCCATCACCTAAGGGACGAAGACTACTTCGGTCGGTTGCGGATGCGAAACATTTCCTGGTAGGGCAGGACAATGCCACCGTCGATGGAAAGAGTTGCACCCGTAATGTAGTCACTTCGCGGATTGCAAAGGAACGCCACGCCGTGGGCAATGTCTTCGGGTTTGGCAAGGCGTCCCCAAGGTAGATTGTTGCCGTGCTCTTTGAGTTCGTCGTCGAAAAAGAATTTGCGCTCACCCGGTGTATCGGTCCAGCCTGGATGGATGATGTTCACGCGAATGCGATGTTCGGCCAGTTCCACGGCTGCAGTCCGCGCCAATTGGTCGAGGGCTGCTTTGGCCATGTTGTAGGCCATCGCACCGGGGATCGCTTTGTACGCGTGCGGCGAAGAAACAAAAACCATGTTTCCTCCTGTACCGCGTGGGATCATGCGATTGGCTACCGCTCGCGCCAGATAGAAGGGCCCCCACATGCAAACATCGATGGTCTTGCGAAATCCATCCATGTTCGCTTCATAGAACAATTCGCGGTCGCTATAGGCTGCATTGGATACGAGGATCGAGATTGGACCCAGTTCGTGTTCGCATCGATCCACCATTCTTTCCACGGCTGATTGGTCTGAAACGTCGCCGATCAATCCGATCGATTTTCTCCCCAGAGCGCGACATGCTTCGACGGTTTCCGTCGGCTCGCGCAGATCGTTCACGGCGACATTGGCTCCTGCCGCCGCCAATGCCTGGGCAATCGCGGCTCCGATCCCACGTGCCGCACCCGATACGATGGCCGTTTGGCCTTCAAGAAAGTTTGATGACTCATTCATCCCGCGCTGTTTCCCATTTCAAAAGCTTTATTCCATCAATTGGCCGGTGTTTGGATCCACTTGGCCACCTTCACCCGCAGGGCGACCTGGTTGTTGGGCTTGCGGATTCTGCCCTGGTTGAGCGTTTGGATCTGCAGGCTGTTGCGGGCGGAGCAATACTTTGAGGGCTTTCTCCATCGCCTTGGTACTCGTTCCGTTCATCCTCGCAACCTGGATGGATTGCGATGGTCGGGCATTCCGATCCAACTCCTCAATCATGTCGACCACGAGCTCCAGCAGTTCCTCCCCCTTGGCGGAAACGATAATGGAATTGGTGACTCTGTCCATCCCCAACGACAACCGGCCAGAAAAGTCACCACTCATCCCGCCATCGAAAATGGAACTGAGGGTATCCTGCTTGGACTCGTTGCCACCCGCTCCTTCAGGTCCTTTCTTTTCCAGGGCCTTGTCATTCGAGCTCAGCAAGTCGCGAAAAGTCTCCTTCATGGCATCGACAATCGATTGCGCTTTGGAGTATTCGATCTTAACAATCTTCGTATACCGCAACGACTGCTTGTCTTGGCGTTTGCTTACGTCCCATAGTTTGATGAGCTGCGCGATGGTGCGCAGTTGGACTTCATCTGCTCCAATCACGACGATGGTGTTTGTGTCGCTATCGGATATGAACTTTAACTTTCGTTTCTTTCCGAGTTCCGCGCTCTCTTCTTGCTTGGGGGAGTCCATGTCAAAGATCCAGCGGTAGACCGCGTCGCGGTCGTTATTCTTTTTGCTGTCGTCCTTAAAATAGTCTTCAAGGCTCAATCGAACCCAGGATGGACGTGCATGCCGGATGCGAAAGACGTGATAGGAGCGGGAGGGTGGTGGCCGATCGGTCATCATCTGTTCCATACGATCGAGCAACTCGGGATCCTCACTCTTGAGGACTAAGTTTCCACGTTCATCAAATTCAATTTCGACAGCTGGGGGTTTTTGGGCTTGGCTCCGATTGGGATTGAGGATTGTTTTGGGTGGCGTTGGCTCGGCAGTTGGTTCGGTCGCATCCGTCTGCGTGTCCGATTCCGGAGGTTGGTTGATCGTGGAAACATGAGCTGACGACAGCTTGCCGGGCATTGGCACACCTTCTGATTGGCCAATCGTTTCATCCCTAGGAGGCTGCTTCGGGGTCTCCTTTTTCTTTTTATTCTCGCGTTGGCGAGGGACGATGTCTTCGTCCGAATCTTTATCGGATTCCCCATCGGGTGATTCGGACTTGTCCAGTTCGTTCGGTTTGTCGAATTGGCTCGGGTCAGGAATCACTAAGGGAACGTTGGAATTGCGTTCCCAATTCTTTTTGAGAGCTTCGAGATACTCTCGCGTTTCCGCGGAACGGTTCGCATCGATCACGCGGATTCGGTTGTTGTTGGAACCTTTGGGAGGAATCTCCCCGAGCTTGACAAGAAGCTTGTTGATGTCGTCCAGCTCAATCTCATTGGCCCAAATCAAGAGTTGATTGTTTTGAATGTTCGCACCGACGCGAAGCTGATCATTCTTCCCTTCGTCTTTTTTGCCTCCATAGGGATCCCAGTAGAAAAAGGATCTTCCTCTCGATTCGTCCTTCTTTTCCTTTTCCACTCCCATTAGGGTTCGGATCGTTCCGGCGACATCTTCCGCTTTCAAGCGTCTCAATTGGATGACTTCGAATTCTCTCGCCGAGCCATCTAGCTTTTGAAGGGTTTCCTGGATCATGAAGTGATCTGCCAGGGATGCGTGAGCGATAATGGCTTTGTTCTTTTCGTCGATCTCCAAACGGGAAGTCGGTTCCAGAACATCCATGGCCATAATCGATGCAACCACTTTCTTCGGGTCCAGACTAGCGAGTCGATAGACTCGCATGCGTGTGCTGAGGGCTTGCAGGTTGTCTCCCGAGCCGGGGATATCAATGCGTTTGACGAAAGCCGAGATGATGGCCATTTTGTCCGGTGGCGCATGGGCGATGAGGCTGTTTCTGCGTTGATTGGCCACCAAATAAATATCGGACTTTTTCTTTTCGCCGCCTTGAGTCTCCATTGCCGCCTGTTGCATGGCCATCTGCTGCTGCATCATCATCATTTGTTGCTGCATCATGGGATCTTCGGGCATTGCCATACCACCACCTCCAGACTCCAGTTTCATGAAGGTCATCAACTGTTCGCGGGCATCTGTCGCGCGAACGAATTCGAGAACGAATTCGCGAGCCAAATTATTCAGGACCCCCTCGGATTGTTCTTCGCTCAGGATTTGATGCAGCTGCAGCAGGTTGGCAGCGGTATCCATGGCTTCGAGACGGTTGGTATTGGTCAGCGCGTTGAGAGTTCCATTGGTGCTGGTCATGCTCTTCAATTCGGCCACGAGTTCCGTCGCCAAGAGGGACTGCAATGAAAAGGTAACGCGCACGAATCGATTGGGAGGTAATGATTCCAGTTTTGCAGGCTGGACGCGCGGCACCAATGCCGAGTTGATGCCGGCTGTCTTGACGACTTGGATCATGCCGGGGAATTCGAGCATCGTAAATCCGCGAGCCAACAGATGCCGATTGATCGAATCGCGGGTTTCTTCAAGAGATGCTTTCCCTTGCGTGGCGATGCTCAGAAAGTCGGCGGGGAGTTCCTGCCAATCCAGCGACATGTTCGAGACTTCGGCCAGCCATTTCATGATCTCGGGCCAGCCTTGATTGCGGAACTGGAATTGAATCATTCCGTTTTCGTCGGGCCGAACGTCGAATTCTCGCTTGTTCGGGGGCTCGGGTGGCTCCTTGGGCCGTTTCACGGTAGCGGCATCTCCTTCCTTCTCTTTCGCACCTCCTTCTTTTTTTGCGTCCTTGGATTCCTCGGGTTTTGCCTCCGCAGTCGGAGGGGTAGTTGGGGTAGATTCACCGGGTGTCACCACGACGGGTTGACCATCCTGGGATACAACCACCGCGCCCGCCGGCAGTTGATTGGGAACTGGCTGTGCATACGCGGGAACGCTGACCAGCACTGATAAGCCGCACCATGCGAAGGCGAACAAGGCCACCTTCCGAAGCAGATGATTGTTGACGGGATATAGGAACATATTTTTAGTGCAAGTCTGAGTTATTGGGCGATACTGGCCGCGGCAGCCGAATGCGCTCGCTGGCCAATGCAGTTTTCCATTGTTGGATGGCCCCCGCAGTAGGAACCATGGCGTCGTAACCGAAATCAACACCGGTAATCGCCGTCAATCGATAGATGGCGATCGCCCGCACATCAATTAAAGAATCCGATAAAGAATCGACCAAAAACTTATCGGCGCCTGATTCCAATTCTGCCGCCGTTGGGGCCGAGAGTAGTTTTAACATTTGCGGTAACCGTTCGGCCGACTGTTCCTTCAAAGCCGATAAGAACGGTCCCGCATGTTCGGGAACCGCGAGAGATCGATAGATTTGATCGATGATGAGTGGCCAATGCTTCTGCAGTTCCGATCGTTGAAAGACTCCATCGGGTCCAAACAGCCGATCAAATTTACCCAATTGCACGTTGGCTCGAATCGCCAGCGCTGCTTTGTTTGCATCGCTCGTTGAGGCGGCCAAGCTAGCCAGGGATGCTTCCCACGAAGGTTTTCCACTCGTCGGTTGGAAGGACGACAGTAGGGTCGCAAGCTCCCACTCTTCATCGTTGGATGTTTTTATCGGCCACGGAACATCGGAAAGCTGTGGCGGGCTGAAATGACCATCATCGAAGGCGACTTCTTCGGACTTCTTGATTTTCACCCGCGCAAGAGCGGACGCATCGGCGGTTGAATTCAGATTACCGTCGACGTTGCCAGCGATTCCTTTGCCATCGGTGGTCGGCAATAACCGAACATCTAGACTTCCTTCGACAGCGATAATATTGGTATGCCATGCAGGATAAATCCCGGGAGGTGAAACCGTTGTATCGATGACGACCCTGTGGTGGTCGGTTTCTAACCCTGCGACACTCGAATCGCTATCGATCAAAACTTCGATGGTGCCGGAAGGAGTTTGAACTTCGAAACGTTTGCTCTGGCGCGACGGCACGATCAGTGCATTGCGGGCGATGACTTGGGCTCGAAGTAGCCCAGTAGAAGACTTAAGCAACCGGAGTTCCGCATCATCTTTCAGTATCCAACGCATACCATCCTTACACACAATTTCGTTGTGTGCCCCCGGTAACAAAAACCAAGGAGTGTCTGGGGGAATGGGTTGATCGTTGCGGTTGAGAATGAGCTTCCAGGTCAAGGATTGAGGGGCCAACAATCGGGCCCCTTCGTCCGGCGTAAGCCATGCCGTTACGTGACCGGGCTGCCTGGCTCGTTGCCAAAGAACCAACCCTTCGGTCGACGGATCGATCGCAGTTTTTCGTAACGATCCCGATGCAGGTTCGCGTTCCGTCCGATCTGTCTCCGTTCCATTGGAATTTGGCGAAGTCACTGGATCTTCTGGCGGTGCATCGAAAGGCATCGAGTCTGGAGGCGCCGTTTCTTCCGCCGGTTGCGCAATACTGTCTTGCTCCGCTGGCGTATTCTGCTTGGCGAGAGGCTGGTTCTGCACAGCAGGTTGGTTCTGCACAGCAGGTTGGTTCTGCACAGTCTGGTTGTTCCCTGCAGTAGCCTGAAGGTTTGTAGGCTCGGAGAGATCCGTCGATGCGGAAGCGGACGATTCGTTCGGCTTTTTTCCCAGCAATGCAGCAACCCGTTTCCACGGACCCACAGCCATCATCGATGTCAGGGATAGTAAGAGGAGCAGCGCACCGATTTTTGCAAGGGTCGCGAAGCGGTAGCGCTGTGCGACCTGTAGATACTCGGGCACCTGCTTGCCCAATAAGTCATTGAGTTCGATTCCAACGCCGCCGATCGTTCGTCCGGAGCGAGCCACGGCCGACGGTGACTTGCGACCCTTTTCCGAGGTGTCCGCTGACGTGGGACGATGCGGACCGGCCTGTTCCGATTTCATGGCTTCGCTACTGCGACGAAGATGCGTTGCGGAATGAGGGCCCGAGGCGATTGGATGCGAGTCGTCTTCTCTGGATACAGGGACAGCAGTGACAAGTGGCCTCGTGGAACTGCGACCAAGATTTGAATCCAAGGCAGGGGTTGGCTGCGGTATGCCACTGGCTTGAGATGTCCCTTGATGCAGCCCGTAAATCTTTGCACGCAATGCAAAACTGATGGGGACGGTATCTTGGACCGCCCGAGTCAAGATCTCGTGACACGCTGCTACTTCGGACAGGATCGCATTGTTTTCGAGGCACTTTCGTTCGAAATCTGGGACTCGATCGACGGGAAGAGAGTCATCCAAAAACCGAGCGACGTCGTTGGCGTCTTGCGCAAAGCCCCGTTCGTCCGCAGGCATGCCTGGAATCTTGCGATCGGCAATGACTCCCTGGATCCGCTTCTCGATGGCTTGGGCTGTCGAACTTTGGCGCAAGCGTTGCTCCAATTCGACCGAATCCTGCCGATCCAGCACACCATCTCGGAGCGCAAGTAGGGTTCGTAGCGTTAGCCTCATTGCGATTGCTTGTGGGGATGGGTTTCGGAATTCGGAATTGGGATTGGGATAGCGCGCAGTGAACAAACACCGTACGTCGAGAGCATCGAGATGCGCTCGACGCGAAAGGACCAAATCTAAGCCATCACCGCACGTTGCTTGAATCGTAACCCTTCGCATGAGCGAGGGACCGGTTGCCCAAGCTCATACTGCTGGTTTTGAGTTTACCTTTGAATAGGCAAAACAGTCCCAAACAACATACTGATGAGTGGTCGGTTCCGCTCCCAGCAGAAAAATTGCGAAAAGCCTTTGTTGAACCTGACGATGGACGGCAGGAATTGGTTCCACCACTCTTTATAGAATACTTCAACGACCAACCTGCTAACAAACGTGTAAGGCAAAGATTTTTGATGAAACTCAAAATCTCCGTGCAGACGCAGAAATTGGACAAAACCGTATTTAGAAGAAATGAGGAAGAATGTTTACCGGATGGCGCCAAAGGTTCGGCAGTATGCACGCGCTTCGGCCGCAATAAAGAAAGAACCTGTGACGCACACCAGTTCTCCCCGCAGGGGGGTACGGGAGACGAATTCGATAGCCTGTCCCACATCGGGAGCGGAAAGCAGCTCGGTTTTTCCCTCCCCGTTGCATTGCACGGAGCGTGCGATCTCTTCGAGTGTTTCGACCAGGACAGCTCGTGGATTGGAGTGGAATTGCGTCAGGATCAATCGATTTACGGAGGGTAAGATGCGTTCAAGCATCTCACGCATTTTCTTGTCCTTCGAACACGCAAAGATCAAGGTTCGTCGCGAGGCGATGAAGTTCGCATCCAATGCTTGGAAGAGGGCATCGATCGAGGCTTCGTTGTGGGCCGCGTCGATGATCAGCAGGGGATCCCAGGGGATCGTTTCGATGCGGGCGGGTACTTGGGTCTGAGATAGTGCACTTCGAAGCGCCGATTCTGGAATGGCCCAACCGTCATGCCTCAATCGGCTCCATGCTGCGATGGCAAGCGCAGCGTTGTCACCTTGGTGAGCCCCCAGCATCCGTAGCGGGAGGGCCGGTGCAATCGGTCCGTGTACATGAGGATGATGCGATCGAAATGAAATCGTTTGCGAAGATGCGTTGGAATTGGATTCTAGTTCCGTTTCATGAGAGGTGTTTTCAGGTTGTCCTTCTCTATCACGACTTCCACGATGAAAGGGCTTTGCGGGGATGGCGTGCGTATCGACATGCGCTTCAAAATCGCGACCGAGTTCCCATAGAGCGCAGCCTCGTTCCGCAGCGACACGTCGGATCACTTGCTTCGCCTCTTCCGCCCGGGCACCATGGATGACTGGAATCGAATCTTTGATAATGCCGGCCTTCTCGAAAGCGATCTTGTCGAGTGTTGCGCCCAGCTGCTGTTGGTGGTCGTAGCTAATACTTGTGATCAGGCACAGCGCAGGAGAGCAAACATTGGTGCTATCCAGCCTCCCTCCCAATCCGACTTCGATAACATTCGCGTGGGTCTTTCCAGATTGAAAAAGGAGCCAAGCCAAGGCGGTCGTCAGTTCGAAAAAAGTGGGCGGTCCGTGTTCGGACGCATTGCATGTGTCGGAAGCCTGACGCAATCTTGGGATAGCAGCCACCCACTTCTCCTCGGAAACCGGTGCGCCATCGACGACGAAGCGTTCTTCGAGGTGTTCTAGATGCGGCGATGTATACAAGCCCGTCCTTAGGCCGGCATGGCGTAGCGTTTCCGCAATCAACCAAGCCGTCGAACCTTTTCCCTTTGTCCCGGCGACATGTATCACAGGGGCACTCCACTGGGGGTTATCCAGGAGCTCCAGAAGATACGCCATCCTGGCTAAGCGAAATGCCTGAGAGTTGTAGGACCGATCATCGGATCGTTCGAAATTGATACGATCGAGCAGGAATCGAATCGCTTCAACGTACTGAGGATCGGACCGTTCCATCGGGCTGAATCGCGGAATATGCGTTGTGATGGGAGCGAATCGGGACAATTGGATGGCCGCCGCGAATTCACGACGAGGGCATCTCCCTGAGGGGCTCAGGATTATAGGCATGGGACGAACTTCTGGCATTCGGAGGGATGAAATTCCATCCATTTTCAACGAATCATCCCAGCCCATTGGCTGCACGGCTTTCTCTTGGGATGAAGCCGAAAAAGTGAGCCTGAGGCGCTAGCCGAGTTCTTTCGACGCGCAAAAATCGGCTAGCGCCTCAGGCTGGTGGAAACGAAAATCGACTTTTGTGGGCTTTGTCTCTTGGACGCACAGGTTGAGACGCATGGCTCCTACATCTGCCGGATCCACGATGACCCGCGTGGGCCAGGTTGGATCATCCGGATGCTTTACCGAGAGCGAACGCTCCTGAATCGCATGCGAATTCCAACGCGAATCGATGGAGAAATCACTCGTAAGTACCCTTGTAAGGGAGTGACACTCCACGCATTCCCTAGTTTCCCAAGGTAGGCTGAACCGAATTCAAAAATTTGTCGTACTGGTGACGAGCTTGATTTTCGGAATACGACGGCGAAGCTTGGTGCTGGCTTCAGCACCCTTTTCTGCTCCGAACCGCGGGCTCGAACTGGACTTTTGCTCCCCACACTCCATTTTGACGCGAATTTCATGTCAACGACCTTGGCCCAAGAACCGGCGACTCCCAAATCAGGTAGCGAAGCGACAGACATCATTGTCGAGACCCGCAACCTCGGAAAGATTTACAGGGACTTTTGGGGTCGCAAGAAGGTCCATGCGTTGAAGTCGCTGGACCTCGAAGTGCGTCGCGGTGAGATTTTCGGCTTGCTGGGCCCCAACGGTTCTGGCAAGTCGACCACCATCAAGCTGATGCTGGGATTGCTATTTCCAACTGCAGGTCGCGTGTTCGTCTTTGGGAAAGAAGCGTCCGACGTATCGAAGAACGAGCGGATCGGGTATTTGCCCGAGGAATCGTACCTCTACAAATTCCTGAACGCCGAAGAAACGCTCGACTTCTATGGTCGGCTGTTTGATATGTCGGCCGAGGTGCGACGCGAACGAACGGAACAGCTCATTCAAATGGTTGGGCTGCAACGCGCTCGACGACGACAATTGAAGGAGTACTCGAAAGGGATGACCCGTCGGATCGGTTTGGCACAGGCCCTGATCAATGAACCGGAATTTTTGGTTTTGGACGAACCCACTACGGGTCTGGATCCCATCGGGACTCGCGAAATGAAGGACTTGATTCTCCGCCTTCGCGACCAGGGCAAGACCATCCTTCTCTGTTCCCACCAGTTAGCGGATGTCCAGGATGTGTGCGACCGAGTGGCCATTCTGCACCAAGGGGAACTCAAGGAGTTGGATCGCGTCGATAGTTTGCTCAAGGTTAAGGACGTGACCGAAATCCATGCTACCGGACTGTCGGAAGACGCGAAGCGAGAAATCCAGCAGATCATCGAGAAGTCGGGTGGCAATCTTAAGCGGATGGACAATCCAACGACAACCATGGAAGAACTCTTCCTGGACATTGTTCGCGAGAGCGATCAGCGACCCGGGCGCCGCGGCGGCAAATCCTAATTCTGTAATTTCTCCCCACTTTGCGAACTCGGCATTCACTTCCTTGCCTCGACGTTGAGTCACTCCATCGATTATGCGTCTTTCACCAGAACAGTTTTGGACTTACAGCGAATGGCTCTTCCGAGAGAATGGCTTGCGCGATGGCCTGTTTTTGGCCTTGGTGCTCGCGATCCTCGGCTTCGTCATCGGGTACATCGTAGCGGTTGTTAAGCATGGACCGGGTGAAGGCTTCCTTCAAGTCGCCCGCATCATAGGTCAACTATTTACGGTCGACATCCCAAAGATGTCCTTCCGCCGCATATTTGCCATCGCCAAGCTTGCGATCAAAGAATCGATTCGCAAGAAGATATTGGTCGTGATCGGCATCTTTATCGTGGCGATGATGTTCGCGGGATGGTACCTCGATGAGAATGCCGAATATCCTGCCAGGCTCTACATTTCCTTTGTGCTTACCGTCACCAATTACATGGTGATTCTGCTTGGATTGTTCATCAGTTGCTTCAGCATTCCGTCGGACATCAAGAGCCGAACGATCTACACGATTGTGACCAAGCCTGTCCGCCCATTGGAATTGTTCCTGGGACGCGTGCTCGGATTCACCGCCATCGGAACGCTGGTCTTAGCGTTCATGGGGTTGCTGAGTTACGTGTTCGTCGTCCGCGGTCTCGATCACACGCATGAAGTCGTGTCGAACGCGGCAGATGGAATGTCAGGGGAAACGTCGCTCGTGAATCGCCATCGCCACACGTTTACATTGAATGATTCGGGGCGAGGCAGCACCAACGAAACCAAGGGACATAGGCACTTGGTGGAGAAAATCGGCGACAAGGTCGTGATCAAAGAACCGATCGATGACCTAACTGCACGGGTTCCGGTCTACGCGAAGAAATTATCCTTCGTCGGTCGAGATGGCGAAAATAATGAGGGATACAACGTCGGCTACATGTCGGAGTATCAAAAGTACGTCGAGGGGGATTCGCTGTCCCGAGCGATTTGGAGATTTGACGGAGTGACTCCGGCCTCCTTTGATAAAGTCATCAGCTACGACGTCACGATTTCTGCCTTTCGAACGTACAAGGGTGACATCGTCACTCCCGTCGGTGGATTCATTTACTTCCGAAGCGTTGCGGGTGACGATGGCAGCTTCGACAAGCTCGACGAGTCCAAACGGGTTGTTTCCGAGCGGGAAACGTTCAAGGTAAAAGAGTTCCAAGTCGATCGAAGGACCATTCCGCTGAAGCTGAAGGGCTTCAAGAACGGCCAACCCGTCGAACTGGACTTCTTTCAAGACATCGCTCCCAACGGCAGTTTTGAAGTGGTGATCGGGTGCCAGGACCGAGGTCAGTATCTCGGGATGTCGGCAGCCGATGTCTACCTCAGACCCAACGATTTGCTCTTCGGGTGGAATTTCTTTAAGGGATACGTCAGCATCTGGATCCAAATGTTCATCGTGATTTGCTTTGGCGTGATGTTCTCGACTTTCCTGTCTGGTCCTGTTGCCGTGATCGCGACCGTTTCGGCCATCGTCCTGGGATTCTTCGGGTTCTTTGTCGACCAAATCCAAAGCACTACATCCAAAGGTGGAGGTCCGATTGAAGCATTGATCCGGATTCCTACGCAGACGGGTTCGATGGTGGAATTGGATTTAGGAAACCCAACATTGGAGCAAGCGATTCAGACGATTGACTACCAATTGTTGCGCGGTGTCGTACAACTAAAAAATGCGGTACCGAACTTTGACCAACTGGGCACGGCGGACTTTGTCGCCTACGGGGTCAATCTGTTTGGAGGATTGCTCGGTCGGCACTTGACCATCGCATTCGGTTATTTCTTGTTGACAGCATTGGTGAGTTACTTCTTCCTGAAAACGCGGGAGATGGCGGCGTGAACAATCGCAGTTTGGCTCGGAAAATCGTTTACATTCTCGCAATTGTTGCGCTCCTATTGCCCCTCTATTTCCTAGGACGACCTTCGACCAAGGGGGCCGGCAAGATCTCGGAAATGCGAAGCCGCTATCGCATCGGACAAGCCGACTTGGGCAAGTTGGATCCGACGAGCGAAAGCATGAAGTTGGCTACCTTGGGAATGCGTGGCATCGCGTCGACGATCCTATGGCTCCGGGCGGATTACTACAAGGAAGAGAAGTACTTCGATCGCTTTTCCGCGACCCTGAATCAAATCGCTCTATTGCAACCCCACTTCATTAGCGTGTGGCAGCATCAAGCCCATAACTTGAGCTACAACGTCTCGCCTGAATTCGAGGATTACCGTCAACGCTACGAATGGGTGAAGAAGGGGATGGACTATCTGGTCAAAGGGACCAAGTTCAATAGCCGGAAACCGATCCTCCAGTACGAGCTCGGGCATTACGTCGGGAACAAGTTAGGTAAAGCGGACGAAAAGCTGCAGTACCGCGATCTGTTCCGAAATGATAACGACTTCCATCAGTATTTCGTCGATAAGGGGCTGAACGCACTTTCGGATGACGCGATGGGACCTGATCGCAAGCCTGACAATTGGCTGGTAGGTAAGCTGTGGTTCGATGCAGCCTATCAACTCGTCGGTGCAGGAAATCCGATCAAGAAGTCCCCTCACTTGCTTTATAGCTACGCACCCCTTTGGCAGATGTACCACGGTGAAGCCATCGAAGAAGAAGGAGTGTTGGACGAACGTGCTCGGTTTATTTGGGAACGAGCAGGACGCGAATGGAAGGAGTATGGCAACCGCGAATTGGGAGGTACGACGTCCTCCGCCGTTACCCTGCGCAGCCTTGAGTTTACGAAGGAAGAAGTCTTCGCACTGAAACGTCAGTTCGCTGAATTGACCAGCGAGTTTCGAGACGCCTTGATCGAAGAGAAAAAGAAGAACGTACCCGCGAATAAACTGGCTAGCTACGAGAAACCCGCAGCGGAAAGGAATGTTCAGGATCGCATGAACGCGAACGAAGTCGCGACCATGATCGAACCGACATACCAAGAATTAACATCTCGACTTCCACGGGCCCAACAGATCAAGGCACTCGAACTCTCCAATGACTTGCTGGCAGCCGAGGCGCGAGCCAAGGACACCAATTCCTTGCGAGATCAAGTCAATTACGCCTATTGGGAAGTTCGAGCTCAGGCCGAGCAACAGGAAATGATGGTGGATGCTCGACGATTGTTGTTTGAAGCAAACCAATTGATCGACGTCGCTGATATCAAAGGGGCAACGGAAAAGTACGAGGCCGCCTTCGTACGATGGGACAAGGTCTTCCGATTCTACCCTGTCGTCATGACCGAAGAAGTAGGCGAAGATGTTCTTAAATCGATCAAACGGTACAAGAGCCTGATCGATGAAGAATTGGATGAGCGCTTTGTCCTGTACGAATTCATGATGTTTCGAAGGGCATATGATGCCGATAACCTCGACTTCGATATCGAAAAAACCCTTTCCGCTTGGCGGGCTCGCGTTTCCGAGTTTGGAAGTCCAGAGGATTTCTTCAATACGCCTTTAGCAGAAGCGTTTGGAATCCAGGGTGACAAATCGAACGAAGAAAACCCTTCGCAGGAAACCAGCAAGCCGACACCCAATGACAACCAGCCTGCGACAACGGTTCCGGCGGATGTTCCGGGCGACGTAAAACCCGAGGAAGTGAAACCCGAGGAACCGAGAAACGAAGGATCATCCTCGCCTGCCACACCTTCCTCACCCACTCGCCCACCACAGCTTGAGAATCCCAAATAAGTTATCATCCAAACCGAAGAGAACCTTGGGCGGAACGGTCCTGTCTTGAGCAGTCCGAACTTCTCTCTTCAGGTCTGGATGGTTATGATCATCTGGAGTGATGCGGCCAATATGTCCCCTCGGCGATCGATTTACGGATAGGCGTCTTTCGCAACATGGCACTGTACGAACGGGGATACTACAGGGATAGTTCGAACCTCGACATGAGGCCAGACTGGGATCAGCGATCAGCGGTCACCGTCTTGATCATTGCGAACGTCGCCATCTTTGTTGCGAATCTACTATTCGGAAAACCCACAGCCTCATTTCAGGGGGCCATCAACGAACTGCTGATGCTCTACCCCCAGGATGCTCTTCATCCTTGGATGTGGTGGCGAACATTGAGTTATGCCTTTGTGCATAACTCGGGGTCCATAAGCCATATCGCACTCAATATGCTCAGTCTGTATTTCATGGGTCGGTCCGTAGAGCAGAAGTATGGCCGGTCAGAATTCTTCCGGATCTATCTTGCATCCGCGATTTTCTGCGGTGCGATTTGGTTGCTTTTGCGTCTATTGGTCGGAGGTGATGCACCTGTCATGGGTGCGTCGGGGGCTGTTCTCTGCATCTGCATGCTGTTTGTCTTCAACTATCCGCAAGCTACGGTTTACTTCCTGGTATTTCCGATGCCGGCGTGGGTTCTGGGTGTCATCTTTGTCCTCACCAATCTGACGATGCAATCCAATGGCAACATCGCCTACGATGTCCATTTATTCGGCATCCTATTCGCTGCTCTGTATTTCTTTCTTCACTGGAACTTCCAGTTCCTCATCGCTCCAGCGGAAGCATTCCAACGAGTGAAACGATGGTTTACCAGGCCGCGGCTCAAGGTCCATCGTGGCGGTGTCGAGGTTCGCGAAGAGCGGGACGCGGCCGAGGCCGATCGGATCCTCGCCAAAATCCATAGCAGCGGTAAGGATTCGCTATCCAGTCGGGAAAAAAAGTTTCTCGAACGGTATTCGCAGTCGGTTAGAAACAAGAAGCAATTGGACTCGTAAGCGAGAACTTCTTGGCATTCAAAGTGTCGTGATGGGTGGGAGAATGCTGCGGTCTGCGGTATGTTTGATAGTTGCGAAGAGCAGCCCGAAGCCTCGGCGATTGGACGCGTAAAAAATGTCCGCTGAAAACGTCTAATGCAACACGACCTCCGCCTTTTTGCTGGCCGAGGTTCCTACTTAAATTGATTGGAGACCTTGCCCAAATGCCTGTCGTGACCAATGCCTTTTCCCCCCTAAGACAAACGATCGCAGGGCATTCGGTAGCCGATCTTGCGAATCTCTATGGGACTCCGTGCTACGTCTATGACATGGATTGCATCCGTGAGCGAGTCGCCGATCTGAGCGCTTTCGATGTGATTCGTTATGCGCAGAAAGCGTGCTCCAACATCGCGATCTTGGATCGTCTGAGAAGGCTGGGTGTCGTGGTGGATGCAGTCAGTGCCGGGGAGGTCCGACGTGCCCTATCCGCCGGATTTGATCCGCACAGCGATCCACAAGGCATCGTTTACACGGCCGACGTTTTTGATCGAGAAGCCTTGGATCTGGTCAAGGAACTTGGATTGCACGTGAATTGCGGTTCCCCGGATATGATCGAGCAACTCGGTCGCGTTCGACCCGGCTCGAGCGTAACTCTTCGGATCAACCCGGGGTTCGGTCATGGACACAGCCAAAAGACGAATACGGGGGGCCCCCAATCCAAGCACGGTATTTGGCATGAAGAGATCGACCAATGCCTGCGACTGGCCGATTTGCACAATGTCGTTATCACCGGTCTCCATATGCACATCGGTTCCGGTACGGACTTGGAGCATCTCTCTCAAGTCTGCCATGCCCTTGAGAAAATCGCTTTGCAGATCGGGCGAACGATCACCACCATCAGCGCAGGAGGGGGATTGCCCGTCCCCTACCGAATTGGGCAGTCCTATGTGGACTTGGCAGAATACTACCGATTGTGGGACGCATCGCGGAAGCGGTTGGAATCCACGTTCGGACATCCTGTGGGCCTCGAAATCGAACCGGGACGGTATTTGGTCGCTGAAAGTGGCTACCTGATCGCTGAGATTCGAGCGATCAAGAAGATGGGTGAAAACACGTTCTACCTGCTCGATGCTGGCTTCAACGACCTTGCCCGTCCAATTCTGTATGGCGCCTACCACCCCATTTCCATCGCGCATCGCAATGGCCCTCCCCCATCGGAATTGATCGATGTGGTAGTGGGTGGGCCGCTGTGCGAAAGTGGCGATATCTTCACCCAAGAAGAAGGTGGCTTCGTCTCAAAACGCTCGTTGCCTCCCGCCCGGGTCGGCGATCTGCTGGTTTTGGAAGTCGCTGGCGCCTACGGATTTGTCATGTCGAGCAATTACAACGGTCGCTATCGTGCGCCCGAAATTCTGCTCGAGGACGGAATCGTCCATTGCATTCGCGCCCGGGAATCCTATGCTGATTTGATCCGCGGGGAACACATCCCGCCCCCACCCACCGCTTGACACCCCGCCATACTAAGTCGACCCTCTGTCTCCTTGATCCTTTCCCATTTAAGGAAATGCATATGCGTTCACGTGCTCTGCTTGCTGGTATTGTGGCTATGGCCCTGATGTCCACCGCCATGGCGGATGATCCATCCAAAGATGCCCCGCCCGCGTTGGCCTTCTCCATGAAGTCTCTCGAAGGGGAAAAAGTCGAACTCAACAA
The DNA here is from genome assembly GCA_037144155.1 of Planctomycetota bacterium. Classification (GTDB taxonomy): domain Bacteria; phylum Planctomycetota; class Planctomycetia; order Pirellulales; family Pirellulaceae; genus JBKCUI01. Next base: position 100,641 of record JBAWXH010000001.1, on the reverse strand, counting down.
GTACAAAGGCAAAGTAGTCTTGATCGTCAATGTCGCCAGCAAGTGCGGATTGACCCCTCAATACGAAAAGCTGCAACAGCTTCATGAGGATTATGCTTCGAAGGGATTGGCTGTCGTCGGCGTTCCATGCAATCAATTCGGTGGCCAAGAACCCGGAACGAGCGAAGAGATCAAGTCCTTTTGTTCAACCAAGTACAACGTCAGCTTTGACCTGCTCGAAAAGGTCAACGTCAATGACGACTCAAACAAGAAGTCCGAGGCATGTCCACTCTACAAGTATCTCACCAATTTGGAGACCAAGCCTCTTGGTAAAGGTCCTGTGAAATGGAACTTTGAAAAGTTCCTAGTTGACCGAGAAGGGAATGTGATCGCCCGTTTTGGTTCACGCACTGAGCCGAACGATCCAGAGATCAAGAAGGCCATTGAAAGCGCCTTGGACAAGTAGTTCGCAGTCAAGCGATCTCATTTTTCTATCGAAACCGGTGCAGCTTCTGCACCGGTTTTTTTGTTGGATGCAATCGTGCCCTCGCGATGGCGCATCAGATTCCAAAGAAGAGGCTCGAAAAAGCTGCCAGCGGTGCTCGAAATAGCAAGTCGCGCCACATGGAATCCATGATGAAGCGATAGCAGAAAAAGGCAAGCCAAACAAACAACATGCCGTCGCCAAAAGCTCTTAGGAGCGATGCGCGTTTGCGACCGGACAACTTCGGATCCGGCATAGGCTGAATCTTTTCGCATGCCATAGCATTCGAGTTTACTTCGAGTGAGACCACCCCTTCTGAAGTCGTACCCGTGGACTCATCCCCTGGTCGCATCGATTCCTTATCCGCTACGAGCAATCGGCAATAGGCTTCTCCCCAATACGGAATCTGGAGCTTGCGTGCCCATGACGCTACATCGCGTGCCGATGCGGGATACGTCGAGGATTCCAATTGGGATTCTGAGTTCATTGGGTCCGCGAGGGATCGACTCGCAACAGCGGAGCCCGATGGTTCGCTGTACTGCCTAGGTTGGGATGGTCGCTCGATCCATGCCTTAACCCGAGCATGGATCCGATGGGATTTCCATTGCACTTGGATGGCCAGCAAGAACAATCCAACGCAGCAGGATAATCCGCTGACGATTAGAATTCTTGGAGTGGAAAGCCGTCCACCCATTGCTGAAATGCGTGGAGAGCCGGTGAATGCGATCCGACCTTCGGACTGCAGAGCGATCTGACTCTGGTTTTGTTCCAACGCCTGGATCGTGTGCGATAGGTCTTGTTCTAACTCGATTAGCCGCTTCCATGCCTCTCGGTCATTTGGCTTGAGGGGTTTCGAAGCCGCGCGAGGGAAACGCGTTGAATAGGAAGCTTGCCGAAATGGACTGCTTCGTTCGAGAGTCGTTAAATCGACACCCTCTCGTTCGCGATCCAATCGGAATCGCTGCATTTGATGGCTGACGACCTCCAAACTCCACTTGCAGGATCGGAGTTGTTTCGCGTCGGGCGCCAGGGACACAACCGATTCAGCGTGATGTGTCAATCGGTCCAACTCCCGTTCAACCTCCCCAATCGTCAACGGCTTGACTATTCCCAATTGCATTCGGACTTGAGCCACATCCAATTCGGAGGAGCCCGTTCCTGTTCGTGATCTTCGAAAGCTAAGCCATTGAATGTCGGTCGATCCGGTCTCGCGGGAATGGCTGAGTTCCAGCAACGGCTTCCACTTTGCCTGGGACACCAAAGCCGATGCCGTGAGCACATACCCGGAGGATTGAATCGGGATCCAATTGATGCACCAGAGAGCGCATGCCAGGACTAGCAATCCCACTTGAGATCCAATAGCTCGGCGCCTACCGGATCCTGGTTTGGGGCCGTTCGATTGTTGAGTCTTAAAAATCCAATTCACCATTGGCAACCGCAATACGGGATGGAGACGGGAATGGGTAATCTAAAGAAACCTTGGCGATGGAATCGGCCATACCGATTATTCGGCTGCAATCGTCAATGGGCGTGAAGCAAACTTGCAGCAATGATTGAGCTAGCATTTGGAATTCCGAAGGATGAGCGATTGCTGGCCATTCCGACGATGTTTCGATAGAACGATGTTTTGATAGGAAGAAGGAAAACTCCCTCCCGCCGCGTCCGCATGCATCGCGCCACGTATCGGATTCCACAATGATCTTGGCGACGACCAAGACAAAAAATGTTGACAAACGATGGTAAGTCGGTCAGGTTGATGCCACGTTCCGGGATCGGATGTGGACGGCTTGTCGAGAGTGGATCCGCCGCATGATTGCTTCGCGATTGGAGAATTACTCATGAGTGCCGGAGCAGCAGGTGGTGCCGCAGTAGCCGCCGCCGCGGTCGCGAATGCGATCAGAGCATCTGGAGTCATCGTCCGCGTGGATCCGATTGACTTTCTCAGCATCCTGCAACGTCAGCAGGGACTTTTGGTGGTTCAAGCAACAAGTGGTTTCTTTAGCACGAACTACCAGTACTTGACGAGCTACAAGGGACTGGCTTTCTACGCCGTATCTCCCCTTCCTTTGAGCTTGCCTCCCGATACCGAGGTCGTGCAGGCAAAGAGCATTTGGGTTCCAGGATAAAGTCGTCCGAGCGATGAACGAACCGGTGGCTATTTTGCCTTGGGGTGAATCCACTGCGGTGCCTGAGCCACGTACCATTCTTTCTTCCAGATCGGTACTTCCTCTTTGAGCCTATCGATTAGCCAATGGCATGCTGTGATCGAATCGGCGCGATGCGGGCAACTGACGGCGATGAGGACGCTGACTTCATTGATGTCGACCCGCCCCAAACGATGGAGGATCGCCAGTTTTTGGATCGGCCATTTCAGTTTTGCTTGATCGGCTAATTCGTGAATTTTGGCCAATGCCATGTCGCGGTATGCATCGTATTCGAGATACGCGGTTTCAACACTTCCTGTCCAACGCCGTGTGGTACCCAGAAAAAGGGATACTGCCCCGCAATGATCGTCTGTGCAATGGGCCAAAGCGGCTGCTGAATCGATCGGTCCATCGACTAACTCAATCATTCACGTTCATCTCGGAGGGCTTGAGCGTACTGAGTGAATTTGGCGGTTTCCTCTGGGCTGACCTCCGGGAAACGGAGGTCGAGGGATTCGAGTCGCTGACATAGAAGGTCAGCCACACTGGCGCGCGCGTACCATTTGTCGTCGGACGGGATGATATACCATGGAGCTTCCTTGGTGCTGGTGGCTTCCATGGCATCTTCAAAGGCCTTTTCGTACTCGTTCCAGCATTTTCGTTCTTCGAGGTCTCGCGCATTGAACTTCCAATGCTTTTCCGGTGTTTCCAATCGTTCGAGCAATCGTTTGCGTTGTTCATCCTTGGAAATATGGAGGTAGAACTTGAGCACGCTGGTGCCGCTATCGTTCAATGTCTTTTCGAATGCACGAATCTCTTGATAACGGCGATTCCAAAGGGCCGATAGGTTTTCGTAGGGCATCAAGTTTTGCGGTATCAAGAATTCTGGGTGGACACGAACGACGAGGACTTCTTCGTAGTACGACCGATTGAAAATGGACATCATTCCTTTGGCCGGCAGGAACCGCATCGGCCGCCACAAGAAATGATGCTGAAGCTCTTCCGTGTTGGGAGCGCGGAACCCGTAAACGCGGCATCCTTGTGCGTTGATCCCGCGAAAAACATGCCGGATAATGCCGTCCTTGCCGGATGTATCCATGCCTTGAAGTATCACGAGCAAGCCTCGACTGCTGGATGCGAACAATCGATCTTGGGCAGATTGGAGCGCCACAGTGTCATTCTCGAGCGCTTCGATTCCCTCAACCTTCTTGCTGAGTTCGTTACCGGCCTTAGTCGAGATCTTGGAGAGCTTGACAGAGTCCCCTTCTTTGACACGAAATTTTTTGGGATCGAATCGATGATCGGTCATGGGTTTTGCTTTCTATGCTAAACGATGCTCCAGTCCAAACCGATGTCATGGACCGGTGCGGAGTGAGTGAGTGCGCCGACACTGATGCGATCGACACCCGTGGCTGCGATGGCGCCGATTGTTTTCAAGTTGACACCTCCCGAGGCTTCCAACTCGACGTCGGGGGCGATGCGATTTCGAAGGGTCACGCATTCGGAAAGTTGATCGCAACTCATATTATCAAGCAGCACGATGTTGGGAGAGGAACGAAGCGCGGGTTCCAACTGTTCGATGCGATCGATTTCGACTTCGAGCATCGGCGGAGAGTCGAATCGATAGGCGCCCGAGGCCAGGAAGGTGCGGGCTAACTGAATCGCTTCTCCTGGATCCAACAGATGTCCATCGACGACTGCTCGACAAGCGAGATGGTTATCCTTGATCAAAATCCCATCATAGAGTCCGAGACGGTGATTGTGACCGCCGCCGCATCGAACGGCGTACTTCTCTAGTCGCCGCCATCCGGGAGTCGTCTTACGTGTGTCGTAGACGCGAGCTTTCGTTCCGGCGACTGCGGCTACGTACTTTTGAGTCAAGCTGGCAATGCCACTCAAATGGCAGATAACGTTTAGCAATGTCCTCTCACAAGTAAGCAAATCTCTGGCAGGCCCTGAAAGCACTGCAAGAGCTTGGCCGGCGATCACTGATTCGCCATCTCCGACATGCTGATTCCATTCGATCGGAGTGTCCATTTCCTGAAGCATGGCCTCGATCAAATCAATTCCTGCCGCCACTCCGCTAGAACGCGAGATCAGCGCCGCAGAACCTCGAACGCTCATGGGGACAATGGCCATCGTCGTGATATCCCCGGTCCGATCCAAATCCTCGCGAATCGCCAGTCGAATAATCTGAGAAAGATCATCCAAAAGGGGGGGATCGATGGTCTGCGGACGGTAATCGTGAACCATAATGGCTGGCCCGGCAAAAGCCTTGGGTTGTTGGAATACTTGGGTTGTTGGGATAGGCAGGTCGCGTATAGTGTATCTAGCCTCGGCGGGTTCGGTACCGTGGAACCTGTGGTTTTCGCGGTGTAGCTCAAACGCCAACCCGACGCCGAACGGCAAGCCTTCGATTTCTATTCCTCGCAAACCTCACTGCCCTCTGATCTAGGAGAATTGTTATGCGTTTGGTACTCGCCCTTTCCTTGGCCTTTACAGGCCTGTTCGGACTGACGATCGATTCCGCAGCGACTGCCCAGGACAAACCCGCCAAGGGTGACGCGAAAAAGACCGAGCCTGAAATGCTGGAACTGGCGGATGGCAAGATCATTGTCACCAAACCAGAGAGCTGGAAGACGGTTCCTCCCAAGTCGAACATCATTCAGTATGAGTTCCGTGCGCCTGCGGAAGGGGATGCGACATCGCGCATTACGGTCATGACCGCAAGTGGTGGGATTGAAGCCAACATCAACCGTTGGATCGGCCAATTCGATGGCCTCAAGAAGGAAGATGCAAAAATTGAAAAGAAGGAAATCGACAAAACGATCGCTCACATTGTCGAATTGGAAGGGACCTTCAAAGAATCGATGGGTGGTCCCTTCGCTCCCAACGCGGGAACAAAGAAACTGGAAGATCATGCCATGCTCGGGGCAATCCTAGAACTTGAGGATGGAACGACGGTATTCATCAAGTTAACAGGGCCCAAGAAAGTGGTTGCCGACGAAAGGGATGCCTTCCTCGCAATGATCGACGGACTCAAGAACAAGTAATCTCGTTGCCTCTTAGTTAGTCTTTCTGGCAAAGCTCAGATGCTCACTACGTATCCGACCGCAGAGGCTTTAACCGCTGCGGTTTTTTTACGGACTTGATTGGAATAGCCAGGAAGCATCAAGCGACGTTACTCATGGCGTCGATGCGTTGCATCAGTTCGTGCATTCGGAAATTGGACCGCCAACGTTGAATATCAAAAACGCCTTGGTGATACCAATCGAACCACTGCAGCAGTGACAGCACGACCGACGCGCGATGGACGGTTATCAAATCCTCCAACTCGAATCGGGCTTCTGGAACCGCACTGCGATAGCGTTCGAAGCCGGATTGCCATTTGGCATCCCCTTCCTTCAGCATGGTTCCAAAACAACGCACCAAATCGAATCCGGGCCAATCCTCCCGCGCCGCACCAAAGTCGATCAAGCCACTCAGTCGATTCTGCTCGAATAGCCAGTGCTCACGCCAACAATCGCGAACGATCCACCAAGCCGGAGGGTGCCTTTGACAAATAGGGGCGAGTGACTCGCTCAAGCGTGGAATCCAGGGCGTGATCCTCTTCACAGCAACTTGCAGTTCATTCTTCAGCTCGGGGCATTCCGATGCCAATCGATCCACGCGTTCTTGGATGGCGGGACCACCCTGCTGCAGCCAGTAGGCAATTCGTTCGCGACGGTCCGTGAGGCCGGCTGGCAGCCCTGGAACACCGGTTCTTAATTGTGCTTTTGGTTCGCCGGGAGCCCGCCATACCATGGCTCGGCGATGCATGGCAGCGATCGCGTCGATGACTTGGTCCCAAGCATCCTGTTGGATCTCGTCCCCGATCGCCATCGGAGCACCAACGATCCAAGAACTCAGTTCCCATCCGCGATTCGAATCTTCGAGCCAAGTGGTTCCGTTTGGCCACATGTGAAGCGTCGGAACAGGGCACTCGGGAAGCGAGACCAGCATCGATTGGAATGCGTGTTGCCGTAGAACATGCTCGCGGCGTTCTATCGGATGCTGCTTGAGTGCAAACCTGGCAGTTTCCGTTTCCACTTCAAAGACGCAGAAGCGACTTTGGCCGGAAGAATCGATTTCCCGGCTACGCCAACCCTGGCCAAAACATCGATTCAAAGACGTAGCAACGACGTTTGGAAGCATGGGATTTCGATGCCCGTCTCCATGCAACGAGGTGACGCGAGATTCCATCGTCGAGCGATGCAACATCGCGTTGCATCGCGTTTACATGGTTGGAATCAATCGCCGAGAGCCGGAAATTACTGCCCTTGACCGCGGGAAAAACCGGGCTTTCCATCGAAGTTGAACAGCCCTTCGAATTTCACGAATTCCAGCCCGGCTTTGTTGATGCGATCGAGCAATGCAATGATTGCCGCGTTGGTAATCGATCCACCGGAGCCTTCAGGCACGCAGAAACGGCAGCGACTGATATCCACGGTAAACGTCTCAGCCATCCCACCCGGCCATACTTTCATGCCTCGATTGGAGATCATTTCGAAGGCCATTCCATCTCCAATCAAGGGTTGCAATTTGGCAGCCAAAGTGTCGATGGAATCGGTCCACGCGATGAACACGTCCGCCCCAACCAATTCCCGCTTCTCGTTCGAGCGAACGTAGGGAGGCCGGGCGGTGAGTGGGCGACTAGGAGCGCGGCTGTAATCGACAGCTTTGAGAATCTCCGGCTTCTTACCGAGTCGCGCGACAACGGCTTTCGCAAACTCTTTCGTCCCGACCTTCTCCTTGGAAACCCCTTCCTTGAAGATATCGTACGTATGAATTCCATCTTCGATCGTCTTCAGCCAAGCGTTATGGGCTCGCTCGGCCACGTCCGCTTGTCCGATGTGAACCAGCATTTGAACGGCACCTAGGAAGAGTCCCGAGGGGTTCGCCAAGTTCTGACCGGCACGTCGCGGCGCCGATCCGTGGATGGCTTCGAACATGGCGCATTGATCGCCGATATTGGCACTGCCAGCCAATCCGACCGAGCCTGCGATTTGAGCTGCAACGTCCGAGAGGATATCGCCGTAGAGATTGGGCATCACGATGACATCAAATGCTTCGGGCGTATCTGCCAGTTTGGCCGCTCCGATATCGACAATCCAATGCTCGTTCTCGATGTCCTTGTACTCGGCCGCAATCTCATCGAAGATTTTATGGAACAACCCATCGGTGAGCTTCATGATGTTGTCCTTCGTGAAGCATGTCACCTTTTTTCGTCCGTAGGCGCGAGCATATTCAAATGCATAGCGAACAATCTTCTCTGTCCCCGGTCGGGAGATGAGCTTGAGGCATTGCATCACATCGAGCGTATGTCGATGCTCGATCCCGGCATAGAGATCTTCTTCGTTCTCGCGAACGATAACCACATCCATCTTAGGGTGCTTGGTTCGAACGAATGGATCGTAGCTGAGGCACGGCCGAATATTGGCGTAAAGTCCGAACGCCTTCCGCGTGGTCACGTTGAGGGACTTGAATCCACCTCCTTGTGGGGTCGTGATGGGAGCTTTCAGAAAGACTCGCGTCGCTCGCAAGCTTTCGAATGCACCCGGTTCAATACCTGCTAGGTTGCCTTTGAGGTATTGCTTCTCTCCGATCTCAATGACGTGCTTATCCAGTCGCGCGCCTGCCTCTTCGATAATGTGAAGGGTGGCTTCCATGATCTCGGGACCAATACCGTCGCCATATGCGACGGTAATAGGAGTTGCTGCTGCCATTTTTTTAGGTGGTTTGGAAAGAAGCGAAAGATTCGGAGAGGTCTACGAATGGGAAAATGTATTCCTCCAAGGGGGCTTGCACAACTGCAGATGGGGCAACCCTTTGCAGACGGAGGAAGGTCGCATTGGAGGAAGGGTCCTCCTGGGGAAAAAAAACCAAATTTTCGATCCATCTTTACCCGTGGCCCCCATGCGAGGGTGGATTTTGAAGCGGTCCAGGAACCCAGCCACTAAAATGCGAGAATTGGCGACTACCCACCCCGGAACGTTAGGCCCAATATCGGCTCACTATGCAATCGTCGCATGGTTGCCCTTCCATTGCCTCCTCCCTACTTTTCCATTGCGATTCACTGATGCACTCCCTCACTCCGTTTAGCCACCGATCGAACCGAACCCGATTTGTTCCTATCCCGACAGCAATGCGATTGGCGACTTTATTTGTGGGCTGGTCCGTTGCGTGGTCCTCGCTTGGTGCTCCATGCCATGCGCAACAGTATGAACCTTCCATGTTCGCACAAGACAACTTGGTCGCGTGGTGCATCGTGCCATTCGACGCGAAGAAGCGCACTCCTCAGCAACGAGCGGAAATGCTCGACCAACTCGGTATTAAGCGACTCGCCTATGACTACCGTGCGGAGCATGTTCCAAGCTTTGAAGAAGAAATCGACACCATGAACAAGCATGGCATCGAGATCACTGCGTGGTGGTTTCCAGGTGCTCTAAACGATGAAGCCAAGCTCATCCTCGGCCTCATCAAGAAACATGGTATCCATCCCCAACTGTGGATCACAGGAGGAGGTGACTCGGGGATGAACGAGGAGCAAGCCACCCAGTTCATTCGGAGCGAGGTCGAACGCATTCGCCCCATCGCACTTGCTGCCCAAGAGGTTGATTGCAAAGTCGCCCTGTACAATCACGGTGGATGGTTTGGTGAACCTGCGAACCAAATACGTTTGCTTCGAGCGATCGATCTTCCCAATGTAGGCATCGTTTACAATCTGCATCATGCGCATGACCAGATCGACAAACTAGCCCAGCATCTACAGCTCATGAAACCCTACCTCCTCGCAATCAACTTGAATGGCACAGAAACCAACGGAGACAAGATCGGCAAGAAGATCCTTCCGATCGGCGAAGGTGATCGCGATCGCGAAGTCCTTCGCGTCATCGGACAATCTGGATTTCATGGCCCGGTGGGTATCCTCAACCATACGGACCTGGATGCCCAACTTCGATTAAAAGAAAATCTAGATGGACTGAAGCAACTCTCCGATCAATTGGCCAAGCAGCCGTAAAGCGTGTTGCCAAGAGCCCACGACGACGCAGCAATGTACTGGAGAATGCATGAACACTCGGTGCCGCAATGACCTCACTGGATGCAAAGGTCGACTCCAAAGTGATTTGAACGGCTGGAGAGAAGCGGTCGCCACCGTGACCGAATCGTGGAACGATGCAACGGCGCAAAAGTACATGCACGACAATCTCTCGGAGGTCGAGGGGACCATGCTGCGCGTGATCGGGGCGCTCCAGGAAGCGTCCGAACTGGCGAGGTCGTTCGAGAAACGGGTGGCTGACGAAGATAAATTCGAGTGAATTGCATGCGATGGATACATCGCGGAAGGCTTCATGATCGCCCGCCGGTGCGATACGATAATGCGCATTGTTCGATGAGATCCCCTCATCGCTTGCAATCCGAGTGTCGCTCTAACCATCAAGCATTGGATTCATGATCACTCCTTCGCGCCCGACAATGCATCGTAGCCTTTTCAAGCAATGGTTTAGGGATCTCCTACAGAACGCATGTTCTGCACTTCACTCGCCGTTGTCAGTCGGATTGCGTCCACGCAATCTGACTCTAGGTACCATGATCGCCATCATCTCCGGGATTGCCTTCTCGAGCTCGGCGTTGGCACAGGATGCGGACGAACCCAAAACGAAAGTTAGGATCCCCGCACCCCAAGCCGGAGCGATCCGCGTGGCAACCTTCAATGTCGCCCTCAATCGCAAAGCGGCTGGCGATCTCGCGCGGGATCTGAGGAACGGCGACGAACAAGCCTCGAAAATTGCAGCCATCATTCAGTCCGTGGATCCAGACATACTGCTGGTCAATGAACTGGATTACGACGAAGAAACGGCCAAGCTATTCTTGGAGAAGTATTTGCAGGTGCAACAGCCCGATGCACCTCGTGTGCCGAGTAAGGGGAACAAAGAGCAACTTAGTCTGACTCATTTCTTCGCAGGTCCCGTCAATACGGGAATCGATTCCGGATTGGACTTGAACAAGAACGATCGGCTCCACGATAGCGATGATGCGTGGGGTTATGGAGCGTTCCCCGGACAATACGGATTCGCAGTCTACAGCAAGTTCCCAATTGCGCACGACAAGATACGGACCTTCCAAAAGTTCCTTTGGAGCGATATGCCGAATGCACTCCGTCCCGCTACACCATCGAAAGAAGGAGGGGCGCCGACACCTTTTCATAGCGATGACGTTTGGTCGCAATTGCGTCTCAGTTCCAAATCGCATTGGGATGTCCCGATCGATGTGAATGGTCGTGAGTTCCATGTGATCGCTTCCCATCCGACCCCTCCCGTTTTTGATGGTCCAGAGGATCGCAACGGTTGCCGCAACCACGACGAGATTCGGTTGTTGCAAGATTACATCGGTGGTGGAGAGCGTGGTGCGTATCTTGTCGATGATCGAGGACACAAGGGACCGATCGAATCAGGCGTACCCTTTGCGATCCTCGGGGACTTGAACTCGGATCCAGAGGACGGAGACGGCATCTCGTCGGCCATTCGAAACTTGATCAATGATAAGTGGATTGCAAAGTACGAAGTGCCTCGCAGCATGGGGGCCATCGAAGCATCCCAAAAATCAGGCCAAGCCAACACCAAGCACCGCGGCGACCCTGCTAGCGATACCGGTGACTTCAATGACAAGTCCCCTGGCAACCTTCGAATCGACTTCGTTTTGCCCTCAGCAAATTGCGCCGTCGTAAAGAGCGGTGTCTTTTGGCCTTCGTCCGATGAGAGCCGAACATCCAATGCACTCGCAGAAGCGTCCGACCATCGTCTTGTTTGGGTCGACATCGTCCTGCCCTAACACGGGATGCCTAATGGACACCTCGCAAATACACCCCTCTCGTATCGTTTTTCTTTTCGGAACCTTGATTTCATTGATGACCTACTGGAGTAACGCGATGACGCGATCGATTCGAGCTCGTTTAGTATTTCCTTCTTTTCTATTCGCGTTGCCTTGGCTGGGAGTTTCGATGGCCATGTCTCAAGAATCCAAACCTGCTGATTCTTCCGATGACCCATATGTTTGGCTGGAAAACGTAACGGACGAAAAGGCGCTGGACTGGGTTCGCGCACGAAACGACAAATCCAAGCAGCGCATCGAATCCGATCCGGAATTTGAAAAGCTGCGAGAGGATCTGCTCGAGATTCTCGACTCCAACGCACGCATTCCCTTTGTCTCGAAACGTGGCGAGTTTTACTACAACTTCTGGCGAGACAAAAAGAACGAACGAGGAATCTGGCGACGCACGACCCTAGACGAGTACAAGAAAGCAGAACCCGCATGGGAAATCCTGCTGGACCTCGACGAATTGGGCAAAGCCGAAGGGGAAAATTGGGTTTGGAAAGGGGCCTCGCTCCTCCGCCCTGATTATCAGAGAGCCCTTGTTTCTTTGTCCCGCGGAGGTGCCGACGCCGATGTTACCCGCGAATTCGATCTCTCCACCAAGAGCTTTGTCAAAGATGGATTTCAACGTCCAGAATCCAAGGGAGGTATGACTTGGATCGATAAAGACAATGTTTTCGTTTCCACGGACTTCGGGCCTGGAACGATGACGGACTCGGGCTATCCGCGAATCGCAAAACTTTGGAAACGAGGCACTCCCTTCGATCAAGCGAAAGTCGTTTATGAGGGGGTGAGCACCGATATGTCGATTGGTGCATCGCATGATGACACCCCTGGTTACGAACGAAACTTCGTCAGTCGAAACATCGCCTTCTACAACGACGAATTGTATTGGCTGAAGAATGCGACAGAACTCATCAAGATCGAAGCCCCCAATACGGCGAACAAGTCGGTCTTCAAAGATTACATGGTCGTCGAGCTGCGCGAGCCATGGACTGTCGGCGGGAAAACATATAGCTCCGGCAGTTTATTAGTGGCACGATTTGACGAGTTCGTTGCTGGCAAGCGACGGTTCGAAGTCTTGTTTGAACCAAGCGAAACAACCGCTCTCTCGAGCTTCGGATACACGAAGGATTATCTGTTTCTGAATGTACTCGAGGATGTCAAGAATCGCATCTATGTCTTGAAGCCTTCCAGCAATGGCTGGTCCAGGGAACCCCTTCGCGGCGCACCCAGTATTGGCACCGTCAACATTACAGCGGTCGACCCAGACGAGTCCAATGACTACTTCATGACGAGCACGGATTACCTCAACCCGACCACCCTCTCCTTAGGAACGATCGGCCAAATTCCGGTAGAGCTCAAACGGCTCCCCCATTTCTTCGACTCCAAGGATTTCGAAATCACGCAACACTTTGCAACGAGCAAAGATGGAACGCGTGTTCCGTATTTCATGGTGGCAAAGAGAGATCTCAAGCCGACCGGTGACCATCCCACCCTTTTGTACGGTTACGGCGGTTTTGAAATCTCGTTGCAGCCCAACTACAGCGCGAGTGTCGGTAGAGCTTGGTTAAGCCAAGGAGGTGTGTACGTCGTGGCCAATATTCGCGGGGGTGGTGAATATGGTCCCCGTTGGCATCAAGCAGCTCTCAAATCCAATCGATTGAGGGCTTACGAAGACTTTGCGGCTGTCGCTAACGATTTGTTCGCTCGTCGAATTACACGCAAGGAACGATTAGGCATCCAAGGCGGATCGAACGGTGGCCTGCTGGTCGGAAACATGTTCACACTCTATCCCAATCTGTTTAAGGCGGCCGTTTGCCAAGTCCCCTTGTTGGACATGAAACGCTACAACAAATTGCTTGCCGGTGCATCGTGGATGGCGGAGTATGGAAACCCCGACATCAGCGAAGATTGGGAATTCATTCAAAAGTTCTCCCCCTACCAAAACGTCAAACCGGATATCGCGTATCCGAATGTTTTGTTCACAACGTCGACCCGAGACGATCGTGTACACCCAGGACACGCACGGAAGATGATGGCCAAGATGGAATCGTTGGGACACCCTGTTTGGTACTACGAGAACATCGAAGGAGGGCATGGTGGGGCCGCGAACAACCGTCAAAGCGCCTTCATGCAGGCTCTCGCGTATACCTTCCTAAAACAGGAACTCGCGAAGTAACCCCATATTCATTCGGGTTCCAATGTGGAATCTTCACGCGTGAGAATTCAGCGTTTCACCGGTGGGTCTACGATGCCAAGATATCCTCGAGTACCTTGGCTCCTTCGACCCCGGTGAGCTTGAAATCAAGCCCTTGAAACTTGAACGTAAATGCATCGTGTTGGATTCCCAATCGATGCAGCATGGTGGCATGCAGATCGTGAACGGAGCAAACATTCTCAACCGCTGCATAACCCAGTTCGTCTGTGGCTCCGTAGACCATGCCACCTCGTATTCCAGCTCCTGCCAACCACATCGACATGGATCGATTGTGGTGATCGCGTCCGATGGGGCCTTTGTTTGCCTGGGACATCGGTGTTCTGCCGAACTCACCTGTCCAGACGATGAGCGTGTCGTCGAACATGCCTCGATGCTTTAAATCCTTGATCAATGCAGCGCTGGCTTGGTCGACTTCGCGAGCTCGCAGTGGAAGCTCCTCGCGAAGTAGGCTGTGGTGATCCCAATCCCGATGATAGAGCTGAATAAAGCGAACTCCGCGTTCGGCCAGCCTTCGGGCTAGCACGCAATTACTGGCAAACGAACCGTCACCGGGCTCGCAACCGTACATCTCCATCGTTTCCTTCGTCTCCAGGCTCGCATCCATCAATTCGGGAACACTCGCCTGCATTTGAAAGGCCATCTCATACTGAGCGATTCGAGCCGCGATCTCAGGATCGTGTTGCACCAGATCCTGTTGGCGATTGAGCGATTGGATCGCGTCCACGTCGATGCCCTGTTGTTCTCGAGTCACTCCGTTTGGATTGCTCAAATACAGTACTGCTTCGCCCTGGCTCCGAAGTTGAACACCTTGATACCTGCTGGGCAAGAAACCGTGGCTCCACTGGCGAGCCGCGATCGGTTGCGGTGAACGTCCCTTGCCGGTCGAGACCAGCACGACAAAGCCGGGAAGGTCCTCCGATTCACTTCCTAATCCGTAATTCACCCATGCACCCATGCTCGGTCGTCCAGCGATTTGAGATCCCGTGTTCATGAACATATGAGCGGGATCATGATTGATCGCGTCGGTGGTCATCGATCGCACAAGACAAACATCATCGATTACCGAGCCAATATGAGGCAGCAAACGGCTGATTTCGGTACCTTGTGATCCATAGCGCTCGAACGGAAACATCGGTCCCAAGCAAAACAGCTTTTCTCCTTGAAGCTGCGCCAGTTGTTGCCCCTGCGTAAACGATTCCGGCATGGGAGTGCCATTCAATTCGGTCAGCTTCGGTTTGTGATCAAACAATTCCAAATGCGAAGGACCACCAGCCATCGTCAACCAGATAACACGTTTGGCTCGTTGCGGCAAAGGGAGGGATTTCAAGATACCTCGCGAGCCAGAAGAGGATGCAACATCGTCCGAGGCGTTCGAAGTTCCGCTATGGATCAACGAGGCGAGCGCCACCGACCCAATCGTCCCTCGGGCCAACATCTTTCGACGGCCAAGCAGTGTTTGCAAAACGTATGGATCGGGAACGGTCATATGGGAACCGAAATAATGGGGTGGTTGAGGACCGCGGCTATCCTAGCTGAGCCACGCGCGTCGGGCTAACTGCGGGTGATGGTTTCATGCAGATTGAGTAGGACTCTCGCAACATGTGTCCATGCCGCTAATTCGATCCAGGTCTCTTCGCTGGGAGTGGACGACAAACCGACTTGAAGCAACGCTTTGGCCGCATCCGGACTGGCTTCATAACGTTCTTCATGCTTCGATAGCAACTCCAACAGGGTTTCTACTTCCTCGTCGCGAGCGGGGCGTTGCAATACTTCTCGCATCCCCCATTGAATGCGTTCCCTTTTGGATCGGGGACCTTCGCGAAGGATACGCGCAGCCAATGCGCGCGCGGCTTCGACATACGTTGGATCATTCAGCAAAACCAACGCCTGCTGCGGGATATTGGATCGAACCCGTTCGGCACAGCATTCTTCTCGCGATGGCGCGTCGAAAGCCAACAAGCTTGGATGCAAGTATGTCCGTTGCCACCATGCGTACAAACCTCGTCGATACTGTCCTTCCTGTGTATCGGCAACATAGGTTCTGGGGGGGAAATTCAAGTTTTCCCAATATCTATCGGGTTGATAGGGCTTCACGCTGGGACCTCCGATACGATCGTCGAGCAATCCAGATACCTTCAGGGCATAGTCTCGGATAATTTCGGCTTCTCCCCGAAACGCACTCTGGCGTGCATGCTCGCGATTGTACGGATCGATCAATGCGAGTTCCGGAGTCACGGTGGCAACCTGTCGATAGGTTTTGCTGCTAACGATCAACCGCACCATGTGCTTCATGTCCCAGCCCGAGGCGATGAATTCCGAAGCGAGAAAATCCAAGAGTTCTGGATGGACTGGCAATTCGCCCTGCGCACCGAGATCGTCTAGCACCTTACTCAATCCCATCCCGAAGAATTGCTTCCACAAACGATTCATGATCACCCGAGCGGTCAGAGGATGTTCGGATGAGACGAGCCATTGCGCTAGGTCCAGGCGGGTGAGGGTGCGACCGCGAAGATCCGGCTGCGGCAAATAGGCGGGGAAGGCCGGTTGCACCAATTCACCCGACTCATCCATCCAATTGCCACGAGGCAGCAAGCGCACCGGACGTTTTTTGTCGGTGCTTTTGGTCACAATGCACTTGGGGAGTCCTCGGTAAAAGTCATTGCGTTCCTTTTCCGCTTGTTGCCATCGCGAACGCTCATCAGCAAAGGGTGCGACTGCAAGGGACCGATAGTACTTTTGGATGTCCTGAATTTGCTGGGAGGTGCGATGACTGGCTCTTAGTCCTTCGGCAACCGATTTGGCAAGTTTCTTTTGCGCTTCGTCCGACGAAGCATCCGGCGCGAGTTCTGGCAAAATCACTGTCGCTTCGGTGATCTCTTTCTCCCATGCCTTTTGAGCATCCTCGAGTTGAGTTGCGATCGCATCGAATTGTTTCCTAGCATCAGCCAATGCTTCATCCAATTGCTTTAGCCGACTCCGCTGCTCGACGGACATCACCGCCATTCCTTCTTCGCGCGGCGCAATGATCCCTTCTTGGATGTCTGCAAAAAACGCTCCGAGAGAATAGAAATCTCGAGCGGTGAACGGGTCGAATTTATGATCATGACACTGAGCACAACCCGTTGTCTGACCCAACCAGATCGTCCCAATCGCTCGAACACGATCGGCCAACATTCGAGACTCGTAATCCTTTGGTTGTGCACCTCCCTCTTCGGTTGTCAGGAGCAACCGATTGAAACAGGAACCCACACGCGTTTCCTGATCGGCATCGGGAAGCAAATCGCCAGCGATCTGCTCGATCGTGAATCGATCGAAGGATTTATTGGAATTGAAAGAGCGAATCACATAATCGCGGTAGGGCCAAACATTGCGTGGGTTATCGCTGTGATAACCGATCGTATCGGCAAACCGCACGGCATCGAGCCAGTGCATGGCCATTTGCTCGCCGTAATGTTCATCCGACAACAGCCCTTCGACAAGACGCTCGTAACGATCCTCTTCGAACGGGTTATCCACAAACGCGTTTACCGCATCAGGAGTGGGAGGCAAGCCAATCAAATCACTGTAGAGGCGGCGGATCAACGTCCGTCGATCGGCCTCGGGAGAAGGCTTCAGCCCCAACCCGTTCAGTCGCTTCCGAACCAAAAAGTCGATGGCATTTTCAGTATCCGGAACTTCCGGACGACGTATCGGATCGTAAGACCAATGGTTTTGGTATTCGGCTCCTTGTGCGATCCAGCGTTTGAGCACTTCTTTCTGGCGGGGAGTCAGCTTTTTGTTGGACTCCGGAGGAGGCATGATCGCGTCGGAATCGTCACTTTCGATCCGCTGGATCAGCAGGCTGTCGATCGCATTGCCAGGAGTGAATGCCTGGTGGGCCATCGCATCTTCGCGATCGTCCAAACGCAAACCGGCTTGGCGATGGCTCGCGTCCGGTCCATGGCAATAGAAACATGCGTCCGACAGGATGGGTCGAACGTCTCGATTGAATTCAACGCGATCGGGAACTGGGGGGGCCTGTCCCAGAACAAAGAGAGGGGATGGTTGAAGAGAAATAGCGCCCATGAGCATGGCGGCACCGATACGAATGGCGATCGGGTAGAGCATCTGATTCACGTTCGGACGGAAAAGAGTTCAATCACCAACGGGATAGTTCTCTTTCATTGTGATTGATTCCCGTGCGACGCGAAAGGTCGAGAGAGTCGGTAGCCGGCCTTACTTGGAAGCATTCGCAAACATCCTGATCCCAGCCACCCGCAGTTTTACGGCAAATAATCGCAATTTCAAAACGAGTGCCTCGAGCTCACTTTTTTAGGCTCAGTACGAACACCGTGAATTCGCCCTTCGGAATGAAATCCTGTACGCCGGAGTCGTGCCTTGTGTTGTAGCCATTTGCCGAATCGGCAAAAAATCGACGGATTCGGAAACAGGATTGTGAAGTGCTGTGACAGCAAAGCAAGAAAACAAAAAAGGGGTATGCGATGGCATACCCCTCAAAGTTGGAAAAACTATTTTTCGACCGATAGCTTGTGCGCGGCCTGCGTCGCATTCGTATTACTCGGCCGAGCGGATTTCGATTTGCCGAGTGGATGGCTTGGGAACTTTTGGCAAACGCACCTGCAGCACTCCATGCTTGAGCGTGGCCTCAATGCGATCGGCATCGACCTGCTTTGGCAATCGAACCATGCGCGCAAATCGGCCTATGGGACGTTCGCAACGATGCATCGTTGCACCCTCCTTCATGGCATTGAGCCCCTTGACACCCGAGACATGCAGCTTGTCTTGAACAAGCTCGATTTTGATATTTTCGATGGAAGCCCCTGGTACATCCAGGAACAAATCGTAACCCGTCTCGTCTTCGTAAACATCCAGTGCAGGCGTGTCGACGACCTCGGTCTTCTCACCGCTCGCGCCAGTCGAACAGCCGCTATTGAGGACTTGGTCGACGATGTTTTCCATCTCGCTAGCAAACTCTTGCAAGGCACCTGGCAGTTGTCGAATTTGGAATGGGAATTGAGCCATCGTGGTATTACCTCTTTATCGGAAAAGTTGCGATCGATGGGGTGCTTGACAGTCGTCTGTCAATGTGGCAGCACCTCTTTTTGATCGAAAGAGATGGAATGCAACATCCGTGCCAAATGCGATTTGGGCGTAGCTTTTGAAGTTGCGCTATTTTTTGCTCTTCTCGTACTCGTACTCAATGAAATGGTACTCGTACTCGATGCGGTTTCTTCGAGTACGAGTACTGCTAGCGCGGAGTACGAGTACGAAAAACCATGGGAAATCGCGAATTGAAACTCCGATAGGCTCAAATAGCGCAACTTCAAACGGCGCACCTCAGCCGTCACCTGCGGCTGCGTCGACGGGGGCGAAACGCGGCATTGCGCAGCGAGCCCAACGATCCACGCTTGCTCATCGGAGGAGAGTCGATGGACGGACTCCGAACGGAATTCCAATGTCCCTGATTGACAGAGCGTCGATAGATCCAAACAATGCCCGACTGAAGGATCAATCGTCGCGGCAGGATGCCGCCTTTTTATCTCCCCCTGTGGCCGAACCGCTCTCGATCCACGCGAAGTGTAGAATAGATCGGCATTCGTGACATTGAGCCACCTAGCTCCGCGAAGCCTACTACGAACGTCATCAAGCACTGAGGGAGCATGAATTGATCCACCCCAATGATCGGCTAGCCGTATCGCGGATCGTTCTCTCAGGTTTTCTGTTGGCAGGCCTTCTGCTGGTGACACAGGTCTCTTGCCAACGCAACGCTTCGGGCACGCTGGACTCATTGGCGGTGAGCGGGGCAGGTAGCGCGAGCACCGTTACTGAGCCTTCGGTCAATGCGGGAGCCGTGTTGGGTAAGGGTTGGAAGCCCCCAGCTCCGCTCGATTCTGCTCGAGCCTACCGATATCTCCAAACCCTTTGCAAACTAGGCTCTCGGACGACCGGGACGCCTGGTATGGCCGCACAGCAGAAACTGCTGGTGGAGCATTTCGAGGAACTTGGGGGAAAGATCGTTTGGCAGAGCTTCCAGCACAAAAATCCCATGACGGGCGCCCCGGTCGAAGTCAAAAACCTGATCGTCCAATGGCAACCCGAATTGGAAGAAAGGGTTTTGATCTGCTCCCATTACGATACCCGTCCCTTTCCCGATCGAGATCCTAAGAATCCACGAGGCGAGTTCGTAGGTGCGAACGACGGAGGGAGCAGTACGGCCCTTCTGATGGAACTGGGGCACGCGATGAAGAATGCGACACTCAATGTCGGAGTGGACTTTGTTTTTTTTGATGCAGAAGAACTCGTCTACACAGCTCCAAACGGCGCGACGATCGGGGACTATTTTGTCGGTTCCACCTATTTCTCGCAGCAGTATGTTTCCGAGCCCCCAGCCTACCGCTATCGCTGTGGAATATTGACAGACATGATCGGTGACAAGGACTTATTGGTGTACTGGGATGAAGTCAGTTTCAAGTACGCACCTGGCCTCGCGAAGGAGGTTTGGGGAGTCGCCAAGGATCTTGGGCTTCGGGAATTCAGCCCCAAGGTCGTTCACTCGGTTCTCGACGATCACTTGAAACTCAATGAGATCGCGGGTATCCCATCGATTGACATCATCGACTTTGATTACCCAACTGCGGCCTCGCGCACCCGAAGCTATTGGCATACTTTGGCCGATTCCCCTGACAAGTGTTCAGGAGATTCCATCACCAAGGTTGCAGCAGTCATCCAACAGTGGCTCAAGAATCAGCCGAAAGCAATTCCTTAATATCCATTGTATGAGTCGTTCGGAGGCCATTTCCCTACAGGGCATCGAGCATCGTTATGAAGAACGCATCGTTCTTCAGGAACTCGATCTATCGATTCGATCGGGCGAGATGCTGTGCATGCTCGGAGCCAGCGGATGCGGCAAATCGACGATCGTTCGTTTGATCGCTGGTTTGGAACGACCCTATCGAGGATCGATCTCCCTTTTCGGGAAGGATGCGAGTCGCATTCCCTCGCACGAGCGGCGCATCGCGATGGTTAGCCAGACCGCAGGTTGTTACGACCATCTCAGTGTGGAAGAGAATCTTTTGCTGTCGGAGCAACTCGCGCGCGCAGAACGGGCAGATCCAACTGGCCCGAACCGATCGGAGGTGATTGAGGGATTGGAATTGCAAGGGCACCTTCAGCAGCGGCCGTCCCAGCTGTCCGGCGGTCTTAGCCAACGCTTGGCAATCGCGAGGGCATTCCTTTCCGGACGGCCAATTTTGCTGATGGATGAGCCCCTCGCACATCTCCACGAATCGCTCCGTCAACCGATCCGCGATTTGGTGCGTGCATGGCAACGTGAATCGGGGAGAACGTGCCTGTACATCACCCACGATTCGATGGAGGCCAGCCGGATCTCCGATCGAATTGCCGTCCTATACGATGGTCAAGTGAAACAAATCGATGCACCCGAGAACGTGTACGATCAACCCGCGTGCCGTCAGGTCGCAGAGCTGGTTGGAACACCTTCGATTCAATGGTTTAATCCGCGTGCGATTGGACTCGCTTCGGAATCTGCTCGCATTGGCATTCGCCCGAGAGACTGGCGTTGCATTTCTATTCTGCCCGCGGAATCAGCGATCGGACCACCAGATGCCGATTCCCAGGATATTCGACTTCATGGACTTATCGTGGATTCCAGACGGATCGAATCGGAATGGTGGCTGCGGATTGAATTTGGTGCGGCTCAAAAGCTGCTCGCGATCTTACCCAGGTGGCTGAGCGCAGATTCAGGAGGGATCGATTTGCCCTCGCCTCAACATCCCGATGGTAATGATCCGAAGACTTTTAGTCCGGGATGCAAGATTTCGCTTGCATGCGATCAATTCGTGCGCTCTCGATAGTCCAGCTATCGTGAACGCTATTCCGACGCGTTTGTTGCCGATACGTCGGGTAGGACGACTCTGATTTCAGTCCCTTTTCCTACATCGCTCCGAACCTGGAATTCCCCTTTGAGCATATCGATGATATTCACCACGATATTGAGACCGAGTCCGGAGCCTCGTGGAGTCAGTGCGGGATCCCTTCCTGAATTGATCCGAAAAAACCTGCGACCAATCCGCACTTGGTCCTCAGGGGAGATTCCCATCCCGGTATCGGAAACGATGAGCGTGCATCGCTTTTTGCCTGCATTGCGTTCCACCGAAATCTCGATGTGTCCACCCTCCGGCGTGTACTTGATCGCATTGTCGATGAGATTGTGGATCACGAACCGCAAGTGTTCCGGATTGGCCATGACGGTGCAAGAGTCATTGCGAAGCATCTCGATACGAATATTTTTTTCGCTTGCGAAAGCCTCAAAGAAATCGCTGGAGCGCTCGACCAACAGATCCCAGCGAACAGGCTGCATCATTGGCTGACGCCGCTCGGCGTTGGTTTCTGCCAAGAGCAACAGCTGGTTGACCAATTTCCGTAGATACTCGCATTCATCGAGAACCTTTTGCAACATTTGTCCCGATTTTCCATCGGGAATACGGTTCGCGACAACTTCGACATTGCTGATGATGGCGGCCAGTGGACTGCGCAACTGGTGGGCGGAATCAGCGATCCAGGCTTCGTTTTGATTCATGTCGGATCGCGCGCGCTCGAGAAACGAATTGACGGTTTCCGCGAGTCGATCGATCTCGTCATGGTTCTGGGAACGAGTCACGAGGCGGTCGCTATTGACGGGAATGGCTTCGGTTTCTTTAGCAAAGTCTTTTAGGGGCTGAAGCAACCATCTAGCCAGCAGCAGAGCCAACGGAGGGGTACCGATCAAGAGCAGACCAAAGGCGGGTAGCAGCCATGAGTCCACTTGCGACATGGCTTCCTCCGCTTCTGAGATGGAACACCCAACTTGAAGGATGGCGTCGATGCGTTCGGGCTGAGAGTCGGAATTCGTCCCTTGGGCTTTTTGAAATAACTCCACCTGGCGATGGATCAAACGATAGGAGTCCACCCCCTGAATCGTCGATAAGGAATGATCGGCGAATGGAAATTCACGCGGAGAGGTGAGCGATTCCCATAGGAGATGCCCTTCGGAATCTTGCACTCTCACAAACATTTGGTGCAGGGGATGGATGGCCAACCTCCGATTCCATCGATCGCTTTTTTGTTTATCCCATGGAATAGAATCACCATTCATGAGAGCAAAGAAATCGCTTGCATCTTCCTTCAAATAGGTATCGGTCTGCTGTAGGATCCAAACACGAAAAGAGCTGCGGCAAACCAGTCCGATGGTGATGGCAGTGATCCAGATGAACAGCGTGATAATGATGGCTGTTCGGGACCTCAATTGAAGCTTTTGCCAAAATTTCGTCACGTTGGAGCCTCGGCACGAGAAGACCGTAGGCCGATGGCGGCCGACCTAAGAGCGATTTTCGGGAACGAGGAAACGGTACATCGCGTCACTCGCTAACTTCAACGGCTTCGGGGGTGCTCGTGTTGACGGGAGTGGTTTCTGATAGGACATACCCACGACCTCGCACCGTGTGGATCAACGGCTGCGTAAAACCTTTGTCCACTTTGCTTCGCAATCGATTGATATGGACCTCGATAACATTCGTCTCGCTTTCCCAGTTGGTGTCCCAGAGTTGGTGGTACAGCATCTTTCGGGACAGAACGTGATTCTCGTGGCGAATAAACAATTCCAACAGAGAAATCTCCGTGGGAGACAATTTCAGTTCTTTCCCATCGCGAAAAGCGCGGCGCGTCGTCAATTCCAATCGCAGTGGACCAAACGTCAATAGTGGCCCCTCCAATCGCTGGCTACGGCGTGCCAATGCTACCAATCGCGCATGCAACTCCTTGATCTCGAATGGTTTGACCAAGTAGTCGTCGGCACCTGCATGCAGTCCCTGAATGCGATGTTCGGTCGACCCCAAAGCACTCAAAATAAGGATGGGAGTCTGATCCCGGTTGGAGCGCACAGCCTTCAAAACATCCATACCGGACTCCGTGCCCAACATAAGATCCAGGATCACCACATCGGGTCGCTGGATTCGGATAGCGGAGAGGGCATCCTGGACATTGTTGACAACATCGGATTCGATCCCTTCGTCGCGGAGGCCTTCTTGGATGGCATCCGAAAGATTGGGGTCATCTTCTACTAAAAGTACTTTTTTAGGCATAATTGATTGCTAGCACGCACGGTGCAAATAGTTCGAGTTAATTGGTCGTAATTGGCGTCCGATTCGGATCCGGCACTCGCGCTCGATCGTGTGTCGATTGCAAAAGTGCTGCTGTGTATCCGATCAAATCACCACGTGATTGGGAGTGTTCCAACATTGGCTGATAATCGCCGGAAGCGTGCGCCAATTCGATGAGCGATGGGGCGATACCAAATGGACGCATTCCACTCGGCATAGAGCGAATCAAATAGGCAGCCGACTCCGCTGGGCGACCGACGCGAGCTAACAAGTCCGCGTAGGTCTCGACCCCAATCGTGCCGTGCTGATCGATGTCCAAGTTTTCTGCCTTTTGTCGAAAGAGGCGAAGGGCGGCATCGACATTCTCTCCCAAAAGGGCGCGGAACCAAGCCAAACTCATAGGGTACAGATCCGCAAATGGCTCTTCGCTTTCGTACTGGTATTGAGCGTGTAGTTGTCGTCCATACTCGGCCAAGTCCACGGCCAGACGCAACGTATCGAGATTGTCGAGGACGCGTGCAAATCGTACGGTCGATGCCAAATGCGTTGTATCCAAATGGTACGTTCCATCGCGAAGCAGCCCCGGCTGCAGTTCTAACCAATCGACAATGCGTCCCGGCTCAGCAGCCGAACTCTTTGGGTTGCGACGACGCAAATCTGCAATGAGGTTTTGCAGCAATTCGGAATGAACATGTTCGACTAGGGCCCCAACGGCCGCCTGCTGGTCCCCCCGGCCTCGCATCGCCACAACCGAATCTAGCATCGTGATGGTGTTGCATGTCCCTCGCATCTTCAGGCTCAATCGCGTCCCTGCTCCGACGTCGATTCCTTCGTGCACATACAGGTTGAGGAGCAGGTCCAGATTTTCCTGATTAGCCTCCACTCCTGCCAGCGCCTGCGCCGCGATGTCGTTATCGCCGACTGCACGCAAGTACATCCATCCTTCTTGCAGCTTTCCAGCCCGAACCAATCCAATCCCCACTTCGCTGCATGCATCGAGCAATCGACGGTCCAACTCTTCTTGTACAGCGATCGGTACTCTGGTAGGAGCGATCGTTTTTCCCTTCGAATTAAGCCCCTCCAGAAGTACAGGATCTAATCCCATCTCCAGTCGATGAAGCATCTTTCGAGCCTCAAACAACTCTTGGAACCGCTCCTGGGCACGCATCTTCTCAACCAAATCGCGCGCCGCTTCCACCGGTCCCCGCTCGATTGCCAGATCTCGGAGATTCGCAAAAACTTCTGCTTCTTTCATTCCTATTGAGTCATTCATCTAATGTGCCAAGAGTCTGTTAACTACAAAATCGCCAAAGGGTTTCGCGGATGTTCCAAAGTTCCGCGCGTTACGCCAACTCGATTTTCTGCGCGCAAGGATTTCCACACTTCGGAACCGTCTAACTTTCCAGCAATGAGCTTGCGATAAAGATCGATCAAACGGTGCAGTTCGCCCACCGAAGCATCCTGCAGAATCTCAATTCGAAAATGGGAAACGCCTCGTTTCATCAGTTCTGCTACCGCTTCGGCACCGCTTTGTGCATTCCCGTTGTAAAGCGTGTTGCGGCAGCCGATATCGGCCTGCAAAACATGCTCTACGCCAATGCGGTCCCGCAGTTTTACGTCGTGGCGATCGCACGGCCGTCCGCAGTTGGACTTGTTGGTCCCGGGTGATAGCACGGCGCAATACACGCAGTGCTCCATATGAAACATGGGCATATGCTGGTGAACGACGACTTCGAGCCACGAAGGGGGCAATCCCGCAACCAGTTCAAAAAGTTGATCTCGGTTAAGGTCATAGGATGCGGTGACGCAAGCTGCGCCTTGCTGTACGAGCCATTGCGCAGTCAGTGGATTGGTCACATTGAGCGAGAAATCTGCGATGCACGGAATCCCTCGCTGGTTGGCGTATTTCAATGCGGCCACATTGCGCACCAGCCATCCATCGGCTCCCTGTTTTTCAAGTGCTCGAAACAATCCCAACTCCCCTTCTTTCTGAATCCGAAGGGTGGCGAGATAAATCTCCGCATGGGAGTTCCGTGCAGCAGCGATCGCATCGCGATACTCGCGGATATCGTGAAACTCCACGGCAATATTCTTCTGATCCGCTGCCAACATCGCTTCCAATTGCTTGAGCGATCGGCACAGGACTCGCAATTGGACATGGTGATTCAACTTGTCGGTATTTGCATTCGTAGAAGACTCCACCGACAGATGGACATCCTGGAGCATCCTGGCTGCAACGCCGTGAGAGTTCACTTCGCGGCAAGGTATCGCGGTTCTCGCCATATCGACACTATCGACCAGCTTTTTACGCACTTCGCCCAGCACGCTCAGGGGGATCATCGGCTCCCCAATGACTTCCAAAAGGCATTCGCCAAGCTCATAGGGAGTGTTTCCCAAGCGGCCCAGTTGGCCTTGAATTACTTCCTGAGTGATTGGGTGCTTGCGAGCTGCTTCGGGCGTATGTGGATGTTCAATGAATACCTCGTGCGATGCCGAGGGTAATCCTTCCCGAGTCTCATGCCAACTCACCCTCCACCGAATCGGTTCGCCAACGGCCACCTTGCCATGAACATCTAATCGAACGCGTCGATCGAATCGTTCGCTTGCAAACGTCCCGCGCCATCGCTTGGTCAACTTCGGCGCATCGGTTTGCCAAATCTGTTGACCTTCATGCACTTCGACATCACGCAACAACCCCCGCTGCATTTCGATTTCGACTCGTCCCGAAACGGCATCCTCGACGGGGCGGTGATTTACATACAATTGGTAAATTCGTCCGCCTGCCTCAGTTCCTGCAATCCGATCCCCCTGCAGAACCACTCCATCCCCTTTGCCCAGCGGGACATCGAGATCGACCACAAGACGGTCCCCCTTTTTGCGAAGCACCCGACCTGCCAAGACTCCTTGTTTGGCGCTCGTTCTCCCAGGTACCAATCTTTTGTGATCGCATCCTTCGATCCAGCCCGGCGAAAATCCACGCGAGAAACTCAGCTCCATTTCTCGTTTGGTTTGGTCGGTGAACGCAACAGGGCGCCCCGCCATCGCATCATCGATCCCACGACGGTAATGGCTAACGATGTTGGCAACGTATTCCGGCGACTTCAATCGCCCTTCAATCTTCAAGGAACATACACCCGCGTCCACGAGGTCAGGAATACGTTCGTACGCAGCCAAGTCTTGGGGGGAGAGGAGGTATTTCACATCCCCTAAGTCGACATCCTGCCCATCGCGAATCAGTTGGTAATCCAACCGGCAGGCTTGAGCACATTGGCCGCGATTGGCGCTTCGTCCGCCCAGCGACTCGCTCGTCAAGCATTGCCCGCTGTAGGCAACACAGAGTGCTCCATGCACAAACGTTTCCACCGGCATACGCGTCGCCGCAGTGATCTTGCGGATTTCATCCAGCGAGCATTCTCTTCCTAAGACGACTCGATCCACGTGCAGCGATTCGATGGCCGCAATGGTGTCGGCCGAGACCATCGTCATTTGCGTGCTGGCATGAACGCCCAGTTCAGGGCAAATCTCATGGATTAGACGAACTGCGCCGAGATCTTGAACCAGAACAGCATCCACCCCGGCATCGGCCAATTGCGCAACGTGCCCTTCAAACGTGCTCAATTCATCTGTAAAGACGAGCGTGTTGAGAGTGACGAAGCCAGACAGTCCGCGACGATGGAGCAACTGCATCAATCGAGGCAAATCCTCCAATGCAAAATTTGCGGCACGAGCCCGTGCATTGAAACCCGTTTCTAGCCCGAAGTAGATCGCGTCGGCGCCGTTCTCGATGGCGGCATGGACACATTCCCAGTTTCCCGCTGGTGCCAGCAGTTCAGGAGCCTGCCTCCTAACGTGGGATTCGGTCGTCGTCATGTTTCTTTCTCAAAAGGCACCTAATATCGGATCGTTACGAACCCGCCATCGATCACAGTAACGACCCATGCGAAATCAGCAAGACAAGTTCGGCCTCGAACGTCATGCAAAAAGAAGACTCTACCCATCCAATAGCTCGTTTGGCAAGAAATTGGCCGTGATTTGGCCAACATCGTTACTGTTCACTCAGCCAAGAGGATGTCGATGAGAGGGCCGTCGTGGGACGATTGAGCGATGCTTATCCCAAGCTGATGATGCCATTCGCATCACCAAAGTTGCCGGCATCGGCTCCAACGGTTTCCAACATGCCTCGGAACAGATTATTGAGAGGCGTGTACTGGGGATACTCTACCAGTCGACCTGTAGCCATGCCTCGGCCACCGCGACCAGCCAATAGGATCGGAAGGTCATGGTGATCGTGCCTATTTCCATCGGTAATCGCCCCACCATACATGATCAACGAATGATCGAGCAGGTTTCCATCACCATCCTGTGTTTCGCGCATACGCTTGAGGAAGTAGGCAAACTGCTCCGAGTAGTAACGATCAATCTTGGCGATCTTGTCGATGTTCTCTTGATTGTTTTCGTGATGCGATAGTTGGTGATGACCATCTTTGACTTCGATCATAGGGAACGCTCGGTTGCTCCCTTCGTTCGCCAACATAAAGGTCGCGATGCGGGTCGTATCGGTTCGAAACGCGAGAACCATCAAGTCATACATCAAGCGGATGTGCTCGGTCGAGTCACTCGGCTTCTCCGCTGGTTCCAGCGTCCCCTCGGGCAATGCCACTGGAGTCGTAAACCTCGCGATTCGTTGTTCGATTTCACGAACACTGGTGAAGTACTCATCCAGCTTCCGAGAGTCCTCGGCCCCCACATGGTCCACCAAGTGCTTGCGTTGATCGGCCACAAAATCGAGGATACTGGCCTTCATATTGAGCTGACGTGGGTCCGTGTTACCACTGACTCCAAACAGTCTCGCAAACGCGGCCTTGGGCTGAATTTCTTTTCCCGTCGGCAGTGACTCAGAGCGCCAAGAAATATTATTCGAATAGGCGCACGAATATCCCGAGTCGCACGAACCAGCATCGCGTCCTTCTTCGGTTCCCAATTCGATGGATGCCAATCGAGTTCCACGCCCATACGCATCGGCGGCGACCTGGTCAGCGCTTCGGCCGACGCGGATCTTCGACCCTGCCGTCTTGTAAGGGTGCGCTCCGGTCAAGAACGCTGACGCACTTCGGGCATGGTCCCCCGGACCATCGCCGAGCGATTGCGCATTGACCTGAGCCAGTCCCTTGATGACGTTGAAATCGTTCCGGCAATCTGCCAGAGGTTCCAGGCTGGGTGACAACTGCCAATCGCTGCCACTCCCCTTTGGAATCCAGCGGTCTGCGTTGGTACCGTTGGGAAAGAAGACCCATGCCAATCGGACAGGGGAGGCGGGAGCAAGTGCGCCCCATGCCGGACGCATTTGATTCAGCATCGGCAAGGCGACCGCGGCGCCCAACCCTTTTAAGCCGATTCCCTTGAGCACGGTGCGGCGATCCAAACGGGAGCCAGGGCTCATGTGGCCAATTGGGGACTCGTGTCGTTCGTTCATAGTCTTCTCGTCGAATAGGAATGTTGGATGCGTGAAAAACGGCTTATGGATTTGCATGTGCTAGGGGCGAAGTCGTCGATCGCTGCAAAAAAGCATCGCTGAGAACGATTCCTTCGACGATCGATCGAATTGTATAGCCTTGGGACTTGGATTGCTCCATGATTTTATCGACATCGCACTTGTCCGGTCGCTGCAATCCTCTTCCCAATGCATATGTTAATAGTCGCTGGACGAAATTTTGGGCCATCGAATCCTGTCTTTCGGCAAGGATTGCCACAAGCTCTCGCGGGCCCGAAAAAGTCCGGCCATCCACCAATTCTCCTTTGGCGTCAATCTCAACGGAACCTTCACGGTCTCTCCATCGTCCGATCGCATCGAAGTTCTCAAGTCCCAATCCGATGGGATCCATCAATTTGTGGCAACCGGCACAGCTGGGATTGGCGCGATGGATTTCGAGCCTTTCACGCAAAGAAGTCCCTTCGGCAGCTTGGGCTTGTTCCAACGTGGGTACGTTTGGAGGCGCCGATGGCGGAGGATCACCGAGGACGGTTTCGAGAATCCATTTGCCACGCTTGACAGGAGAACTGCGTGTCGGGTTGGACGTCAACGCCAACACGGCAGCCTGCGTCATCATCCCTCGCCGATTTTCAGGTAGTGGGACACGGATCCATTTCTCTTCGTTATCGTAAATCCCCTGACGACGGGGATCATTCCCTTTCTTGCCGGGCCGGCGTCGATAGAGTTCCGAGGGGTCCTTACCTTCGAAGTTGAGTCCGTAAAACTCGGCCAATCTTGGATTCACAAAGGTGTAATCCGCAAGCAGGAGATCACCGATGCTCCCTTCGCGTAGCATCGAACTGCAAAACATTTCCGTTTCCCGAACCATCGCGTTCCGCAATCGATCCGACCAAAAAGGAAACTTGTCCCGATCGACATCGATCTTCGTAAGATTTCGCAAACCAAGCCATTGCGCAAAAAAACCAGACAACAACGAATCGGCGCGCGGGTCCTTCAGCATCCTATCGACTTGTTTTTTCAGCACGTCAGGCTCGTGCAATGTTCCTGTACCTGCGACGCTGAGCAATTCTTCGTCCGGCATGGTTGCCCATAAGAAGTACGAAAGTCGATTCGCAATCGCGAAGGCATCGATCCCGCGTCCACCATTGGCCACCGTCTGAGTCGTTTCATTGCGATAGAGGAACTGCGGTGCCACCAAGACCGCCTGCAAACCAAAGCGAAGGGACTCCTCGTATCCGAAACCTGCTTCTTGCGCTTTTTGGCAAACCATCATGACAGCATGAACTTCGTCGTCCGTGACCTGTCTTCGGTACGCGCGCGGTAGGAATCCGCGGAACACTCTCCGCGTCGCTTCAACAAAGCCGATTGGCAACGCGTCGGGAGTATCACGATCTTCCGGAGTCGCAATCACTAACTTGACATGCGCCTTGGGAAAAGCTGGTTGCCCCGACTCAGGTCCCACCAGTCGCACCGAGTGAACGATCAATCTCCGATTCGGGGCGTCGCGTGTTTCCAGATCCGAATCATCGCTGTATTCAATGGCCAGCGTATGATCTCCTTCTTCGAGATCGAACGTGTACTTGGCTGTTTCGTCTTTAGGAACAATCTCCCATTCTTCAATACTCTTTCCATCGATCAGAAAACGGGCCTTGCACGAATCTTTTTGATCGTCCCCGAATCGGGTGCGAATGCTAATGTTGTACTTGCCCGCGGCAACATACACTGGGATCTGAAGTTGCTGGGCGAAACGCAACGAGTCCCCCTCGAAATTCTGTTTTCGAAATGGCTCGCGTTCGAGGGCGATGACTCGTTCCGATATCCAGGCCGCTGATTGCAAGTACTTCTCCATCGCAATCGGTGGCAGCGTCAACACTTCGCCCTGGTTGTCGAATCCATTCCCGACATCGTCCGACACGAATCCGATTTCTTTCGATGGTCGCACATCCAGCCCAAACAGATCGCGAACCGTGTTGTCGTATTCAAATTGGTTCAATCGACGAATGGTGACCTCGGGAACCGGAGGACGGCATCCACAATCAACATCGTGGAGTGCTCGCTGAATCCAATCGATCAGTTGATCGCGATCCTGTTGGCTCAGCGTGGATGTTTCCGGTGGAGGCATCGCACCCGCGCGAATCACCCCTCGGATCTGCTCCCACGTACTTTCATGGGATCGAATTTTTGCGAGGCTAGCGTAGTCATCCAAGCCGACGCCACCTTCCGTCGCGCCGCTCATGTGACACTCGCCGCAGTGGGTTTGGAGCATCGGCTGAATCGCTCCAGTCCACTCAGTGGTCAAACGCGTGTCCAAGGCATCGATCGCAGAAACATCGGCTGGGGGATCACCCCAGGCGATGCCCTGAGCAACCAGCATCAGGCCGCCGACCAGGGCAGTGACCAGCGTTCCCAAAACAGCCCTTCGCCAAGCAACCATTGGATCAACGCGGTGCTCATGCCGAGAATGCAATTTCGGCGGTGGTAAGCAAATCCTCTTCATGCAAAGTCCAGCTAACCTTCTTAGTAAGGGGAATCGACGCGCGAACCATCCCTGCGTCCCTGCCTTTCGATGATCCACGTGATCGAATCCTATCCTGTCCGTAAACAATGAAATCAAACCCTCCTTCGAATCGCATTCGCCTCCGACACGTTGGGTTGGCAACCGAAGCAGTCAATTCGCGCGCAACGTCGCGACATCTAAGTTTTTATGAAAAGGGAACTATTTGGAAACAAACGCATCGCATTCCGATGCAATAAACAGATCGCTCGCTAGAGGGTCGGACAATCGTTTGCAACGGGTTGGAGACACGAGGAGTCGACGCTCGAAAGGATGTTGCCGATCGGGGAAGTTGAGATCAGCGGCGGGACACAAAGTATAGCTAGAATGAACTCTTCAGGCCACCCGAATCCCCTACTTGAGAAAGAACAATGAAAAACACCTCCTAAGGGAGTCTTCCTAGCCGCAAAGAACGTCCACAACGACTAGAATCTGGAGCAGGGTGTTCCGCGGAGTCATGGATTTGCTGACGACCACTTGATCGCATTCGTTCTACCGGGTTCACTCGAACGCTCTCGGGGATGTTGGACGACGCTCACGGAACGCTCGCGGAATCTTGGTGCCAAACGGTATCTTTGAGCCAGTTGATGGCACGAAACATCTCCACCCCTAAACCTTTCGAAACTCGTCACATCGACCTGATTACGCATCTCTCGCATCGTCCTAATTCACGCAGAACCGGAGCAGACCACAGCCCATGGATATCGTCTATCGTTTTGATCCCTACGCCCCGATCGATCTAAAACGTCCTCGCAGCAATAAAGAAGCGCTCAAGCTTCTGGAGGAAGGGAATTCGCGATTTGCCGATCAAGTCAATCATCTTCAAAACATCCTTGCCGGAGATCTGTCGCAACCTCCCCTGGTCATCCCTATCGACGCGATTCAATTGGGGATTCCCATTGTCCAAGGGCTCGAGCAAATGCACGCTCCCTTTGCCCTGGTGCTCGGTTGTGCGGACGCACGGGTGCCGATTGAGCGCATCATGGATTGTGCGGCAAACGATCTGTTTGTCGTGCGAGTCGCAGGCAACGTTCTGGGGCTCGAATGCCTTGGGAGTGTGGACTATGCCGTCACGGCACTCCGGGCTTCTTTGCAGAGCGTCATCGTCTTGGGGCATACCGGCTGCGGTGCCGTTTCCGCAGCGGTGGACATGTACTTATCTCCCTCCAGCTTTGCAGACATGGCATTCACGCATCCCGTGCGTACACTGATCGACCGAATCATGCTCGCGGTTCGAAACGCGGCCGGAGCGCTCGATGAAGTCCACGGAAAGAAAGTGCAACGAACCAAACATTATCGCGATTGGTTGATGACAACTTCTTGTTACCTCAACAGCGCCGTGACGGCATTTGACCTTCATCGCGAAGTTCAATCCGTTGCCAAGGGACTAACAGTCTCGTTTTCCGTATACGACATGTCCTGGTCGCGTGTCGATTCCTATCCGATTTTTGGTCAAGAGGATCTTAGGGATGGAGACACTTTTCATCCCGCTCCGAAAACCAAAGAAGATCTCCAAGCGTATGCTCACGACGTGGTTTCCCGTCTGAAGCGTCCGTAACACGTGGGAACTCATGGGGCATTGGCTTGTTCCAGTCGATCGGCCCAGAATTGCTGGGCCCGCTCGATGCTCGTGCGGTAATCACTTGCCAGTGTTTCATCCTGCTCAATGCGTGCCACGGAGCGTGCGAGCCACGCCTGAAAGAACTCGACCGCGCGGCGCGAAATTCGAGGCTTGCCATCGACCTCATAATAGAAAGGGGCTGTCGTTGCCATACGATATCCTTCTTCGTGTTCCGTGATCACGCGAATCACCAGCCATCCGCTTTTGTCGATGGTGATCTCAGGAAACTCTCCCTTCCGATAATGCTCTTCAAGCTTGGCGCTATAGAGTGTCTCCCCATTGAAAACCACATCCAAATAATCGACCGGTTCTCGCACGGCAAGAGAAACGGCGATCGAAAGAGGTAATGGTTCGCCATCGTATACGGCTTGAACGGCACCCGGCGGAACGCCGTTGATCAAGGTCCTTAGCAATGGTCCATTGGTAACAAACACGCTGCCGGACTCGACTCCCTTCCACCATCCTTCGGGAGTTTTTTCCGAGTCGCAATAGGCATAGATGCGGTTGTACCCCAAATTCGTATCGACCCGTCCAAAGCCGCTGGCTGCGGTAGGTACCAATCGCAATCCAGCCTCCAACATCTGCCAATAGAGATACTCCGCAAGCATGCCTGCCGCGCGGGCTGACTTGAACCGAATTCTTTCTTTTTCGTCGATGGGTGCGAACAACGAAACAGTTTGCTTCTCCTTTCCGAACGTGGCCATAATCCTCGCAAACTCTTCGGGCGATTCTTGTTTCGGATGCGACACCACATCGTCCTTCTTGGGACGATTGCAACTATTGAGGACACGCGCCAATTTCACTCGGGGATGGGCCAGCATCAAGGGAACATCGCGGGCTGCCAATTGCGTGATCTCGATTAAGGCATTCGGCTCCCCAAGGGATTCCTCAAGGACGCGAATGGCATCGAGGAACTTGGATGATCGGTTGCCCTCTCCTGGAACTTCCCGATCTGCTTTCTCGCTTTTTTCGGGTGCTGGGTTGCGGTGGACGGCGAACCCGATTTCAGGCAAACGAACTTCCATGCAATAGCTTTGCCAGCGGTGCCCTACGAGATCCGGGTCGGATGGCGCGGGTGCTGGGCTGGATGCTTTGCGGGAGCGGGCAGAATCCTGCTTCTTGTTGACCGCTGTTTTGGAGATTGCCAAGGAGCTCTCAACCACCATATCAATCGCATCGGCGACTTGCCATCGCCAGCTTTGCTGGGGATCCCATTCGCAACTTAGGTCCCCGCTGAACCACTCTTCGGCATGCATGTCGATGGCCCGAGGAATCTCGATCACAACGGAGTCCTTGGATCGTCCCTCGATGGTGAAACCCCCACGAATCTCTTTGAATTCCGGACCGCGCAGCGCCAGGAACTCAAAGTCACCGGTCATGGGTTGAAGGACGAGGCTCTCTTCGGACAACCAAGTATCGCCAACAGAAGGAACCTTGCGATCAACCTTGAGACGCTTCGCCGACTTGAGGAACTCAATTCGGGCTGGGACAGGAATACCGCTCGTCTCGTCGATGGTCTCCAACGTCACTTCGCTTTGGGCCATTGCCTGCGAGCCGCAAAAGAGGAACAACCAAACGAGGATTCCTGGAAACACCCGCCCGTACTGGGGCCGAAAGGAGTCCACTCCAGAGTCGATTTTGGAGGTGCGTCGCGTAGCTAAAGCGTTAGAATATGGCTTCCTTTTCACGGAGCTCTCATCGAGGGGGCTTCGTTCCAACAGAGAATTGGCAATCCGATTGCAAAACGGAACCGAAGTCCGAGGCTCCGTGTCGCTAAACTGGCACCTGGCGTTTGGCCTGGGAAGAGAACCGTCGGCGAGTTGGGGATTCCTTCCCTCAGGGACGAACCTCTTTGCAGTTCCGATGACCGTCTGCATTCCATAGAGACCTGCGATTGGAATGCGCCATCGGATCCTCGATACCTTCGCCGGAAATCGCTGGGAGCCGCAGAATTGCGGCGTCGATGGTTTCTCGAACGGTTGCCAAGACTTCATGCAGGGTTGACGATTCATGGAATCCACCATGGCCAATGACTTTTACAAAACTCTCGGTGTGAACTCCACCGCTTCTCCAGAAGAGATCGCGAAAGCGTATCGCAAGCTGGCGCGCAAACATCACCCAGACCTCAATCCGGACGATGCCCGAGCCAAAAAGCGGTTCCAGGAAATCCAAACTGCCTACGACACGCTGAACGATCCTGAGAAGAGAAAACTCTACGATCAATTTGGCGATAATTACGAACAATTCCGAAACGGTAAACCTTTCGGGACAGAAGGCCCGGATGGAAAGTCCGCTGGTTTCGATTTTGGCGATGTTTTCGGTGGGGGGGCCGCAAATTCAGTCGACTTTGGCGATTTCCTTCGAAGGCAATTTGGCGGCGGCGGCGGGGCGACGTCAGGCCGCAGTCGCCGCGCTCCTGCTCGCGGTCAAGATGTCGCCGCGGAACTTGAAATCCCCCTCCGAATGATGATCGACGGGGGAGACTACGAATTTCGACTCAATCGAGGAGACCAAGTGGAATCTATCCAAGTCAAAATCCCGGCTGGCATCTCGCCGGGCAAAAAGATCCGACTTCGAGGCCAAGGGACTCCCGCTCCAAAAGGAAAGCCCGGCGACCTAATCCTGACGATCCAGTTGCAGACCCATCCATTCATCAAGGTCGTCGGCAATAACCTCGAAATGAAGGTCCCAATCTCATTGCCCGAAGCGATTCAAGGGGCAAAAGTCGACATTCAGACTCCCGGCGGCGAAGTCGCCATCACCGTCCCTCCCATGTCCAGCAGTGGGAAACGACTGCGGATCAAAGGGCAGGGACTGAAATCAGACTCAGGTGAGGTCGGGGACATGATCGCGGAACTACAAATCAAATTGCCCGAGCGCCTCGACCCTACATTGGAAACGGAACTCGAGGCTTGGAAAAAGAGCTACCCATCGAATCTCCGCGATTCCATCCGATGGTAAACCGCACTTCCCAATCCGCATCGCGGAAATGCGCAGCCTGAAATCTTTCCTAATCCTCGACGACCCGCAGATCGATCTCCGGACAGCGACGTTCGAACTGTGCACACCCACCACTTTGATTTACTTTCGGAGACTGCATGCGCAATATCCTTCTAGCCAATGACGATGGAATCTACGCGCCTGGATTGCATGCGCTCAGAAAATCTCTGGAGCGGCTTGGTCACGTGACGGTCGTGGCACCAGCGACCGAGCAAAGCGGCGTCGGGCATTCGATCACTTATCTTTCGCCCCTTACCTGCAAAGAGATCTACGAAGGGGACTTCTTTCGTGGATGGGCAGTCGATGGTTCACCGGCGGATTGTGTCAAGCTGGGAGTGGCTGAACTGGTCAATGGGCCAGTCGACTTGATCGTTTCGGGAGTCAATGGCGGTCTAAACGCAGGGATCAATGTCCTCTACTCAGGCACCGTGGCTGCGGCCATCGAGGGAGCCTTCTTTCGCATCCCGAGCTTCGCGGTTTCGCTCGAACATGACCCCCATGCCGATTTCGAAGCTGCATCCATTCTCGCTGTAGACTTGATCGAAAAGATTTTGTCGCACCAAGGCAATGCGCCGGAACTTTACAACATCAATATCCCAACCAGTGCCACGCAAACCTACCGCACAGGAAGGACGCCTGAAGTGCATTTGGTACCGATGGGGGTCGAGCGCTACGGCGACCATTACATCAAACGCCAAGACCCAAAAGGCCGTTTTTATTATTGGTCAACCAACGACCCACCTCCCAAACCGACGGAGCACGAAACGGATCTCAATGCGTTGGCAGCGGGGCATATCACGGTCACTCCCCTGCAATTCGACATGACCAAACGAGGCCAACTCGAGCTCATGGAAAAGTGGAGTTTGAATCTATCCGTATCGAACATTCCTCACCCACGCAAAGGGAATGAATGAGTGATACAGAATTAACGCTAACCGGCAAGCGCATCGCGTTTTTGGGCAAAATGGGCGCGATGACTCGCAAGGAAGCCTGCGACTGGTTCAAGCAGCGAGGTGCCGTGCCTTCGGAACGGCTCGTCGGTGATATCGATCTGGTGGTGATCGGCGCCGAGGAACTGCTCGATGAAGATATCGATGCGATGCTCAGCGAACACATCCGAAACCGGATACACACCGGCCAAGCCACCTTGATCCATGAACATGATCTATGGCTGCATCTGGGTTTGCTCGATGACCCGACCCAACGTCAGTTATATACCCCCGCGATGGTTGCAGGACTCGCCAAAACCCCAGTAAGCCAAATCCGCCGTTGGCATCGCATGGGGCTACTTCCCAGTTCCAAAGTCGCGCATCGGCTTCCCTATTTCGATTTTGAACAAGTCCAAACCGCGCGGAAGTTGGCTGGTTGGATGTCCCAAGGGGCTCGACCTTCCGACCTACAGAAACAGCTCGACCGATTTGCAGTCCGCGTCAATCAACGCAGCTTGATCGATCTCGAACTGGTTTTCGACGGCCGACATATCTTGCTGCGGGAACAAGGTCGACTCGTTGAATCCACCGGCCAAATGCATCTCGACTTTGATGCGGTTGACAGTCCGGGTAGCTCGGATTCCGATCGGGATAAGCCAGCCGTGACAACCCTCTCGATGCATCGGACCGAAGCGGAGACCAGTCCGGAATGGTTGAAGGCAAGCGATGCTTTGCGTACTGGACCACTGACGCGCGATGAGATGCTGCTTGCGGCGGAAGAGCTGGAGGATGCAGGACAGATTGCCGAAGCCTCCGAATGGTATCGCGTCCTTCTTTCTCAGTTCGGCCCAAACGCGGAAATCGTCTTTCAGCTGGCGGAACTCCTTTATCGATCTGGAGATATCACTGCCGCACGCGAACGTTACTACAATGCGATCGAACTGGACGAAGATTTTGTCGAGGCTCGCGCGAATCTTGGTTGTGTTCTTGCCGAACTGGGCCAAAACGAACTGGCCATCGCCTCGTTCGAAGGAGCACTCGCACGCGACGATCGCTACCCGGACGTCCACTACCATTTGGCACGAAGTTTGGACGAAACCGGTCGCGCGGATCAAGCGACCAGGCATTGGATCCGCTTCCTGCAACTCTCCCCTCAAAGCCCTTGGGCCGAAGAAGCCTTGGAACGTCTAGGCAAGTGGTGATTCACTCGCGATATTGCAGGATCGGTACGCTACTAGCATCCCTTGCTTCGGGTTGTTATGCTCGATCCCTCGCCCCCTATTCGTCCTGCCTTGGTTTGACCCCTGGTGGTCCGCCGTTCCCTACGAACTACGACCTCCCTGTTGGTCGCATCGGTCATTCACGATTTCATTCACATTGCCCCGCAGTAGGAAGCAAATAATGGTACAGCCAACTCCTCAACCATCTCCCTCTTCTACCAACGATGTCAAGCGTCGTACATTTCTCGCCACTGCAGGAACGATCGCGGCCGCCGGGGCTAGCCAGTTGTCCGCTAAGAGTTATGCACGCGTGCTGGGTGCCAATGATCGCTTGGGAGTAGGACTCATCGGAGGAGGGGTGATTGGCAAGGCCCACATGGGAGTCATCAACAACCTCAAAAAATCCAATAACCTTCATCCCGTGTGCGTGGCGGATTGCTGGAAACGAAGAGCCGACGAAGGCAAAGCCACAATCGAAGCCGACCACTCGGAAACCGATTATCGCAAACTCCTAGAACACAAAGATATCGATTACGTCGTGGTTGCCACACCTGAACATTGGCACTGGACAATGACGATCGATGCCATGGAAGCCGGCAAAGCTGTCTATTGCGAAAAGCCACTCACCCACACCATCCCAGAAGCCCAAGCCGTCGTAAAACGCCAAAAGGAACTGGGGAAGCCCGTTCAGGTAGGTGTTCAAGCGATGTCGGACGATAGTTACATCTCGGCTCGGAACGCCATTCGCGATGGGATCATCGGACAAGTGATCCAAGCTCAAATCGAGTACGTTCGGCGATACAGCGCTGATGCTGGCCCATGGCGCGAACCAAAACTCGTCGAGGAGTTCAAAAGCAAACCGGACGATCTCGATTGGAACGCGTGGCTCGGTACGGCCAAGAAGATCGATTGGAATCCCAATCACTACTTCGAATGGCGATGCTACTCTGCCTACTCGGGAGGCATTTGCACCGACTTGTTCATTCACCGAATCACACGCATCATGAAGGCATGCGATCTACTCTATCCCAGACGGGTCGTCGGGATGGGAGGCATTTGGCAATGGCCGGATGGACGTGATCTACCCGACAACGTGGAAATGATTTGCGAATACCCACGAGGTATGACCGTGTATGTTCTGGGCACAATGGGAAATCGTGTTCGTATCGATCATTTGATCCGCGGATACGGCGGTACGCTGTTCTTCAATAACGATGGCTGGGTGGCGAAAGATCCCGACGGAAAGGTTCTCGGTCAACACAAAAAGACCGGTGGCGAAGATCAGAATCTCCACCATACCAATCTCCACAATCACTTGCGGAACGGCGAACCTCTGAACTGCCCGATCGAGTTGGGGCTGGCAGGAGTTGTCGCGGTCAATATGGCCAACGAAAGCTGGCGCACGAATCGCATGATGGGCTGGGATCGTCAGGGTGAGAAAATGGTGCCTGCCGATTTGCTCAATGAAACCCATGTTCCCGAAAAGGTCTAAAAGCGCAATCCGAATCAGCGCCGCGAACGTGAGACCGGCTTCCAGGTCAACATCTACAGAAACCAAGTGCTAGCGCAAACCGGCTAATAACGATTTACAAACCGATCAGCCGGAACGCGTTAGCGTCCGGTTTCCAGGTCAACATCCACAGAAACCGGTTGCTGACGCACACCGGCTAATGAAGAATTGCAAACCGATCAACCGCGAGCGTCAGCGACCGACTGTGGCAGCACATGGACCACCATGTCGTCAACGAAAACCACCGGTGATGTAACCTGAGATGAAGGGCAAACAACGAGTCTTTCATCCAACCTTACTCGCGCTTTATTCCCAGCCCCAGCACGAGAGACCAAAAGGAATACGCCGTGGTTCAATCCAACCCGTCGATCGGATCAGATCCCGCATCTCGTTCCAAAGAACTTTTTCTCGTCGAAGGAGAATCGGCCGCGTTGGCCGTCCAGCGCGTCTGCAATCCGAACTTTCAGGCGGTCTTGCCCATGCAAGGCAAACCGCTCAATGCATGGAAGGCCAGCCAAGCGAAAGTAGCCGCATATCCTCTCTTCCAAAAATTGCTCGAAGTGCTAGGAACGGAACTGGGCGCAGGACCATCGACTGCCGCAGAACCGATCGAGAAGATCATTTTCCTGTTCGATCCCGATGCCGATGGCATTCATTGCTCGGCATTGATGTTGTGGTTCTTCTACCGGTGGCTGCCTGGCATGCTCGAAGCAGGGCAAGTCCATGCCGCATTGCCCCCAGTTTGCGAACTCATCTCGGTTCAATCATCCCAGAAATGGCATCCGAGGAATCATCACGAAGCCGAGAAGATCATTGCCGAGTGTGCAGAGCAAGGGATCGATGATCTCCAACGCAAAACCTTTCGAGGCCTTGCCAGCATCGGCAGCGAATTACTTGCCCAACATTGCATCGATCCAGCGAGCAGGAAGTTGATCCGATTGCGACCTGCGGATGCAGTGTCATCGCTCCAAGCCTTTGGTATGCCGCCCAAGAGCTTAGGTTAGACGCGAAGTCGATAGGCTGTCAGCCGTTGCGGTTCTTCTCTTAGAACAACCAGTTCAAACCGACATTAGCACCGTGATAGAAGATGCTGTGATTGTCATCGACAAAGCGACTGCTGTTGGCCGTGTACGTGTAGTCAAGTTGGTAAGGTGCTTGGGCAACCCCGGTGACCCAAAGAAGGTTGTACCCGAAAGTCAGCTTTAGGTTGTTCGTTATATTCGCATCACCAACCAATCGCAATTCGGATAGACTCGAAAGGATCGACGAGGAAACTTGAACGTCGCGGAGCGTCTTGGAATTCTCAAGATCCCTTATTAACGTGTGCTGGTTATTTGCATTGCCTAGCAAACCGAATTTGGCTTCCGGAGCAAAGCTAAAGCAATCCCATGTCCAACGGCGGCGAAGCCCCAACTGCCCGCCGTACAACTGATTGTTGGTCTGGATCTGATAATCGCTGAGATAGGTATCCGCATCGAACGAGGAGATCTTGAAATCTTCGATGACGCTGAAATGGCGGAAACCAACCAGCCAATCCCAACCCGCACCGGGGTTCCAAAGATTCGCTTCAAAGTTTTGGATTCTCGAACCATAACGGACTTCCATCGCATCGGCCGCGAAGAAATCAAACGTCGCCAATCCGAGATCCCCAGGGAGACTCAAGTTGTTGTTGCCTGTCACGCGAGCTGTGCTCGACCAATCGTTCAGGCCAAAGTAAACGAGTTCAGCGGTTCGTCCAGAACTCCAAGTCCAACCCGTTGCGAATCGAGGTCCGGCCGCGGTACCGAACCGCAAATTGTCCCCTGTCAACACCGGCGCTAAACCGTTGTTTTCGTCCAATACGATAGGTTGATTGTAGTTTTGTGTTCGATGCAGGAAGAGCGCATCGGCGGATAACCACCAAGTCGGCAAGCTGCTTTTCGAACAGGGAAGCTCGTCACATTGAGACGTATCGCATCGGGTTGAATCGCATGGTGCCGAAAAACTAGGGAACTCGCCACGACTCGCGTCTGGCAGCAGCAACAGACAAACCATCCATGCAACCAAGCCGAAAGTTATCTTCATGATGAGGCCAACCAAAAATGCGATCGAACGAGTCAAGGAATCCATCCCACCTTCGGACTATCGGAAAACAGGGGGTGATCCTCCTTTCAAATTTCGTATTTCCCAATGCTCAGAAATCCAGAAACGAAACCGAATGCCTTAATCGTTAAAGTCGATCGCTAGCAATCTAAAGAACGGTTCTTTCCACAGCCGAAAAAAGTGAGCCTGAGGCGCTAGCCGAGTACTTTCGACCTGAAAAAATCGGCTAACGCCTCAGGCTCATCGAAACGAAAATCGACTCTTGTCGGCTTTATCTCGTTGGCGACGCTCTTAAAACTCTTCAAAGAACCGATCGACGGCTTTGTCGTATTTAAACTCTTTGACTCCTTGGTTCCGTCCGTCGGACAGTTGCCATACGAAGAGTTCATCCAATTCATCGCCGTCGCTATCAGCGAGTGTGATATCGATCGGTGCAATCAAACTGGGGTCCGTAAAGATGTTGTCGATCAAGTGATCCGGTGTTCGGTTTGTACCGATCGGGGAACGGCCATCGAACACGGCCACTTGGGAACTTCCGCGTCGTCCCGATGCGACAAACAAGTCGAACAAGCCGTCCCCGTTGTAATCCCCTGTCTTCAGCAAGACTCCCGCCCGTGCAAAGCTGCTAGGAAGTACGAACGTAGAAACCAGTTGCCCCGACGCATCGTAGGCGCGGACCGATGCGTCTGCTCCAACACCCGAACCGACTAGGATCTCGTCGGCGCCATCGCCGTTGACATCCCCGGCAGCGACACGCACGCCACCGATGTACCCTTCATCGAACGGAACGGTACGTTCCGCCGACAAGACCAGTTGACCGTTCACGCGGCGGTAAATCGAGTACTTGCCTGGTCCCCGTTCGGAGGAGACGATGATCTCCAGTACGCCATCTCCGTCGATATCGGCGGCCGTCACATAGGTCGTAAAGGGGCTCGGTTTATCGGATAAATAGATCGGAGCATCGAACAGACTTCCAGTCACTCCATTGAGCGTCAGCAAGACCGGACGCGAATTCACAGAGCCCGCGACTATAATTTCCGCCAACCCGTCGTTGTTCAAATCACGGGTTGTGATTTGGTAATCGCCACCGACGGTGACGTAGGTGGTAGGTTGATTCAGGCGATTGATGATGGTCAGAACATCGAGGGCCGTAACGTGACCGTCTTTATCGACGTCGTAACTGGACCGATAAAGACTCTTATTGGGGCCATTCAATTGATTGACGACCACTAATACGTCCAGCGGGGAGAGATTCCCATCGCCATCCGCGTCTGCGTTGACCTTGACGAAATCTGGATTTCCGAAGGCACGCGAATCCACGATGAGAGGTTGGATAGGTCCCACCGTGAAGTTCGCCACCAGCCCAGAATAATCTTCATCGACAGCAGGTGACGTGACTTCGATCCCCTGTTGATTGGTCCGGATCTTTCCGACCGGTGTGACCAACTTCGAAAGGAAATTGAAGCGTTCTACCGATTCGAAGTAGATATTTCCTTGCGTTGGATTGAAACTCCAGAAACCAGCCCGTTGCCGACCATCTTCGATCTTTGTGAACGTGATCAATGGTTCGTTGCCAACGGCGTGGATATAGTTGGGATCGAGCAGGAGTTTGTCATCGTCCGGGCCACCTTGGAACAATACTTCTCCAGTATTGCCCACCATGCGAACCGTGTCTTTGCCATCTCGGTTGCGTATCACGGTGGAACCTGCGTGCGTTCCATTGACCAACATCGTGTCGGTGGCGCTACCCAGGTCGATGACCAATCGCTCTTGCCCTCCGTAGGTAATGCTTCCCCCCATACCGAGCCCTGTCAGCGTGGTGGCAGTCAGGACTCCTGCATTGCTGATCGTGTCGCCCCCATCGTCGACGTTGAGGGTATCGCTATTGGCGCCACCATTGACGGTCAGGAGTGCGCCGATGAGATTCACCGTACCACTTGTAGCAGGAGCTTTGCTTCCAACATTCACCGTATCATCCCCATCACCGGATTGAATGGTGGTCGGGGCAGAGATCGATTGAACGTTGACGGTGTCGTTGCCTTGCTGCGTGTTGACGAACGTCGGTCCGGAAACCGTCAGCAAATTCACCGTATCCTTGCCAGCGCTGGTATTGAGAGTCGTCTCTCCTACGTGAGTGCTAGATACTGTCAGCGTGTCATCACCACTGCCGAGGTCGACTCGCAATGTTTCGAATCCGAGATAGTCGATTCCGCTCTTCATCCCAAGTCCACGGAGGGACGAGTTCGTGAGTGTGCCTACATTCGCAAGCGAATCACCACTATCGTCCACATTCAGGGTATCGCTGTCCCCATCG
This sequence comes from Planctomycetota bacterium, assembly GCA_037144155.1. Lineage (GTDB taxonomy): Bacteria > Planctomycetota > Planctomycetia > Pirellulales > Pirellulaceae > JBKCUI01. The sequence goes on along the minus strand of JBAWXH010000001.1, from coordinate 56,022 downwards.
CCTTGAAGAGTCAGCAACGCAGCGATCGCGTTGACGTTGCCACTGGCGGCAGGAGCCAAGCTCCCAACGTTCACGGTATCCGCATTCGACCCCGTGTTGATGGTCGTGGCTCCAGCGATCGATTGAACATGAACGGTGTCGCTGCCAGCATTCGTGTTCAGTTCCGTCGTCCCAGCATGCGTGCTCTTCACCGTAAACGTGTCATCGCCGCTGCCCAAGCCGATCTTCATGGCTTCGACAGTGCCATAGACGATCTTGCCGGTCATTCCCAGGCCGGTCAACTCGGTCGACGTCAGCGTGCCGATGTTGGCAGTCATATCGCCCGAGTCGTCGACGTTCAGTGTGTCGCTCTCCCCGTCGCCGTTGATTGTCAGTAATGCACCGATCGCATTCACATTGCCACCGGTGACCGGGGCCGCGCTGCCGACGTTGACGGTATCTGCATTCGACCCAGTGTTGATGGTCGTGGTTCCAGCGATCGATTGAACATGAACGGTATCGCCCCCTGCGTTCGCGTTGAGTTCCGTCGAGCCGGAATGCGTGCTCTTCACCGTAAATGTGTCATCACCGCGGCCCAGATCGGCTCGCAAGGTTTCGAATCCTAGGTAATCGATGCCACTAGCCATGCCCAAACCACGCAAAGAGGAGTTCGTGAGTGTTCCCACGTTCCCTTGCGTATCACCACTATCGTCAACATTCAGACTATCGCTATCTCCGTTCCCTTGCAGGGTCAGAAGCGCAGCGATGGCATTGACATTGCCACCGGTGACAGGAGCCAAACTTCCAACATTGATCGTATCGACATTCGCTCCGGTATTGACAGTCGTGGCTCCAGCGATCGATTGAATATGAACTGTATCGACACCTTGACCTGTCGTCAGTTCTGTCTTTCCAGCGTGCGTGCTGGCTACTGCGAACGTGTCATCGCCACTGCCGAGATCGACTCGCAATGTTTCGAATCCGAGATAGTCGATGCCATTCGCCATTCCAAGGCCACGTAGGGACGTGTTCGTGAGTGCGCCTACACTCGCAAGCGAATCACCACTATCGTCCACATTCAGCGTATCGGCGTCGCCGTCCCCTTGAAGAGTCAGCAACGCAGCGATCGCGTTGACGTTGCCACTGGCGGCAGGAGCCGAGCTCCCAACGTTCACGGTATCCGCATTCGATCCCGTGTTGATGGTTGTGGCTCCAGCGATCGATTGAACATGAACGGTGTCGCCGCCGGCATTCGTGTTCAGTTCCGTCGTACCAGCATGCGTGCTCTTGACCGTAAACGTATCATCGCCACTGCCCAATCCGATCTTCAGGGCTTCGACTGTGCCGTAGACGATCTTGCCGGTCATTCCCAGGCCGGTCAGCTCGGTCGACGTCAGCATGCCGGTGTTGGCAGACATATCGCCGGTGTCGTCGACGTTCAGGGTATCGCTGTCCCCATCGCCGTTGATTGTCAGTACTGCACCGATCGCATTGACGTTGCCACCGGTGACCGGGGCGGTGCTGCCAACGTTGACGGTATCTGCATTCGACCCCGTGTTGACGGTTGTGGCTCCAGCGATCGATTGAACATGAACGGTATCGCCCCCTGCGTTCGCGTTGAGTTCCGTCGAGCCGGAATGCGTGCTATTCACAGTAAACGTGTCATCGCCGCTACCGAGGCCGATCTTCAGGGCTTCGAGCGTGCCGTAAACGATCTTGCCGGTCATTCCCAGGCCTGTCAGCTCGGTCGACGTCAGCGTGCCGGTGTTGGCAGCCGTGTCGCCGGTGTCGTCGACGTTGAGTGTGTCGCCGTCCCCATCGCCGTTGATTGTCAGGACTGCACCGATCGCATTGACATTGCCACCGGTGACCGGGGCCGCGCTGCCGACGTTGACGGTATCTGCGTTCGACCCCGTGTTGACGGTCGTGGCTCCAGCGATCGATTGAACATGAACGGTGTCACCGCCAGCATTCGTATTCAGTTCCGTCGAGCCGGAATGCGTGCTCTTCACCGTAAACGTATCATCGCCGCTGCCCAAGCCGATCTTCAGGGCTTCGACTGTGCCGTAGACGATCTTGCCAGTCATTCCCAGGCCGGTCAGCTCGGTCGACGTCAGCGTGCCGGTGTTGGCAGCAATATCGCCGGCGTCGTCGACGTTCAGCATGTCGCTGTCCCCGTCGCCGTTGATTGTCAGCACTGCACCGATCGCGTTGACGTTTCCACCGGCGGTAGGTGCCGTGCTGCCAACGTTCACGGTATCCGCATTCGACCCCGTGCTGATGGTTGTCGCTCCAGCGATCGATTGAACATGAACGGTATCGACACCCTTTCCGGTCGTCAGTTCCGTTGTTCCAACGTGTGTGCTCTCGATCGTGAACTCGATTCCAGCATCGATTGGCAATGCGATATTGAAAGACTCCCATCCGGAGTAATCAACACCCTTGGGCAATTGCAATCCCGTGAGTCGGTTTTGGGTGAGTCGGCCCGACTCCACGGAGGCAAAAGACGATGTGAAGTTCAACGTATCGAATGATGAATTTCCGTCGCCACCGATTACAGTCAATAGTCCATTGATCGCCGAGCCCTCGTTCGAGGCAACGAACTGACTATCGACCGGTTGAGCAGACGACGGCAACACATGGACCGTATCGGCTCCATCCCCCGTATCGACCGTGGTGGAACCATTGATCGAACGGACATAGACGACATCGGATCCGCCGCCAGTCTTCAAATCCAAAGCCAGATTGTCACTCGTACTCACGATATCGAAATCATCCTTGAATTCACCCAGGGCAATATTCATGGCATCGACACCGGTGTAAGCGATTCCTGCAGGCATCCCCATACCCGTCAATCGCGAACTCGTGAGATTTCCCGAATTGGGAACGGCATCCCCCGTCGAATCGATGTTCAGCGTATCCAACTCGGCGTCACCAGCGATCGTTAACAACGCTTGGATTCCACTCAAGACTCCCCCTGTCAGAGGTGCCTTGCTCCCAACGGAAATCGTGTCTTCGCCATCCCCTCCGTGAATGGTGGCTATCGCACCGATCGCTCGCACGCGAATAGCGTCGTTTGCACGCCCGGCATCAATGTCTAATCTTCCTGATGTTTGATCCACGGTAATCGTATCTCGACCTTCGCCCGTGTTCAGCTCGGTAGACCCCGTGTGCGTCTGGGCTACAACGACGTTATCCTCACCCCCAAACGTGTTCAGAATCAAGTTCGCAATGCCGGTGTACTGTACCGAAATTTGCCCAGTCGTCTCGACAGAGTTGGACCGAACGGTGATCTCGTCATTTTGATTGGTCCAAGCGATGGCGAGTGCATCGGCCGAACTGCCACCTCCATCGACCTGCAATGACCCCGACGAGAGTGGGTAAGCGACATCAAATCGGTCATCGCCACCGTTGCCATTCAATTGGATCGAGCCGGTAACGCTCGTGCCGGTCAGAGAAATCGCATCCTCGGCATCGCCGCCATTGATGACCAGATTCTCCACTGCGACCAACGAGATGCTCGTAGATCCGTACGACACAAGAGTTCCATTAACGTCGATCGTATCAGCGCCGCTCGTTCCGTTGACCGTTACCCAGTCACTCGCCGACGGAGCACCGCCATCGATATTGATCGTAGTGCTGGCGCCTGCCAACAGATTCACGGCAATACGATCGTCAGCGTCGCCACTTTCGATGTTGATCGAATCAGGGAAGCCAGTCGCGGTTGGGTTGACGGTGATATTGTCTAGACCTCCTAAGGTGAAAAGGTCGAGCGTCTGGATATTGGAGTACGTCGTTTCAACACCATTGGAGGTCACAATGGGTGCGCTCAACGAGACTACATCAGCTGCATCGGACAAACGGAAGGACAATCGGTTCGCGCCAGCACCACCGTTGATCGCTCCGAGGACTTTCGAATTGGTATCGAGGTTGAACGTGTCGTCGGCATCGCCACCTGTTAGGTTCTCGATGAACGAGAAGTTGATTCCCGCCACCGAACCGGCACCTGCACCGAGCACGTTCCAATCGGCGTCGGTATCCGGTCCGATCAATGTATCGGTTCCTTTGCCACCGATGAGTGTTTCAATATTGTTGAAGCTGCCATTGCCTAAATCGATCGTGACTGCCGAAGTTCGGCTCGAATAGTCGACAATATCGGCGCCATCACCGCCATCGATAGAACTACTGATCGAACCGGATGCGTTGAAAGTAAAGAGGTCTGTGCCGGAGCGCCCTCGAAGATTCTCAACACCGGTGAAGTTGAGGTTGGGCGTGCCATTCAGGCGGCCGCTGTCGGCCCCTGTGATGACCCATTGATTGTTCAGATCCGTTCCTACCAAACGATCACCACCGCCGACCGTCGCATTGACCGTCAAAGTAGTTAGAGTGATCGGAATCCGATCGACTTGAATGGTGCTGCCATCGCCAGTGGTGGTGATGGTTAGATCCGTAACGCCCGCAAGCGGGTAACTGACGCCATTGAACAGCACCAAATCCAATCCGATGCGGAAGAAGCCATTGCCCGTCAGGAACAGCTTCGGATCGACGGTTTTGACTTCAATCTCTTCGATGCTGTTGTCGTAGGTCAGAGGTGCGTTCGGATTGTTGTATCGAACATCGCTTTGGTTCATGAACCCATTGACCACGGTCGGTCCGTTGACCAATACTTTAATCTTGTCCTTGGTACCATCGGCTGGTCCCGAGTCGGAGATAAAGGTATGAGATGCCGCACCGGACTTGAACAAGTTGTACAAGTCGAGACCTTCACCACCATCAAGCTCAACCACCGAGAAACTGAAGGCTGAAAGGGTGATCTCATCATTGGAAGCGCCACCCGAGACCCGTAGATTGCCAGTCATCGCAGAACTGTAATTCACGTGCAACAGCGATACGACCGACCCGTTCGGGAAGACATCGATGTTGTTTGGGGTGACCAAAATCTGATCCGACCCGGATGTTCCTACGATATCCAATTGATCGTCTGCACCGGTGTCGCGAATGATGACGTTCGCACCGGAACCAGCGTGGAGGATAATCGTATCCCGTCCACTACCACCATCGATGGTAACATTGCCATTCCAAGACACGACCTCGATTCGATTGTTGCCATTTCCTCCACGAAGTTCAACATTGTTGAATCCGTTGAGGTTAATTCCTTGGCGGCCGTCACTCGCGGTCAAGTAACCGTCATAGAGAGTCCAATCGGTATTGGCATCCGCAATGTACGTTGCCGATGGACCGCCGATGAAATCGTAACTGGTAACGACGCGATCGGAGCCTGGAGCGACAGAGCCTATGTCTGGATTGAGGACCACATCTCCGACAATGCCCAGGCTGCCGTTGCTGCGAGTAAAGGTAGCTTCACCGAGGACTTTCACGTTGCCAGACGCTGCACTGTAGGGCTGATTGTTCCCAACCAGACCAATCGAAGTGATTCCTGCTGCATCGAGACCGATCACTTCATTGGAAGTGGTGATTCCATCCAGGTTGATATCTTTCCAAATCTTGAATTTGGACCAATCGGTATCCTTGGAATCGAGCACATTGTCCTTGTTGCTATCGTAGGCAATTCGGAGCGCATCTAAGTCCGATTTAGCGGTAGGGACGGTCGAAGCAAAACTGAGTTCGGAGCGAGTCACTTGCAAAGTCGAGGTTAGATCGACGAACAACCATCCATCATTTCCGCCGAGCCATGCAGTGGCTTCGGGTGAACCTGTTCCCTTCCAATCAAATTTGGGGCCCGTCGAGGAGCGACTGACAAAGTCGAGTCCGTTACCGTCGAGATCCAATGCAATTGGGGCCGTTCCCACCAATTCGACATTCGCGTTGTATTCGAACAGTCCTTCCGTTGGGAACTTCAAACCAGGAGCGAGGTTGGTGAAGGTGATATTCCCTTCCGCCGAGAATTTTTGAAGTCCGAAGGCTGTGAATCCTTTGGGCTGGATCGAAAGCGTACTGATGATCGGCGCCCCTCCGGTGCCGTTCGCCGAGCTAGCCTTCAAGTCCACATTGGGGATATCAAAGAACTGCAACGTCGCGATCGGATTGCGGTCGACGGATCCACCGATCGTATTGGTCTTTGCCCCAGCCACTAGGACCGATTGCGTTTCTGGCAAGGTCTTGGTCGATGGTGGGTTGACCTGACGAACAAAGGCAAAGCCACTGCCATCGGTATCGTTCACTCCGGGGCGACCAAGAAGTTGTGGCGCACCCAAGAGTGCAAAATCGCCACTGATCGCAACCGCATACCCAACATTGTCGCCGGCATCCGCACCTGCGCCAGTAAGGATGTGATCTTGTAGGTTGGCCGGTGTTTCAAGCGTCCAACGACCATTGTTCTTCAATCCATAGCTAAACGCTTCTCCCTGGGCTCTCCTTCCCGAAATCGATCGTCCCGGTGCACCCACAACAATCTGCACACCATCGATGGCTACCGATGTTCCAAACTTGTCTCCGTCGGCGGCACCATTGGAATAATCAAGTCGGGTTTGAATCCAAGAAGTGGTTGATGTTGGCCGATCAAAAACATATGCCGCTCCCCTATTCGAAGCAGTCCCTGGAGCTCCAACGACAACAAAATTCCCACTTACATCGATCGAAGTACCAAATCGATCTCCCAAAACGAGGTCCTTGGTTGTAATTTGACTGGATGTTGGCAATACATTCGAGACACCTCGCTGTGGGTTCGGAGAGAGGGTATAGACGAACACGGCGCCTCGCCCCGAAGAGTGATTCGGTGCACCGATGAAGAGAGACGTGCCATCCAAATGGACCGACGAACCAAACTGGATGCCGGACTCCGAGCGTGTGATTCTGCTATCGAGTGCCCATGCTCCTGTCAGCTTTTCAAGAACATAGACTGCTGCGGAATCGACCCCTGGCGCACCCACAGCAGCATAGTCCGTTCCAATATCCACCGACGAACCCGCTCTCTCACCGGCAACGATTCCACCCAATTTCCCTCGCTCATCCCAAACACCGTTGAGACGTTGATAAAGGGTCGCGCCTCCGCGGCCCCCGTTCCGACCCGGAGCACCGACAATCAACTGGTCTCCTTGAATTGCAATACTTGCTCCAAATTCATCTCCCGTCTGGAATCCGGGAGACTCGATTTGGGCCTCAAATACCCACTGAGGCTCTCGATTGGTTCCAACATTATTGAAGATCAGAACCGCGCCATGATTGCCGTAGTCCGGAGCCCCCAGGATCGCCGTCGATCCGGAGATGGCAACGCTCTTGCCTAACTTGGCCTTGGCCACGGGAGCAGGGGTAGTGATCAATCCGTCGCTGGACGACCAACCTGGACCACGCTGTCGGAACGTGTATAGCAACTGTTGGCTCTTGGTTGACGAACTGTTCCCAACGACATAAAAGCCGTCACTGATGATCGACGCCCCGGTGCCAAACAGCCTACCATTGTCATCGGTTGGTACTGTTCGGTTGGAATCAAACTTGAATGGTCGAAGTTCGATGGTGCGAGAACCGTTGTATAGTCCTGCAGCACCGGAGAAAGTGTAACTCCCAGTCGAACCAATCAGCACTACATTGCCGCGCGACTCAATCGTGTTTGTATCCCCGAAACCTCCGTAGCTTTGAGGATTTATGGGATTGAAGTTCGTTCCAAAGGAGAGGCTCTGACCGTTGAACGCGTAACCTAACACTCGTCCAGAATCCGTAGCATTAGGAGATTCGGAATCGGAACCAGGTGCACCCACAAGGATCTGCGAACCAGCAATTAATTTTACATCCGTGCCAAAACCAATGCCATCAATCTTGCCTTGGAATGAACTTCGCAATGCTTTGCGAGTGATACCATCGCCCTGCACGATCCAGTTATTGACGTCCGCCATTGTTAAATCGTACGTGGCCAGATTCCCCTTACCGGGTGCTCCAACGACGACGTTGTTGCCGACGATATCGACGCTTGAACCCCATTTGGCATCGTCAAGATTTGTGTACCGTTCGTTGTACGAATACTTGGTTACCCACTTCCTTCCCTGAGCCTCTAGATTGGCAGTGTTACCCAAAAATCCAGACCGATATCCTTGGATACGATGTTCAGGATAGACCGATGGATTTACGGAAACGTAGATAACCGATCCGTCGTTTCTAGTCACTTTTTTGTCGAGGATTGTGTAGTCATAGTCGAACGAGAAATCGCCGATCAAAAACATACTGGCGGTCGAGACGGTTTCCCAATCACCTAACGTGCTTTGGTCAACAAACGATGGCGGAAGATCTGGAGCGTCCGGCATGAGCATGCGTGTAGGCGTCGTTCCCCACGCATTGTAAAGTGTACTAAACGTATAAGTGTACGCCGCACCACTTCGAACAATCGATACATACTTCGATGGATCCGGCGATCCATAGTTCTGGTACTTCACCGTCGTCTCCGGTGCACCTACCACGACCGTATTTCCGCTGATTGCTACCGACGTACCAAACTTACCACTGCCACTCAATTCAGTGATCGTGGCCGTTTGCAAAGTCCAGTCGTTTCCTGATCGTCGATAGATATAGGCTTTGTTCTCACCCGGCGCACCGATCACGATGTTGTTGCCAGAGATTTCCATGTCGGTTCCAAAGCCGGAACCTTGGGTCCAAGGGGTGATCCCGTTGTTTGCATTCCTGTCCAGATCGAGTGGACGCCAATAGAGTCCATCGTTTGCAAAGGCATACACGGAATTCGAACCTGGCGCCCCGACAAACAGGGTTTTCGTCAACTCGTCGTAAACACTTTGCGCACCAAATTGAAGGCCCTCAAACAAACCTGTTGAAATCGTTTCGGCATACATTGGATACTGGGTCGGATCAGGCACAGCCCCCGAGGTTGTAAATGTACGAACAGCCCCGAGATTCGATCGGGACGAACCGGTGGTTTCATCGAAGCCAGGGATCCCCACCATTGTCCGTCCAGCACCGGTTGCAGGGTCATGCCAAACCGCTACGGCCGATCCAAAGTTGTCGTTAGCTGCTGGTGAAGATGACTCTAATCGTCCTGAACCAGGGCCACGCGTGGACGTGATGGCTCCGCCGGTCGAACGTGTCCAACTCGAGGAGTTCGGTCCGGTCGAACCATTCTTCAACTCGTAGAATACATAGGCAGACCCTGTCTGAGACGATGTGCCCGACTGATGATTCGGGGCTCCCACGACGACGTAACGACTGTCCAAGGCGACTGCGGCTCCAAATCGGTCACCCGTTCGCGATTCGGTCGCCATCTCGGCTTGAGGCAATCCTCCTTCGGCCGTCAATCTAGCAGCCATGGTCCATGTCGATCCCACCAAATCGAAGACTAGCACGCGTCCTTGATCCGCATGGGCCGTATCTCCCGAATACAACCCTGGGCCGTCCCACGAAGGTGCACCTACGACAATGCGATTGATCTGAGACGTAACTTGAGTCCCCCCATCGAGTGCATCGGTGCGAGGGATGGAAACGGCAGCGACAGAACTACCAAATCGTTCCCCCGATTGAGCCTCTGTGGGGACCAAGTTCGTCCAGAAGCCAACCGATACGCTAGAAACCGTGTAGACCGAAACCCGTTCAGCGAGAGGTGCACCGATGACAGCGAAATCCGATGCCGTCGAGGATTGGCCGAAATGAACCGTTCCAAAATTGCCAGCCAACGACACCGTTCTGCCAAAGTCACCTGATGCGGTTTGGCCAAAGTCATCTGCTGCAAGTTTCCGCTTCAATCCCCAATTGCCACTGTTCAAGTTGAAGAAATAGGCAGCCTCTCCCGTATCATTTCCTGCCGTTCCAGGTGCACCAACCAGAATATCGTTGCCTCGAACAGCCACCGAAGAACCAAAATAATGCTCCGCGGTTGGCGAGTTTGAGACCAGTTTCTGCGTTTCGATCCATGGTCCGTCGGAACTGGATCTCTCAAAAACATAGGCAGCGCCATAGTTGGTTTGTTTTAACTTGTCCGATGTACGGGTTGGGTATGCGATCGGAACAACCGGACCATTGGAAGTATTGGCTGCGTCTTGGGTCAACGTCAATTGAATCGCCCGAGCATTTCCGACAACACGCTTGACGTAGTAGGTCAGTCCGTCTTGCAAACCAAAAGATCCAGTTGCATTACCACTGCGATAGACCACGGCTTGGCCTGTTGCCAGCGTCGTGTCGCTTCCAAAAAGAATTTGGTTGTTCTGTATAGCCATTGCAGACGGTGTGAAAGAAGTCGGCCCCAATTGGTCCGCAGCCGGAGACGAAATGGCCAATCTCACCGCAGCCCCGCCAGGAGTCAGTGCCAACTGAATCGCATTTGCATTGCCAGGAACGAGCTTCACATAGTAACGCTGTCCGTCATAGAGTCCTATGTCGCCGTACCCATCGCCCCTCGCATACGTGATTGGCTGTCCTTCCGTTAGGTTCGCTGGAGCAGCAAAAACAATATTGTTACCGACGATAGTGCTCGTTGAGGGAACGAACGAAGCGACGACCGTCGCAGCAGAGGTAGCATCCCCGGGGGCACCGACCACCATGCGATTCCCGTCGATCGCTATGGAAGCGCCGAATCCTACGCCGAAGTTCAGTCCATTCCGAGCGTCACTAGGTTGCAATCGAGCTTTCTCATCCCAACTGCTTCCATTCCATTGGTAGACAATCGCCATGCCATCGGTCAATTCACTTGCAGTAGCACTACCGATCGGTGTCGCCTTGGCACCCACCACCATCGTGAGTCCATCGTCGCTGATGGCGATTGCACGCCCGAGCGAACGTGGATCGAGTGCCGGTCGATCGACATTGAACTGCCGCTTCTGAGTCCAGGTCACTTGACCTTCAACCGTCAGCGTATGCAATTGAAGAAGCTGTTTGGTGGTGTCTGCCAGATCCGCACTGTCGATAACCAATGCTGCCGCTTGATCGGGCGTGACCATTTGGAAGTCGGGAAGACCGTGAACGATCAACGGCTCAATACCTCGGAAGTTGAACGTATTGCCGGCGACGGTGAAAACACCACCTCCGGGAAGAGTGCTGCTGGGAACGTATCTTGCGCCGGTCGCTTTGCCGTCGCCGGAAATACGCAACGTATCGCCAACTCCGTTCGCCGTTTGGCTCCCTCCATCCAACGTGAAATTCAATTGCGCCGCTGGGACCCCCAACAGCAGTTCCATCGCGCTGGACGATGAAAGACTGCCTGTTTGGTATTCCGGTGCAAACTCAATGACAAGTCCTGTCCCCGTTGCAAAGACGCGACGGCCAACAGCATTCGCTGTCACCGAGGAAACATTCTGCCATTCCGAGGTGAAGTTCGGGCCTGGGAGGCTGATGTTTCGAATTGCGACAGCCGCGTTGCCGGAATTGTCCCATAGTCGGAATTGCCACAGCGAGTTCGCAGCATCCCATCGAGTTTGAATAAAGTAATTCGAGTTGGCATTCAGTCGATGCGCACTGTCCACGTCGATCGCCGAGAACGATACCGATGCAATGGTCTTGTTCAGAGCACCAAATTTGTCAATCGTCGCTCCAACGACGTTTCCAAACCCATTGGCCACTACGTCCAGCCCCAACGCACCAACCAGCGACGACCCCGTCGGCGCATACGATCCGCTGAACTCCACAATTAAACCGCGATGTGAATCAAATCGACGGACTAGCGCGTGGTTTGCATCCGGCTGAACAGTGATGGGCAAGCGGCGGATGGTTTGCCAGTTCGCTATTAATCCATTCTGTGTATCTAAATCAGCGACAGCTACCGATAGTCCATTTCCGTCGACGATACGGAATTGCCAATCGGATCCGCTCCAGCGGGTCTCGACAAAGTACTGTCCTGGCGGCAATGGACTATAGCCTTCCTTGCCCGCATCAGCCGCATCGCGAGAATAGGACACCTTGGTGACGGTCTGGCCAATCGCACCCCGATCGATGATCGATATGCCGTTGAAGTCGACGAACGTGCTGTCGTCACCACCGCCCGCATTGAATTGCAATGTGTGACCGTTGATCATGCGAACGCCGTTTTCGACGTTGATCGTGTCATTACCACTTCCCGTCGAAATGGCTACGTCGAGATCGTACGGTGCACTAACCATTTGAATGACATTGCCCGTGGTGCCCGCGTTCCCAAGAGCGACCGACAAGGTCATGTTCTCGTTGACGGTGCGATTCGATTGAGCCGATGATTGTCGAACAACCACATTGATCGGCCGCGACGGATCTTGGGCCATGGCGATCGTTGTCAATGAGCGCGAGAGAGGGTCTTCACCCAGCAGCCCTCGGTATACATCGACGGAGTCAACTCTTGCATCCGGTGCCTCTGGAAACAGATCGCGGAACGTTTGCTGTGTCAGTCCCAGATTGGTGCTGCGCGAGCTCGCTGTATCCACCACATTGATGACATCGGTACCACCCTGGCCGTTGATGAGGACAGGTATACCTCTTTTGCTCGGATTGGTGCCTGTGAACTGAGGCGCACCGATATCTTGTTGGAAACTATCCATCGACGATCGGCCCGTTGAGCCAACGGGATCGCCGAGAGTGATCACATCGCTGCCTGCTCCGGCATTGATCGTGAAGGTTGAACTCGCGCTGCCATCGGTACTTTGCTCGCGATGCGTTTGGCGCACGTCGATGGTGTTGCCACCACTACCACCATTCAATGCAACCAATTCCTGCCGTGCGAACCGGACGATTTGTTTACTCGATCGCGTGATCGATGTCGTGTCACTGGTTTTAGCGGAGTTATCCGTTCGATTCCAATCGTAGTCATTGTCGACCACAAATGACTGAATCGTAGTCGTCCCTTGATCATTCAAGTAGAGAGTGTTCAAGCCCGATAATACCGATCCACCATCGAGGATCAGATCTCCGAGCAACCCAGAGAGCGTACCCGTCGATTCTGAGCCAGGTCGCGTTCCCACGTAAGTCGTATCGTACCCGCCACCCGCTTCCAATGTTACCTTTTGACCTGCGGCCGTCCCTGGGACGTAGAAGGTATCTTCGTTAGCACCCAGTTTGATCGTTACCGATGGCGTTCCGGCGAAGCGAACAGATCCCTGCATCCCAAGACCGATCACGCGATCGCTCTCCAATACTCCTACGGTCGAACGATCATTCCCAGAATCATTCAAGACAATGTTGGCGGCATCAATAGCGACATCGCCGTCGACGAACGCAACACGACTCTGCTTGGCCGGATGCAATCCGTCGCTCGTGCTTCCGACGACGACGGTCGTGTTCGTACCACCCGAAACTGTTGTGTGACCACCAAACGTGCTGTCGATGTTGAGGACGTTACCCGTGCCAGTCAATTGAACTTTGACCTTCTCCACCGTGCTTAAGACTGTCTCATCTCCAGCGCCGTTGATGAAGCGCTGGGCGTAGTAAATGGCCGCAGGAAGATCCGGAGTCAGGCTCGCTATCCGAGGCAATGCGTTGGGATAGGCATCTTCTAACAGCAATCGATTGAGAACCGAGTTTCCTTGTGGATACTGCGAAAGCAATTGAAGTGTTTCCGGCCTTAGGGCGATTCCATCGAAGCGCTGTGAATCATAGATCGATGGTCCGTTCATCAATCGATTCAGATCCGCAGACAACAACTCAGAAGCCGAAGCGGTCACGATCGGCAGAAGTGATGCTGTCAACTTGCTCTGCAAGTCAATGGCCGTTCCACTTGGAGACAGAGACAACTGGATCGTCGTCGCATTGATCACCTTGACGTAATACGATTGCCCCTTCGTTAAGCCCGAAATCGCGGCATTTCCGCTACCGACTTGGTAATCCACTCTTTGGCTGTCCACGAAATTGTGATTGCCTACAAAAACGATCTGATCGTTGTGGTTCAAAATGGACGTCGGCGCGGATGCTGCGGGAGGAGTTAGAGTACCGACGAAAGCATTGCTGTTGGGAGGATTAGCCAGCGCGACCGAAGTTCCCCCAGCCACCTTCGCCAACTCGATCGCATTCGCATTTCCAGCAACGAGTTTGACATAATAGGTTTGCCCATCGGCAAGACCAATATCAGCACCACCACTCGCACGGTGGTAAACAATGGCTTGTCCATCCGCGTAGTTGTGATTACCTGCAAAAATGATCTGATCGTTGATGTTCAAAATGGACGTCGGAGCGAATGCTGCGGCAGGAGTCAGCGTATCGAAGAGCTTATCGCTGATGGGTGGAATAGTCAGCGCGACCGAAGTCCCCCCAGCCACTGTCGCTATCTCGATCGCTTTCGGATTTCCGGCGACCCACTTGACGTAGTAGATCTGCCCATCGGAAAGACCAATATTGGCACTCCCGTTCCCTCGGTTGTAAACAACGGCTTGTCCATCGACCAGTTGAGGGTCGATTGAGAAGACGATCTGATTGCCGACGATACTCTTCTGAGCGAAGGATCGAAGTGTCGTCAACGAGTCGAGGTTGGTGGTCGTACTCCCGAGAGGAGCCAACAAGTTGATAAATTTGCCATTGACTGCGTTGTCTTGTGTCTCTGCAAGTCGGATGGTCTGAGCATCGATCTTGATAACGTAATAGACATTGCCGTCCGTAAGTCCCCCTACATTCGTCACAACGCCTGAACCGCTTACGTTACTTACGTTTCCTGCGCGGTAAACGACCCCTTGGCCGGTCGCCAAATTGTGATTCGTTGCGAATTTAATTTGGTTGCTGGCTACATCGGAATTCGCATTGAACAATGCGGTCACTTGTGTCCCTAGCACATCCGACTTCGGTTGCGAAAGTGACAATGGGATTGGAGAGGCATTCATCGCGTTGGCTAGCGTTGATGCCAACTGGATCGTGTTATCGTTGATCTTGATGATGTAGTACACGCGGCCTTCGGTCAAACCGCCCAGCCGAGCGTTTCCGCTTCCAAAGTGATAAACCACTTGCTGTCCCGTCGTCAGTCCATGGGGCGACGAGTATGTTAGGCTGCTATTGCTGAGAGAAGGTGTTGCGTCTTGGAGGGTGACATATCGAGTATCTAAATGGGTGAACGCGACTTGATTGCTGTTCGTCCCGATCATTGACCGAGGCACAGCAATGGCTTGCCCATTCAAATTGCGATTCGCATCCAGGGTGATCGTGGATGTGCTGATCGATCGAATGAAGTAGGCGGTGTCAGGATCCAAGCCAACAATGGGTGATGTCCCACCGTTGTTGACGCGGAAGACGATCTCGTCACTTACTTGGTAATCGAGCAACACATCTTTTGTGACTGACGACAGATTCGCGCTCAAGTACTCGTCGATCTTGCGAGCAGGTTGCTGCAACTGAGAGGCGAACGACTGAACATTTGCGGCGGACAACTGCGCAGCGATCAAAGATGCATCCACGACGGTTACATCTTTGATAGTGTATCCGGCCCCGAACAAATCGTTGTGCGTCGAGATCAGCTGGTTCTTGTTGGCATTCGAACCGAGTCCCGTCACCGCGATGGCAGAAAGTGTGTTCGAACTCTCTGCACTCGATGCTGGTGGCAGAGGTGCCGCAACTCCAAATACATTGAGTGTATCGTTGGCTCCATCTTCACCAAAGAAGCCGACAATGCCGCTGATGGCACTCAGCTTATCCCCTGCTTTCCCCACATTGAGAGTGTCATCTCCCGCGCCACCAAAGACCATGACCTGGGTTCGGGCATCAGCGCCCGTGACTCGCAATGAATCATCCAGTGGACTCAGCTTGAGAAGTAGCGTTGTCCCGCCGTTGGTGGTCGTACTGAAACGGATATCGCCGGTGTTGCCGAGCCCCGTGACTCGATCGGTCGTGACGACTCCCCCGGTCAAGGCGGTAGTGCTGCCAGCAGCGCTCAAGTAAATGGAGTCTTTTGCTCCGCCATTTCCTCCGTCCCCCGTGTTGATGGTGAGATCAGCCGTGATCTTCTCGAGAGTTCCACTCGACAATCGTCCGGAGCCAAAGGCATAGGCAGGATCGCTACTGCTATCGTCGAAGACTCCATTGCTAACAAAGAGAGAACGAGACGCATTGCTAGAGATGTAGTACCGATTGGCCCCACTACCTCCATCGATCGTCATCGCGGCTGGAACGTTTTGGACGAAGAAACGATCGTCACCACCGAGTCCAAACAAACTCGTGATCGACTGTATTCCGTCCGGGTTCGTCAATTCAAAATAGTCCAGATTGCTTCCGCCGTAGATGGACACCGACGGTGCAGAGATAAGTCCCCGAAGCGTAAGGATCGATCCAATCGGATCGGGGTCCTTCGAGTCGGTGGCCAATTGCCCCCCTCGAATCACGACCTGACTTGGGGAAGCAATTCCCGCAGTGATGGAGGTCCCCTCCACCAAATTGACGTTGTCCCCTGCCGAGAGGCGCACGCTGCCGGTGGTGGCCAATACACGACCGAATGGTAAGACGGTTCCAAAGAACGTAGTGCCGCCACTCGGCAGCCAGTTCAAGTTCTCTTCGGCAAGTACCGAGTCATGAACCGATAAATCTACGTTGCCAACAGGTGTGTTGACATCGAGGATATTGAGGGCTCCACTCAATTCCGTCAATGCGACACCAGCGTTGGCTTGCGCGACCAACCGACCTGTGCCAGGGGAATAAGCTTCTATCTGGAATCCGTCGTTCGGACGTTGAGCTTCCCCAGCCCCGAGGATCTCAATCGGGTTACTCGTCGTTCCAATGCTGCTACCGGCGGATGTCGCAACGAGGTCGATGTTTCGGCCTTGAATATCTGCCTGAGAATCGTCGCCAGCTTCCAGAATCGATCCGGATGCAGCCACGATCACAATGTCGGAAATGCGCGACAGAATCTTATCGACGTTGATCGTTCCCGCGGTCTCCGCTAGATAAACTCCATTTTTCGCAAGAGCGATCACTCCGCCTGTCGCCTGATTGGACGAGTTGATTTCGAGGAAGTCATTGTCAGATCCGATCCCTCCGTCGCGGGAACTCAAAGTGATACTGTTGCCAGTCACCCATGGTGTTGTCCCAACCGCGCTTGCTTCGCTGGCCAAATCGTAAATCGATCCACCATCGCCAATTGCTGCAAGGGATACATTTCCAGCCGAAGAGGAAATCGTTCGAATGCGGAAATCACCGGATCGCTCCGTCAGAGAGAGATCACCGTTGATTGTAGCTGTCAGTTCGCCATTCGATCCCATATCGGTTCCCGACGAGAAGCCGATACGGGGATCGGAAGCGGTGGGGTTAGCCGCAACGATCTTGATGGTTCCATTGATCGTCCCAGCGTTGAGCTGATCGAACGCAAACTTACTGTCTACCGAGGTAGATTTTGAATAGTCTGGGAAGTAACGCGCATCCCCTTGCGTTGGTCCGGTGACGAGGGTTGTAGTTCCTTTCATGAAATCACGTCGGTTGACCGATGCCGCGTTCCCTTGAAGCGCCTCGACTTCCCGTGCAGTTGGCTGGAGCAACAAATCGATGCTCCCCTGTGTTTGAATGGTTCCACCAGCGAAAACAGGATCCGTGATCGACGCGCTTCGAACTCGGCCTTGGACGTCTAAGAAGACATCGCCAATCGCGTTGACATTCAAACCGGTGTTGCCAAACGGTAGTACTAACTCAACATCCAAGCGATCTCCGCTCGACCCGATACCGGCTCCGGTTTTTAGGTCTAACGATCTCGTCCAGACGGCGGGAACTCGAGCAGTGCTAACCGCATTCTCAATGCTCCCAAGCGATGAGATCTTTGTGGTTCCAACCGGATTGTAAATTGAGAAACTCTTGTCCGAACTCCCGGGGACCAAATTCGCCGATAGTGCATTCAGGATGACTTTTCCGTGTGCACCATTGTTGGAAATCGTGATGTCGGTAGGCGGAATCGCGGATCCCACACCAAACGAATAGCTCGAGATATCTTCTGCCGCCAGAATGATCGTTGGTGTCGTGTTCGGATTCACGACCTGGATGCCATTGATCTGCAGGTTTTTGTCGGAGTTGTTGACAATGGAGACGGTTTGAAACGCGGACGCAACGCTGACGGTGCCGCCGGTTCCAGTGATCACCCCATTCCGTGTTGATTCACTATAGTTCGGCTCACTGGGGCTAGTAGTGAAGGTGATGGCGTTGGCGGAAGTGGTGTTGTTAGAAATCGGATCGACAGAGACCGTCCCTCCCGAGATGGTGTTTCCTGCACCCAATCCCGTTACCGTCACTCCGATGGCTTCGATGATTTTACCGGAGCTATCAATCGTCAATTTCGGATTCGGAGCAGAAGTGACTGCAACATCTCCGTTCCACTCGATACGACGCGCCGCATTGAGACGGCCTGTCTGAGAACCCGTTTTTCCACCGCTACCATTCTGCCATGCATACTCTGTCGCGTTGCGATCATATTTCGCAATGTTTTGTTTCGCGTTGACAAAAACCGTGGCCCCGGAAACTAACGCTCCCGATGCCGCAGAGACTTGAGAAACGCTGTTGTAGTCCCCTTTCGCTTCTGCGTTAGGAATACCGACCAGTGCATACGCGGTAGCATTCGCAGTCGATACCAAGCTGACGGGGTCAATATTCGACTCGATGGTGACGTTTTCTCCTGTCACCGCCGAGTTGGCCCCGAGAACAACATCTGCTCGATTGTGAACGACAGTCAGGGCATTGGCCGTTGCTCCCGAACCGACGCCGTCTGCGCTTTCTTCGGCTTTGTTGATGAGATTCAATTTGCCGACGACTGCTTTCACGTCGACTTGGCTACCTCGAAGCGAGGCATTGGTGCCGATCGATGTTTTCGTGAGCGCGGGTGTTGCAATCGATCCTACGTCCAAATGGGTCGTAATGCTTCCAACAGCGACCCCGCCGCCCGCCGTTACCTTAGAAGTAACGTTAGTATCCGTGTCGCTGACCGAGGCTACCGTCAATGCCCCATTCGTTTGCACAGTCGCGGAGCTACCGATATCCACATTGGAAGTGTAAGAGAGGTTGGCTGCAATGTCGGCGCCCGCCACAGCGACTAGACCCCCACCCGTGCTGGCTGCCGTCGCTTTCGCGTCGATTGCAGTCGAGGACACAATGGTAATGCTCCCCACGACACCGGAATCGTTACCGGGTGAACGGAGGGATGCGTCGGATGCAATTTGGACCGTCCCGACAGGATGCAGGTTCAATGTCGAATTGGACGAACCCACCGACACGATCCCGCCACCAACGCCTGTTGCCGACACATCGGCCTTTCCAACGGAGGCTGAAAGGACATCGATCGCCCGAATCGCGGAAAGCTTCGACCCTTGGTCGATCACAGTGGTCACATTGGGATTCAAGGACAGCGTCGAGGATATCGAAGAAACTTGAACAGCCCCACCCGTGGCACCTCCGGCAATCGATGAAGATTTTCCATCCGCCGAGGCGGGTTGACGTGTCCCCAGCACGACGGGACTGCTCGGCGCTTGACTCCCATGGATTGCGTTCACGGTCAGGTTGTTTCCAGCGTCCAGCCTTGCACCAGGCGAGACCTTAGCATTCACTGTCGGATTGACCGAAACTCCTGCATTGAGAACGCTGACAGATACGACGCCGCCACCTGCGGTCGTGTTCGTAGAATCTGCATCCGTTCGCGAATCTGCCAAGATCAGGATGTCGTTCTTCACTTGCACGACGCCCCCAATTTTTGCTTGCACCGTGGGGGAAAGTGTTGCATTCGATTCGGCAACACCGACCTGAATCAAACCTCCACCGGCCGTATCCGCACCTGTCAGGGCTCGGTCATTGGCAACCGCGCGAACCGTGAGGTTGGACGCTCCCGTCGCCGTGCCGTTGGGTCCACCTACGTTGCCGTACATGAGTGCTTCGGTGGCGCTCGAGTCGAGGGCATTGGATTTGCTAACCTGCACGTTGATCCCACCACCGCCGTAACTCGCCGTGTTGGAGAAAGCAAAATTCTTGGATGCGGCATCGACGGTGATATCGCCCAGGGTGTTGGCAACCGGAACATAGATCGAAGCACCGCTATCGACCCGTGACTGTGTTGTGTTGTTTACATTCGATTGGATATCGAGAACGCTGATCGCGATTCCTCCGCCCCCCGTTGAGAGACTGGTGGTATAGGATGAGGACTCCGAATCGGATTGAATATTTAAAGCACCTGAAAGGAGCTGGATGCGAGCGTCCGCTGTCGCGAACGCCACGGTTGTATGCTGCAACGTGACTTCACTGCTCGCATAAGAGAACGCAATTGCACCGGCACCGGCCAAAGTGGTTTCAGGTTTGGCGGAACTCCTATCGATCGATACGACGTCCAAACGGTTCGCATCGACGGATATGTTGCCACTCAACCATGCCTTGGTTTGAGCGGTATTCATCACTTTCGAGTTCATCGCGGTGACAGCCGCGAGTCCCGCCGAAAGTCCTCGGATGACGGGGGTTGCTGACGACGTGGATTGAGCGCGAACTTCAACGTCATCGCCAACAGCGGTCAAAGAACTGTTCGATACGAATGCCTGGGTGCTTCCACTAATCGTCATGCTTGCTTTTCCACCCGCACCACTCCCGCCCAGTCCATATGCGACCGCGCCGACGGTGTTGTCCGCTTCGATGGTGGGGTTGCTAACTGCCGTCACACGAATATCCCCTGAACCATTGGCCGTCAGGTTGGAAGACTCCACGGATGCCGAGATATCATTATTGATCGTGTTATCGGCGAGAACCACTCCGACAGCCAAGCTAACCAATCCACTGGACAAGGCGGCTGATACAACGATTGCAGAAATGTCGGAGCGATCGTTTGCTTGAACAAGGATGTCGCCGGCCGATTGAGTTAGCGGTGACGATGCAATCGACGCATGAACCTTCGACTTCAGAATGTTTTGAGAAGTCGTGATTGCGGCCGCCGCAGCACCCCCAATCGAAGCACTGGCGGCCGCGCTTCCAGTTGCCGTGATACTGTCAATCACTGCCAGTTCATTTGCATTGACCGCAATACCCCCAAACTTCGTCGTAATGGAACTGGCATTACGAATTGCGGCATCAATTCTGTTTTCAATGCGGTTGGTCGACGTTGCTGCTCCCACTGCCACCGCAACACCCACGGGACCGAATGCCGCAGCAACCGATGCGGCGCCTGTGTCTGCCTTGATGCGGGATTGGTCCTTGGCATCGACTGAGAGGCTACCGGCTAAGATGCCCAAGGTTCCTGTACCATCGATGTACGCGAGAACATCGGCTTGTACCTGATTCAAGGAGGCGGCACCCGCTCCGGACAATCCAACGCCAACGACTCCACCTGCTATGGCAACGGAACCTGCTGCGACGATGGCATTGATGCGCTGGTCGTTCATCGCAGTCAGCGAGAACGACTGACCGCCAATTGCGACGCTTGAATTCTTTGAATAGGCTTGAACGCTGGCGCCCTTGTAGTTTCCACGTTCATCAAGCCCGATCGAATTCGTTGCAACAGCGGCACCGATGGAAGCCCCCACACCGACGGTACCGCCGATGGCTAAAGAACCGGAGGCAGCGATCACGAGGGCATTGATCAAAGATGTATTGTGAGCATCGACCGACAATGCCCCGGAACTTTGCATGATACTATTTTCGAGATAAGCATCGGTATGCGTCAGGATGACGTTGGTCGATTCGGCTCCAGCCCCTGCAACGGCCACACCCACCGTCCCGCCAAACCCTGCCGCGATGGATGCAGCAGCCGATACGGATTGGATTCGAGACTGGGAATCAGCCAGCAGTGCGGTGCCGACGGTGCTTTGGACTTTACGCCCTACATCCGTGATATAAGCCACAACGTCGCTGCTGATCACATTGCGGGCAGTCGAAACGCCTATGGAGACGGCCACGCCTACAGGACCACCGAGGGCGACCGATAGAGACGCGGCAGCAGTGATGGCATCGATCTTCGATTGGTCCCGTGCAGTCAAGGTGATTTGATCGGCCACGATGCCGGAACCCAGAGAACCGTCGATAAACGATTTGACGTCGACGCCAACTTTGTTTTCCGAAATGGCTCCCGATCCCGCGGCACCAACACCGACCGTACCTCCGACTCCAACCGCGACGGAGCCTGCGGCTACGATCGATTGAATGCTCTGATCGGACAGGGCTTTCTGAATCAATTTTCCATCGGCCCTGACGGATGAGTCTTGCAAGTAGGCACGAACTTGTGCCGGAGTTTCGTCAGAGGCAGACGGTGTCCAACCGATGAGATTTCGAGCGATCGATACTCCGATCGATGCTCCAACCCCGGCTGTGCTCCCTCCACCTACTGCGATCGATGCCGCGGCCACGAGCGAAGCGATGGTCGAGTTGCTGAACGCATTGAGTTCAACAGAACCTTTACTGTCGATGATGCTGTCGGCGCCGTACGCATTGACTCGCGAAAGGATGACGTTTTCAGCAACCGCGCCGGCACCTGCTACGGCGACTCCCGCAGTACCCCCAAACCCAGCGGCAATGGATGCTGCTGCGGAAACCGCATTGATTGTATTGCGGGTCACTTCCAGCTTGCCATTCTTGACAAGAAGCGAGAAGCTAGCGCCGTTCGGAGCCGTCAATGTCCAGCTCTGACCTGCCACCAGTTGAGTGAGCTTGAGCTTTTCTAGCCTGACCCACTTGCTTGTGTCTTTATAGTTTTCAACCTTCAAATCGACCGCAGGGCGAGTGTCCGTACCGCCAACATATTGGTAAACACGACCTTCATCGCCCAGATTGGAAGGGAATCCAGTGGCAATGCTTACGGTTGTCCCAATGCGAACATCCTGTGGAATTCCACTGTCGGTGGAATACATGGCAGCCGTTGCTACCGTATCAAACAGGGCTAGCGACAGTCCCTGGGCCGCGAATGCGTCGCGCAGCGACTCCAATGTCGTCACGTCGTCTATGAGATCTGCAGTCCCTTCGGGGGTGCCATCCAAATTCGATTTGGAGGCATCGTCGAGCCTGCTGGCGGTCAAACCACCGCCGAATGGAATCGAAAACAGAGGTGAGCTCGTCGAAGACGCGTTGACCGTGAAGTTGCCTGAAGTGGTGAAGACACCTTGGTCAGCATTCCGAACCGATGCATCGACATCGTTGCTGATTTCGTTAAAGGCCAGAGATAGTCCAACACCAACCGCGACCCCAGCCGTGGATCCATAGGCACCCGAGATCGATGCGGCCCCCGATATTGCATTGATGGTCGAACTGTCGAACGCGCTCAAAGCGATCGAGCTTGCCGAAATTCCGTCGGTCGCCGTCAGCGCACCATCTCCGTCGATATACCCTCGAACGTTCATGCTGATCTTATTCTCGCCGTAAGATCCGGCAGCGCTCACTCCGACTCCCACATTCGAACCCGCGCCCACTCCGACCGCTGCGGCTGCGACGATCGAGTTGATACTTTGAGCTGCGTTTGCACTGATCGTCAGTGATCGACTCGCATCGATACTGGATTCCTTGCTATAGGCCTGCACTTCAATGGACTGTTGCCCCACATTGATGTGCTTCCAAATCGTATTGTCGCCGTACTGCTGATTGCGCAGATCGAAGGGTTGGTTTCCATCCCTGTTTGGATTGCTATCCAGCGTGGTCGGTCCGATGTATTCATAAATATCCCCCGCCATGGCTCCGTCGCGAATGCGTACCTTGGTACCTTTGGTCAGACTTGGTATCGGTGTCGCATCATTATTAACAACCAATCCAGTCACGTTCGCGGAGTGAGGATCCCAACCGATAAAGTTGCGGGCAACCGCGACCCCCAATGCAACTCCGACTCCTGTCGAGGTGCTGCCGACTCCTACCGCAACCGAAGCGGCACCCACAATGGCATCGATCTTCGCAAGGCTCTTTGCATCCAGAACCACTGCTCCCACGAGAGACGCATTTGTTCCGATAGCGCTATTCGCGATAAACGCATTGGTCTTAGTCAGGATCACATTGGTGGCTTCCGCCCCGCCGCCGCTGACGCCAAAACCATTGCCTGCAACCGCAACCGACACAGCGGCAGCCACCGAGCGGGCTTGAATGTCCGAGGAATCACGCGCGGTGACGTTCACATCACCCCCTGCCGTGATGAAATTATCGACGTTGGATATCGATGCTTCGATCTGATTCTCGATCCTACTGTTTGCAATCGACACCCCGATGGCGACTGCCACTCCCAACGTGCTGGTACCGACCGCAACTGCAACCGAAGCGGCACCGGCCGTGGCATGGATAGTCGACGTGTCCATCGCATGGATCGAGACGCTCGATGCTTCGATTCCAGAACCTACTCCTGTTCCATCTCCATCGATGGACGCTTCGATCTTTTGGCGAATTCGATTCTCGGTCGAAACACCAGATCCACCGAGTCCCACCCCGTTCTTGCCCACTGCAATGGCAACCGATGCAGCCCCTACGAAAGCATTGATCTCGCTGTTCGATGTGGCGGCGACGGTCAATTCACCCCCTGCCTGAACGCTCGTGTTCTTTAGATACGCTCGCACTTGGGCAGGCGTGCCGTCGTTGGCTTCGATCACGTTCTCCGACAGTGCGGCCCCGATCGATGCACTCCCCGCGCTCATTTTCGGCGAAATCGCTGCAGACACCGATGCGGCTACCACCTTCGCATCGATCTTGGACTGGCTGTTGGTAGCGGTAACCGAGACGGGACCGCCACTGTTGATACTGCTGTCCGTGACGAAAGCATTGGTTTTGCCGCCGATTGAGTTCTTGGCGACCGCACCGCCGCCGCTGAGTGCCAATGCATTTCCGCTGCTGGAGTATCCTGCAGCCAGGGACGCCGCAACGCTCACTGCAGTAATGCTGCTAGCGTTGCTCGACGAGAGACTGAATCCCCCTGCAGCCGTAGAGAGGGTGCTTGAAGTGACAAACGATTGTTGGTCGATGTTGACGGTGTTGTAGGCAAGCGATACACCCACGCTCAGCGAACCACTACTACCTTGTCCAGTGCTCGCGCCGACAGCCACGCTTAGTCCATAAGTCTCTGCATCGATCGTCGAGTTGTTGGTGGTTGAAACGCTGACTTTGGATGCGTTGACGGTACTCGAGACGATCGACGAAGTAAGATCGGCGTCGATCGTGTTCTCCGAGTAAGCACCGGCACCGGAGAAGGCAGCGCCGCTACCAGAAGTTGACCCACCGACGGCGCCGGCTCCGGCGAGTGTCACGGCGTCGATGTTCGTCGTCGAAGTGGCCTTGACCTCGGTGAACCCAGCGGACTGGATCGTCGAAGTCGTAATGGATGACTCGACGGCAACATCTTTGATTGTGTTCAATGCGATCGCGGCACCGATGGCAACGGCAGTACCCCTGCCCCCGCTCCCCTTGCTAGCCGCCACCGAAATTGCCACCCCTCCCGCATCCGCATCGATCGTCCGACTATCATCCGCCGTCACTCGCACATTGCCAGCTCCTGATGTGGTGACACGACTCCCGCGTACTCGTGAACGCGCGTTACCACGGATCGTGTTGACCGTCACAGAGCCCGCGCCGGCAAACGCAAAACTGTTGGTCCCGGCGCCGCTCGTGGCGACGGCCACCGATCCAGCGATGGCAAGTGCAAATATGTCGGCTGCGGAGTTTGCCGTGACAACTGCATCACCTGCGACAGTCCACACGCAGTTTTCCATCAACGATTCCACGTCGTGGTCGATCTCGTTGAAGACGAAGGACACGCCCGCAGCCAGGGCTGAGGAGTTTCCTTGAGCCTTGGGACTATTCAGCAGGGACGCACTGACTGCGATCCCTCCGCCGACTGCCGTGATCTTCGAATCGACGTCCGTCGCAGAAACGGACAAGCTGCCAGCACGCATCGGTTGGGCAAGAGTCCCACTATTTTTGACCGTGGCAAGCGTGTCGGTCGTAATCGAATTGATCGCGATGCCGGCTGCGAGTGCGAAGCTGAACGAAGAGGAGTCCTTCGAGTCGGGGGGAACGTTCAAACTCTTCGACGTGGAGGACACAGCCACCGCAATGGCCGCTGCCACTGAGGTGATTTTGGAACTGTTGGTGGCCGTTACTGTCACGGCGTTCGATACGTCGACGGCGGCGCCATCGAGCAATGCTTCCGCACCTCCTCCGATGCGGTTGTAAGCGAACCCAGCACCGATTCCGGCCTTGCCACCGAAGGCGATCGCGCCCGCTACTGCGACGATCGAGGTCGTATCCCCGGCATTGACGCTCAGGCTATCGCTGGTGACCCCACCGCGCAGGAAGTGCGCATGGGTGTCGGTGTCGATGGTGTTGACCGACACGGAGCCGGCCACTCCCACTCCATTCGGTGCCCCGCCCAATCCTGCGGCCACTGCCCAGATCCGACCCGTCGCATCGGCATGTACCGTGACGGCGCCGTCACTGGTCACCGAGGAGTCTTGGATCAAGGCGTGCGTCGTGCTGTCGAGAAGGTTGACCGAAACCGCTCCGGCAATGCCGACAGCCTTTTTCTTATTCTGCGAGACGGCCACTGCACCCGAAACCGCCACGTCATAGGTTGCATTGATCGCCTCGACGGTCAGCCCCCCGCCGTTTCGGAGCACGGCGTTACGAACAATGGCTTCGGTTGTGTCGGTGATCACATTTACCGACACACTACCCGATGCTGCGACGCCATACTTCTGACCACCGGCCGCCTCCTTGGGGTCCGAAGACTGGGCTGGATCAGGCTTGTCGTCGGTTTTCGCTGCCGCCAGTGTGGCGGTAACGACCAATCCGTCGTTCCGAGCTTTGACGTTGGTCACCCCGGTGGATTGGATCGACCCGAGGACATTGGCAGGATCGATGAGAGTATGGGCGGTGCCCGTAGAAACGCTGCCATCGAGATCACTCACGCTGCTCGCACGATTCGCTGCATCCGATGAGAGCTTAATCGTGTGGGGATCGATCACAGTGACGTAATACGTGCTACCGCGTATCAAGCCCCCGATGCTCGTTCCTCCGCCGTTGTCGTAGACGACCGCCTGCCCATCGCGGAACGTATGGACCTCATCGAAGCGAATCGTGTCGGCCGTGCTGTCAACCACTTGCAACGGTCGGAACGGAACCCCGAACGCATGCGCCGAGCCTGTGGCCACCGACGCATCGAGATCGATCCCTACTCCGGAGAACGCATCGGCAGCTGTTTTCGCCAAGCGGATAACTTTGTCACTGACACGAATCACGAAGTATTCGTTCTTGTTGGCTAATCCGCCGATGCTCTTGCCACCCCCGTTGTTGTAAAAGACCGGTTGGCCTGTGACGAAGCCGTGGATGTAACCAAGATCGATCGTGTCGACAGCGGATGCCGGGGCGTCGCTGACTGCACTGGCTGGATTGATTGGCAGCCGAAGCGTGTGCGCCGAGCCCGCAGCATTGGTGCCGTCGATACCGATGAAGGATAGAGGTGTCGTCAGCAGCTTGATGGTCGATGAATCGACGACGAGCACCCGATAGACCGTGCCGCTAATGAGGCCACTGGTGTCCCCTCCACCGCTGTAGGTATAGGTGATCTGATCGTTGTCGGAGAGACCGTGCGCTTTGCTGAACGTCATGCTGTTGGCGGCGCCGTCGAATGTCGCGCGACCATCCACATTGATCGCCGGTTTCCCAACTGGCGTTAGCGTCCGAGTTCCTTGGCTCCAACCGGAATCCGTAAGATCTGCCACAGCCGGAGTCGATACCAACTTGACCGCTGTATCTCCGACGAGGGTCACATAGTAGCTGCTCCCCTGCACGAGTCCTGCGATACTCGTACCGCCGCCGTTGTCGTAGACCACTCGGTCACCGCCCCGGAGGCCATGAGCATAGCCAAGATCGATCGTGCGAGCCGTGGCGTTAACGGCATTTGCCGCGACGAACGCCGAGCCGAAGCCCTGCACGGTGCCGGTGGCGCCCGTTTTCGTCAGATCGATGACAACCGGGATTTTCTTCCGAGCATCGACTTCGCTGGCCGCAAGTTGGAAGGCGTTGGGATTGATCGGGTTCGGTACAACGTAATAGGTGTTACCATCCACCAATCCACCGATCGCGGCTCCGCCACCGGCGCGATAGACCACGGCTTGGCCGAGCAAAAAGCCGTGGGGATGGCCAAGGTCGATGCTCTCAGACTGGCTGACAAGGGCAGTGTATGGGCTGAACGTGCGGCCAATGTTGTGACTGGTGCCAACGACTCCCGTCGTGTCGAGACCTAGCCGCAGACTGTGTCCATTTCCGGTACCAGGAGTCGCGGCCGTATCCAGATCGATTGTATAGCCATTGAATGCATTCGCGGCCGATACAGCCAGCTTGACGGTGGTGCCATCGACACGGATCACGTAATAGGTCTTGCCCTTGACAAGCCCGCCGATAGCGGTCCCTGTGCCTGGGTTGTAAACGACTCCGTCCCCTGTCTGAAAACCGTGGGCATATCCCAGGCTGATCGTGTCGTCAGCGCTGTTGAACGCTCCCGGGCCGAAGAAGGTCGGATCTTTTTGCTCAGCCTCAGCGAGAGAACGAGCCAGCGTTACGGCGGTTGGGCTTATGCGGCGAACGTAGTAAAGCCCTCCGTCTTGCAATCCGTCGATGACGCCGTTGTCACCTGGATCGCTGTAGCGGACCAAGTCCCCGGTTTGATAACCGTGCACGTAACCCAGATCGATCGTTTCCGCATGGGAGTCGACGCCGGTCCCTGGAGCGATCTGACAACGCCCCAGAAGCACGTCCTGGTCGCCGATCAACGCGCGGGTGGTGCGATTAATAATATTGGTACCGACGGTGATCCCGAAACCGACGCTCTTCCCGACAGTGATCCCGCCCGCCACGTTCAAATTGAAAACGTCATCCAGGGCGTTGACGTCGATGGCGCCGGCAGAAACGATGACTGCACCCCGATCGATGCGGGCGAGTGTAGTATTCGTGATCGATACTACGTTCGCGACGCCGTTCAGCCCACCTTTGCTCGACTTGCCTCCCGACAAACCGACGGAGACGTTCGTCGTCTGTGTCTTGGCATCGACGTTGAGATTCGAGGCTTTGACCAACGCACCCGACTCGATTTCGGCCGTCGAGGCTGCGTCGGACTGCACATAACCAACGGAGCCGCCGATTCCTGACTTGCTGCCGCTGTTGCCATAAACGCTATTTTGCGTGTTAGCGCCAAATAGGGCGTCGAACAGCGTCTTGAAGTTGCCTGTGAAATTAGCGACGGCCACGTCAACCTTCGACGTGACGTCAACCGCCCCCGGAACCGCAATCTTCTGATTGATTTTCGCGCCCGCTTCGATCCGAGCATCGGCCCCTGTGTCAAGAATCAAGGCGTTTCCTGAAAGTGCAATGCCGTAATCGTTGCCTTCGGCGCGGCTCTGAGCCCAGGTGGTAACGTAGCCGTTGGCGCCAAAATTAGGATCGCCGAGATGGTTGAGGGCGACGCTGAGAATTTGGAAAGTCTCTGTTTGCGCTTCCTTTTGATCGGCACCACCGTTGACCGAATTGATCCGTGACCAAGGACTCTCATAGGGAAGATAGCTAAAGGCCGCGACGCGAAGTGTCCCTGCTGCGTCAACCTGCGCACCGCCAGCGATCCGAGCGTTGGCGTGGTTGGCGTAATCGCCGTAGGAAAACCCAATACCAAGCGTCAATCCAGCCTTCGTTGTAGACGCATTGGGGTCAATGAAGACCGCAGCCGTACCTTGGCTGGTGATATCGGGGCGGTCGAGTGAATCCGCCCGAACACGGACGTCCCCGCTCGCCGAAACAATGGCAGTACTACCAATCGAGGCATTCGCGGTCGCGCTCGTGCGAGCGATCCCAACGACGATCACGCCAAGGTTACCAGGTGCTTTATTCAGCGGGCCGGTGGCCGGTTTTCCTAAGGCGGCGTCCCTAAATCTGGCCCCGATGATTGCAGCCAAGGCGTCGGTTACTCCGGAATTTCCGGTTCCGGCGTCGGCTAACAGCCGTGCGGGTTGAAGTCCAAAGGTTACAAACTTCTTCACTCTCGAAGATTTGAAATCGGACTGCCCCGCATCGAAAACAGCCTCGGTCTTGTTTAGGCTGCTCGCCGACTGAGCAAAAATCGTCACGTCCCCTGATCCCGCCGTACCAGCCGTCACTGTCCCGTTGACCACCGCGTCCGCAGTCGAAGTCGACAGGTTGAGCGTGAAGCCAACCCCGAGAGCCTGGTTTCGGCTACTGGCGGTGGCTGACGATGACAACGTCCGTTCGCTGCGGGCGATCACATCGACGTCGTAGCCCGCGATCACGACGGCCCCAGGCTCGATGGTGGCGTATGCGTGCTGTTCGCTGGTCGTGATTGTCAAGGTGACCGAGATGGGAATATCCTTTAAATACTTGCCACCCCCAACCACCAGGCTCTTTCCTTCGAGGGTGTTCGTATTGCGAGAGTTGATCAGAACGTCGCGGGAGGCCGTGATCGACGCCCCGCTCTTCACGGTCACCTCAGACCATGCAGACGAGTCGAGATAGGTTGCAGCCAACGGGATACCAGCACCTATCGTGAAGCTCTTCGCCCTTGAGTCCGCGAATGCAGTGAGCACCACGCTGCCGTGGAGGGCGTTGATATCAGCATCTCCTATGATGACTTTCGATGTCGCGCTCGATTTTTGATAACCGAAGAAAAACCTGAGATTTAGTACGAAGTCCGCCACCGATTTAGCGAGACTCTTGAGGGTGGCGATCCGGTAGTCATAATCCTTCACCTTGTCATCAAGAAATCCGCTGTAGAGCGGTAATTCCGTCTCTTCGAACAGAAAATTGTTATCGGAGATGGCAGTTGCGAGGATGTCTCGTCCCTTGATAACGACACCGTCGCGAATGTGAACCTCCGCATCGACATCCGATGGCCCATAGGCCACAGCGAAGATCCTATGGCGGGCCTGAAGTGTGATATCGCCACCAAGGCCCAACAGCCCATTGACCTGGACCGTGATATCGCTGCCGACTGAGAAATCACCCGGTTCCTGAATGGTGATTACTTCGTTGTCCGCGTAGTTCTGGCCACGCTCGCGAATCACGACGTGCGGCATGCCCTCACCGTCGGTCGTCACATCCACTCGCATCCCATTGTCTCTGCCGTTCAGGGTCGTGGCGATGTTCGAATAGAACTGGTTCGGCAACCACTTGTCCCTGGGCGTCGACACGTTATCGATGCCTGCGGGAATGTTTTTGCTGTCGTTCCCTGCGCGGTCATCATAGGACAGCAATTTCGCATTCGCCCGGATATCAATAGTTGTGCCGATGAATTGGATGTCACCAGAGAGGCCAGTCGACGATCCTAGCAAGGAACCACTCGTCTTTCGAGTTGTAAGGACGATGCCTGGATTGACGACGATGCTGTCACCGCCGATCGAGATCGACCCTCCAGCGGTATCGACATTGGAAACAAATGTTGTCGTACCGCCGGTAATATTGATAGCGGCACCGGCAGTCGACACGGCCCCTACGATCAGGCTATCACCATCGGAGAGTTGCACCCGCAGCGTTCCGGTGGGTAGCGACGAATTGATGCTGCCCGATGTGAAGGTCTGGCTCGCGAAGCTCCAAAATCGGTTGTTTGATCCCGTGCTCTGTATGGTTAACTGGCCACCCGATTGGGATAGTTCCAGTTGGTCATCGAACGCACTCCCTCGAAAACTCACTTCCCCAGGGACACTGGTGTCGGCGAAGAGTGGCGACTCGATCCCGTAAAAGACCACGAGGGGATTGCTAAAACCAGAGATGGCATTGGCCACGATGCGTCTGCCAACAGTTCCGTCCGGAATGATAATCGCCAGCTTGCCAGGATTGAACGCATCCTCTATCGCCACGCCATCATGGCCGTTCTCCCCACCCAATATATCGCCACTCACGCTCCCGCCAGCTCGGACGATGAAGCCGTCTTCGTTGTCATCGGCTCCCTCCAAGTTCTCAAAGCCCGCGAATGTCACGTCGCCGAGCAGACCGGCAATCGTCGCGCGCACGGTGCCCCGATTGGGGCCGGTAATCTCCCAACGAACATTGCCATCAGGGCCGCGAAGAGTGTCGGTTAGACTGCTCCCCGTGATGTTTTGAATACCGAAAAGGCCATCGCCAGCGGCTGTGCTCGCGCCGATGCCGAGGGTGACCGTGACCGGCGTCGTCGATTGGGATTGGTCGAGCGTGTTGCTTCCTGCACCCCCGATGATCACGCCGGATACCCCGGCGCCGTCCGCAACGATGAAGTCATCACGATTGTTTCCACCGTTCAAATTTTCAAACGATGTAAAGTCGACCGTGCCGTAGGTTTTGTTGTCGTCCAAGGAATTCGTAGTGCCGGCCGTCCCCCATGGATTACCGCGGATCACGACTGGGATCGTGCGGGCTTCATCGGTGTAAAGACGTATCGTCTTCGCGTCTCTCATTTCGACATAATAGGTCGTTCCGGAGACCAGACCGCTCGTGTCGGCCGTCGTTACAAGGCTCGTGGAATACTTCATCACTTGCCCATTCACGAGTTTGTGGTTCTGCGTGAACTGCAAAGTGTTGGCCAACGTGTCAACCACTACGGTGCCATCGAGCGCAGCGGTGACGCGACTGGTCGAGACTAGTCTTCCAGAATTGCGCCCTTGAAGCGTCCAGACGTTGTCGTCACCAAACCCGGTCAAAGTGTCCTTGCCGCTGCCGCCGATGACCTTATCGATCGTGGCGACGCCATCGCCAAAGCTCACGCTTACGTCCACCGAAACACTGCTGTAGTCGATCAAGTCAAATCCATCGCTCCCCCCGTCGATGACGGGACGGATATCCTGCTTCACTCCGGCGACATCCGTGACAACTGCCGCATTGCGAGTGAACACAAATGTGTCGTCCTTATTGCCTCCAACAAGAGATTCCATCGATGTGAAGGTTGCGGCCGAGGTCGAGGCGGATTTGTCCACGAAGCCCGCATAGGAGGCATTGATCTCCCAGGCGTGGTTTGTGCCGTCGCGGGCTTGTAGTTCATCCTTGCCTGCCCCGCCGTCCAATGTGAGTGTCAGGCCATTGGTCGCAATGGCATCGAGGAGTAGCGAGTCCGAATCGCTGCCGAGAAAAACTCCGATGGTGCCCGTAGTAGGCTTTGTTCCCTTCAAGTCGGCGACAAACCCAGGTGATTGTGCCGCATCATCGAAGAATTTTCCGGCCGTGCTGGTCAGTACAATCTGTCCGGGTACGGTCTGGTCGTCGGCAAGACTCCACGCATCTTGGAGCGGGCTCCCTTGGATGACGAGCGAAGTCGCACCCACCGCCATGATCGGTTCGATATCTGAGTACGTGAGCGTTTTGTCATAGACGGTCGCGGAGTGGCTACCAGCAGTGGTGTTTGGATTGAGGCGGGAATAGCTGCCGTCTGCCGCGTAAACGATCACTCCGTCGACACCGCCGAGCCCACCGAAGAGTGTGCCACTGACCGAACCGTCCTTCTCGATGACAAAGAAGTCGTTGGCGACGGCCGAGCCAGTGAGATTCTCGATCGATGTAAACTCGACGACCCCCTCGACGGAGCCTGAATCCGCACCATCGATCCGCCACATTGCATCCGCCCCAGTGCCGACGATGGTGTCGCTGGCTGCTCCACCCACGAAGCTCGATATGTTAAGTGCCTTGCCCGTGCCTGTGGCGTTTTGTGTCGATAGGTTGACTGTCACCGCCGTTGAGTAGGCGGAGTAGTCGAACCCATTGCTACCATTGCCCCCATCGATTGTTCCACTGACCGAGGTGCCATCGGCGAAGGTAAAAACATCGATGCCCGTTCCGCCGATGATGTTCTCGATCGACGTGAACGCAATCGATTCGCCCAAGGTACCAGCGTTTGATTTCGTGTCGCCAAGCCCGATGTTCCATGCGTTGTCTGGCGTACTACTGATGATCGAGTCGGCCCCGCCGCCACCATCCGCAGAAACGGTCGATTCCAACGCTATGTCGCCAAACGTGAATGCATTGGCCGACACCCCGCCGGTCAACTCGACCCGTCCAAACCCCGTGAGCTTGAACACAGTCGTCCCCACCGTCAGCGTCGAGCCGGCCAGGTTGAAATCGGTATCCGCAGCGACAGTGATCGTGTCGGGCCCCAGATTGTCAAATTCAATCGAAAACTGCGAACCGGCCTGCTTGAGGGACGCCCAATCGAGGCGCAGCACGTCCGCATCGACCGTGCCGGTCACGAAGATGCCGCCGGACGTAGCCTCGCTTGCGTTTGCGTCGGATACCACAGAATTGTTGTTGGCAGGATCGAGCAACTGAAACTTGAGTTGTGTTGCGTCGTACGCGAGCGTTAGATCGGAGACTCCGGTCGGATACACCAAGTCAGCGGCCAGCATCACGCGCTGTTCCAAAGACTCGACCATCCAAACCGATCTAGGAGCGATGCTCTTCAAGTTCCGATGTCTCGAAATCCCAGGCACATCCCCTGACTTCCATATCGAAGGTCCATACCCATCTTGGGTGGACCTGAACCAACGCAGTAGCTCTCTTTTGAGCGTCCGGATTCGAGAATTCTTGAGAAGAGACCTGATGCGACTACGGAAGGCACGGAGGTACTTTTTCGACATATTCTACAGTTCAATCAAAGCGGATGAGAGTACATCAATCAATGGTGCAGGAGAATAGGCTCCAATCACATGTCCGAATTCTAAACCAAACCCTTCGCAGATATCCAAATTGCAACAAAGTTTCGGGAACTTTATCGGATCCCAAAACCCTGCCAGTCGAATCTGAACATGCTCGCATTCACTCGCTATCGATTGTTGAGGTTTTTTTTCCCTTTTCACCGTGAAGCGAACGCTTTTCGGTTGACAGAAATTCAATCTGCGAGTTGACGTTGCACCGTGACAGAACCGGCGAGACAGAACCATTCAATCGATTTTGCGTTCTTAGCGATAGACTCATCGCAAGATATCACTCGGCGATCAGCCGGAACACGTTAGCGTCCAGCAGTGCCCCGACGATTGATGCAATCAGAGCCGCGAGCGTTGGCGACCCTCAGTGGCACTATGACAGTGCCAATTCCAACGTCTATGCCATGTTCGATCGAAGATGCAGGCTCGAACGTCCCACCGCCAGGCGCTAACGCTTAGGGCTCTGACGAACTGTGTGTCACCTTACTGATGCAGCTCCGGATCAGAGCCGCAACGCGTCAGCGTCCGGTTGCCGGGTCTTTATGCTACCCGGTCGTACCAGCGACCAGATGCTTAAGCACATGAAGCATGGCGTCGATCTCGGAATCGGTCCCGACACTGATTCGAAGCCCGTCCCCCCAAGGCGCGTAGTTCATATAGCGGACCAGAATGCCGCTGGACTTGAGCTGCTCGTACAACGGCATCACCGGCCGATCCTCACGCGTACACCACACAAAGTTCGCATGCGACGGCGTGACATGAAAACCCATCTGCTGCAATGCATCGCTCATCCTCGTCCGCGTTGCAACCATCTTGCGAACATTCTCGCGGAGCCAAGCTTGGTCGCTGATGGCTGCGGTTGCCCCCGCAATAGAAATCGCATCCGTGTTGTACGAGTCCTTCACTTTCCGCAAAACCTCGATCATCGATGGATGGGCGACCAAGTACCCAAACCGAAGACCTGCCAATGCATACGATTTGCTCAATGTCCTCGTGACCATGATCCGAGGTTCCCGTTCGATCAACGACAGGCAATGGCTCGGTGCAAAGTCGACATAAGCCTCATCCACCACGACTGGGCAATCGACCCTGCGCGCAAGTTCGAGGATGACTTCGTGATCGATCAGCGTGCCACTAGGACTGTTTGGATTAGGAAGGAAGACAAGCTTCAATTCCTCATCCCGCACAAAGAACTCAGCGGTCAATCCAAAACTGCGATCGAAGGGTATCTCTTCGAACTTGGCTCCTTGAAGCTGTGCCAGTGTTCGATACAAGATGTAACTTGGAAATGGCAATCGTAGTTTCTGGCCAGGGCCAACGAACGCGCGCGTCAAAATCGTCAGAATGTCATCGCTGCCATTTCCGCACAGGATCTGATCTGGAGAAACCCCCAGTACATCGGACGCAGCCATGCGAAACGATGTTCCTAACGGGTCGGGATACCGTTCCAATCGTTCCGTCGCGGCTACGATCGCTTCGCGCACTCGTGGGCTGGGTGGATATGGACTCTCGTTCGTATTGAGCTTGATGACTTTGGCGGCACCCGGCTGTTCCCCTGGTTTGTAAGGGGCCATCGTAACGATTTCAGGTCGAAAGTATTTGTGCAATTCCATGATGCAGTGTTGACTGTGCGAGAGGATGTCCGATTCACATCGACGAGATCATTTTTAAGCAGATCTCTTGTATGACACGGGGGTCGGCATTCCGGTTCTTCTTTTTCGCTTGACCGACCAGTGCCGCAACCGCTTTCTGATTGCCTGCTTTCACCTTATCGATCACGTCCGGGTTTTCGGCCAGGAGATCTTTGCATAATGCTTCCAACTCGGCCACGTCGACACGAACGATTCCCAACGATTCGATGGCCGAATCGACAGACTGATTGGGATTGTCAAGCAACTTCGCCAACGCCTGTTTGGCTTGGGACGTATCCAGCCGCCCACCCTCGATCGCAGTCAGCAATTGCGCCATCGCCGAGGCGGTGATCGGATACTGACCAATGCTCGCATTGTGATCGTTCAGGTATCTCAAAACATCCTGCAGCATCCACGTCGCAGCCCGCTTGGCCGTGGCACCTTGCTTCACGGTTTCGAGAAAGTACTCGGTCACGTCGCGTCCTTGTTCGATCAGGATTTCGGCGTCGGTCGATTTCAATCCATGCGTGTCGACAAGCTGCTTACGAAAATAGTTCGGCGTACTGAGAGACTCGCGAAGGGCTTCCTCGCGCTGCGCATTGGTGAGCACCACCGGCACTAAATCAGGACAAGGGAAATAGCGATAGTCAGCGGATTCTTCCTTTTCCCGTTGCAGTTCCGTTTGTCCCGTTGCGTCGTTCCATCCTCGCGTTTGTTTAGGGGCCTCTCCCTTCGCCAACCCGGTCCGAACAAACTCCTCTTTCTGCCGCTGGACTTCGTACTCGATCGCTCGCTCGACAGCCCGAAAGCTATTCAGGTTTTTGATCTCAACAATCGGCGTTGGGATCGTCTTCCCATCCCGATCGATGTGCAAGTTCACATTGGCGTCGGCCCTTAAGGATCCCTCCTGCATGTTGCCATCGGAGATTCCCAAATAGACCATGATCAACCGCATCTCGGTCAAATAGTCTTTCGCTTCTTCAGCGCTCGACAGATCCGGTTCAGAGACAATTTCCAATAGCGGCGTTCCTGCGCGATTGAGATCGATGCGAGTATCCGCGCGGCCAGATCGTTCGTCGTGCATGCTCTTGCCCGCGTCCTCTTCCAAGTGAGCACGCACCAATCGAATCCGTTTGAAAACGTTGTTCGAAGTTTCTCCGCCGTCTCCCTCGAATCGTATCGGAATATCCAAATGACCTCCGATACAAATGGGCAAATCAAATTGACTCGTTTGATAGCCCTTGGGCAAATCGGGGTAGAAGTAATTCTTGCGATCCCATTTCGTTATCCGTGCCAATTCGCAATTCAATGCCGCGCCTGCGCGCGCTGCAAGCTCGATCGCTTGCGAGTTCAATACGGGCAAGGAACCGGGTAGGCCCATGCACACTGGGCAGACCTGCGTATTCGGCGGGCTGCCGAACTGGGTACTACAACGGCAAAACAACTTGGTTGCCGTTTTTAATTGGACGTGAATTTCAAGTCCAATGACGATTCGAAACTGGAGATCCGCAGTGATCATGGATACCTATGCAGCAAAATCAGAGGGGATCGATGGCTGGTAACCGCTGGCGATCTGATACATGTGACCGGCGGAGAGGAGCGAAGACTCCTGCAACGGTGGGGCTTGCAGTTGCATGCCCAGTGGCAAGCCTGATTGCGTACGGCCAATGGGAATCGACAAGGCGGGAATACCTGCCAAGTTCGCTCCGACCGTGAAGAGATCTTCGAGATACAACTGGACAGGATCGTTGACCTTTTCCCCCAAACGAAAAGCCGGAGTAGGGGTGGTCGGTCCCAAGATCACGTCGACTTTCTCGAACGCTTGATCGTAATCCTGCCGGATGAGTCGTCGCACCTTGAGCGCTTTGAGATAGTACGCATCGTAATAACCAGCACTCAATGCATAGGTCCCAAGCAGAATGCGTCGGCGGACTTCAGGACCAAATCCCTCGGAACGAGTGCGCTCGTACATGGCATCCAGAGGAGACACGGTGGGTGAACTCTTCCCTTTCCCATCTTCTGTCGAGGCCGCACGAAACCCGAAATGCGCTCCGTCGTAACGCGAAAGATTGCTCGAGGCTTCGCAGGGAGCAATGATGTAGTACGTCGGGATGCAATACTTTGAGTGCGGCAGGGAGATGTCGACGATCTCGGCCCCCTGGCCGCGAACCACTTCGATGGCTGCAAGGAGCGATTGCCTCAATTCGCTATCGAGTCCGGGACTTTCGATATGTTCGCGAACGACACCGATGCGCAGTCCCGCACCGCGCCCATGCAATTCGCTGCTGTAGGGAGTGACGGCATTCGGTAGCGACGTCGAATCGCGTGGATCATGCCCCGCAATCGACTCTAGGACCACGGCCAAATCGGAAACCGAATGGGCAAAGACACCTGCCACGTCGAGACTGCTGCCATAGGCGATCAATCCATAGCGACTGACGCGACCATAGGTTGGCTTGATACCGCAAACCCCGCAGAAGGCAGCAGGCTGTCGAATCGATCCACCCGTATCGGTACCGATCGCTGCCGGTGCGAAAGCGGCCGCAATCGCAGCAGCCGATCCACCGCTGCTCCCACCGCACGTCCGCGTCGTATCCCAAGGGTTGCGACTCGCGCCGAAGATGCTGTTCTCCGTCGAGCCTCCCATGGCGAACTCGTCGAGGTTCGTCTTGGCCAACACGATGGCTCCAGCTCGCTCGAGTTGTTCCACCACGTGCGCATCAAAGGGCGAAACGTAATTCTCAAGAATGCGCGAACCGCAGGTCGTCTTGCCGCTGCGTGTGCACAAGATGTCTTTGACGACAATGGGAACACCGGCCAAAGGTCCCAGGCTCTCTCCACGAGCACGACGATCGTCGATGACCTGTGCCTGCTCGAGTGCCGCTTCCGCCATCGAAGACACAATCACGTTGATGCGCGCGTTGTATCGCTCGATGCGTTCAAGGAAAAACGACACCGCCTCGCGACTGCTAATCTGGCCTTGCTGAAGCTGCGAACGAAGGGATTCAATCGAAAATCGAGAGTCAATCATGCCCAAAGAATAGGACATGTCGACCACTATGGAAAGCCCAGGAATCGAGCTCGAATCCGTTCAGAACACGGCTCGTCCAAAAGTTATCGAACGCTCTTAGACTTTTTCATCATTGGCCCGCGAAAATGGATGCCCTAAAACAGCTCGCGGATCTCCCGATATCCGAAATCGACCAGTGGGAATGGACGACCTGCCGGACCCGCCAAATGCGAGTCGAGCTTGAGCCCCATGGAATGAAAAATCGTCGCGATCACTTCGGGGGGTTCCGTCGGACGATCGGCAGGAACGGCTCCGATTGGATCGCTGGCACCGACCACGCGGCCTCCTTGAACTCCGCCACCTGCAAAGTAAACGGTGAAGCAGCCTGGCCAATGATCGCGCCCTCCGGCTGGATTGACTTTCGGCGTTCTTCCAAATTCCGCGACGTTGCAAACGAGAGTGTCATCGAGCAAGCCTCGTTGGGACAGATCTTCGATGAGAGCGGAATAGCCTTGATCGTACATCGGAGCAACGATGTTCTTCATCCCTTCGATCGAAGTGAAGGGTTTGCTACCGTGGATATCCCAAGTGATCTCATCGAACACGGTCAAGAAGGTATTGATCGTAACGAAGCGTACTCCGGCTTCGACCAACCGACGTGCTAACAAGCAACACTGTCCAAATCGATTCATGCCGTACCGCTCGCGAACGGCTTCGGGTTCCGACTTGAGATCAAACGCTGCTCGGGCTTGCGAGCTGGTCATCAGACGATAGGCGGCGTGAAAGTTGTCATCCATCATCTTCGCCGATTCGCTATCTTCGAAGCCACGCACGGTTCCATCGACGATATCGCGCATGCGTTTGCGTCGCTCGATTCGCGCTGTTCCGATCGAGTCTGGAGGCAAAAGGTCGGGGACTTTGAAGTCGGGTTTCGATGGGTCGGCCATGAGAGCAAAAGGATCGTGCGCTTTGCCGAGAAATCCACCCGCTTGTCCGTTCGGAAGATTGCCTCCTCCCCGTCCCATGGTTTCCGGCAAGACCACGTGGGGAGGCAAGTCGGATTTGCGACCGAGCAAGTAGCCAATGACGCTTCCCGCGTGAGGCGTATTTACTCCCCCTTGGAACTGGCGACCGGTCTGCATGATCTGCCAACCCGCGTCGTGCACGGCCGCCCCACGATGGAAGCAGGATCGGACCAACGAGAATTTATCGGCGATCTTTGCATGCCTCGGAAGAATCTCCGAGATTTGGATTCCCGGCGCATTGGTGGCAATCGGTTGAAAGGGACCGCGGATCTCGGCGGGTGCATCAGGCTTCATGTCGAACGTGTCGAGCTGACTGGGGGCACCGAGATTGAAGATCATGATCGCCGAACGATTCTTCTTCGAAGGATCGACGATGCCCGCTTCGCTGGCGGCCAAGTATTGCGGTAGCCCCAATCCGATGGCTCCAAGCGTTCCGACTTGCAAAAAATCGCGGCGAGTTACGCCGTTGCACATCTGTGCCGCACCTTCACCAATGAATGTCAGCATGCTGGTTCTTTCCCGGAGAGTGAAATCGACCCGTGGCAGTATAGCTTATGGGTTCGCCAATTGCTTCTCCAGAATTTCGTACAGATCCAAGTCCTGCCTGCCTCCCAACACGGCATACAAATGCTTGATCGATTGCAACGCACGAGGAATTCCTGACCCCGCACCTTCCTCCATCGAATTGGCATTGAGGACGTAGTATCCAGGTTCCGCCGTAATAAAGCGTGTGTCGGCTCCATCCGGCAAGGAAACAGTACACGTAGCAGGCAGTGCCGAGTCCCCCTCTCTTGGTTCTGCTTTGGCTGGGGGTGGCGACGACCGATCGCATGCGCCGATCGGCCCCGCAGCATGCACCAGCAATTGAGGGGCAATGGATCGATAATGGTGGCCTGTCCTTCGCAGAACCACATCGGCTTCGAGTTCGACCGATGAATCATCGTCCTTGAGCAGTCGCAATCGAAAGCCGCTTGGCTCCAATCGCGCGATCGAATCGACTCCCAATGCTCGCAGGATGACCACATGGTTGTGGGAAGCT
The DNA here is from genome assembly GCA_037144155.1 of Planctomycetota bacterium. GTDB lineage: Bacteria > Planctomycetota > Planctomycetia > Pirellulales > Pirellulaceae > JBKCUI01. The sequence continues at coordinate 14,896 of JBAWXH010000001.1, read as the reverse complement.
TTTTCAATCGCCGCAATCGTGGCGGATAAGCTCTCGGATTCATGCGATCCCTGAGGGCGTACAATCCAGATCAATCGGCTACCGCTATCTTCTGGAAAGTGCTTGATCCATTCTTCTGCTGCCAGACATGCTTCAGGAGTATGTCCCACCAACACGAGTTTCTTTCCCACCACTTTTTTGCGATCCCATTTTCGATCTTCGGGCGAGTGCGGATAAAAATCTCCTTCGCATTCATCTTCGCCCAAGGCGTGACCGCCACCCGGTCCTAAACCATCAGGAGTATTCGCTGTACCCCGACAATCGATGACACAATCGGCTCGTGCGGTCCATATGCCGCGATGTTTGCCTCGTACCGTGATTCGAAATTCATCGTTGCAGCGTTCTTGCCATCCGACCGGATCGTCGCGAAAAGTTCTAAGCCTACAAACATCGGTAACAGGGCTCAAAAAGTGAATGTCATCGAACAGCAAGTCGGTCTTGGCAAGAGGTAGCAAGTATTCTTCTGCGTATTCGCGTCCCGTGAGGATTCGATGTGGATCGATCCGTTGGTACTCGGGATTTTGAGCCTTGATAGCCGCATGACCTAAAGATGACGTGATCTCACCGGAAGGCAAATCCAATGGTCGCTCGAACCAATCCAACATCCGGTGACCGACGCGACGAGCTTCAAAGATCGAGACAAAGTACCCGAGAAACCTCGCATAGATGGCGGCTTCGATCCCGATCGGACCTCCTCCTAGGATCGCGATGGTGGCTGGACTTTCGATTTCCGGATCCCATGGCAATTCAAACTTCATGGCAGAGGAATGTTCTTTAAGGCGTAATCCAAACGGTGCCTCGACAATGACTGAGGGCATCGAAAGACAAAACGATAGTCGCTCAGTTCCTTTTCGATCTCGAAGAGGTAGGAGAAACCAAGTCCTTCGTCCGAGATGCGGGTGGTCGACCAACCTGCATGTTCTAATCGCTTGCCTTGATCATCGACCAAGTACGCTTCATGTTTTGAGACCATGGACTGGAGCCCTTCTGCGTCCAATTCAGAAACGCTTTTGACCCCTAAGAGAATCTGGTAAACGTCTCGGTTTTTCCTGGCTTTCTCCAGTACCACAATCAAGTCTCCCACCGACATACGATTGTCGCTCGCTCGATCGATTTCCGTGAACTCCAACGAAACAGCTTGCCCTGGAATGGATATTTCCATCGCTCCTTGCCATGTCGCAATCTCCGTGGCAGCACGGGAAGGTCGATCGAAGTGCAAATCAAAGACCAAGTTCGAACCGTTTGGAATGAATTCCGTTTCCTGCCCGGGCTTCGCTTTGAGGATCTCTCCATTGTCACAAACCAATTCCAAATCTTGCACATCGAGCGTTAGCAAGCTTGGAGATAGTCTGGGCTCCCAGGATAAAGCCACGGAGATAGAACACTGATTCCCAGACTCTTCGTGGAAATCGAGCTTCTTGATCACATCGATCGGCTCGATCCGAAAGACACCGAAGTAGGTCGGTAATGCTTCGCGCTGTCGCGCCGTCGGTGATTTGGGTAGAAATTGAAGCTGCGGGGAATCTTCGAGCTCCAGGACGAGCTCCAATTGATTGAGAACGTCATCGATGGCTTGCCAGTAGGGTGTTTTTTCAAAATTCAGAACGACTGTTTTTTCCAAGGCTTCCATTCTCATCAGACCGATGGGATTTCCGGTAGCGATGCCGATCTGGCTCAATGCTTCCCGCCCGGTCATTGTCCCTTGCAGTGTGACCAAGCTCGGTTGGTTGACATCGATCATGGATCGATCGATGATTAATTTTCGAAGACGCTCAGCGCGGATGATCCACTCGGAAGACGCATCCTCGCTGATCGGAGGCAGGAACTCGATCGCTTGGTCACCGAGTTCTAACAGCGCCAGTTCGGCCGCATCCCGATCATCAGCGCGATCGGCATCCAATTGAATCGAAAGTGCTTCGACCTGTCTCTTTAATGTGTCTCGTGGACTCTCTTCCTTCAGGAGAGCGGTTTCATCATCCTGAGCGTAGGAGATTCCAATCGGAAAGAAGCTCCACACGATGCACGATGTCAAAGCAACAAAGCAAATTTTTAGCAAGCTCGCATTCATCTCCCTGCCTGACTTGATACCTGGCTTGATAGTTGTCACTTGCAATCCTCCCCTGCCAAAAATTCTCTGGCCTAGGAACCATGAGGTCGCAAGCAAGCCATCCTTATGGATTCACATCCTGGAACAATTCACTTCAAGGGACCCGACCCTTAACAACATGCCCTGCCATAGGCATCGGCACAGCGTAGAGTCCCGTGCGGCAAGTCGCAAATAAGATCTTGCCATCCGGGCCACCAAATGCGCAATTAGCCGGCTGTTCGGGAAAGGCAATGATTCCAAGCAACTTGCCTTCCGGCGAAACACATTGTACCCCTAAATCGGTTGTCACATAAAGATTTCCCTCGACATCCATCGACAGCCCATCGCCACCACTCTCGGTTTTCCCCTTCGGTTGCTGGATCTCAAAGAGAACACGACCTTTGGAGAGGACTCCCGGGGAAACGACATCGTAGGCCATGATTTCTTTTTGCATTGAAGGGACGATGTACAAAGTCTTTTCGTCAGGAGACAAGAGGATGCCGTTGGGCGCGATCAAGTTCTCACCTAGACGAGTGACTTTGCCTTGGGGTGAACGGTAGTAGAACGCTTCGACTCCTTGAGGCCATGGCTCCGGGGCACCGAATCGCGGATCGGTAAAGTAGATTCCTCCCTGTTGATCGATCACGAGATCGTTGCACGCATTGTACGGTTTGTCGTTGTAACGCTCCGTCAAGATTCTCGACTGTTTGCTGGCCACATCCCATGCAACAACCTTTCCTTTCATCTGACAGCCAATCAAGGTCCCTTTACCATCGAACATCAATCCATTGCAGCTTTGAGCGTTTTCCAAGAAGACTTCTAACGCACCTTTCTTTTGAGGAAGCCCCGACACATCGAGCCGCCAAATGCGATCGTTAGGAATATCGGTGAAGTAAAGGAACTTCGAACCGTCATAGGCTGGGCCTTCCGTGAACTTGAAATCCCCCGCTAATTTCTGCACGGTGCCAGCTCCCGGCAATCGGAGCAATTCCGATTCCTGAGCACGAAGGATCGCTACCGAATGCATCGATAGCACCGCGCACAAAAAACACCCCATCCCGTTGCTGAAATAGGATCGATTGATCCATGTGAAACGTGGATGCGCTCGACGCAGGATGATCTCGGAGGCCGGTTCGGTTGGGTTCATAAAAACACTTTCATTTTCAGCGGAATTTTTGAGCGGAAAGTAATGAGTGGAAATCGATTGTTCCAATTAGCTCGTTTACTGGTTTTACTGGGCTCCCCCCTGGGAACCTACTGCAACGGAGGCTCTGCCTCCTCCGCCTCGACATCCAACAATCCAAAACATCTTGCTGAAGCATCGCCCCCTTCCACTCCATTGTGTACCTACACGATTGTGTACCTACATGAGCCTAAGGCGAGAGTGAGCCTAAGGCGATTGTACTGCAGTATAGATTGTTTGGCTTTCTCTCGTACTCGTACTCGTACTCAATGAAATGGTACTCGTACTCGATGCGGTATCGTCGAGTGCGAGTACGAGTACCGCTAAAGCTTAGTACGAGTACGAAAAATCTAGTGATGTGTTAGGCTCGAACCGAAACAGCAACTGATCGAAATGGTTGTTCACTACAATCGACGATCATGGTCCCAGCCGTTCCAAATGCCAGGACTCCGATCCGTCCCGCGTGTATCGAAACCGATCGTGCAATCGTGAGGGGCGGCCTTGCCAAAATTCGATCGACTCAGGACGGACTCGATATCCACCCCAATTTTCAGGCCTCGGAACGTCATCACCCGCCAGCCGTTGATCCAACGCGTCCACCATTTTTTGTAACAAGTCTTCATCTGGGATGGGTCTGGATTGAGGCGAAATGTTCGCGCTCAATTGGCTGGAACGAGGGCGGGAACGGAAGTAGCGTTCCGAGATGTCTGCTTCGGCTTTCGAAGCGATCCCTTCCACCCGGACTTGTCGGTCAAGCACCGGCCAATAGAAGCCGAGTGCAACGCTTGCATCGGCGGCGATTTCCTGCCCTTTGTCCGATTCGTAGTTTGTGAAGAAGAGAAACGCATCGGGTTCAATCTCCTTGAGGAGGACGATGCGACAGGCGGCACCGCCGTTGGGCCGATGGGTTGCCAATGTCATGGCATTCAGCTCAAACCATTCGGGCAATTCGAGCGATCGCAATTCCTGAAACCACTGCTGAAATAGTCCCATTGGCTCGGACGGCATTTGCTCGCGCGTCAAAGATCCGTACTTGTAATCGCGTCTCAAATGATGAATGGTCATAGTGAACTTTCTTGCAATACGAGTGTACGATTCCTTTGGGGCAATCTGCTCTTCGGCTATCCGCAATCCTCCAAAGTCGAGCAACCAAACCGCCTTGAACACTGGCTGAAAGGACCTTCTTTAGAATCGAATGCCTTTAGAATACGGTTGAACGGCCCATTTCGGGAGTCGTCTAATTGCGGTAGATCGCACTTAAAAGATTTCGCAGCTACTTTGAAAAAGGGATTTCTCCGGGGAATTTACGCGCGATACGCGAACAACTAGGATACAGAATGGGCGTGGGAATCCGCTGACGGGATTCTTCGCGACCCATTGTTGCGAGCCGATGCATGGGCTCGACCATTCCTCCCCTCCCTCTTTCGCGAGCCCGCTCTATGATGCGTTTCTGCCTTGCGCTCCCATCGGTCCCTTGCTCCTGCATTCGGTTCCTACTCCTCGGTTTCTTGCTCCTGGGTTCGCTAGCCCCAGTGGCCAAGGCCAAGGAACCAACTGCGGCTCCCAAGCGAATTGTGTTTATTGCGGGAGGACCCAGCCACGACTTTGGTTCGCATGAACATTATGCGGGTTCGAGGCTATTGGCGACGGTCATCCAGCGAACGATCCCAGGAGTCGAAGTCGAAGTCATCCGCAACGGCTGGCCAGCCGATGACTCAATCCTCGATACCGCCGATGCCATCGTTATTTACTCCGATGGAGGAGGTGGCCATCCTTCTCTCGCTCACTTGGAACGGCTGAGCAAGCAAATGGATCGAGGGGCCGGTTTGGTATGCCTGCATTACGCCGTCGAAGTTCCCAAGGACCGAGGTGGGCCCGAGTTCTTGAAATGGCTGGGAGGGTACTTCGAAACAAACTGGTCGGTCAATCCGCACTGGACTGCACGGTTCGATAACTTGCCAAAACATCCAATCACCTCGGGGGTCAAACCCTTTGAGACGCGCGATGAATGGTATTTCCACATGCGATTTCGTGACGGCATGCAAGGTGTTACGCCAATCCTATCGGCCGTTCCGCCTGCCAACACAATGGATCGCACCGATGGTCCTCACAGCGGCAATCCCGACGTTCGTAAAGCAGTCGCCAAAGGGGAGCCGCAACACGTGGCTTGGGCTTCCGAAAGTCCCAACGGCGGACGGGCATTCGGTTATACGGGGGGACACTTCCATTGGAATTGGGGGCGCACGGAACCAACACGATTGGTAGCCAACGCAATCCTATGGGCTGCTCATATCGATGTCCCCGAAGCGGGATCAGCCGTCGAACCGATCGCAGTCAACCAATTGATTGAAAACCAAGACGAAGCGGTTCCGGGCAACTTCAATCCTATCAATGTCAGCAAAGAATTTGGGATCGAGCCCGGACCGAAACAAAGCTCCAACTCCAAAGGGAAAACTCTGTTCTCGTCCCAAACGCTCAACGCCAGCACGTCACGCCATCAAATCGATGTCGATGTGGATGTTGCGGGCGTTAAGAAGTTGTATTTGATCGTCAGCCCAGGTGAGGATGGCTTTGCCTGCGACTGGGCGGATTGGGTGGAACCCACCTTGATCACCAACGAGGGGGAGAAGTCCCTCCTCGATAGCAATTGGTTTATTGCCCAGTCCGAGTGGGGCCAAGTACGAAAGAACGCGAATGTGGCTGGAGGACCGTTGCAAGTCCGCGATAAGGTCGTCAAGGGAATCGGAACCCACGCCTTCAGCGTCATCGGCTTCGATCTACCCGAAGGGAGCAAACGATTCAAAGTCGGTTGCGCTCTGGACAATGGCGGAGTTTCCCAAAACAACGGTGCAACCACTTCCGTTCGGTTTCATATCGCAGCCGAAGGAATCCCCGAAGGACTCAATCAGTGGGGAAAACCCGCCGGTGATCTTCGCACACCAGAAAGTGCAGTTGCAGGATTAAAAGTGGCCGACGGAGTTCAAGCCACCCTCGCCGCCTCAGAACCACTTCTCAAGAGCTTGACCAATCTCGATATCGACGAACGCGGTCGCGTATGGGTATGCGAAGTTGTCAACTACCGCGGCCACAACGGCGAACGCCCTGCAGGGGATCGCATTCTAATTCTAGAAGATACCAATCAAGATGGTGTCATGGATAAGTCCAAAGTGTTCTATCAAGGGCGCGACATCGATTCGGCTTTGGGAATTTGCGTGTTGGGTAAACGAGTCCTGGTGAGCGCGGCACCCTATGTGATCGAGCTAATCGATGAAGACGGAGACGATGTACCGGATAAGAAACGAGCCATCTTGACCAAAACCGGAGACCCGCAGCACGACCATTCGGTGCACTCGTTTGTCTTCGGTCCCGATGGCAAGCTTTATTTCAACTTTGGCAATACCGGACATCGCCTATGCGACGCGGACGGCAAACCGATCCTCGATCGCTGGGGACGTGAAATCAACGATTCGGGCAAACCTTATCGCCAAGGGATGGTCTTTCGATGCAACGAAGACCTGAGCGATATGGAGGTGTTGGGGAACAACTTCCGAAACAACTACGAAGCCGCCGTCGACTCCTTTGGATCTGTCTGGCAATCGGATAACGATGATGATGGCAATCGAGCCACACGCATTAACTACGTCATGGAGTTTGGGAACTACGGTTATGTCGACGAGATCACTGGAGCTGGTTGGCAGGCCGAACGGACAAATTGGGAATCGGAGATTCCTCAACGTCATTGGCATTTAAATGACCCAGGAGTCGTCCCCACGATGTTGATCACCGGCGCGGGTTCACCGACCGGGATCACCGTCTACGAAGGGGAGCTTTTGCCAGAACGATTCCGCAATCAAGTCATTCACTGCGATGCTGGACCGAACGTCGTTCGCGCCTATATCGCAAAGAACGAAGGGGCTGGATACTCTGCGACGATCGAGGACCTAGCGGTCGGTGAATTCGATCGTTGGTTCCGACCGGCCGACGTGGCGGTCGCGCCCGACGGATCCTTGTTCGTCACCGACTGGTACGATCCAGGTGTGGGGGGGCACGCCATGCAGGACATGGAACGTGGTCGCCTCTTCCGATTCGCTCCTGAGGGAACCAAATATGTCGTTCCTAAGTTCGATCTCAAAACGGTGAAGGGAGCCGTCGAAGCTTTGACGAACCCCTGTAACTCCGTCCGATACGCAGCCTTCAAAGCATTGAAAGCGTTCGGTCCGTCTGCAATTCCTGAATTGGAGACGCTAGCCCGAAGCACGAACCCAAGGTTGCGTGCTCGGGCCTATTGGCTCCTGTCCAAAATCTCCGACCCAACGAAAGCTTGGGAGGCCGCTTCATCCGACGCGGACCCCAATGTGCGAGCCACCGCCATTCGCTTGGCAAGGCAAGCCAAACTCCCGAATCCTCTTCTGTTTAAGAAACTTCTGGGCGACAATAGCCCCATCGTCCTGCGCGAGTTGGCGATCGCTCTGCGAGAAGACCAAAGCAAAGAGGCTCCGGATCTTTGGGCCGATTTGGCCGTTCGCTACGACGGAAAAGACCGTTGGTATTTAGAAGCATTGGGAATCGCCGCGTCGGACCGTTGGGACGAGTGCTTGAATGCATTTCAAAAACGGTCCTCAAGTCAACGATTGCCATCGTCTGTCGTGCAGGGGATCGCTTGGCGAGGCCGTGGTCCGGTCGCTGCCAAGTTGCAATCGGAATGGTTACGAGACCAAGCGCTCACGGATCTGCAACGCAGCGCCTTGTTCCGTGCAACCGATTTCTTGACCGCATCCGATCGGCAGCAAGCGCTCCAGCCACTGCTGGATTCGGTCGACCATCCCTCGACCATCGTGGAAGCCTTGATGCGATTGGAAGGCATCGACGTCAATGCGTCACCCAAACTGGCATCGCTGGTTCGCAAATACATTTCGGATGCGGGGCAAGACCCAGGGCAGCTCAAGGTCTTGCAGCGGCTGAAAGTGCGCGGACTCGCCGATCAATTGCTGGATCGCGCCGCGGCCTGGGGTGCTTCGACTCAAGCCGTACAAGCCATCGATTTGGCGCTGGAGACCGGTGGGGTGGACGGGTTGCGTAAGCTCCTCGAAGAAAAGGAACCATCCGAAAAATCGGTCGCATTGTCGAAATCGCTCTCACTCAGTGGACGCAAGGAGGCGATTGATCTAAAGAAGTCCCTGCTGGAATCGGAGACTGTATCCAAGAGTATGAAAGTGGATGCTGCCGTAGGCTTGTTACGAAACAAAGCCAGCCAAGCGTTCCTCATTACTCTGGCCAAGACCGATCGATTGCCAAACGAAGCCAAGCCATTGCTCGGCCCCACACTCCGTGCATCCGATGACGCCGAAGTTTCAAAAGCCGCAGCCGAACTCTTTCCCGTGGTGAAAACTTCTCAAAATCCACTGCCACCTATGGAGGAATTGATCAAGAAGAAGGGTAATCCTGGCAATGGACGAACCGTTTACTTCGGTGCAGCTACTTGTTCGCAGTGCCATATCGTTGGCAATGAAGGGAAGAATGTGGGACCCACGTTGACCGAAATCGGAGACAAGTTGACGAGGGATGCCATGTATGTTTCCATCCTGGCTCCTAGTGCGGGGATCAGCCACAATTTTGAAGCCTATACGGCTCGAACAGGAGACGGTGAAGTCGTGACTGGTCTGCTAGTCTCCAAAACCGAAGAGGGAGTCACCCTCCGAGATGCGAAAGGGATTGAGCACACCATTCCTAAAGCGGACTTGGAGGAATTCCGCAAACAGGAGAAATCGCTGATGCCGGAGAACTTGCAGGAAACCATGACGGAGCAAGATCTCGTGGATGTCGTGGAGTATCTGTTGACCCTGAAGAAAAAGGGGTAACCGGAGTCAGCGAACTGAGCCAGTGATGATTGTCGAGGAGTGGGTTCCGCCTCAACAAACTCCTCCAACCACCCATCGTTCCCCGGGTTAGGTTTGTTTAACACCAGCACGTGGGATAGGCATCCCTGCCTGTCATCTTTCAAAAGTGAACTTGATTCGATCAATCGACCTCTGGGGATTGCCACCTGGATGGAAAGGTACCGATCGTTCGTCGGCGTAGCCTGCAGGACACGACAAGCTGGAAGCTTATCCCACACCAGCACGTGGGATAGGCATCCCCACCTGTCAATAATAAACAACAGCACGTACTTTAGATCCCTGCCTGTCAAAAAAAACACCCGCGTCTCGGCCCTCCGATTCGCGGGTGTTCTTTTCGGCTTGGGATGATGGATTTCGCTTAGCGTTGCTTCACCAACGCATTGCTGGTTCCACTTCGTACTGCAGGAGCGAGGTCGAATCGATCTAGATTCATGACCTTGGTCCAGGCTGCAACGAAATCGTTGACGAACTTCTCCTGAGCGTCGCTCGAAGCATAGGTTTCCGCGATGGCTCGAAGCTGCGAATTCGAGCCAAAGACCAAGTCGACTCGACTGCCCGTCCATTTGACGGCACCACTCTTGCTGTCCTTTCCGACAAAGAAGTGCTCGCACACCGGTGACTTCTGCCACTCGGTGCTCATGTCCAGCAGGTTCACGAAAAAGTCATTCGTCAATGTTTCGGGCCGGTCCGTAAAGAGCCCTAATTGAGGGAACGTCGTGTTGGTATTGAGAACTCGAAGACCGCCGATGAGCACGGTCATTTCAGGTGCAGTCAACGTCAGCAATTGAGCTCGATCCACCAAGAGTTCCTCCGCCGGTCGATCATGCGTGGTGCCAAAGTAGTTGCGGAACCCATCGGTCGCAGGCTGTAGCACCGCAAAGGAATCGACATCGGTTTGATCCTGCGTTGCGTCCGTGCGACCAGGGAAGAAGGGAACTTGAACATTGCGTCCAGCTTTTTTGGCAGCGGCTTCAACACCCGCATTTCCGGCCAAAACGATCAAGTCGGCTAGCGACAGCTTCTTTCCGCCGGATTGCGATCGATTGAAATCCAGTTGAATTTTCTCGAGAACCGAAAGGACTTTGGCCAAGGCGGCAGGATTATTGGCTTCCCAATCTTTCTGAGGACTCAGCCGCAAACGAGCTCCGTTCGCGCCCCCCCGTTTATCCGAGCCTCGGTACGTCGAGGCCGATGCCCACGCCGTTGAAACCAATTGCGAGATCGAAAGGCCGGAGGAAAGAATTTTGCTCTTGAGAGCCGCGATATCCTGTTCATTGATCAATAGATGATCGACGGCGGGGACGGGGTCTTGCCACAGCTGAGCTTCCGGAACCAACGGCCCCAGACAGCGAGAATGTGGACCCATGTCGCGATGCGTTAGCTTGTACCATGCCTTGGAGAAAGCTTTTGCGAATTGGTCGGGATTCTCGTGGAATCGCTTCGAGATGGGGCCATAGCTGGGATCCAGTTTCAGTGCCAAATCGGTCGTAAACATCATCGGAGCATGACTCTTCGATTGGTCATGCGCGTCCGGCACGGTCCCCTTGGCAGATGCTTCTTTCGGAGTCCACTGCCATGCGCCTCCTTGGCCCTTTACCAATTCCCATTCGTAACCGAAGAGGTTATCAAAGTAGCCATTGGACCATGCGATCGGAGTCGACGTCCAAGCACCTTCCAATCCGCTCGTGATGGTGTCGCCTGCATTGCCCGTGCCAAATTTATTCTTCCAGCCGAGCCCTTGCTCTTCGATACCGGCCCCTTCTGGTTCGGGACCGACAAACTGGCTCGCATCTGCGGCGCCGTGGGCTTTTCCAAAGGTATGGCCACCGGCGATGAGTGCAACGGTCTCTTCGTCATTCATCGCCATACGAGCAAATGTCTCACGAATGTCTTTGGCCGATGCCAGGGGATCTGGTTTTCCATTGGGGCCTTGAGGGTTCACGTAGATCAATCCCATCTGAACCGCTGCGAGGGGATTCTCAAGCTGCCGGTCGCCTGAGTAGCGATTGTCTCCCAACCACTCGCTTTCGGGACCCCAAAAAATATCCTCTTGCGGTTCCCATACGTCTTCGCGACCACCTGCAAATCCAAATGTCTCGAAACCCATCGACTCGAGTGCGACGTTGCCGGTCAGCACCATCAAGTCGGCCCACGAGATTTTATTGCCGTACTTCTGCTTGATAGGCCAGAGAAGCCGACGCGCTTTATCTAGGTTTGCATTGTCGGGCCAACTGTTCAAGGGAGCAAAACGTTGCGTCCCAAAGCTGGCACCACCACGACCATCCGTGACACGATAGGTTCCAGCGCTATGCCACGCCATCCGGATGAACAGCGGGCCATAATGCCCATAGTCGGCTGGCCACCAGTCCTGTGACGTTGTCATCAGCGTTTGAAGATCCTTCTTCACCGCTTCCAGGTCGAGTTTTTTGAACTCCGTAGCGTAGTCAAACCCTGCACCCATCGGATTGCTCTTGCTGGAGTTCTGATGAAGGATCTTGAGGTTGAGTTGATTTGGCCACCAGTCATCGGTCGTCATGGTGCCAGCGGCAGTGGTTCGCTGCGATGTCGGCCGTACGGTTCCGCCTATTACCGGGCATGCAGCAACATCGGATTTCTTTTCTCCGAGGGCTGGGCCACCGGCCGCAGTGCCGTTGGGGCGACTTTGGGCGAACACGGAAGCGGCAGTGCTTAACACCGCCACACTTGCTAAGACTCGAGCAAAGGGAAAGTTCGATCTCATGATCTCTCCTGAGGTTGGTGAGGTTCAACGTTTTTCAGCACAGTCCGTTATATCACCGCCTATCCTTGCAAGATTTTGGTAATGCGTCCAATGCATTCAACGTATAATTTTGATGCACCGTACGCATGACGAAATAGCCTGGGTTTCACGGAGTTTCAACGCTTGTCGCACCCATATGCATGCAATGTGAGCTTTCGATTGGTCCCATCGAACGAGCGGAGAAAATGGAGCTAGAGCAACTGAAGCACTTTTTGAAGGTATCGGAGTTTAGAAACTTCACACGTGCAGCGGAGGCAGTTGGGCTTTCTCAGCCGGCGCTGAGTCGATCGATCGCGCGATTGGAGGAGGAGCTTGGGCAACCCTTATTCGAACGACAATCTCGCAATGTAGCGCTAACCGATTCGGGAAACATGCTACTTGTTCGAGCTCGTCAGATCTTGTCGATGGTGGATGACGCCAAAGCAGAAATCCATGACGATGGTCAGACCGGTCAGATTCGCGTCGGAGCGATCCCGACGATTGCGCCTTACTTCTTACCGGAGCGTTTAAAGACCTTCCAACAACGCTTTCCGCTTTCGAGGATCATCGTTCAAGAAGACACGACCAAAAACTTGCTTAAGAAACTTTCGGATGGGGAGGTGGACGTTGCTATCGCCGCGTTCCCGATCGATGCCAAGTATCTTCACGCGGAGCGACTTTTTGATGAGGAACTATTGCTCCTGATGTCGGTTGATAATCCATTGGCGACAAAGAAATCGATTCAAGTGAAGGACATCGAGACATTGCCGTTTGTTTTGCTCGGCGAGGCTCACTGCCTGACCGACAGCGTGATGTCGTTTTGTAAACAGAAGTCGTTCCATCCCTTGTCCGTTGAGAGCACTAGTCAGTTGGCGATGGTCCAGGAACTGGTGGGGTTGAATCACGGTATAAGTCTCGTTCCTCAAATGGCGAGAAAACTAGATTCAAACAAACGCCGTGTTTACCGCTCGTTGGAAGGAAGAAAGCCGACACGAACCATTGTGATGGTGACCAATTCGTATCGCTACCAGACTCTCTTGCAAAAAAGCTTTCACGAGATCATTCGCCTCTCGATACCATCCTACGATTCGCGTAGATCCGACAGCTAGCATCGCCAGCGATTCGATATCGAGCCAAGGAATTCCGCTTTCCAGCAGTGTTGGATGAATGGAAACGGGGGAAAGGTGGCGCGAGGGGACATTCCTTTTTCAAGCAAAGACGTCGATGGTCCGTTGACCTCGTCCCCTCGTTCCATGGCTCCTGCCGTGGAACGCACTGCATGGAGGCTCTGCCTCCCAACCGACAAGAGATTCCAAGTATCGTCCTAAGCTGTCTGACGCGAAGTTCCCAACGGATCAAAAGCTTCAGCGGTCACGAAGAAAGAGAAATCATTGCTGGGAGTTTTCAAGAGGATTTCTTCATCGCAGCAGGAAAAAAAGGTGGGTGGTTTCGGGCCCCATTTTTTCGTACGGACTTCATTTCAGCCATTCTTTCATGGCGTTGATTCTCCGTCCTGATACCGCGTGCGATGGCAGCTACGCCTAGCGTTCTGGGAAATTTCCCGTTCGATGTTCAACCTGCAAGGCTGGGCTAAACGCAGTACCATGGGCAGGGCTAAACGCAGGAAGACACGACTTACGCCGTTACCTACGGAGTTCCCGGGCCAATGAAATCGTCCGTCCTGAACACCTTTTCCGCGCGTACGACGCGTTTTACAACCAATAATCATCGAATCGCTGTTTTTTTTGTCGAAACGCCTATAATGATCCACCCGTAGTTAAACAGCTATCCTTTGGTTCAACTGGTTCAACGTCGGCCCACCAAATAGCCAAGGTCCGTTCGGTCAATTTTTCTATCTGCCAGAAGAAGTAACGTTTTGAAAGTACCCAAGAGCATTCAACCGCTGATCGACGACGGCTTAGTTGACGAAGTCATTCGTTCGTTGATGAGCGGAAAGGAAGCCCAAGTCTTTCTTGTGCGTTGTGGCAACGAGATTTGCTGCGCCAAGGTTTACAAGGACGTCGCTGATCGCAGTTTCAAGAAAGCGGTTCAGTATTACGAAGGACGGAAAATCCGGAACGGCCGCCGACAAAGAGCGATGGAGAAAAGATCCAAGTTCGGAAGGGATCAGCAAGAGGTTGTCTGGCAACAAGCCGAAGCGGATGCGCTGGTCCGTCTCGCGGCAGCAGGAGTACGAGTCCCCAAAGCGTTTGGCTTGTTTGGTGGAGTGCTCTTGATGGAGCTGATAACCGGAGCCGATGGTGACGTAGCTCCGAGATTGAATGACATCACGATGTCGGCAGAGGAAGCAATCAGGGATCACGCGACCCTCATGAATTATGTAGTCCGTATGATGTGTATCGGTCTGGTGCATGGAGATCTATCGGAATTTAACGTTCTTCAGAGCGCGACAGGACCCGTCATTATCGACTTGCCACAAGTCGTTAATGCAGCGGCCAACAACAGCGCCAAAAGCATGCTTCAGCGCGATGTAGATAACATTACTCAATACTACGCTCAATTCGCCCCTGGTTTGGCGCATACGCACTACGCGGAGGAGATATGGGAACTCTATGAAAAACGTCAGCTCAATCCTAACGTGAAGTTGACAGGTAGGTTTGAATTCCCGACGGAAGCGGCGGATGTCGATGCGGTATTGCATTTGATTGACGTTGCCTACGAAGAAGAGAGAGAGCGACGAGAGCGAATGCTCAATAATTGAATTGGATACTGTTCGATCGGCGAGGGCATCCCGGCTCCCTCGCTCCATGGCACCCATCCTCGTTGCATCATTGTCCTCGTTCCATGGCGCTGCCGTGGAACGGACTGCACCAAAGGCTCCGCCTTTCGACTTCAAGTCCGTTCCCTGGCTTTCTCGTACTCGTACTCAGCGTCAGCGGTACTCGTACTCAGCGTCAGCGGTACTCGTACTC